>CAVQLY010000001.1:0-56597 GCA_963713475.1 uncultured Thermoleophilia bacterium
GCGCCCACCGTGTCGAGGATCAGGCGGGCGCCGTGCAGCGCCGTCACCTGGCCGGGGCCGTCGTACTGCGGCGCGACCTCGACCAGGTCCATGCCGACCACGTTGCAGCGGGCGCAGACGCCGAGCAGGATGTCCTTGGCCTCGTAGTAGCTGAAGCCGCCGGGCTCGGGCGTGCCGGTGCCCGGCGCGATCGCCGGGTCGAGGGCGTCGATGTCGAAGGTGATGTACACGTCGGCGCCCTTGGGCAGGTGCTCGACGAGGTCCTCCACGAGCATGTCCTTCGCCTGCTGGCACCAGAAGATGTTCGCCCCGCGGCTCTTCGCCAGGGCGATGTTGTCGCCGGGCGTGTGCAGGCTGCGGATGCCGTACTGCGTGAGGCCGGCGAGGAAGCCCGCCTCGTGGCTGCGGATGATGGGGCTGGCGTGCGAGAAGCGTGAGCCGCCCTCCTCGTCCCAGTAGTCCATGTGGGTGTCGAACTGCACCAGGTGGACCGGCTTGCCGCCGCGCGCCTGGTACAGCGCCTTGAGCACCGGGTAGCCGATGGAGTGGTCGCCGCCGAGGGTGACGGGGAAGAGGCCGGACTTCATGATCGGCTGCAGTCTGTCGACGATGGCGTTGTGGTAGCGCTCGGGCGACCACATGGGGCCGAGCGCCACATCGCCGCAATCCGCCCAGCGCACGCCGCCGAGGAGTTCGACGCCGGCCTCGCCGTCCCAGAAGGGCTCGGCGTCGCGCTGGAAGGCGTACATGGTGGAGGCCTCGCGCAGGGCGCGAGGCCCCATCCGGGCGCCGGAGCGGCTGGTCGTGCCTTCGTCCCAGCCGATGCCGACGACGGCGACGTCTGCGTCGGCCGTCGTCGGCGCCGCCACCAGCGGCGCCTTGAAGAAGGTCGCGATGCCGCTGAACGGCAGTGAGTCGTACGTCATGACGTGCCTCCTCGCGCTCCGCCGGCGCGCGTCGCCTGTGTCCTTACGCGATGCCCTTGGCGTGCGCTTTGCTCACCTCGGCGACGCATTCTTCCACGATGTCGCAACCGAGCGCGAACAGCTCCGGCGGCATGTTGAGCGCCGGCGTGGGGCGGAACCAGTTGAACGCCGGCTCGTAGATCGGGATCACGCCGCGCCGCTCCATGGCGTAGACCACCTCGCGCGTCAGGTCGTGGGCCGGCGTCTTGGAGTCCTTGTCCTCCACGAACTCGACGCACTGGTAGCAGCCCTTGATGCGCACGTCGCCGACGATCTCGTACTTGTCCCTCATGGCGCCGAACTTCGCCTTGGCGACCTTCTCGATCGCCTTGACGTTGTCCAGCACGTTGTCGCGCTTGATGAGCTCGATCAGCTTGATGCCCACGGCGCAGCCGACGGGAGAGCCGGCGAAGGTGCCTCCGGTGTAGAGCTCGCCGGCCGGCTCGCTCATGCGGTCCGACCCGAGGGTGTAGCAGATGGGGATCAGGCCGCCGGACGTGCCCTTGCCGAGCGAGAGCAGCTCGACCTCCACGTCCGGGTACGCGTCGATGAGGAACCACTCGCCGCAGCGGCCCATGCCCTCCTGGACCTCGTCGTTGTAGAGGATCCAGCCGTACTTCTTGCAGAGCTCGTACAGACGCCCGGGCCACTCGGGCGGCGGGATCTGGATGCCGTTCTCGCCCTGGATGAACTCGACGTTGACGCCGGCGATGCTGTCGGGTGTGGCCTTGTAGCGCAGGATCATCTCCTCGATGTAGCCGAGGCAGGCGATGTCGCAGGCCGGGTAGTCGAGGTGGTACGGGCAGCGGTAGCAGGTGGGGAAGGGCACGTTGATCCAGCCGCTCATGAACGGCTCGATGCCGTGGTTGTAGTGGGCGTTGTGCGGGCCCATGGCGCCGGTGCCGTAATTGCCGCCGTGGAAGCTGCCGAGGAAGGTGATGACGAAGGGGCGGCTGGGGCCGGCGGCCTCGCGCATGATGCGCACCGCGTTCTCGACGACCTCGCTGCCGGTGGTGTCGTAGACGACCTTGGTGAGCGGTTTGGGCGCGATCTCCACCAGCTTCTCGGCGAGCTGGTACTGGTGCCAGGTGGTGAGGGACGAGAGGCACTCGGTGCCGTACTCCTTGAGCGCCGTGTGCGCGGCCTCGACGAGCTCGGGGTTGTTGCCGCCCAGCGGCGAGGAGGCCCAGCCGGCCAGCCAGTCGATGTACCGGTTGCCGTCGACGTCCTCGATGAACCAGCCGTCGCGGTAGCGGGAGACGAAGTGGCTCGGCGGCCAGTCGCCGATGAGGGAGACCCCCAGCATGATGTCCTCGCCGCGCTTCATGAGCGCCCGGCTCTTGGGCCCCGGGGGTGGGGTGTGCACGTTCGGGCGCGTCTGATCGCCCATGGCTCTCGCCTCCCTAGGCTGTCGCCGGGGGCTCCCCCGGCGACCACTCGTAGTTGTCCTTGAGGATCTTGAGGTTGAGGACGAAGTCGGCCTGTTCGATGCCGGGGATGGTGCGTACGTGGTTGACGAGGACGTCGAGGAGTTCCTCGCGGTCGTGCGCGACGACGCCGACGATGATGTCGAAGTCGCCGGCGCAGATGCTCACGTAGTCCACCTGCGGGAGCTCGGCGACCGCCTGGGCGACGGCCTCGATGCGGTCGCCCTTCACGCGCAGATGGATCTGCGCCCACATGAGGCCCAGGTCGAGCGGGCTGCTGACGGCGACGATCTGGATGATGTTGGTGCGCAGCAGCCGGGCCACGCGCTGCCGCACGCTGGCCTCGGAGATGCCGAGGTCCTTGGCGATGGTCGTGTACGCGCGCCGCCCGTCCACCTGCAGGTGGCCGATGATCGCGATGTCGGTCTTGTCGAGTGCCTGTCTGCGCATGGGGCTCCTTTCAGCCCTCCCATTCTACGAATGTCGTGGAAATCGCGCCAGAGAAGTCGCGATTCCACTCGTGGGGTACCATTACCCCCTGACCCCAAGGGAGGCTGAACGATGAAGATCGAGCGCAAACCGTCGGCTGCACTCCTGCCGACGCCGGTGGTGCTGCTGAGCGTGGCCGGCCACGGCAAGGAGAAGCCCAACATCATCACGCTGGCGTGGGCCGGCACGGTGTGCTCGACGCCGCCCATGCTGAGCGTCGCCATCCGTCCGACGCGCCATTCGCATCGGCTGGTGAACGCGGCGCGCGAGTTCGTCGTCAACGTGCCGCGCGCCGAGCAGCTCGAAGAGGTCGACCTGGCCGGCGTGTGGTCGGGAGCCGAGCACGACAAGTTCGGGGAGCTCGGCCTCACCGCGCGCCCGGCGAGCGCCGTCAACGCGCCGCTCATCGAAGAGTGCCCGGTGAACATCGAGTGCGTCGTGCGGCACCAGCTGGCGCTCGGCGCCCACGACCTCTACATCGCCGAGATCGTGGCCGTGCAGTACGACGAGGACGTCCTCGACGCGCACGGACGCGTGCAGACGAAGAAGCTCACGCCCATCGCCTACGTCGAGGGCGAGTACTGGTCGCTGGGCGAGCGCATCGGCAGCTATGGGGCGGCCGCGAAGGCCTCCGGAAGACGGTAGACTAGCCTCGATGAGCTTCTACATCACCACCCCCATCTACTACGTGAACGGCGAGCCGCACCACGGCCACGCCTACACGACCGTGGCCGCCGACGTGCTGGCCCGCCACCACCGCCAGCGGGGCGAGGACGTCTTCTTCCTCACCGGCACGGACGAGCACGGCACCAAGGTCGCGCAGGCGGCGGAAGAGCGCGGGCTCACGCCGCAGCAGCACGTGGACCAGCTGGCGCCGCGCTACCGCGAGCTGGCCGCGGCGCTCGGCGCCTCCAACGACTTCTTCATCCGCACCACCGACCCGGAGCACGAAGCGTTCGTGCAGGGCTTCGTGGAGAAGCTCAAGGCCGCCGGCGACATCGAGAAGCGCAGCTACGGCGGCCTCTACTGCACCGCCTGCGAGGCGTTCTGGTACGAGCGGGACCTCACGGCCGACGGCCTCTGCCCCGATCACGGCATCAAGCCGGTCTGGCTGGAGGAGGAGAACTACTACTTCCTGCTCAGCAGGTACCAGGACAGGCTGGCCGAGTTCTTCCGCGCGACCCCCGGCTTCGTGAAGCCCCGGTCGCGCTACAACGAGGCGCTGTCGTTCATCGAGCAGGGGCTCGAGGACATCAGCATCAGCCGCTCCAGCATCACCTGGGGCGTCTCGGTGCCGTGGGACGACGAGCAGGTCATCTACGTCTGGGTCGACGCGCTCATCAACTACCTCTCGGCGCTCACGTATGCGCGCCCGGGAGAGGACCTCACGGCGCGCTACTGGCCGGCGTTCCACTTCCTCGCCAAGGACATCCTCAAGTTCCACGCCGTGATCTGGCCGGCCCTGCTCATGAGCGCCGGCTACGAGCTGCCCGTCGGCGAGCTCATCCACGGCTATCTCCTGGTCGGCGGCGAGAAGATGAGCAAGACGCGCGGCAACGTCCTGGACCCCTTCGCGGTCATCGAGGACGTCGGCGCCGAGCCGCTCCGCTACTACCTCATGCGCGAGGTCACGCTCGGGCAGGACGGCGACGTGAGCCTCGAGGGCCTCAGGGCCCGCTACAACAACGAGCTCGCCAACGAGCTGGGCAACCTCGTCAGCCGCACGGTCAGCATGATCGGCAAGTACCGCGACGGCGCCATCCCTCAAGCTGGACCTGAGGGTGAGACTTTGGCCGCGGTGGCCGCCGAGGGCGAGGCGATGATCGCGAAGTCCGCGGAGCAGTACGCCGACCTCAACGTCACGGCGGCGCTCGACACCATCTGGGAGTTCGTCCGGCGCCTCAACAAGCTGGTCGAAGAAGAAGCGCCCTGGAAGCTCGCCAAGGACGAGGCGCAGGCCGCCCGTCTGGACGCCGTCCTCAACGGGCTCGCGGCCGGGCTGCGGCTGGTCGCGCTGGCCGTGTACCCCGTCATCCCCGTGACCGCCGTCGAGGTCCTGCGCCGCATCGGCCAGGCGCACGGCGACGCCGACCTCCTGCTGGACAAAGCCACGTGGGCGACGCTCACGCAGGCCAAGGTCGTGGCCGGCCCCTCGCTGTTCCCGCGGCTCGAGACCGAGGGCTGAGGCGCCGGCGTGACCTCTTGGTCCGCCCCGGCGCCGCACACCCGCCCATGACGCTCGTCGACTCGCACTGCCACCTCGAGATGATCGCGGACACGGCGGGCGCTGTGGCCGGGGCGCGCGCCGCGGGCGTCGAGCAGCTGATCACGATCGGCATCGACCTGGAGAGCTCGCGGAATGCCGCCGTGCTGGCGGAGACCCTCGACGGCGTCTACGCGACCGTCGGCATGCACCCGCACGAGGCGCACCTGCTCGACGATGCGTGTCTGGCGGAGTTCGAGGAGCTGGCGGCGCGGCCGAGGGTCGTCGCGGTGGGGGAGGTCGGCCTGGACTTCTACCGCGACCTCTCGCCGCGCGACGCGCAGCGCCGCGCCTTCAGCGCCCAGATCGAGCTGGCGCGGCGAACGGGCCTCCCGCTCGTCGTCCACGTCCGCGAGGCCGGCGACGAGGCGATGGCCCAGCTGGCCGCCGAGGCGGGCGACCTCACGGTCGTCATGCACTGCTACTCGCTGCCCCAGTACGTGGACGAGTGCAACGAACGCGGCTACTACGCCAGCTTCGCCGGCAACGTCACCTACAAGAACGCGGCGGAGCTGCGCGAGGCGGCGAAGAAGGTGCGCGGCGACCGGATCATGGTCGAGACCGACGCGCCGTTCCTCACTCCGGTGCCCAACCGCGGCAACAGCAACGTACCGGCGTGGGTGGCGCACACGGCCGCGCTGGTCGCGGAGGTGCGCGGCGTGCCGGCCGACGAGCTCGCCGCGCTCACGACGGCCAACGCGCGGCGCGTCTTCGGGCTCGCCGAGGAGAGCTGACGTGGGCGCCGCCGGCGGACGGCCGGGCGCGGGCGACCGCAGTCGCCCCCCGCGCCCGCATGCGCTCAAGCGCTACGGCCAGAACCACCTGGTCGACAAGAACGTCCTGCGCGCCATCGTCGACCAGGCGGCGGTCGGCCCCGAGGACGTCGTCCTCGAGGTCGGGGCCGCCGGCGGGCTGCTCACGCGGCCGGTGCTCGAGCGGGCGCAGCTGGTGCACGCTTTCGAGATCGACCGCCGCTGGCTGCCGCGGCTCCAGGAGCTCTCCACGGCCGACCCGCGCCTCGTGCTTCACGCCGGCGACGCGCTGAAGGCCGACCTCGGCGAGCTCGACCCGCCGCCGACCGCGGTGGTCGCCAACCTGGCCTACAACATCGCCATCCCGCTGATCATGACCACCATCGCCGGGCTGCCATCGGTGCGGCGCTGGTCGGTCATGGTGCAGAAGGAGCTCGGCGAGCGGCTGTTCGCGACGCCGTCGACCAAGGCCTACTCGGCGGTCTCCGTGCTCACGCAGCTCGCGTGCCGCCTGGAGAAGTCGCGGCCGGTGCCCGCCTCTGCGTTCCGGCCGCAGCCGCGTGTGGAGTCCAGCTTCATCAGCTTCGTGCGCAGGGACGACGACGATGCGCCCGGCCCCGAGGAGTACACGGCCGTCTCGCACCTGGTGCGGCTCGCGTTCGGGCAGCGCCGCAAGACGCTCGGGAACTCGCTCGGCGGCGCCGCCCATGCCGGCGCGACGCTCGGCCGGGACGACGTGCGCGCGGCGCTGCGCGCGCTCGGACTGAGTGAGGCGGCGCGGCCGGAGGAGCTCGCGCCGTCGCAGTGGCGGACGTTCGCCGCCGAGCTCGGCCGCGTGGCGGCCGCGGGACCGGCGGCGTGAGGAGGTCGCGATGAGCACAGGGGGAGCGCACGGCGAAGACCGCGTCGAGATCGCCGCGCCGGCAAAGCTCAATCTCGCGTTGCTCGTGGGCCCCGTGCGCCCGGACGGCTTCCACGAGGTCGCCTCGCTGATGGTGCCGATCACGCTCTCCGACCGGGTGGTCGTCGAGCGCACGCCGGGCGCCGGGCTGGACGTCGTCTGCGACGTGGCCCCCGGCGCCGACAACCTCGCCGCCAAGGCCATCCGCGAGCTGGGTGAGCGGCTGGACCGCTCGTTCGAGGTCCTCGTGACCATCGAGAAGCGCGTGCCCTCGGGAGGCGGTCTCGGCGGCGGCAGCTCTGACGCCGCGGCCGCGCTGCTGGCGGTCGAGCGGCTGTTCTCCCTGGACCTCTCGACCAGGGTGCTCTACGACGTCGCCGTCGCCGTCGGCAGCGACGTCCCCTTCTTCCTCTGGCCCGGACCGCAGCTGGCCATGGGCCGAGGCCAGGTACTCAAGGACGTCGCGCTGCCGGCCCTCCATCTCGTCGTGGCCATCCCGGACATCGGGCTGAGCACCGCCGCCGTGTACCGCTGGCGCGACGAGGACGCCGAGGTGACGCTCAAGGACTTCGCGCCGCGGGCGCGACTGCTGGCGAGCAAGGCCCAGGCCGCCGAGACCGCGAGGGACGTGGCGGCTCTGGTGGCCAACGACCTCGAGCCGAGCGTCGTGGCGCGCAAGCACAAGGTCGGCGAGCTGCTCGAGCGCCTGCGCGCCTCGGGGGCGCTCGCGGCGGCCATGACGGGCAGCGGCGCCGCCGTGTTCGCGCTCTTCGCCACGGAGGAGAAGGCCCTGGCGGCGCGGGCGGCCGCGGCCCCGGCCCGCGCCTGGTACGTCACCGACCTGCAGCCCGGCGAGCCCAAACGGGCGCCGGCCAAGGGGCGCGGGAAACCGCCTGCGTGATACACTACCCTGCCGCTTCGCGGCGGGCGGCCGGCCGCCTTGCGGCGCCCCTGCCGACAGTCGCTGGGGCGTAGCCAAGTGGTAAGGCACCGGGTTTTGGTCCCGGCATCCGGAGGTTCGAATCCTCCCGCCCCAGCCAGTACTACGCCGTGCGAGAGCCGGCGGGTCCGACCTCCGGCGCCATCCTCGAGGTGAGTCAGATGAACACAGCAGGCACGAAGCGTCCCCCGCTCGCGGTCGTCATCCTCGCGGCGGGTCTCGGGACCCGCATGAAGTCGGACGTCCCCAAGGTGCTGCACGAGGTGTGCGGTCGTCCGATGCTCTCCTACGTGATCGACGCGGCGCTCAGCGTCTCGCCCGATCGCGTCGTCGTCGTCACCGGCCCCGACCAGGAGTCGATCGCCGAGATCCTGCCGGTGGGCTGCGAGCGCGCCGTGCAGCAGGAGCGGCGCGGGACCGGCGACGCCGTCCGCGCCGGCCTCGAGCCGCTGCAGGACTTCGTGGGCGACATCATGGTGCTGTACGGCGACGTGCCGCTGGTCGACGGCGACTTCGTCGCCGCCCTCCACCAGCGGCACCTCGACACCGACGCCGCCGCGACGCTCACGACCATCGACCTCGACGACCCCGAGCACTACGGCCGCATCGTCCGCGACGACGACGGCCGCGTCGCGCGGATCGTCGAGTACCGTGACGCGACGCCCGATGAGCGCGAGATCGACGAGATCAACGTCGGCCTCTACGTGTTCCGCGGCGACGCCCTGCGGCCGGCGCTCGCGCGTCTGGACAGCGACAACGCCCAGGGCGAGCTCTACCTGACCGACGTCATCCACCTGCTGCTCGACGCCGAGCACACGGTGACCAGCTTCGAGAGCGTCGACGAAGAGATGTGCATGGGCGTCAACTCGCGCGTCGAGCTCGCCGTCGTCAACGCCGCCATGCGCTGGCGCCTGCTCGAGCGCCTCATGCTCGCCGGCGTCACCGTGGAGGATCCCGAGACCACCTACGTGGACTACGGCGTCGAGGTGGGCCGCGACACGCTCATCCGCGCCAACACGCACCTGCTCGGGCGTACCACCGTGGGTGCGGCCAGCGAGGTGGGGCCGGGCAGCTTCCTGCGCGACGCCTTTGTCGGCGACCGCGCCCGCGTCATCAGCTCCCACCTGTACGAGTGCGTCATCAGCTCCGGCTGCAGCGTCGGGCCCTTCGCCTACATCCGGCCGAACACCGTGCTCGCCGAGGGCGCCAAGGCCGGCACCTTCGTCGAGATCAAGAACAGCCGCATCGGCGAGCGGAGCAAGGTACCGCACCTCAGCTACGTGGGCGACGCCATCGTCGGCGTGGACAGCAACATCGCCGCCGGGAACATCACCGCCAACTACGACGGGTACGAGAAGCATGCGACCCAGATCGGCGACCGCGTGCGCACCGGCAGCGACACGACCATCGTCGCCCCGGTCAGCATCGGCGACGACGCCTTCACGGGGGCGGGCTCGGTGATCACGCGCGACGTGCCCGAGGGCGCACTCGGCGTCGCGCGCGGGCAGCAGAAGAACATCGACGGCTACGCCGCGCGCCGCGCGGCCCGGCGACTGCGCGATCAGGAGAACGACACCTGACCCACTACGGGGCCGGGGACCGCGCCCTTTGGTACAATCGTTGACCGGTCGGCGGCCAACACGAAAAGAGAGGCGAACGGTGGCGGACAGCACCTGCTGCGTGACCTCCCCGCGCAAGCGGCTCATGATCTTCTCGGGGCGCAGCAACCCCGCCCTCGCGGCGAGGATCGCCGACAAGCTCGACGTGCAGCTGGGCAGCGTCCAGCTCAAGACGTTCTCCAACGGCGAGATCTACGCCCGCTACGAGGAGAACGTGCGCGGCTCGGACATGTTCATCGTCCAGTCGCCGCTGGACGACATCAACTCCGAGCTCATGGAGCTGCTCATCATGATCCAGGCGGCGCAGCTGGCCTCGGCCAAGCGCATCACCGCCGTCATGCCGTACTACCCGTACTCGCGGCAGGACAAGAAGAGCGCCGCGCGCGAGCCCATCACGGCTCGCCTGGTGGCCACGCTCCTCGAGGCCGCGCGCGTCGACCGCGTGCTGTCGATGGACCTTCACCAGGGCCAGATCCAGGGGTTCTTCGAGATCCCGGTGGACCACATGACCGCGGTCCCCATGCTCGCCGACTACTTCCGCTACAAGGATCTCGGCGACACGCCGCTCGTCGCCGTGTCCGCCGACGCCGGCGGCGTCAAGCTCGCCAAGCGGTTCATCAACCGCGTGCCGGGCTGTGACCTGGCCGTGCTCACCAAGATGCGCCCCGACCACAACCGCGCCGAGACGATGCACTTCATCGGCGACGTGCAGGACAAGATCGCCATCATCGTGGACGACATCATCGACACCGCGGGGTCCGTCACGAGCGCCATCGACACCCTCTACGAGAAGGGCGCCAAAGAGGTCTACGTCACCGCCACCCACGGCATCTTCAGCGGTCCTGCGTGTGACCGCATCCGCCAGTCACCGGTCAAGGAGATCGTGGTGACGGACACCGTCAACGTCAGGCTCGGTCCCGACGACCCCAAGATCAAGGTGTTGTCGGTGGCCGACATCCTTGCCCGCACCATCAGGAACGTGTTCGAGGACGAGTCGGTGAGCGAGATCTTCGCCGGCGACAATCAGCTGTTCTAGCAGGAGACGAACGCATGGACAACGTCAGCATCGTCGTGCACAAGCGCGACCTAACCGGGACCCGCGCCACCAAGCGGCTGCGCGCGTCCGGGCTCATCCCCGGCGTCATCTACGGCCACGGCAAGGACGCCGTCCTCATCGCCGTCGAGCCGCACGTGCTGCGCGAGGCGCTGCACACGAGCGCCGGCATGCACGCCGTACTCGACGTCACCTTCGAGGGCCAGAAGCGCGGCCACAAGGCCATCGTCAAGGAGCTCACGCTCGACCGGGTCAGGAACACCGTCATCCACGTCGACCTCCAGGAGATCCGTCTGGACGAGACCATCGAGACCACGGTCAGCATCCGCTTCGAGGGCGAGCCCAAGGGCGTCAAGGCCGGCGGCATGCTCGACGAGTCGACCCGTGAGGTCACCGTCAAGGGTCTCGTCACGGCCATCCCCGAGCACCTGGTGGTGGACGTCAGCGAGCTCGACATGAACGAGACGCTGCAGGTCTCCGACCTGGTCGTCCCCGAGGGCATCGAGATCATGGCGGAGGCCGACGAGGTCCTGTGCTCGGTGCTGCCGCCGCGCAAGGTCGAGGAAGAGGTCGTCGAGGGCGAAGAGGCCGTGGAAGGTGTCGTCGCCGCGGAGCCCGAGATCGTCGGCAAGAAGGAAGAAGAGGGCGAGGTCTGATCGTCCTCCGGCGGGCCGCCTGACCGCGAGGCATCGTGGCGCTGTTCCGCCCCTCATCGAGCGTCGAGCGCCTCGTCGTCGGCCTGGGCAATCCCGGGTCGGCGTACGAGGGCACGCCGCACAACATCGGCTACCGCGTGATCGAGGAGCTGGCGCGCCGGCACGGCGTCCCGCGCGCGAAGCGCGGGTTCGACGGCCGCGTGGCCGAAGGCACGGTGCGCGGCCGCTCCGTGCTCCTGCTGCAGCCGACCACGTTCATGAACGACTCGGGCCGCAGCGTGGCCGCCGCGCTTCGCGCGGTCAAGCTGCGGCCCGAGGACGTCCTCGTGGTGCACGACCACATCGACCTGCCGTTCGGCCGCCTGCGTCTCATGGAGGGCGGCGGCAGCGGCGGCCACAACGGGCTCAAGAGCATCACGGGGCTCATCGGCGCCGGGTACGCCAGGCTGCGGGTGGGCGTCGACCGGCCGCCGAGCACGGACCCCGACGTGGTCGCCGAGTACGTGCTGAGCCCGTTCCGGGAGAGTCGTGCCGAGGTGGACGTGCTGACGGCCGCCGCCGCCGACGCCGTCGAGCTATGGCTGGACGACGGGCTTGAGGCGGCCGCCAACGCCGTGAACCGTCTCGACGGCTGAGACGGAGTGCTGGCGGAGCACCGGCGTCACCGCCAGCACCGTCTTGCCGGGCAGTGAGGCCTTGGCGAGGGCGGCGACGATCTTGTCCTGCGCCGTCGCCGCCCGTCCCCAGTCGCTCGTCCCAATGCTCCCGCCGTTCATGAGGATCGAGAACCCCACGAGGTGGTCGTTGGCGCTCTCGACGTAGCCGGAGAGACAGACGGCGATGTTGAGCGTCCCCGTCTTGGCGCGGGCGTTGCCGGCGGCCGCCGTGCCGCGCATGCGGTCGTGCAGCGTGCCGTCCTCGCCGGCGACCGGGAGGGAATCGTAGTAGGCGTCGAAATCGTCGCGCTGGCGCATCGCGCCGAGGACCGTGACCACGCCCTCAGGCGTGAGGCGGTCGCCGTAGCTCAGGCCCGAGCCGTCCTGGACGACGTAGGTGCCGGGCTCGACGCCCATCGCGCGCAGGGTGGCCTTGCTCGACTTGGTGCCGGCCGCCGTGCTGCCCTCGCCGTAGAAGTCCTTGCCGAGACCCTTGAGGATCATCTCGGCGAAGAAGTTGTCGCTCTCCATGTTCATGTGCTCGAGGATGCGGGGGAGCGTGGCCGAGTACTGGCGCTTGACGAACTTGGCCGAGGTGGGCACCGGGCCGCTGCCGGGCTTGCCCTTGACCTTCACGCCGGCGTTCCGGAGGGCCGTGGTCATGAGCTTGGCCGCCCAGGTCGCCGGCGCCTTCACCCGGTTGCCGTCGTCGAGTCCCTGGTTGCCGGAGAGGCCGGACAGCGGGCCGCACTCGAGCTGCAGGCCGTCCTTCCAGTACGGCACGGTCTTGAGCTTGTCGAACCAGGAAGCGTCGCCGTGGACCCTGCCGCTGACCTTCTTGATGCCCTCGCGCTTGAGCGTCTTCGCGAAGACCTCGAACGAGGCCGTCGTGAGGTCGAAGACCTCGCGCTGGTACGAGCGCGTGGAGAGGCTGGGGTCGCCGAGTCCGCGCAGGTAGAGGTCGCCGTCCAGCACACCCCCGGCCGTGATGGCCACGTCTGTGGCGTAGAGCTCGGTCGCGAACTGGTGGGCCGCGGTCCAGTCCCGGAGCGCCGCGGCGCTCGTCACGAGCTTCATGTTGGACGCCGGTGTGAACTGCACAGAGGGGTTGTGGGCGAAGACCGGGCGAGCGCTGTCGAGGTCCCAGACGTAGACGCCGGTGCCGGTGCCGCCGAGCCCGGCGGAGTTGAGCGCCGCGGCGATGCTTTCGTCGACGCCGGCGGCGGCGGGAGCAGGGTCCAGGACACCGCCGCAGGCGAGCGCGGCGAGCAGGACGAAGAACAGCAGGAGGATGCGAGCGCGCAGGCGCCGTGTGCTCCTGGCGTCGGCCCTCGCCGGGAGCTCGTGTGCGGTGAGTGTCCCTCCCATCGTGGCCCACATACTACGATGCGGCGCTGCCCCGGGGAACCCGGCTTGACTTGCTCCGCCCGCCCGGGGGATAAGTCAGAGGTGATCTCTCTCCGGACTGACATGAGGCCGTCATGAGGTTCCTCCTGCGCGCGTCCCTGTTCGCGATGGTCGCGCTGGCCTCGCTGGTCGCATTGTCCGGGGGGCTTTCCTCGGGCGCCGCAGGGGCGGCGACCGGCGCGCCGCCCTGGGAAGTGGCGGCGCCGTTCCCCTCGAGCTACGACCTGCGTACCTCGGGCCGCGTGACCCCCGTCCGCTCGCAGGAGGACTACGGTACCTGCTGGGTCATGGCGGCCACCGGCTCGCTCGAATCCGCCACTCTCACGGCGGAGGGGCGGGCCCTGGACTTCTCCGAGAACAACCTCGCCGACCACATGGCCTCGCAGCTCGTCTACCAGGGCATGGCCCCGAGCGAGCTCGCGGCGGCCTACTACGCGCGCTGGGAGGGTCCGGTGCTGGAGAGTTCGGACCCGTATCCGCGCCCGGGCCGGTCTCCCGAGTACCTGCGCGCCGTCCGTCACGTCCAGGAGGTCCTCTTCCTGCCGCAACGGGCCCCCGGCACGCTGGACAACGACGCGGTCAAGTGGGCGGTCATGACCTACGGCGGCGTCGACGCGGCGATCGACTTCGACGTCAACGCGAAGTACCGCTTCTGGAACCCCGAGACGAGCTCCTACTACGCACGGCGCGCCGAGCTCGACCACCACGTGCTGTGCGTGGGCTGGGACGACGAGTACTCCGCCGACAGGTTCGCCATCCGCCCTCCCGGTGACGGGGCGTTCCTCATCAAGAACAGCTGGAACACGGGCTTCGGCGAGCAAGGGTACTTCTGGCTCTCGTACTACGACGCGAGCTTCGGCAAGGCCTTGGCGGTGTTCGACGGCGTCGCGTCCGTGGACGACTACGACGCCGTCTACCAGTACGACGCGCTCGGGCGCAGCGGCTGGGTCGGCGCGGGCGGCGGCGAGAGCGCGTGGTACGCGAGCCGCTTCTCCTGCGCCGGTTCCGGCGACGTCGCCGCGGTGTCGTTCTACACGCCCGTCCCGGGGACGGAGTACGAGGTCCGCGTCGCCGGCTCCGTGCAGGATGTCGCATCGGCGCCGATCGCCGCCACCGGCACGGTGCCGGTCGCCGGCTATCACACCATCCGTCTCGAGCATCCCGTGGCGGTCACCGCCGGTGGGGACTTCGTCGCCGCCGTGCGCGTCCGCGCGCCCGGCTGGAACCGTCCCGTGCCGGTGGAGCGGCCCACGGCGCTCATCGCGCCGCGGGCTCGCGCCGGCCAGTCCTACCTCAGCGCGGACGGCGCGGCCTGGTCCGACCTCACCGCGCGCGCGGGGCTCTCGCGGGCGAACGTCTGCCTGAAGGCGTTCGTCACCGCGTCGGGCGCGGGGGACACTCAGCCGCCGCGCGTGGACGTCACCGGCGGCGTTGTCCGGCGCGGCGGCACGGCCGAGGTCCGCTGGCGTCTCACGGACCCCAGCTTCTCCAGCGCCAGCGCCATCGTCGTGCTCACCGTGCGCGATGGCGGCGGCGTGGTGGCCAGGGTCAGGATCCCGGCGGTGGCGGTGGGAGAGCGCGGGACCTGGAGCTTCCGGGCCGCCTGGCCGGCCGCCCGGTATCACGTGACGGGTCGCGCCTACGACGTCGCCGGCATGCGTCAGGCCACGGCGAGCCACGCGACGATCGTGGTGCGCGGCTCCGCGCCGCCGGCCGCGCGGGCCGGCTTGCCGCGTCGCTGACCCGGCGCGCGGCGCCCCGCGGATCCGCCCGGGCCTCCATCGGCTAGAATGGAGCGTGAGCCCCGCCGCCGTAGGCGCGCGGGGCGTTCGGCGTGCCCGGCGCTCGCGTCGGGGCGTTCTGGGCGGAGCGTGACGAGCCGCCTGCGAGGAGGTCCTGCGTGTTTCTCCACTACCTGCTGAACGACGAGAAGTTCGAGACCGCGGCGCCGCGACTGCGGCGCGGAGCCGGCGCGTACGCGCCGAGTTTCTACGCGCCGTACGTGCTCGCGGCCGCCCTGCGGGACGGCGGCGGCCGCGTCGTCGTGGCGCCCGACGGCGAGGCTGCGACGCGGCTCGCCGCCGACCTCTCCGTGTACCTGGACGCCGCGGTCCCCGTGCTGCCGGCCCGCGGCGTGCTCTATGGGGCCGACGTGGCCCCGTCCCCGCACGTGGTCGGCGAGCGCCAGCAGGCGCTGGCGGCGCTCGCCGCCGGCGGCGTGATCGTGGCCGAGGCCGTGGCCCTGCTCGAGCGGTTCCTGCCGCTCGAGCTCCAGCCGCGGCCGCTCGCGCTCGCTCCCGGCGAGGAGCTCGACTTCGACGGCGCCGTCGTCCGGCTCGCCGGGCTCGGCTACGAGCGCGTGGAGCAGGTGCGCGGCCGCGGCGAGTTCGCCGTCCGCGGCGGCCTGATCGACGCGTATCCCGCGCTCGGTGACCCGCTGCGCATCGACTTCTGGGGCGACGAGATCGAGAACCTGCGCACGTTCTCGATCTACTCGCAGCGCACCACCGGCGCGATCCCCTCGGCCACCGTGTACGCCGCCTTCGAGGCGGACACCTCGCAGGACGAGTACGTCACCGGCCTGCGGCAGGCGGTGGCCGACTGGGAGCGCGAAGGCCGCGAGGGCACGCCGGAGGAGCTGGAGCGCCGCGCGCGCCGTGCGCGCCCTGGCGACGCTGGCGGGACGCTTCACGACCCTGGGAGAGGTCGTGGCCTCGGCTGGCCTCGGCTGGGCGGTCTTCAACCCGGACGAGACCTACCGCGCCCTCGCCGACTTCGACGCCGAGGTGACGACGGCCGTGCCCGGCGCGGGCCTGCGCGAGCGGCTCTACGCGCCGCTCGCCGAAGCCCGCGCCCTCCTCGCCAAGGCCCTGCACTTCGACGTCGTGCAGCGCGACCAGCCCATCCAGTTCGCCGCCTCGCGGCCGCAGTTCGCCGCGCGCGACATCGGCAGCGCCGAGCGCGACCTCCTGCGCCTGGTCAAGGACGACTACCGCGTGTTCGTCGTCTTCCGTCACGAGGGCGAGGCCGAGCGCGCCACCTACCGGCTGCGCAACATCTCCGCCGAGGTCGTGACGCCGGAGCAGATGGCCCGGCTCGGAGAAGCAGGCCCCGGGCTCTACTTCATCGCCGCTCCGCTGCGCGAAGGCTTCGTCGCGGAGGACCTGAAGCTCGCCGTCGTCAACGAGCGCGCGCTCATCCGCTCGGCGCCGCGTGAACGCCGCTTCGCGGCCGGCACGCGGCTCACCACCTTCTTCGACGTCCGCCCCGGTGACTACGTGGTGCACGAGGACCACGGCATCGCCCGTTTCGCCGGCATCGAGACGCGTACCGTCGCCAACGTCACCCGCGACTACCTGCTGCTCGAGTTCCGCGGCGACGACCGCGTGTTCGTGCCGCACGACCAGATCGGCAAGGTCAGCCGCTACATCGGCGCCTCGGGAGCCACGCCGTCGCTCGACAAGCTGGGCGGCACGCACTGGCAGACGGTCAAGACGCGGGCGCGCACGGCGGTCGTCGAGATGGCGGGCGAGCTGCTGCAGCTCTACGCCGCCCGCCAGGCCATCCCGGGCTTCGCCTATCCGCCGGACGGGGAGCTCACCCGCCGCCTGGAGGACGCCTTCCCCTTCGAGGAGACCGACGACCAGGCGGAGGCCATCGACGAGGTCAAGAACGACATGGAGGCGCCGCACCCGATGGACCGCCTCATCTGCGGCGACGTGGGCTACGGCAAGACCGAGGTCGCGCTGCGCGCGGCGTTCAAGGCGGCCGAGGCCGGCAAGCAGACCCTGGTGCTCGTCCCCACGACCATCCTCGCCGAGCAGCACTGGATGACGTTCGAGGAGCGCTACGCCGACCTGCCGGTCAGGGTGGGCATGGTCTCGCGCTTCCGCAGCGGCGCCGAACAGCGCAAGACGCTCGCCGCCTTCGGCAGGGGAGAGGTCGACGTGCTGGTCGGGACGCACCGGCTCCTCAGCACCGACGTGCGCCCCAAGGAGCTGGGCCTGGTCGTGGTCGACGAGGAGCAGCGCTTCGGCGTGCGCCAGAAGGAGGTGCTGCGCAACCTCAAGCTCCAGGTCGACGTGATGAGCCTCTCGGCGACGCCGATCCCGCGGACCCTGCAGATGAGCCTGAGCGGCATCCGCGACATCTCGGTCATCGAGACGGCGCCCCGCGGGCGCCACGAGATCCGCACCTACATCGGCGAGTACAAGGACGACCTGGTGCGCATCGCCCTCGAGAAGGAACTGGCGCGCGAAGGGCAGGCGTTCTACCTGCACAACCGCGTGGAGACCATCGACCAGGCGGCGGAACACGTGCGCGCGCTCGTGCCCAAGGCGCGCGTGCTGATCGCCCACGGCCAGATGGCGGAACGCCAGCTGGAGAAGGTCATGCTGGCCTTCCTCGCCGGCGAGGCCGACGTGCTGGTGACGACGTCGATCATCGAGAGCGGCATCGACATCCCGACCGCCAACACGCTCGTCGTGGAGCGCGCCGACATGCTCGGCCTGGCGCAGCTGTACCAGATCCGCGGCCGCATCGGGCGCAGCGACGCGCACGCCTACGCCTATCTGCTGTACCCGAGCGAGGACCTGCTCACCAGCGAAGCCGCCGCGCGGCTGCAGACGCTGAGCGACCACACCGACCTCGGCGCCGGCTTCAAGATCGCCATGGCCGACCTCGAGATCCGCGGCGCCGGCAACCTGCTCGGCGACGAGCAGAGCGGGCACGTCGCCGCGGTCGGCTTCGAGATGTACGCGCAGATGCTGGAGGAGGCCGTCGGCGAGCTGGCCGGCGAGCAGGCGGCGCTGACGGCGCCGGTGCGCGTCGACCTGCCGGTCACCGCGTACGTGCCGCCCGAGTACATCGCCTACGAGGCGACCAAGATCGACGCGCACCGGCGCATCGCGCGGGCGCGCACGATCGGCGAGCTCGGCGACGTGCGCGCCGAGCTCGCCGATCGCTTCGGCGCGCCGCCCGAGCCGGTGGAGAACCTCATCACGCTGCAGGCGATCCGGACCAAGGCGGCGGAGCTCGGAGCGACCGCCGTCGCCTATCGCGGCAGCCGCCTGCAGGTCGACGGCCTCGACCTCGACGACGAGTCGGCGGCGCGCGTACGAACCTCCAACGACCGTGCCACGTTCTTCAAGAAGGACCGCATGCTGGCGGTGCATCGGGAGGGCCAGGAGCCACCGCTCCTCCGGTGGGTCGAGGCTACGCTCGATGCTATACTCGCCTCTCGTGTGTCTCACGACCGGTCGTCAATCTCTGGGAGAGAGAATCTATGAAGAAGCTGATCGTTGGTGTGGCCCTGCTCATCCTGGTCCTGCCGGCGCTGCTCGCCGCGTGTGGCAGCGACGAGGTCAAGGTGCCCGCCGGCGCCATCGCCGCGGTTGGGAGCGGTGTGGTCACGCAGGAGCAGTTCGACCAGATCTGGGCGCAGGCTGAGGCACAGTACAAGTCCCAGGAGGGTGCGCCGCCGTTCCCCAAGGAGGGCACGGCGCAGTACAACCAGCTCAAGGCCAGCATCGTCAACTACCTGGTCCAGAACCAGGTCATCAAGGACAAGGCCGCCGAGCTGAACGTCACGGTGACCGACAAGCAGTTCCAGGACCGCATGAAGCAGATCATCCAGCAGGTCGGCGGCCAGAAGAAGCTCGACAAGCTGCTCAAGCAGCAGGCGGTCACGCAGGCGCAGCTGGAGGAGCAGCTCAAGGCCCAGATGCTGCAGGATGCCGTCCAGCAGAAGGTGTACGCCGGCATCAAGGTCAGCCAGGCGGACATCGAGAAGTACTTCAACAACCCGGCGAACAAGTCCCAGTTCAACGTGCCCGAGAGCGTCGACGCCCGCCACGTCCTGGTGAAGACCAAGGCCGAGGCCGACAAGGTCCGCGCCCTGCTCGAGGCCGACAACACCGACGCGAACTGGAAGAAGGTCGCCGCGCAGTACTCCACGGACACCGGTTCCAAGAGCAACGGCGGGAGCCTCGGCAACTTCCCCAAGGGCCGCATGGTCAAGCCCTTCGAGGATGCGGCCTTCGCGCTCAAGGTCGGCGAGGTCTCGCAGCCGGTCAAGTCGCAGTTCGGCTACCACGTCATCGAGGTCACCAAGAAGACCCCGGCCACCAAGCAGACGCTCGAGCAGGCCAAGACCACCATCGAGCAACAGCTCAAGTACCAGAAGCAGTCCACCGCCTGGGAGAGCTGGCTCAAGAAGGCCATGACCGCCGCGGGCGTGGCATATGCAGTGGGCTTCGATCCGGCGACGCTCACAGCCTCGCCGAGCGCGGCCGCTTCGCCTTCGGCCTCGGCCTCGCCGTAAGGACGTCCGCCACGAGCGACGCGCCGCGATGAGCCTCAAGCTCGTATACATCGGCGCCGCCGCCGGACTGGCGCCCGCAGCATCGCTGCGGGCCCTCTCCGGCGGCGGCGCCGTTTTCGTCCCGGCGGGCCTTGACGGCGAGCTCCGCGAGCTCGTCGCCGAGGCCGCCGACCCCGGCTTCGGCCGCCTCCTCGAGCTCGACCCTGCCGACGGCGAAGGGCTGGACGACCTCGTCCGCCGCGCCGCCGACGGCGAGACGGTCGTCGCGCTCGCCGGCCCCGGCGGGCCGCAGCTGGCGCGCGAGCTGCGGCGGCGGGCCGGCTCCGGCGCCGCGGCCTCGGGCGTCGCGCCCGCGCCGGCCGTCGAGCTCGCGACCGTCCCGGCCGGCCGGGCGTTCGACGACGCCCTGCTCGGGCAGGAGCTGGTCTCGCTCAAGCGGATCGTCGACGTGCTGCGCGTGGAATGCCCGTGGGACCGCGAGCAGACGCCCCAGGACATCGTCGGCTACACCGTCGAAGAGGTCCACGAGCTGGCCGACGCGATCGCCGCCGGCGACCGCCAAGCGGAGCACGGCGAGCTCGGCGACCTGCTGCTGCAGGTCGTGCTGCTCGCCCTCATGCTTGAAGAGGAAGGCGCCGGCGACCTCGCCAGCGTGACCCACGACATCGAGGTCAAGCTCATCCGCCGCCACCCGCACATCTTCGCCGACGCCGTCGCGGAGACGCCCGCCGACGTCAAGAGCCGCTGGGAGCGGATCAAGGTGGAGCAGGAGGGCCGGCAGGGGATCTTCCACGACGTGCCGGCCGGTTTCCCCGCGCTCCTGTACGCCAAGAAGCTGCAGCAGCGCGCCGCGAGCGTCGGGTTCGACTGGGACTCGGCCACCGAGGCGTTCCCCAAGATCGCCGAAGAGCACGCTGAGCTGGCCGAGCTCTTCGCTGAGGCCGCGGCGGCCGAAGGCGCCGCGGCGTTCGCGGCCGCCGACGGCGCCGCACCGGTCGATCCGCATCGCTCCGACCCGCGCGTGGCGCACGAGGTCGGCGACCTGCTCTTCGCCACGGTCAACGTGGCGCGTCTGCTGCACGTCGACCCGGAGCTGGCGCTGCGCGAGGCCGGCCGCCGCTTCGAGCGCCGCGTCACGGCGGCGGCGGAGCTGGCCGCGGCCGAGGGCAAGGACTGGTCGGCCCTCGACCTCCCCGCGCAGGAGAAGTACTACCGGCGCGGCAAGGCCGGGGAGAAGGCGCCGGATCCGGGCGGCGAGCCGCCCGCGGACGCCGGCGCCTGAACCTGCCGCCGGCGCACTCAGGCCGCCGGCTCCTCCACCAACTGGATGTCGAGGCCGCCGCACTCCGGGCACGTCATCAGGTCTTCCTCCACGTCGGGGAGGAGCTCCGTCTTCGCGAACTCGGCGCCGCAGTCCTCGCAGCTGTAGTACGGAACGTCCATGGCCGTCCCCTTCCGTCGATAGAGGGAATGTTCCCCCAGACAGCCCCGGCCAAATGCGCGATACGGTCGCCGCGTGGCCTCTGTGATAGCGTCGGTCTGCGTCCCGGCCGCGCGGGCGGGACGAAGCCCAGACCGGGGCCTCACCCCGGCAAGTCGACGCGAGGAGGACCCCGCGCAATGACCACCATCATCGACGTCACAGCACGACAGATCCTCGACTCCCGCGGCAATCCCACGGTCGAGGTCGAGGTCGAGCTCGAGTCCGGCGCGGTCGGCCGCGCCGACGTGCCCTCCGGCGCTTCCACCGGCGAGTACGAGGCGGTCGAACTGCGCGACGACACCGGCGAGTACCTCGGCAAGGGCGTGCGGACCGCCGTCGACAACGTGAACAACGTGATCGCCGAGGAGATCGTGGGCTACGACGCCACCGACCAGCGCCTCGTCGACCGCGTGCTCATCGAGCTCGACGGCACGCCGAACAAGGCCAATCTGGGCGCCAACGCGATCCTCGGCGTCTCGCTGGCGACCGCCTACGCCGCCGCCATGGCCCTCGAGCTGCCGCTCTACCAGTACGTCGGCGGCGTCAACGCCTTCACGCTGCCCGTCCCCATGATGAACATCATGAACGGCGGCAAGCACGCCGACAACAACGTCGACCTGCAGGAGTTCATGGTCATGCCGGTCGGCGCCGCGAGCTTCGAAGAGGCGCTGCGTATCTGCGCCGAGGTCTACCACGGGCTCAAGGGCGTGCTGAAGAAGAAGAACCTCAGCACGGCCGTCGGCGACGAGGGCGGGTTCGCGCCCGACCTCGGCAGCAACGAAGAGGCCATCCAGGTGATCATGGAGGCCATCGACGCCGCCGGCTACGAGCCCGGCGCGGACGCACGCATCGCCCTCGACCCCGCCGCCTCGAGCTTCTACGACACCGCCAAGCAGCTCTACGTGCTCGAGGGCGAGGGCCGCGAGCTCACCTCCGCCGAGATGGTCGACTACTACGCGGCGCTGGTCGACAAGTACCCGATCATCAGCATCGAGGACGGCCTCGCCGAGGACGACTGGGACGGCTTCAAGCTCATGACCGACAAGCTCGGCGACCGCCTGCAGATCGTCGGCGACGACCTCTTCGTCACCAACGTCGACCGCCTGGCCGAGGGCATCGAGAAGGGCTCGGCCAACAGCATCCTCATCAAGCTCAACCAGATCGGGACGCTCAGCGAGACGCTGGACGCCATCCAGATGGCGACGCGCGCCGGCTGGACCGCCGTCTGCTCGCATCGCTCCGGCGAGACCGAGGACACGACGCTCGCCGACCTCGCCGTGGCCACCAACGCCGGCCAGATCAAGAGCGGCGCCCCGGCCCGCACCGACCGCGTGGCCAAGTACAACCAGCTGCTGCGCATCGAGGAGATGCTCGGCGAGGTGGCGTACTACCCGGGGATGCGCGCCTTCTACAACCTGCGCAAGCCCTGACGGGCTGAGGCGGGCGGCCGGGGCGAGCCCCGGCTACGAGAGCGAGTCAGGAGAACGGCGACCGCAGGTCGCCGTTCTCGTCGTAGGGCAGCGCGAAGAGCGGGCCGGCGGGGCGCAGCGTCTCGCCGGCCCGCACCTCGTCCAGCAGCGCCTCGGAGACGGCGATGCGCTCGAGGTGGCCCGTGTCCCTCACCCAGGCGAGCCGCACGTCCGCCGGGTCGCGCACGCCGGCCGTCTGCAGCGCGGCGGCGAGCGCCTCGCGGTCGTGAGCGCAGGCGATGGGGATGCGCGCGTCCTCCGGGCCGTTGGACGTGATGCAGTTGAGGTCGGTGGCCGCGCGGTCGATCTCCGCGACGCACCGGGCCGTGGTGAAGTCGGCCATGCCGATGCCGCAGGCGTTGCCGTGGGTGGCCGGCGTGAGGCCGCGCACGAAGATCCTGGTGATGCGCGGCCTCGCCGGTCGCTCGCCGCCGCCCCAGAACGACACGCGGCCGATGACGTTGGTGTCCATGCCCGTGCCGCTGACGTCCTTGCCGAGCTCGTCGACGACGAGCACGTCGAGCTGGTCGAACGGCAGCCGCGGCAGCAGCTCGTAGGCGCGCGCCAGCAGTCCGTGCTCGCGCGTGAAGAACTCGTCCGGCCGCAGCACCTCGAGCAGCGCGGTGTGCTCGCGCTGGTCCTCGACGAGCGCGATGCCGCACAGCACCGGCAGCCCGGCCAGCAGCTTCTCTCCGTGGTCGCGAAGGACGGCGGGGAAGCCGTGGCGGATCGTGTGGCCGTGCGCGGAGAGGGCGCCGGCGTGCTTGCCGGCGCCGATCACCAGCATCTTGACGAGGCCGCTCTCGACCTCGCCGTGGAAGTCGGTGTGAGGCTTGACGCGGTTCACGACGATCACGCCGTCGGCTTCGGCCACGTCGCGGGACGCCCAGACCGGGCCGCCGAGCGCGCTCTCGCCGACGGAGACGACGTCCATCGAGGAGACGATCTCGGCGCCCACGGTCTCCTCGGTCACGCCGAGACCCTCGAGCACGGCGCGCTGCCCTTCGGCCGTCGCGCCCCCGTGGCTGCCCATGCACGGCGCGATGAAGGGGTCGCCGCCGGCCTCACGCACGACGTCGGCGGCGGCGCGCAGGACGGCCGGCAGGTCGCCGATCCCTCTGCTGCCGGCCGTGATCGCCACGCGCGCCCCGCGCGTCACCAGGGTGTGTACACCGACCTGCTCGAGCCCCCGCGCGACCGCGCCGGCGACGTCCATCGGGGCGGTCGGAGGGTAGAGCTGGTCCACGAGTTGCAGAAGGGGGCCGTCGTGCCTCAAACTAACCTCTCAGATACCGCCGACCGTATACCGGTCGAGCCTACCACGACCCACTCCAAGGCAAAGGAAGCGTAAGCATGTACTGTCCCGAATGCGGCAACGATGCCGGCCAGGCCAAGTTCTGCCCCGAGTGTGGCGCGAACCTGGCCGGCGTCAAGGACGCACTGGGCGGCAAGCCGGCCGCCAAGCCCACGACCGCCAAGCAGGGCGGCTCCGCCGCGGCCAAGAGCGCTCCGGCCAAGAGCGCCCCGGCCGGTGGCCCGAAGCGTCTCTCCCCGGCCGTCATCTGGGGCGGCTTCGGCGCTCTCGCCGTGGTCGTCATCGTGGTCGTCGTCATGGTCTCCGGCGGCTTCGGCGGCGAGGTCCGGCAGCGACGACGCGGCCAACGCGAGCGGCGGCTCCGTCCAGGCCGTGACCGCCGACACCAGCGGCACCTACGGCGACCTGGTCGCCCGCGCCAACGATCTGTACGACAAGGGCAACGCCGAGTTCCAGAACCAGAACTACGAGCAGGGCTCCGCGTACTTCACCGCCGCCGCCAAGATCTATGCGGCGGCGTGGGAGAAGCAGGCGGGCGATCCCGCGGTGGGCACCGACTACGCCGTCGCGCTCTTCTACAGCGGCGACATCCCCGCCGCCCTCAAGCAGATCGGCATCGTGCTGGACGCCAATCCTGACTTCCAGAAGGGCTGGCTCAACAAGGGCATCTTCGTCAGTCATGAAGGCCAGCTGGCCAAGCAGGACGGCGACGACAAGCAGGCGCAGAAGTACTTCGACGAGGCGCGCCGGGCGCTCACCAAGGCGGTCGCTCTGGACGCCAAGTCCGAGGCCGGCAAGCAGGCCGACTCGTTCCTTCAGTCGCTGCCGCAGTAGCAGCGCTCACCATACGCGCGGGCACCTTCGTTCGCGGCCGCCGGGCAGGGACACCAGCCGGCGGCCGCGAACCGTTAGGCGAGAAGGGGCCGCCCTCCGCAGTTCGGGGCGGCGCATGGCGAGCATGGAGCAGCACAGCGTGGCCCAGGCGACCACAGCATCGACCTCCGGAGCGGGGAAGTCACGGCGCGCGCCGACCGGCGCGGGCCGCTACGCGCCGCGCCCGCACCTCGGGCGCCTGGCGCTGCTCCTGCTGATCCTCATCGGCGCCTCCTTCTACGTCTCGCCGCTGCGCGACTTCTTCAAGCAGCAGGACCGCTACGAGAAGGCGGCGGCCGAGCTGCAGGCGGCCCGCCAGGACAATGTCGCCCTGGCCCGCGAGAAGGACCTGCTCGTCACCAAGGCGTACATCGCCCAGGTCGCCCGCGCGGACTCGATGCTCGTGCCCCCGGGCACCCAGGTCTTCGTGATCAAGGGGCTGCCGGGCAAGGAGGAGGAGACGGACTTCAGCACGTCCACGCCGCCGACCGAGGCTTCCATCTCCGTCCTCGACCGCGTCGAGGACCTGTGGCGCACGCTGCTGCACTGAGGCGCCGGGCGCGCGGCGTCGTCCTCGAGGCGCCCGTGAGCGACCGTCCGCTGGTCGCCGGCGCGGACGCCGCCGTGGTCGCCGGCCAGCTCGGCCGCGCCCCCCACGCCATGAGCGCCGTCGCGGCGCGCTGCCCCTTCGGGTTCCCGGCCGTGGTCGAGGACCTGCCGTACGACGAGGCCGGCCGGCCGTTCCCGACGCTGTACTACGCCACGTGTCCGACGCTGGTCGCCGCCGTCTCCAGGGTGGAGAGCGGCGGCGGCGTGGCGCGCTGGACGGCTCGGCTCGCCGCCGAGCCGGAGCTGGCGCGCTCGGCCGCGGACGCCGCCGCCGACTCGGCCGTGCGCCGGACGGACCTCGTGCGCACGTGGGGTCTCTCCATGGTGGACGGCGGCGCCTCACTCGCCACCGGCGTCGGCGGCGTGAGCGACCTGCTCGCCGTCAAGTGCCTGCACGCGCACGTCGCCCACGCCCTCGCCCGCCCGGGCTACGTTCTCGGCGAGGCGATCGTCGCGGAAGTCACGGATCCCTGGTGCGACGACCGTCGCTGCGCCGGCCTGGTCCCGGATGCGGACGGGGAGGACTCAGCAGTGAAGGTCGCGATCGTCGACCTCGGCACCAACACCTGCCGGCTGTTCCTCGCCGACGTGACCGACGGCCGCGTGGCGCAGGACGCACGCGTGACCACGGTCGTGCGGCTGGGTCAGGGGGTCGACGAGACGGGCAGGCTGCACGAGGACGCCGTGGCGAGGACGCACGCCTGCATCGCGGGGTACGCACCGCGCATCGAGGCCTACGACCCCCAGCGCAGCCTGGTGATCGCCACCAGCGTCCTGCGCGACGCCAGGGACGGCAGGCAGTTCCTGGTCGCGCTCAAGTACGACTTCGGCCTGCCGTGGCGCATCCTCTCCGGTGAGGAGGAGGGCACGCTCGCGTTCCGCGGCGGCACCTCGTGGCTCGCCGCCGACGACTCGCCGCGCCGCGTCCGCTCGCCGCGACCCCGATCCGCTCCTCCTGGTCGACATCGGCGGCGGCAGCACGGAGTTCGCCGTCGGCTCCGCCGGCGAGCCGCCGTCGTTCGTGCGCAGCCTCGACGTCGGCGTGGTGAGGCTCACCGAGCGCTTCTTCCACCACGATCCGCCGGAGGCGGCGGAGGTCGCGGCCCTCACGGGCCACGTCGCCACCGCGATCGCCGACGCCGTGCCGGCGGAGCTCCGCGCCGCGGTCCGCGGCGCGGTGGGCGTCGCCGGCACGTACACCACGCTGGTGGCCAACAAGCTCGGCATGACCGAGTACGACGGGCGGCTCGTCCAGGGGCACATCCTGACGCTCGCCGAGATCGATGCGGTCGCGGCCCGCTTCGCCGCGCTCACCAGCGCCGAGCGCGGCCGGCTCCCGGGCATCCAGCCCGGCCGCGAGGACGTGATCCTGGCCGGAGCCCTCATCGCCGGCGAGGCCTGCCGCGCGTTCGGCCTCGATGCCGTCCGCGTCAGCGAGGCCGACCTCCTGGAGGGCGCCGCGCTCGCCCTCGCCGACGGATCGCTCAAGCCACGCTGACCGGAGCGCCCGGGTCCGCGCGTCGTTGCGGTCCGGCGTTCTTCGCCCGAATTTCCTCGGGTTGACCCGTCCCTTCCCGCCCGGTACCGTGCCGCAAGCGCACGTCGTCTGTTCCGGGAGGTCCTACGTGCTTCTGCGTCGCCTGTCGCTCCGCTACGCCATCGCCGCCCCGATGTTCGTCTTCGCCGCCTGGCTCGTCGTCACCGGCGCGCTCGGGCCGTCAGCCTGACCCGCAGAGCCGTCTGACTCTCCTGCGGCGCCCCGCGCCGCGCTCTCCGTCGCCCTTTTCTCCGCACTCCGCCCGCCCGCGCCCGGCATATACTGCACGCGTGCCGGAGTGGCGGAACTGGTAGACGCCGGCGACTTAAAATCGCCCGTCGCAGCTGCGGCGTCCGGGTTCGAGTCCCGGCTCCGGCACCAGAAGCCTGCCCAGGCCAAGCTGTCGGCGTTGCGTCTTCCGTGTGCCTCGCGCGTGACGGCACCACGCGTTCACGACGCGCCGGCCGCTGAAAGAGGCCCGCTGCCCTCACGGGCGGCGGGCCTCTACCGGTCGCCGATCGGCATCTTCATGCGCGGAGCCTGCCGAGGCCCCCGTCTCATCACCGCTTTACCACGTAGAGGCAGCCATCGTCGCTGCCGACGCAGACCATGCCGTTCGAGATGACCGGGGAGGTCAGTACCCCAGACCCCGTCTTGGACTTCCAGGCTATCCGCCCAGTTTCGGCGTCCAGCGCGTGGAGCCAGCCGTGATCACCGCCGACGAAGACCATGCCGTCCCCCACGGCCGGGGTCGCCTCACCGGCGAGGCCCTTCCTGGAGTTCCATCTCTCACGTCCGCTCCGCCCGTCCAGCGCGAACACGGTGCCGTCCCCGCGGGTGACGTAGACCGCACCGTCCCCGACCGCCGGCGAGGTGAACCGCGCCACGGCCTCCTTGCTGAACATGCGAGACACCCACTGCCGTCGCCCGCTCTTCACGTCCACCGCGCTCAGTCGAGTGAACGGCCAGTTGTCGAGTTCGCGGATGTAGACCATCCCTCGGGCCACCGCAGGTGTGCCGAGCGGCGTCGAGCCGGGATCGGCCTTCCACAGCCGCTCGCCCGTTCGGGCGTCGAGAGCGTGGAGGGTGTTCAACGCACCGTAGTAGACCACGCCCCCCGAGACGGTCGGTGAGGGGGGCGCGAAGTCCTGGGCCCCGTCGTCCCGCGCCTTCCAGGTCACCGTCGCCTTCCAGATCGCCCGGCCGCTGGCGCCGTCGAGCGCGTAGAGATCGTCCCCTTGGGGATCTGAGGCGCTGGGGGTGGCGAGATAGACCGTTCCGTGCACGACGACCGGAGAGGACTCCGCCGCGCCGTCCGCCTTGAATCTCCACATCTCTCGGCCGCTCTGGACGTCCACCGCGTAGAGATAGCCGTCGTCACTGCGGCAGTAGACCGCTCCGTCAGCGGCGACCAACGAGAGGACTGCTCCTCCGGCCGCGAACGCCCACCTCTGCCGGCCGCTCCGGAGGTCCACGGCGTAGAGGTGGCCGGCGCTGTTCCCCATGTACACGACCCCCCGAGAGACGGCCGGCGTGGCCTCTACCGCAGCCCCCGTCTCGATCTTCCAGCCAAGCCCCTCACGCCGGCCGCCCGCGCTGGCGCTTGCCGTCGGGACGGCGTTTGTCGCGACCGGCGAGGCGCTGGCGGTCGTCTCTTCGAGGACTGTGAGCGTTCCGTTGAAGTGCGCGCCATCGACATGGAGGATGTACTCTCCGGCGACAGGGTACTCGTCGTGGCCGTTCACGATCTCGGCCTCGTACCTGCCGGGGCCCTCCCGTAGGTCGAACTTCGCCTCGGGACTGGGCCCCTCGGCGTATGCGAAGCCCGGTGCTCCAGCCCAGACGATCGTCGTCGGCCCGTAACCATCTGAGCTGGCGATCGTGTACCACCGGTCGACGATCAGACGGGCTGTGAGACGGCCGCCTCGCGTGGTGAAGACGGGACTCTCCGTCGATGCTGCCATGCCGTTGGCAGGCGTGGTGAACGAGAAGCTGACTCGCTCGGTCGGCGTGGTCGGCTCAGCGGCTTGCGATGCCCCAGTCGGCTGGGGCGTCGCGGCCTGCTCGCCGCCGCCACAGGCGACCGTCCCCAGCGCACCGACGACCAGCGCCGCCAGCAGGCACGCGACGACGGCAGGTGACCCGGTGACAGATCGAGCGTTCATGGCTCCCGCCTTTCCTTCCGGCCCTGTGCTCCTTGCGGACCTAGTCGGTCGCGGGCGACGTGCGCGGGTAGGCCTGCAACGACTCGGCCACGGCCAGCAGTTCCTCGGCCGAGGCCGCTCCGGCGATCGTCAGCAGGACGCCGTCCTTCATCGCCCAGAGGTGAGGCGGGGACGTCGTGCTCGCCACCAGGATCCGCGCCGTGACTCCCTCGAAGGCGCCCGATGTGATGGGCACCTCGGTGCGCGCCCTCCTGGACCAGGCCTGATCGGATTCGAGGTTGATGTCGATGTCGACCGTGTAGTCCGGGTCGCGTATGGCGCGCGTCGACAGCGTGATGGCATCGAAGCCGCGCCTGTACGAGAGCACGAAGACGTGCCGGGTGCCGAAGGACACTTCCGCCCCTTCCATGTCCCCGGCGATCACCGAGCGGTCCGCAACGGCCACGGCCGACAACTCGTAACCGTTCGGCACGAGATCGGGCACGAGCGGCGTCACACCCGGCGTCGCCGCGGCCTCGTCGAACGTGACGCGCCTGAAACCGTCGTCGATGCGCTTGACGGTCGCCCCGGCGGGGGGCTGCTTCGTGAACACCCCCTGGGGCAGCGGCTCGTTGACGCGAACGTTGCGGTACCGGAGGCTCAGCGTGAGGCGGCCCGAGGTGACCACGTCCACACCCAGCAGCAGCGACGTCTGCTTGTCCACCAGGACCGTGTACGCCGGCTGGTCTTCGCCGGTCGCCGGCAGGCCGGCAAGCTCGCCACTGGTGCAGGTCACCGTCCACGCCGGCCGACCGTCAACCACCGTCTCGTCCAGTCTCAGCGTCTTCGAGGACGCCAACGCGCGGACCGTCGTGGCGAGATCGAGGCCGGGAACGGTCCCGGCGTCCGGCGGTCCGAGAGGGAGGTTCGTCTCCTGGGACCACTTCCGCGTCTCGGGATCGTAGTAGGCGCCGCCGTTGCCGGTGGTCGCGTCCCAGAGCTCCGTGCCCCCCTCCATCAGGCGATGGCCCGCCGCCGTCACCGCGGACCACGCCTCACGGCCACTGCCGTCGGCGGCCCACACCAGGTGGGCCCGGCGCGTGGCATAGGCGTGGTACTTCGTCCACGCGCGCTCGTCGTACCACTTCAGGCGCATGTCCGCCTGCCACGTCTGCAGGGAGGAGTAGGCGTCGAGCGCCCCGTCCAGCACCTGGGACGCGCTCACCGCCTGGGGACCCGGCGTGCCCGGGAGGCCGACGAGGAGGACGGCCGCGACGACGGCCACGACGGCGACCGTCGCGGCGATCAGAACGAGACGGCGCGGCCAGAGGTGACGATGCCCGAGACGTGGCCGTCGCGACAGGCCCGGCTCAGCCAGTTCCTGATCGACGCCGGCCCAGACCGCCGCGAAGAAGCCTTCTCGATGCGCAGGCACGTCCAGACGTCGCAGGGCGGCGCCGAGTTGCCTGTCGCGGTCACCCTTCATTGCTTTCCCTCCAAGGTCGGCGATCCCAGCGCCCGGCGCAGGGCACGACGAGCCGCCGAGACGCGGGACGCCGCGGTGCCGATGGGAACGTCGAGGATCTCCGCCACCGTCTTGTAGTCGAAGCCCTCGCGATCGACGAGCAGCACGGCCGCGCGTTGCTCAGGCGGCAGCCCGGCGAGGGCGACAGAAAGGCGCTCTCGCTCGGCGAGTTCGTCGCCCGGGTCGGGCGCCGGATCTGGCACGTCCGCGAGCAGCTCGTCCGGCACTGCCGTCAGGCGGCGCTGCCTGCGAAGCGCGTCGATGCAGGTCGTGTACGTGATGCGGTACAGCCACGTCCCGGCCGAGGAACGTCTGCCGAACGTGGGCAGGGCGGCAAACCCTTTCGTGTAGACCTCCTGCAGGACGTCGTCCATGAGGTCCTGGTCGTCCAGCAATCGGTAGGCGAGGCAGCGCAGCCTTCTGTCGTGCTCGCGGATGAGCCGCGCGAATGCCTTGCCATCGCGCCCGGCCAGAGCCGGGCTCCCGATCTCAGGCTTCCTGCGCTCTGAGTCGCTCGCAGAGAGGCTCTGAGGTGTCACACCCGTGGCTGCTTCCTGCTTCACGGCGATGCCCCTACGCTGCTGCGTGCCGGTGCTGCGCCCATCCACATCATTAGACGCACGAGAGCCACTCGCTTTTCATCGCTCCTGCCATCGCTGACGGCACTCCAGCCGATGAACCTCCCCAACGGCTTCGGGAATTCGCCGGCCGGTCACTCCTGGCTCTCCGCCAGGTCCGAAGGAGACCAGCGCAAGGCCGGACGGCTCAACGCTTCCCGACGACCACGCTACGCCCAGTGAACGCGGTCGTCTTCACCGGGATCCGGTGAATCGCGGGCGACGCTGAGAGTGGCAGAGGGCCGGCCCGCACGTGCGCGCGGGTGAAGTCGCCGAGACGGTGGCCGGGCCCTGTTGCCTGCGCTAGGCTCGAGCCATGACTCCGCTGAACGGCATCGACGGCCTGGTGCTCGACATGGACGGCGTGCTCGGCGTCTCGTGGACGCCGCTGGACGGAGCGGCGGCGGCGGTCACGCGCCTGCACGCCGCCGGCATGCCGATCCGCTTGCTCACCAACACGACGGCATTCCCGCTGGCGCGCTTCGGCGAGGTGCTGCGCGGCGCCGGGTTCCCGTTCGCCGACGAGGACATCCTCACGGCGTCGGTGCTGGCGCGCGCGTGGCTGCGCGAGCAGCGCCCGGACGCGCGCGTGTTCGTGCTCGGCGACGCCCGGCCTGAGGACCTCGCCGGCGTCGAGCTGGTCGGGCTGGACGAGGCGCCGGACATGGTGCTGGTCTCCGGCGCCGACGACTCCTTCTGCTTCGAGACGTTCAACCGCGTGCTCGAAGTGCTGCGCGGCGGCGCCGAGCTCGTCGCCATGCACCGCAACCTCTTCTGGGTGACGCGCCGCAGCGAGAAGCTGGACTCCGGCGCCTACCTGCTCGGCCTCGAGGCGGCCACGGGGCTCGAGGCCGTCGTCCTCGGCAAGCCGGCGCCCTCCGCGTTCCGCGCCGCCCTCGATTCCCTCGGCCTGCCGGCCGGGCGGGTGGCCATGGTCGGCGACGACGTCGAGAACGACGTGCTCGCCGCCCAGGCCGTCGGCATCACCGGCGTGCTGGTGCGCACGGGCAAGTTCCGCGAGGACCAGCTGGCCCGGGCGTCGGGCACGCCGGATCACGTCATCGACTCCGTCCTGGACCTGCCGGAACTGCTCGGTCTCTGAGCCCGTCCGCGGGGCCGTTCGTCCTTCTTGTGTTTCCGTCCCCAAGCCCTATCATCGGACTGTGAACATCGTGCGCGCCCGCGGCCGCGCGGCCGCCCAAGGCGCGCACCGAAAGGGGTAGCACACATGGGGCTCGCAGCTCTCATCATCCTGGTGATCGTCATCGCGCTCATCGTGATCACCATCCTCTCCGGCATCCGCATCGTGCGTCCGACGCACCGGGCCTTCATCGAGCGTCTCGGCAAGTACAACCGCTTCGCCGGGCCCGGCATCCACCTGACCATCCCGTTCGGCATCGAGCGTTTCTACCGGGTCGACATCCGCGAGATCCTCGTCGACGCCACGCCGCAGACCATCATCACCAACGACAACCTCAACGCCCGCGTCGACGCGCAGGTCTACCTCAAGGTCAAGCCCGACGAGGAGAGCGTCAAGGCGTCGCAGTACAACGTCACCAACTACCAGATCCAGATCGTGCAGCTGGCACGGACCACGCTGCGTAACATCATCGGCACCCTGAGCCTCAAGTCGGCCAACAGCGAGCGCGGTCGCATCAACGAGGAGCTCCGCACCACGCTCCGCACCGAGACCGCCAACTGGGGCCTCGAGATCCTCCGCACCGAGCTCAAGGAGATCGACCCGCCGGCGGACGTGCAGGAGACCATGAACAAGGTCGTCAAGGCCGAGAACGAGAAGATCGCCGCGGTCGACTACGCCACTGCCACCGAGACGCAGGCCGACGGCCAGCGCCGCGCCGAGATCAAGAAGGCCGAGGGCATCAAGCAGGCCAAGGTCCTCGCCGCCGAGGGCGAGGCGCAGGCCATCCAGCTCGTCAACGAGGCGGCCGAGAAGTACTTCGTCGGCAACGCCCAGGTGCTGCGCAAGCTCGAGACGGTGGAGAAGGCGTTCTGGCAGAACGCCAAGATCATCGTCCCGGCGGACGGCGACCTGGTCAACGTGATCGGCGACCTCGCCGGCATCACGCCGGTGCCGGTCAAGGTCGCGCAGCCCAACCCCACGCCGGGGCAGCCGCAGCAGCAGCGGAGGTAGACGGCGGCAGTGTCGGCGCGCGCCGGCTGCGACTCGCTCGCGGCCGGCGCGCTCGCGTCTACGCCTTCTTCTTGCGCGGCTTCTTCTCCTTGGGCGGCAGCGACGCGGCATAGGCTGCCGCCTTGCGCACCCACAGGCTCGCGACGTCGCGGTCGGCCATCATGTCGGGCGGCAGGGCGACGTACTCCTTCATCGCCCTGCCCGGCATGGGCTCGAACGGCCGCCCGCCGGCGGCCGCCACCTCGGCCCGCTCCTCCTCGGAGAGCCGCAGCATCATCGTCTGCTGCCACACTCCGGCGAAGAGGTTGCCGCCGGTGAAGTACGCCGGGCAGCCGAACATCGGCCGGTAGTCCACCGGCGCGTCGAACTCGAGCCCGGCGACGATCTCGTCGAGGAGCTTCACCAGCCTCTCGTTCGGCTTCTCCCAGGGGCTCATCGCGCCTGCCTTCCGGCGGTCACTTCTTCTCGTGCCGCGGCACGACCAGCACGGGGACGTCGCTGTGGTGCAGCAGCTTGAGCGCCGTGGAGCCCAGGAACGCCGCCGACATCGCGCCCTCGCCGTGACTGCCGACCACGATGGCGACGGCCTTCGTCTCGCGTGCGGCCTCGATGAGGACGTCGACGGGCTTGCCCTCGCGCACGTCACCGCTCGCCCGGACGCCCTGCTTCTCGAGTTCCGCGCACGCCTCCGCGATCTGCTGCTCGCCGAACCCGCGCACCATGTCCACGTGCTGGTCGTACTCGGCGCTGATCATGAGCGGCGAGTCGGTCATGCCCATGGGAACGTAGCCGATGGAGAACTCGAACGCGCTCAGGACGAGGACCTCGCCGTCGTCGAGGTGCTTCGCGATCTCGGCCGTGTGCGCGAGCGCTTTCTTGGCGCAGTCCGACCCGTCATAGCCCAGGACGAGCGTTGTCGGCATGGTGACCCTCCTCGTGTGGTTTCCTGCACGGACTATTGCACACCGGGGGTGTGCGTGAAACGAAGGGTGACGCAGCCCGGACCGCGTCAGGTGGCGCGCCGCGCGGCGCGGCGGGCGACGAGCCCGCGCCGTGGCGCGAACGCGTAGGCGAGGAGGAAGGCGGCGGTGGCGATCAGCACGACCGCCGCCCCCGATGCCACGTCGAGGTAGTAGCTGGCGTACAGGCCGGCGACGCTCGAAGCGGCGCCGATGACGGCGGAGACGGCCATCATCGTCGCCAGCCGGCGGGTGAGCAGGTAGGCGGTCGCCGCCGGGGTGACCAGCATGGCGGCGACCAGTCCCACGCCCACGGTCTGCAACCCCACCACGATGGTGAGCGCCAGCAGGATCAGCATCGCGAAGCGCAGCGTCTCCGGGCGCTTGCCGAGCATGTGCGCGAGCACGGGGTCGAACGACGCCAGCTGGAACTCCTTGAAGAAGGCGATGAGCACGGTGAGCACGATCACCGCGAGGATCCCCGTGAGCCACAGGTCGGTTGCGCTCACGCCGAGCACGTTGCCGAAGAGGATGTGAGTGAGGTCGGTCGCGTAGGACCGCACCGTGCTCATGAGCAGGACGCCGAACGCGAGCGCCGCGGCGAAGAGGATGCCGATGGCGGTGTCCTCCTTGAGCCCGCCGCGGCGCGAGAACACGCCGATGCCGACGGCGACGACGATCGCGGCCACGAGCGCGCCCAGCAGCAGGTTGGCGCCGAGCAGGTAGGCGATGGCCACGCCGGGGAGGATCGCGTGCGCCAGCGCGTCGCCGAGGAACGCCATGGCGCGCAGCACGACGAAGGTGCCGATCACCGAGCACAGCACGCCGACGATGAGCGAGGCGAGCAGCGCGCGCTGCATGAACTGCAGCGTGAACGGGTCGGTGAGCCAGGCGATCATCGCGGCTCCGCGGGCGGTCCATGGTCGTGGCGATGCTCCTCGCCGTCGTCCAGGCTCGAGCAGCACTGGTCGATCACGGCCATGCCGCCGACGAAGATCGCCTGGCCGCCGAAGGCCTCGCTGAGGTGCTCCTGGGTGAAGACGGTGGCCGGCTCGCCGTAGGCGATCAGCCGGCGGTTCAGCAAGGCCGTCAGCTCGAAGCGCTGCGCGGCCGTCTCCATGTCGTGCGTGCTCACGAGCACGGTGATGCCCCGGCCACGCAGGCGGTCGAGGAGCGTGAGCAAGGCCTCGCGCGCGCCCACGTCCACGCCGGTGAAGGGCTCGTCCAGCAGCAGTACGTGCGGCTCCTGGGCGAGCGCCCGGGCGAGGAACACGCGCTGCTGCTGGCCGCCGGAGAGCTCGCCGATGGCGCGCCTCTCGAGCTCGCCGATGCCGAGCTCGTCCAGGCAGCGCGCCACCACCTCGCGGTCGGCGGCCTTGGGCCGGTGGAACCAGCCGAGGCTGCCGTAGCGGCCCATCATGACCACGTCGTGCACGGTGACCGGGAAGCCCCAGTCGATCTCCTCGCGCTGGGGCACGTAGGCGATCGTGTCGCCGTGCTTGCCGGGCTTGCGGTCGCTCAGGAGCATCGTGCCCGAGCGCACGGGGAGGAGGCCGACGAGGGCCTTGAACAACGTCGACTTGCCCGCCCCGTTGGGCCCGACGATCGCGACCTGCGCGCCGTGCGGCACACTGAGCGTGACGTCTTCGAGCGCCGGGCGGCCGCCGTAGGAGACGACGACGTCCTCGAGCGTGAGACAGGGCGTGGCGGCGGTCACGGCGCTCACCTCAGTGCCTCCACGATGCGCCGCGTGTCGTACTTCATCATGTCGATGTAGGTGGGCGCGGCGCCGTCCGCCGCCGTGAGCGAGTGGTCGAGCAGGTCGGTCACGACCTTGACCCCCGTCTCGGCGCCGATCTGCTGCGCCAACTGTGGGTTCTCACTGGCTTCCACGAAGATGGCCTTCGCGCCCGTCGCGCGGATCGTCGCCACGAGGTCGGTCAGCTGTCTGGCGGTCGGTGACTCGCCGGTCGACGCGCTCGGGATGACGGTGCCGACGATGGTGAACCCGTAGCGATCGGCGAAGTACCCCTGGCTGGCGTGGTCCATGACGAGCTTGCGGTCGGCCTCCGGGATCTGGGCGACCTCGCGCCTGATCCAGGCGTCGAGGGCGTCGAGCTTCTTCTCGTAGGCGGCGGCGTTGGCCCGATAGGTGGCCGCCCCGGCCGGGTCGGCCGTGCTGAACGCCGCCTCGATGTTCTTCACGTAGGTCTTGACGAGCTCGGGGTCGAGCCAGAAGTGGGGGTCGGTCTCTCCGCCGGCGAGGGCGGGCTCGCCGGGCTTCGGCGTACGCGACTCGAGCCCGGCGGAGGCGTCGACGATGGTCGTGTCGCCGACGGCGTTCTCGAGCGTCGTGAGCAGCGTGCCTTCGAGGCCGCCGCCGTTGATGATCACGAGGTCGGCGCCGGCCACGGCCTTCAGATCCGACGGAGCTGGCTCGAACGCGTGCGGGTCGGTGCCGCGCGGGACGAGCGACTGCACCTGGAAGCGGTCGCCGGCGACGTTCTGGGCGATGTCGGCGAGGAACGAGGTCGAGGCGACGACGTCCAGGGCGCCGGAGGAGGGACTGCTCGCAGTCCCGCAGCCGGCGCCCGACCCGGCGACGAGCGCCAGCAACGCGGCCGCGAGAAGGACCAGCGGGCCGCGCCTCGTCACGAGGCCTCCCTCGGCGTGGCGGGGCCTTGTGCCGCGCGGCAGCCGGCGCAGAGGCCGCTGAGCTGCAGGAAGTGGTCGGTGATGCGATAGCCCGTCTCATCGGCGGCCGCGTCGACGATGCCGCGCATGTCGCAGGCGGTGAACTCGGTGACCCGGCCGCAGGCGCTGCAGACCACGGTGTGCCCGTGCGCCGCGCTCGCCGGCACGAAGCTCTCGCAGTGGTCGGGCCCGTGCACGCGGCGCAGGGCGCCCATCTCGGCCAGCACTTCCAGCGTCCTGTAGACGGTGGTCAGGCCGAGCTCGGGGCACTGCGCCCGCGCCGCGTCGTAGACCTGCAGCGCGCTGAGGCTCGACGGCGTCGCGGCGATGGCGTCGAGGACGGCGCGGCGCTGGCGCGTCAGGCGAAGGCCGCGGGCGGAGAGTTCCGCCGAGACCTGGACGGTGTCGAAGCTCACGCGCGACCTCCTTTCTGAAAGTGAAAACCGCTTTCAATAAGGCGGTGAGCGTAGCACGGGCGGTGAACGCGGGCAAGGCACGACGCAGGCGTGGGCCGTGGCGGGAGGTAGTGCAAGCGGGGGATGCGGCCCGTCGGCGCGCCGCGCCCGGTCGTACCGGCCGGGAGCGTCGTCAGGCCGGCGGCGTCAGTGCTGCATCGCGTACGGACAGGCGGCGATGCAGATGCCGCAGATCTCCGCCTCGACGCCGGTGAAGAGCGTCATGTGGTGGCGGCAGGCGCCGGCGTCGAACAGCAGCTCGCGCGCCATGCCCGGCCGCCACTGCACGTCGCGGCCGCAGCCGGCGGGACACGCGTCGACGCAGTCGCGGCAGGCGCCGCAACTGCTCTCCACGACGGGCTCGCCGGCGGGCAGCTCGAGATCGGTGAAGACCGTCGCCAGGCGGACGGCAGGCCCGAACTCGGGCGAGATGAAGAGCGCCGTCTTGCCGATCCACCCCAGTCCGGCCTGCGTGGCCGCCGTCTTGTGCGGGAACGGCTTGCCGCCGTTGGTCTTGTCCATGGTCGCCTGCACGCGCTCTGCGGTGTTCCCGTGGACCTTGAGGACGTCGACCAGCGTGTCCGTGGCGTCGTCGAGCGCGATGTTCACGCGCAGGTACTCCTGCTGGTAGTCCTGGGTGGGACCGTGCCGCAGGCCGCGCACGACCAGAGGATCCAGCCGCATGAGGATGGAGATGGCTGTGGGGTAGTCCGGCGCCTGAGGCAGCCGGGGATCGTTGGCGGCGACGCCCCAGGCGTCCACCTCTTTGGTGCGGAGGATCTGTCCGATGGCGTGCCGGTCGAGAACGTGCAGCATGAGACCTCTCTGATGGAGGACCGGGGGTCGCGAACGCGGACTGCTGGCCCCCGCCCGCTTCATCCTCGCACCGGCCCGTCGACGGCGACAATGGACGTGGGAGGGCATTTTCACTGCCGCGCTTGTCCTTTCTGGACACCGTGGTGACTGGGAGGGGGCGGTGAGATTACGTGACACGTTTCACAATCACGGTTTATTTCTGCCGTGGTCCGGCAATCACCAGAGAGCAGACCGAGACAGAGGAGGAGGTGAGACCATGGGACCTGTGCACTTCAACAAGACACGCGTGAAGCAGGAGGATCGCTACGGCAAGCGCCGCAAGTGATCGTGGCGGACGATGAACGGATCGACCGACAACGTAGCATCGCCACCCGGGAGGGGCGGTTCCGTGACTCAGGACCGCCCCTCTCGTCGCGTACGGGCCGCGTCGGCGCGCCGCGTGTGCGGCCCGCGCGTCAGCTCGGCTTGAAGCCTCGCAGCCGCAGGCTGTTGGTCACCACGGTGACGCTGCTCAGCCCCATCGCGGCGGCGGCGTAGATCGGGTTGAGCAGGATGCCGAAGGCCGGGTAGAACACGCCGGCCGCCAGCGGGATGAGGGCGACGTTGTAGGCGAAGGCCCAGAAGAGGTTCTGCTTGACGGTGCGGATCGTCGCCCGCGAGAGCTCGATCGCGGTGGCCACGCCGCCCACATCACCCGACATGAGCGTCACGTCACTCGCCTCCATGGCGACGTCGGTGCCGGTGCCGATGGCGATGCCGACGTCGGCTTGCGCCAGCGCCGGCGCGTCGTTGATGCCGTCGCCGACCATCGCCACCCGGCGGCCGCTCTGCTGCAGCGCCGAGATCTCCGCCGCCTTCTGCTCCGGCAGCACCTCGGCGACCACGCGCTCGATGCCGACCTGCGCGGCGATGGCCTTCGCCGTCGCCGCCTGGTCGCCGGTGAGCATGACGACCTCGAGGCCGAGCTGCTTGAGGCGGGCCACGGCCGCCGCGGAGCTCGGCTTGACCGTGTCGGCGATGGCGATGGCCCCGACCGGTTCGTCGTCGACGACCACGGTCACGACGGTCTTGCCCTGGCCGGCGAGCTCGGCGGCCCGCTCGCCGGGGTGGCCGGCGAGCCGTTCGTTGCCGGCGATGACGCTGTGGCCGTCCACCTCGGCGCGGATGCCGTGGCCGGCGATCGCCTCGAACCCCGTCGCCGCCGGCGCCTCGATACCGCGCTCGGCCGCCTCGGCCAGGATCGCCGCCGCCAGCGGGTGCTCGCTCCCGCGCTCGGCGCCGGCGACCAGCCGCAGCAGTCCGGCGTTGTCCAGGTGCCCGCCGTGCCCGGCGTCGCTGCCGTCCCCCGACCCGAACAGCACGACGTCGGTCACCCGCGGCTTGCCCTCGGTGATGGTGCCGGTCTTGTCGAGCACCACGACGTCCAGCTTGTGCGCCGTCTCGAGCGCGGCGCCGTCGCGGATGAGCACGCCGTTCTCGGCGCCCTTGCCGGTGCCGACCATGATCGCCGTCGGCGTCGCCAGGCCGAGGGCGCACGGGCACGCGATCACGAGGACGGCGACGAAGTTGAGCAGCGCGTAGTTGAGCGCCGGCGACGGCCCGAACACGAGCCACACGACCAGCGTGACGGTGGCGATGACGATCACCACCGGCACGAACCACGCGGCGATGACGTCCGCCAGGCGGGCGATGGGCGGCTTGGAGCCCTGCGCCTGCTCGACGAGGCGGACGATCTGCGCGAGTGCGGTCTCGGAGCCGACCTTGGTGGCCCGGAACGTGAACGAGCCGGTCGTGTTCATGGTGGCGCCGATGACTTCGTCGCCGGGGTGCTTGCCCACGGGGATCGGCTCGCCGGTCAGCATGGACTCGTCGACCGGGGAGGACCCCTCCTCCAGGACGCCGTCGACCGGGATCTTCTCGCCGGGGCGCACGACGACGAGGTCGCCCACCAGCACCTGGGCGACCGGCACGTCGGACTCCACGCCGGCGCGCACGACGCGCGCCGTCTTGGGCTGCAGGCCGATGAGCGCCTTGATGGCGGCTCCGGTCTGCCCCTTGGCGCGCGCCTCGAGCAGCCGCCCCATCAGGATCAGCGTGATGATGAACGCCGCCGAGTCGAAGTACATCGGCACGCTCATCCCCTGGTGTTCGAAGAAGCTCGGGAAGAGGACGCCGGCCACGCTGTAGAGGTAGGCCGCCGACGATCCCATGGCGACCAGCGTGTTCATCGTCGTCGTGCCGTGCTTCAGCGCCGACCAGGCAGTGGTGTAGAACTGCCGGCCGACCCAGAACTGCACGACGCTGGCGAGCGCCCAGAGGAAGTAGCCGTTGTTCATCCACGACGGCAGGAACATGAACCAGTCCATCTGCATCGTGCCGGCGAAGATGACGACGCTCAGCACGAAGCCGACGACGACCTTGAGCTTGAGCTTCCGGTAGGCGGCGGCGCGGGCGGCGTCTTCGGCGTCCGCCGCCGCCTCTACGCCCTCCACGCCGGTGCCGGGCGCCGGCTCCACGACGTCGTAGCCGGCGCCTCGCACGGCCTCCACCAGGTCCTTGTAGCTCGCCTGGCCGGGGATGTACGAGACGGTCGCCTTCTCCGTCGCCAGATTGACGTCGGCCTTGAGGACGCCGGCGGGCAGGCGCAGCGCCTTCTCCACCCGGCTCACGCAGCTCGCGCACGTCATGCCGATGATCGGCAGCGTCTCCTGCGCGGTCACGACCCCGTACCCGGCGCCCTCGACGGCGGCGACGAGGTCGCCGGCCGTGACTTCGCCCGGGTCGAAGGTGACGGTCGCCTTCTCGGTGGCCAGGTTCACGGCCGCCTTGTCCACGCCGTGGACCTTGCCGATGGCCTTCTCGGTGCGCGCGACGCAGCTCGCGCAGGTCATGCCCGTGATGGGCAGCTCGATGGTCGTGTCGCGGTCGCTCATCCTGCTCCGGTCATCCGTTCGCGCAGAGCGACGCTCCGCCCTGCCGCGCTTAGTGTTCCCGCGCTCAAACGATGGTACCCCTAGGGGTATACAGCGGCCACCGCGCGCACGGCCGCGAGGGCGGACGGCGAGCCGGCCGGAGGCGCGCCCGCCGTCCGCCCCGATATGATTGCCCGCGGCACCCTGCAGCGACGAAGCGAGAGATCATGGCCATCTGGGACGAGCAGCACGAGACCATCGACCGCGAGCGGCTCCAGGAGCTGCAGCTCGAGCGCCTTCGGGGCATGCTCGCCCGGGTCTCCGAGCGCGTCCCGTTCTACCGCGAGCAGCTGAGCGCCGTCGGCTTCGAGCCCGGCGACCTCACGAGTCTGGACGACCTCGCCGGCCTGCCCTTCACCGAGAAGACGGACTTCCGCGACAACTACCCCTACGGACTCTTCGCCGTGCCGATGAGCGAGGTCGTCGAGATCCACTCCTCGTCGGGGACCACGGGCAAGGCCGTGGTCGGCGGGTACACCAGGGGGGATCTGGAGACGTGGACCGAGCTCGTGTGCCGGCTCGCCGTCGCCGTCGGCGCCCACGAGGGCGACGTCGCCCAGATCGCCTTCGGGTACGGCATGTTCACCGGCGGCTTCGGCCTCCACTACGGACTGCAGCGAGCCGGCGTCGCCGTGCTGCCCATCAGCGCCGGCAACACCGCCCGCCAGATCCAGTACATGAAGGACTTCGGGACGACCATCCTCATCGCCACGCCGTCCTACGCGCTCTACATCGGCGAGGTGCTGCAGCGGCGCGGCGTCCCGCTCGAGCAGCTCCGCCTGCGGCTGGGGATGTTCGGCGCCGAGCACTGCAGCGAGGAGATGCGCGCCCAGATCGAGAGCCGGCTGCCGATCAGGGGGACGGACAACTACGGGCTCACGGAGCTCACCGGGCCCGGCGTGGCCGGTGAGTGCGAGTGTCGCACGGGCATGCACATCTCCGAGGACCACTTCCTCGCCGAGTGCCTGGACCCGGCGACCGGCAAGCCGGTGGCGGACGGTGAGATCGGCGAGCTCGTGATCACGGCGTTCACGCGGGAGTGCTCGCCGGTGCTGCGCTACCGCACCCGTGACCTCACCTCGCTCTCTCGCGAGCGCTGCGCCTGCGGCCGGACCACGGCCCGCATGGGCAAGGTGGTCGGCCGCACCGACGACATGTTCATCATCAGCGGCGTGAACATCTTCCCGTCCGCGATCGAGAGCGTGCTGTTCCAGATCGAGGGCGTCGAGCCCTTCTACCAGATCGTGCTCGGGCGCCAGAACGGGCTGGACACGTTCGAGGTGCACGTGGAGGTCACGGACACGCTCTTCGACGGCTGGATGGACGACCTGCGGGCGTTCGAGCGCCGAGTGACCGAGGAGCTTCGCTCGGCGCTCCTCGTCCGGCCCAAGGTCAAGCTGGTGGAGCCGGGCAAGCTCGAGCGCAGCGAGGGCAAGGCCCGGCGCGTCATCGACAACCGGCCGACCTGAGGCTGGGCGGTGCGTCGGCGCCGGGCTCTCGTGCAGCGTGAGGGCGTACGTGAAGGCCGGCGGTGCAAGCCCCCGCTTTGCGCCGCCGGCCGTGGTCAACGTCGACTTGGAAAGCCCTCTCTCAGAGTCTTCCGGTCTCCTGACCATTACATCGGCCGCGTCGCCGGTGCGCGCATAGAACACACGTCTAGAAGCGTCCTTGCGGCGTCGCCTCCACCGGCAACGCGCCCGCCCGTGTCCGTGAGCAGTCGCTCCACCCCGCGCGACGGGCCACCCCCGTCAACGGCTGCGACGTTTGACAACGCCGATCCATCTATATCATTCGTCTAGGGCGAAACCTGACGAATGGATGGGAGTAGCCTTGCCACAGCGCCGGGACTCGTATAACGTTTTGCGCATGGCGGAAGTCAAAAGCCCCTCGGGGCCACCGAAGGAGGGTGTATGTCGAAGCGCCTGACGATGCTCTTGCTGGCCGGCACGGTCCTGGTGGCGGTCCTCGGCCTGCCCGCCCTGGCGCAGGCCGCACCCGCCTACTCCGCGAGCAAGCCGAAGCTTTCGGCGACGCCGGTGTCGGGAGTCCCGTTCACCGCCTCAGGGCTCATCTCGCCGAAGTCGACCGCCAGATCTCGCGCGGTCGTCAAGATCAGGCTGTACATGCTGACGGACGGCCACTGGGGCGTGATGGACACCTACCGCGCGAAGCTCGGCAGGAACCCCGACGGGCCCGGTACGCGGTACTCGCGCCAGCTCACCATCCCCATGGAAGGCAAGCACGCACTCAGGGCGTTCCACTACCGCGCCGGCAAGCTCGTCTGCAAGTCCAAGCTGACCTCCTTCGATGTCCAGATGGCCGCCCAGACGATCACCATCGACTCGATGGTCAACGGGTGGCTGGCGCCGGGACTCGGCGACACGGTGGTCCCCGCGGACACGCCGCTGGACATCGTCTTCACCACCCCGTCCGACTGGGCCTCTGACGACCCCGCCAAGCACTACGGCGCGGCGCACTTCATCTGGGGCGACTTCGAGAAGGTCGGCACCGACGGGCTGACCTGGCACACCGACGGGCTGCGTCCCGGCCGCTATGACTGGATGCGCGACGCGATGCCCAAGTGGGGCACCGGCTCGCTGGTCGTCGCCCAGTCGATCGACATCGACAAGAACTCGCACGCCGACACCCACGCGCTGCCGTACCTGCCGGCGGACGTCTCCTTCGGCGACGTCAGTTCTGAGGGCATGGGCTGCGACCGCAGCATCGCGTTCCTCACGCGCGTCTTCGCGCAGACCAGCCCCGACCCGCTCGCGTGGCACACCGATGGCCTGGTCCCGGGACGCTACGACTGGAAGTGCTGGATGGACGGCTGCCACTACGGGACCCTGGTCGCCGATGGTCCTGCCCAGCAGGTGCCGATCGATTCCGACCCGCTGGATTCCGTGACGGTGGTGCCGGCGGGCACGCCGGTCGACATGGTCTTCACCGGCGCCAGGATGATGTGCTGGCGGACCATCCACTTCACGACGGCGGGTGACCTCACGAAGACGAGGGGCTACCCGGACCCGCTGACCTGGTACTCCGGCGGCCTTGCCCCCGGCAACTACGAGTGGGAGTGCTGGATGGGACCGCAGTGCCACCACGGGACCATCGTCGTCCAGTAGGAGGGACATCGTGCGCAAGTCTCTGGGTCGCATACTGACGGTGGGTCTGGTGGTGATGCTGCTGGCGTGCACGGCGGCGGTCGCCGGAGCCCGCACCACGTACACGACGACCAAGCCGGCGCTGTCCAATGCCCCCAAGAAGGACCGGGCGTTCACGGCCTCCGGCTACATCACCCCCAAGTCCACGTCCGCCAACCGCGCGACCGTCAAGATCATCCTCTGGATGAAGTACGGCACCGGCTGGGGCGTCATGGACACGTACTGGGCCAGGCTGTCGGCGCGGTCGTCGGGCAGCACCAGGTACTCGGTCACCATCACCATCCCCATGAAGGGCGACCACGGCGTGCAGGCCGTGCAGTACCGCAAGGGCAAGAAGGTGTCGCAATCGGCGACCAAGTACTTCACGGTCCAGCCGTAGACCCGTGTCTGATCCCGGGCGGGAGCGCGTGACGCGACGGCGGCCGTGGGTCCGTGACGTCCTGGTGCTCGTCGTCGTGATCGCCGTGGCCGTGCCCGCGATCGTGCTGGGCACCAGGGCGCTCACGGGCGACGGCGACCTGCGGTCCGTGGGGAGCGCGACGGCCACCGGGATCCCGGTGGCCGTCGCGAGTCCCAGCGGCCCGCCGCAGACGTGCTCGAGTTGCTGGGTGGACAAGGGCGCGCCGGCCCCCGCGTTCCCCGGCGAGGCGACGATGGAGGACGGCGTCCAGGTCCTGAACGTCGGCCTCGTCGACGGGTACTACCGGCCGAACCGCTTCACCGTGCAGGCCGGCGTCCCCGTGAAGGTGGTGTTCACGGGCTGGGCCCAGGACTGCCTCGGCCAGCCGGAGTTCCCGGAGCTGGGCCTCAAGGGCGACATGAGCAGCGGCCAGGCCGTGTTCCCGCTGGGCGAGCTCGAGCCGGGCGCCTACACCTTCACGTGCAGCATGGGCGTGAACGAGGGCGTGATCACGGCGAAGTGAACGCCGGCCGCGGCTCGGGGCCGGGCGGGCGTCAGACGGTGACGCGCAGGAGCTCGAGGTAGCTGGTGGCTGCCCTCGAGGACCTTGGCGATGCCGTCCTCCCGGAGCGACGCGACGCCGTTGTCCCGGGCGAGGCGCTGGATCTCGAGGACGCTGCCGCCCGTGGCGATCATGTCGCGCAGCTTGTCGTCCACGACGAGCACCTCGTAGAGGCCGAGGCGGCCGCGGTAGCCGGTGCCGAAGCACTTGGCGCAGCCGACCGGCTCGAAGATCCTGAAGCGCCTCCGGGGCGCCGGCCCCAGCCCGAGCTCGGTCCAGCGCGTATCGGTCATGGTCGTCTCGCGGCGACAGTGCGGGCAGAGGCGGCGCACGAGCCGCTGCGCGACGAAGCAGCGCCAGGCGGCCGCCACCAGATAGCGCGGCACGCCCATCTCCACGAGGCGGTTGACCGCCGCTGAAGCGTCGTTGGTGTGCAGCGTGCTGAACACCTGGTGGCCGGTGACGGCGGAGTCGGCCGCCATCTTGGCGGTCTCGAGGTCGCGGATCTCGCCGACCATGATCACGTCCGGGTCGGCGCGCACCAGCGCGCGCAGCGCCTGCGCGAAGGTGAGGCCGATGGCCGGCTTGACCTCGGTCTGGATGATGCCGTCGATCTTGCGCTCGATGGGATCCTCCACCGTGTAGACCTTGCGCTGCGGCGTCTTGATGAGCTCGAGCGTGGTGTACAGGGTGGTGGACTTGCCGGAGCCCGTGGGGCCGACGATGACGATGCCGCCCTCCGGAGCCTTGAGCGCCGCCTCGAAGCGGACCAGGTTCTCGCCCACGAGACCGAGTGACGCCAGCGTCGGCGGGAGAGGGGACACCTCGAGGATGCGGATGGTGAGGTTCTCCCCGTACATGCTGGGGATGGAGGCGAGGCGAAGGTCGACGGCCTCGCCGCTGGAGAGCTCGAAGCTCGTGCGGCCGTCCTGCGGCAGGCGGCGCTCGGCGATGTTGAGGTTGCCCATGATCTTCAGGCGGCTGATGATGCCGGCCTGCAGGTCCTTGGGGAACTCGCGCATCTCGTGGAGCACGCCGTCGATGCGACAGCGGACGTTGAGCGAATCCTCCGCCGGTTCGAGATGGATGTCCGATGCGTCCATGCTCGCGGCGTCGGTGAGGAGCGCGTCGACGATCTCGATGATGTCGGCGTCGATCTCGCCGGAGCCGGCTGCGTGATCGTCCAGCGATTCCTCGCGCGCGTCCTTGAGCTTGCCGCGCGAGCTGAAGTAGATGGAGACGGCCTCGTCGAAGGCCGACTCGGTGCAGATGACCGGCACGACGCGCTTCTTGGTGCGCATGCCGATCTCGTCGATGGAGATCACGTCCAGCGGGTTCGTCATGGCGACCACGAGGCTGCCGTTCTCGTCGAGGCTGAGCGGCATGAGCCTGCGGCGGACGATGAAGTCCCGCGGGAGGAGTCCGAGGGCGCCGGGCTGGGGCGTGGTCTGCGCGAGGTCGACCACGCCGATGTGCATCTGGCCGGCGACGGCGGTGACGATGTCGTGCTCGCTCACCAGGCCCTCGGTGACGAGCACCTCGCCGAGGCGCCCTCCGCCGTCGTTCTGGCGGGTGAGGGCGCCTTTCAGCTGCTCCTGTGTGACGAGGCCGCTGGCCACGAGCAGGGCGCCGAGCTTGAGGCGGCCGTTGGTGCGCCGCTTGCGGCCGCCCACCAGTTCGGCGAGCTTGGGCCGCAGCTCGTCCGGTGCGAACGGCTTGGTGACGTACTCGGAGGCGCCGGCCCGGTGCGCGTGCTCGAAGGTGGCGAAGTCGCTCGCCGACGAGAGCACCAGCACCGGCGTTCCGCGCAGCGCAGGGTCGCCGGCCATGAGCTGCAGCAGCTCGTAGGGGTCGAACGTGACCAGGTCGAGGTCGAGGACGACCGCCGCCGGCGGGTCGTCCTGCAGCATGCCTGATGGTGCCCGGGTCGCCCAGGCTGGTGGTGACGTTGTAGTTGCCACCGAGCGCTGAGGACAGCTCGGTGAGCAACTCGGTGTCGTCGTCGATGATCGCCAGGGTCTTCTTGGACGTGTTCGGCACTCCGACCTCCCGCCGGGTCAGCTCTCAGTCTAGCGTATCGGCAGGTGGGCGCGAGGCTTGACGGGTGGCCGGCGGGTGGACGTCCGTGGTCGACGATGGCCGATGCGTCGAGGAGGAAAAAAGTGCCGGGCCGGCGGGGGCCTTCACGGATGCGGGCTGTCCGTATGTCTAACGAAGGAGACCGGCCCGGCTGAGAGAGGATGAGATGCCGGGCCGAAGCCCGGTGAGTAGTCCTGCCCGGTCTTACGCTTCGTATCGGCGCCGGGACGCGCGCCTTGAGGGCGGCGCCGGCCAAAGCGTTGTCAGGTCCGGCGTCGGCCGCGCTGCGCGCCGTCGGCTATACTCGCGCGACACAGGAGCAAGGAGCGGCCGTGTTCAGCAAGATCCTCATCGCCAATCGCGGCGAGATCGCCATCCGCATCATCCGTGCGTGCCGCGAGCTCGGCGTCGCCTCGGTGGCCGTGTACAGCGAGGCCGACGCCGACTGCCTGCACGTCAGGTACGCCGACGAGGCCGTCTGCATCGGGCCGGCGCCGGCGTCGCAGAGCTACCTGGTCATGCCGGCGCTCATCCAGGCCGCGCTGCAGAGCGGCGCCGAGGCGATCCACCCCGGCTACGGGTTCCTCGCCGAGCGCGCCGAGTTCAGCCGTCTGTGCCGCGACCAGGGCATCAAGTTCATCGGGCCGTCGCCGGAGAGCATCGAGCTCATGGGCGACAAGGCGCAGGCGCGGGCCACGATGACCGCCGCCGGCGTCCCCATCACCCCCGGCTCCGAGGGCATCATCGAGAGCGCCGCGGAGGCCGAGGTGGTCGCCCGCGACATCGGCCTGCCGGTGATGATCAAGGCCTCGGCCGGCGGCGGCGGCAAGGGGATCCGCATCGCCACGGAGGCCTCGGAGCTCGCCGGCGCCGTGCGTCAGGCTCAGGCGGAGGCCGAGGCGGCGTTCGGCAACGGCGCCGTGTACGTGGAGAAGTACATCGGCGCGCCGCGCCACATCGAGATCCAGGTGCTCGCCGACGGCAAGGGCCACGGCATCCACCTCGGCGAGCGCGACTGCAGCATCCAGCGGCGCCACCAGAAGCTCATCGAAGAGGCGCCGTCGCCGGCCGTGAGCCCCGAGCTGCGCGCCCAGATGGGCCAGGCCGCCGTGGCCGCCGCCGTCGCCGCCCACTACGAGGGCGCCGGCACGGTCGAGTTCCTGCTCGACAGCGACGGCAGCTTCTACTTCATGGAGATGAACACCCGCGTGCAGGTCGAGCACTGCGTCACCGAGATGGTGAGCGGCGTCGACATCGTCAAGACCGGCATCCGCATCGCCGCCGGCGAGGGCCTGCCGCTCACCCAGGACGACATCCAGCTCGAGGGCCACGCCATCGAGTTCCGCATCAACGCCGAGGACCCGGCGGAGAACTTCATGCCGTCACCCGGCGTGGTCACGCAGTGGATCCCGCCGGGCGGACCGTGGGTGCGTCTCGACAGCCATGTCTACCAGGGCTACCTGGTGCCGCCGTTCTACGACAGCCTGCTCGGTAAGCTCATCGTCTGGGGGCGCGACCGCGAGGAGTGCCTCGCGCGCTCGCGCTGGGCGCTCGACCAGTTCCTCGTGGACGGGGTCAAGACGGTCATCCCGTTCCACCGCCTGGTGCTCGAGCACCCGCTGTTCAAGGCGGGCGACGTGAACACGCACTTCATCGAGGACCACCTGGGCTGATGTCTCGAGCGGCCGCGCCGGAGGGGCGCGGCCGGAAGGGAGGCTCCATGGCTGCGCGCTGCCGCCGACAGCTCGGCGAGATCCCGCTCGACCTCGTGCTCGTCATCGTGCTCGTCGTGATCATCGGCGCCGCACTCGTCTGGGCGGCGAGGGGCTCGCTGTACTGGACCGCCCTGATCATCGTGTTCGTCCTCGGCTCGATCGTCTGGACGTTTGCGCGCCGCATTCGTCGCGCGACGAGGGCTTCGTCGAGGGGCAGCGCAAGGTCGGCACGACGGGTCCTGGACGAGCGAGCGAGGAAGAGTAGAGCCGTCGCGGAGGTGACTCAGCGGCGCCAACGCGACCGCCGCCGATCCACACCACCACCAGCGCGGTGCCGACGAAGCCGGCGCCGATCATCCAGGCGAACATGCCGCGCGGCGCGAACACGAGCGCCACGAGTACGAGGCAGACGGCGAGTCCGATGAGGCCCCAGAAGCGGTCGAGGAAGTCGACGAGCCAGGCAAGCGCGCGGGCGGGCGGCGTGGCTTCATCGGCCGGTCCTGCCCGGTCAGTCGTCCGCGCCGGAAGGGTCTTCGGCGGGCGCGGGCCGGACGGCGAAGCCGGCGGCGGCGATCTGCGCCAGCAGCTGGTCCGCCGGCGGCGCGAGCAGCGCGGCGACGGCGGCGTCGTCCTCGCCGCGTCCGCTGAGCGTGATGCGGATGACGCGCGTGCTGCCCAGGACCTTGGCGCGCGACTTCACGTACACCGAAGGGTGCTGCTCCTCCGCGGCGCGCAGGATGTCGGCGATCGCCGATTCGTCCTGCAGCTCCACCTCGAGCGAGCGCTCCTGGTAGCTGGCGGCGCCGAACACCTCCGCGACCAGCGGCCCGAGCGACTCGTCGACGATCGCCTTCAGCTCGCCGGGCACGCCGGGGAGCGAGAGGATGCGGGTCTCGCCGCTGCGGCACAGCACGCCCGGGGCGCCGCCGATCGGGTTGACCAGCGGCTCCGCGCCCGCAGGCAGCCGCGCCATCTTGCGGCGGTTCTCGTTGAGCTCCGGGAACGGTACGTAGCCGGCCGCGAAGAACTCCTCGTACCTCGCGGCCACCATCCGCTCGGCCTCGGCGTGGAGCTCCAGCCGGACGCCCAGGCCGAGGGCGACGCCCTCGAGCGTGCGGTCGTCGCTGGTGGGGCCGAGACCGCCGACGGTGAAGATCAGGGCCGGGCGCCGCGCCAGGCAGCCGCGCAGCTCGGCGCCGATCGCCTCGATGTCGTCGCGCAGCATGACGGTGCGGCGCACCAGGCCGCCCAGCGCCGTCACGCGCGTGCACAGCCAGTGGGTGTTGGTGTCGAGCACGTCGCCGATGAGGACCTCGTTGCCGGCCGAGACGATCTCGACGATCGGCGCGCCGGTCTGCGGGTCCCTGGGGCCATGCGTGGGGATGCTGCCGCTCATGGCCCCAGTCTCGCAGACCGCGAGGCGGGCGGGCAAGGCGGCGCCGCGGTCGCCCGTCATGGGCGGGTCGCCGCGTTGGGTATACTCCCGTACGTCCCGGAGAGGAGCGCTTGATGAAGCCGAAGCCCGTCACCATCGTCCAGCACGAGCCCGACGACCCGCCCGGCAGCATCGCCGTGGCGCTCACCGACCTCGGCGTGCCCTTCGAGGTGTGCCGCGTCGATCTGGCCGACGAGCTGCCCGCGTGGCCGGACGAGACCGCGGGCCTCATCAGCCTCGGCGGCGCCATGCACGCGACCCAGACGAAGGACTACCCGTTCCTGGCGGCCGAGATCAAGCTCATGCGCCGCATGGTGCACGAGGGCGGACCCGTGTGGGGCATCTGCCTCGGCGCGCAGCTCCTGGCGATCGCGGCCGGCGGCGACGCCTACCGGCGCAAGCACGCCGAGGTGGGCTGGACCTCGATCGAGAAGGTCGCCGACGACCCCCTGCTTCGCGGCGTCTCATCGCCGTTCGTCGCCTTCAACTGGCACGAGTACTCGTGCAAGATCTCGCCGACGTCGCACCTGATCGCCACCTGCGGCGACGGCGTGCAGGTCTTCCGCGCCGGCGGCAAAGCCTGGGGCACGCAGTTCCACCCCGAGGTGGACGCCGAGATGGCCCCGCACTGGGTGCGGGACGCGGTCAAGGAGCAGAAGCATCTCGGCGCAGGATTCGAGGAGCAGCTGCGCCGCGAGACGGACGAGCGGCTGCCGGCGTACCCGGCGTTCTGCCACCGCATCACCGAGAACTTCGTCACCACGTCCGGCCTGCTGCCGACCTGACGTCGGGTCGCCTGAGTCGCCGGGACGGCTCCGTATCTGACCCCGTACGCACAAAGGCGGCGCTGGGGAGCGCCGCCTCGTGCACCCGTTTCCGGGCAGCCCCCCGGGGAGGGGGGCTTGTGAAAGGAGCCATGGGGTGGTACCTGGAGGTACCTTGCGGAGCGGAGGGGTGTGTGGAGGGGGACTCCGCTGCGCAGACGGTATATTACCACCACACCGACAGTTGAAACCACCCCCGTAGTGTTAAGCAATGTGAAGCGCCCGCCCGGGCGCACGAGTCACGGGAGCGGGGAGGGGGCGAGGTATGGAGGGCGAGACCACGGACCGGGGGCCGCGAAAGACGCTGTTCGAGGTCGAGCGCGAGAAGCGCTGGCGCATCTGGCTCCTCTTCGCCCTGCTGCTGGTGCTGGCCTTCGTGACGGCGTGGGTGGCCTGCGTGATCGTCTTCGGGATCGCCTATCTGTTCGTCGTCCGCGAGCCGTTCGTGGTGACCTGGCTGTTCACGCTGCGCGGCGTGCTGGTGGTCCTCGCCGCCGCGCTCGTCTTCGCGCTGCTGTACTGGGGGCTCGCGCAGCGCGGCGCGCGCGACCGGCTCTTCGCCGCGATGCACTGCCGGCCGCTCGACCCCGGCGACCGCTATCACGAGCGCCTCGCCAACATCGTCGAGGAGATGCGCATCGCGACCGGCGGACCTCGCATCCAGTGCGTCACCGTGCGCACCGTCGGTTTCAACGCGTTCGCCTTCAGCGACCTGCACGGCGGGGGCGTGATCGGCGTGACCGAGGGCGCGCTGGCGCGGCTCTCGCGTCAGCAGTTGCAGGCGGTCGTCGCGCACGAGTTCGCGCACGTCCTCTCGGGCGGCTACGTCACGGTGACGGTGTCGTGCCTGCTGTTCGGGATCTACTCATCACTGGTCGAGAAGCTGGACGAGGCCACGGACGCCGGCTCGGACACGGACGCGGCCTCCGTGACGCTGGGGATGGTCCCGCTGCGCAGCTGGCTCTGGCTGATGGAACTGGCGTCGTCGGTGGTCAGCTCGGCGCTGAGCCGCGAGCGCGAGAGGCAGGCGGACCTCGCGGCGGTCCGGTACACGCGCGACCCCCTGGCCCTGGCGGAGGCGCTGCGCATCATCGGGAGGCACCCCGGCGGAGCGGGCTACATCCCCGAAGGTCTGGCGCCCCTCTGCATCCGCGCCACCGGTACGCTGGGCTGGCCGGCCGTCTCGTGGCGCGACTCGCATCCGCCGCTCGAAGAGAGGATCGGCACGCTCCTCGGCGTGGCGCACGTCTCGCGTGCCGAGTTCGAGGGGCAGGCTGAGCTCGCGGGCGAGGACTTCGTGCGCCGCGAGCACTGGTCGGCGGCTCCGATGCCGGCGCCGACCGCGGCGGGACTCGCTGCAGGGCTCGGCTTGCTCGCGCCGCCCGCTCCGCCGCCGCCCGGAGCGCCGCCCGGAGCGCCGCCGCCTGCCGTGCCGCCGCCGGCCGCCGCCGGCCGCGCCGACGTGCCGCCCGCGGCCGCTTCCCCGCGCGCCGCGGGCATGGCCTGCCCCACCTGCGGCGCGGACCTCGTCCGGGCGCCCTACGAAGGCATCGACGTCGCGCTCTGCGACCGCTGCGGCGGCCGCCTCGTGACGACCCCCGAGATCGGCAAGCTGCTGGCGCGGCGGGAGGCGGCCTTCACCGAGGACCAGCTGCGGCTGGCCGGACTCCTGAAGGCGGGCGGCGATCGTCTGCGCCGCGCCGCCGTCCTGGAGCGCGGACGCGCCGGCGTGGCCCTCATCCGCTGCCCGAAGTGCACGGCGACGATGATGCGCCGCCACTACAGCTACGAGTACGCCGTGGAGGTCGACTCCTGCCGCCTCTGCGACCTCACCTGGTTCGAGAGGGACGAGCTCGAAGCCCTGCAGGCGCTGGTGGAGCAGCAGACAGGCTGACGCGGACGACAGCCGGCGCGGCGTCATCTAGACTGGAGCATCGCACCGAATGCCCGGCTCGCGCGTCTCCCACGTCGGTCTCGCGCCGGCTGGCGGCGCGTCCCTGCCCCACGGCCCCATGACTCGATGAACGATCACCAACGCGACCGAGAAGCCGCCCCCGTGCCGCCCCTGCTCGCGGGCCGCTACCGCATCGTCTCTCCGCTCGGCAGCGGAGGGATGGCGGACGTCTATCTGGCCGAGGACGAGCGCCTGGGCCGCCTCGTCGCCGTCAAGGTGCTCAAGGCGCGGCTGGCCGCCGACGACGAGTTCCTCGAGCGCTTCCGCATCGAGGCCCGGGCCGCGGCGAGCCTCAACCACCCCAGCATCGTCGGCGTATACGACCGCGGCACCGCCGACGGCGCCACCTACATCGCCATGGAGTACGTGAGCGGCGAGTCGCTCAAGCAGCGGCTGCGCCGCGACGGCGCGCTCCCGCCGGACGAGGCCGTGACCATCGCCCTGGCCGTGCTCTCTGCGCTCGGGGCGGCGCACGCGCGCGACATCGTCCACCGCGACGTCACGTCGTACAACGTCATGCTCGACGAGGGCGGGCGGGTGGTCGTCACCGACTTCGGCATCGCGCGCATGGGCGACTCGGCGCTGACCCGCACAGGCGCGATGATGGGCACGTCGTCGTATCTGTCCCCCGAGCAGGCGCAGGGGCTGCCGGCGGACGAGCGTTCGGACCTCTACAGCCTCGGCGTGGTGCTCTACGAGATGCTCACCGGGCGCGTCCCCTTCCGCGGCGAGACGGAGGTGGCGGTGGCCATGCAGCACGTCTCGGCGGCGCCGCCCAACCCGCGCACGCTAGAGCCCGCGGTCTCCGAGGCGCTCGCCGGCGTCGCGATGCGCGCCCTCAGCAAGGACGCAGCGGACAGATTCCAGACCGCCGATGAGTTCGCGGCCGCGCTGCGCAAGGCGCGGCGCCCGGCGCGACCCGCCGGCGACGACGTGATCGCGGCCGGCGACGGCCTGACGGCGGCCGGCGCCATCGCGAGCGCAGGCGCCGCCGGCGTCGCGTTGGCTGCTGCCACGCCCGCCGCCGGCGCGCCGCCGGCGTCCGTGCCCGCACCGCAGTCGCCGACGCCCGCGGCGCCGCCGGCGAGCCCTGCGCCCGCGCCCGAGCCGACCGTGCTGGTCTCAGACGCGCCCACCCGCTACCGGTCGGGAGAGTCGGCGACCACTGTGCGGCCGCGCCGCCGCCGCCGCCGCCGGCGCATCGTCCTGGCCGTCGTCCTCATCGCCGTGGCCGCGGCCGCGGCGTGGTTCGCCTACGCGTATCTCTTCGCCCCCGGCGCGACCGTCCCCAAGGTCGTCGGCGAGCCGCGGGCCGACGCGGTGAGGGCGCTGCGCGACGAGGGCCTGCGCCCCGTCCTGCACTACGTCTGGGCCGACAAGTACGCCGAAGGCGCCGTCGCGCGCCAGTCGCCGCGAGGCGGCGCGTCTGTCGAGGACGGGGTCAAGGTCGACCTGTGGGTGAGCAGGGGCCCGCTGCACATCCCCTCGCCGGACCTCACCGGCCTCGCCGCCGGCGTCGCCCGGAGCCGGCTGAAGACCGAATCGCTCAACTCGAAGAGCCGCAAGGCTGCGTCGGAGACGACGCCCAAGGGCCAGATCTTCAAGCAGAAGCCGGCTGCCGGGGCGACCGTGCAGCGCGGCGACACCGTCACCTTCTGGGTGAGCAGCGGGCCGCCGAAGACCTACGTGCCGGACGTCGTCGGCCTCTCGCAGGGCGACGCGACGGCCCAGCTCGAGGACGCCGGGTTCGTGGTGAGCACCGACTACGTCGCGGGATGGGGTTCCATGCCCGGCGACGTTGTCGGCCAGGATCCGGTGTCCGGTTCGCCCGGGCGTATCGGGGACGAAGTCGTCATCCAGGTCGCCGTCTTCTGACCGTGGGCGGTCTTGCCCAGTTCTTCAGCGTGCTCGCCATCGGTGTGCTGGAGCTGTGGGCCGCAGTGCCCGCGGGGATCGCCATGGGGTTGCCGGCGCCGCTCGTAGGGGTGGCCACGCTCTGTGGCGCGCTGCTCGGCATCGCCGTCATCGTGGTCGCGGGCGATCGTCTGCGGGCGTGGCTCATCGCTCGCTTCGGACACGGAGGCGCCCGTGAGGGTGGGCGCCTGCGACGCTTCTGGGACCGCTACGGTGTGATCGGCTGGGGTCTGCTGGCTCCTCTGCTGCTCGGCGCGCCGCTGGCGGCCGCGATCGGCGTCGCCCTCGGGGCGGCACGCGGCCGCCTCGTGTTCTGGCTCGGAGTGGGCGCCGCCGTGTGGACGACGGTCCTCACCGTCGCCGTCGCCCTGGGCGCCGAGGCCGTCACGAGCCTACTCTGAGACGGATCAGCCTGGCGCGAGCTTGCCCGCTGCGTCATCCCGTCCGGCCCGGCCGCGTGCGCGGTTCCACGGCCGGGAGCTCCCAGGCGTCCGGCCGCTGGTAGGCTGGGCCGCCGGGCGCGAAGGGCCTTGCGGCGGCCTGTCCGCGGCCGGCCGTCTGGTCGCGGCCGATCGCGCGCAGCAGGTCGGTGATACGGTGCGCGACCACCGCGAGGCCGTGTTCCTCGTCGTTCTGCAGCTCGCCGTCGACGAGCAGGTACACGGCGTCCTTGAGTACCCGTCCGTACTTGAGATAGACGTCGTTGAAAACGACCACCTGACCCAGCTCGGTCTCGTCCTCGATGGTGAGGAACATGGTGCGGTGGCCGCTGCGGATCCACGGCATCTGGGCGCGCTCGAGCACCCCCGCGACGCGCACGCGGCTGCCGTGACGGACCTCGGGCAGCCGTCCCATGGGGGTGACCCGGAGCGCCTTGATCTCGTCGCGCACGAAGCGCAGCGGGTGGGCGCTGACGTTGAGGCCGAGCAGTTCGAGCTCGATGCTGACGCGCCGCTGCCGCGACCAGTCGGGGAGGAAGGTGAGCGGCCCGAGCTGTTCGTCGAGCGCGAGCCGCGGCTGGTCGAGGCCGGAATCGCCGGCGGATGAGGCGGTGAGGGAGGCCGGCGCCGTCCGCGCGCCGGCGTACAGCAGCGGCACCTGCGCGACCAGCTCCTCGCGGCGCACGCCGAGCGCGTCGAAGGCGCCGAGGCGCGCCAGGTTCTCGGTGATCTCGCGGCTGACGCGCGTGCGCGCGACGAAATCCGCCAATGACGTGTACGGCCGCGGCGGGCCGGCCGCAGGCCGCCCGCCTTGACCGCGTCCCCAGCCGCGTCGACGAGCGGCCGATCGCCCGGCGACGAGCCGGGCGCGCCTGCGAGTGAGGTCGCGGAGGAGGGGGGTGGGGGTGAAGGAGGCTCGCGAGAGGCCGCCGGCGCAGCCGGCGCGGCGTCGAGCGGAGCGAAGCGCCCTCCGGAACCCCCACACCGTTCGCTCGGCGCGCCCGTCCCCTCGCGCTTCGACGATCGCCCGCCGCGCCGC
>CAVQLY010000002.1:0-29861 GCA_963713475.1 uncultured Thermoleophilia bacterium
TCGCCGTCGTCGTGGGTGTGATCTGGATCACCACGGGTGAGCGCCGCGTGCCGGTGCAGTACGCCAAACGGGTGGTCGGGCGCCGGATGATGGGCGGCCAGAGCACCTTCATCCCGCTCAAGGTCAACATGGCCGGCGTGATCCCGGTGATCTTCGCGTCGTCGGTGATGATGATCATCCCGACGTTCGCCCAGTTCCTGGGCACGAGTGGCGTCGGAGGGTGGTTCAACCGGACGTTCGGGCCGAGCACCTTCCTCTACATCATCGGCGAGGCCATCCTCATCGTCATCTTCACGTACTTCTACACGGCGGTGACGTTCAACCCGATCGACCAGGCCGACAACCTCAAGAAGTACGGCGGGTTCATCCCCGGCGTGCGTCCCGGCCGGCCGACGGCGGAGTACCTCGACCGTATCCTGACCCGTTTGACCTTCCCGGGCGCCCTGTTCCTGGCGGCGCTCGCCGTACTGCCGTGGCTGCTGTCGCGGCCGCCGATCAACGTCCCGTTCTACTTCGGCGGCACCTCGCTGCTGATCGTCGTCGGCGTCGCGCTCGACACGATGCGGCAGATGGAAGCGCAGCTCCTCATGCGGCACTACGAAGGCTTCCTCAAGTAGGAGACTGAGATGACCCAGCGCAACGTGATCCTTCTCGGCGGCCCTGGTGCGGGCAAAGGCACGCAGGCCGAACGCATCGTGGCTGACTACGAGCTGCCGCACATCTCGACCGGTGAGATGCTGCGTGCGGCCGTCGCCAAGGGCACCGAGATGGGCCGCGAGGCGCAGAAGTACATGGAGAGCGGCTCCCTCGTCCCCGACGAGGTCGTGATCGGCGTCGTGCGCGAGCGGCTCACGGAGCCGGACGCCGGCGAGGGCTTCCTCCTCGACGGCTTCCCGCGCACGGTCCCTCAGGCCGAGGCGCTCGACGCGACGCTCGCCGAGGCCGGCAGGGCGATCACCCACGTCGTGCTCATCGACGTGCCGGCCGACGAGCTCGTGCAGCGCATCGCCGGGCGCCGCTCGTGCGCTGCCTGCGGCAAGATCTACAACGTCGCCTTCGACCCGCCGAAGGCCGACGGCGTCTGCGACCTCGACGGCGGTGAGCTCACCCAGCGCGCCGACGACAACGAGGAGACGGTGCGGAACCGCATCGCCATCTACGAGGAGCAGACGGCGCCGCTCATCGGGTACTACCAGAGCAAGGGTGTGCTCGAGAGCGCGTTCGGCGGCGGCAAGCGGCCGGACGAAGTCTACGAGCAGGTCCGCGGCATCCTTGCAGGCTGACTAATGCTCGTAGGCGACGGAGCAGCCGTAGTGCCATTGAGCGGCCCTCGGCCCGAGAGGGCTCAGCGAGGGACGGATACTGCGTGATCGTCCGCAAGTCGGCAGGAGAGATCGCCAAGATCGCAGCCGCAGGCGCGATCCTCGCGGACTGTATCGACGCCCTCACTGAGGCGGCGGCGCCCGGCGTCACCACCGCCGAGCTCGACCGCCTTGCGGAGAAGTTCATCCGCCAGCATCGCGGCGTGCCGACGTTCCTCGGCTACCGCGGCTTTCCGGCGTCGATCTGCGCCTCGCCGAACGACATGGTCGTCCACGGCATCCCGGGCAAGTACCGGGTGGCCGAGGGCGACCTGCTCAGCGTCGACGTCGGCGTGACGCTCGACGGGTACGTCGCCGACTCTGCCGTGACGCTGCCCATGGGCGCCGTCGAGCCCGAGGCGCAGCGACTGCTCGATGTCACCGCGGAGTCGCTCGAGGCCGGCCTGGCGGAGTGCCGTGAGGGCCGGCGCCTGGGCGACATCTCGCACGCGGTGCAGGAGGTCGTCGAAGCTGCCGGCTTCAGCGTCGTGCGCTCGCTCGTCGGGCACGGCGTCGGCAAGGAGATGCACGAAGACCCGCAGATCCCGAACTATGGTGACCCCGGCCGTGGTCCGCGGCTGGAAGAAGGAATGGTGTTCGCCATCGAGCCGATGGTGGACGCCGGCGCCTACGAGGTCGTCGTCGCCGACGACGGGTGGGCGATCCACACGGCCGACGGGTCACTATCGGCGCACTTCGAGCACACCGTCGCGGTGGGCAAGAAGGGGCCGCGGGTGCTCACGCGCCGCCGCTCGGAGAGGAGCGGCGCGGGAGCGTAGCTCCACGCAGTCCAGGCGCGGGCCCCGGCCGCCGCGCCGCCGCGAACGGTACGGTTTGTGAGCCTCGCCGTTTGTGGTAGTATGTCAGGCCGCTGTCTGTCGACGAGTAGGGAGTATGGCGAACAAAGAAGAAGCCATCGAGATCGAGGGCGAGGTTGTCGAAGCGCTGCCGAACACGATGTTCCGGGTGCACCTGGACAACAACCATGAAGTACTCGCCCATATCTCCGGCAAGATGCGCATGAACTACATCCGCATCCTGCCCGGCGACAGGGTCAAGGTGGAACTGTCGCCCTACGACCTCAGCAGAGGCAGGATCACGTACCGGTTCAAGTAGCGGCCCGCCTGGGGTCGCCCGGAGGTGGCGCGCGGCCGTCGCAGGCTCGCCGCGCTCCCAGCGAGGATCACCAATGAAGGTAAGAGCATCAGTCAAGCAGATGTGCGAGAAGTGCAAGATCATCCGTCGGCACGGCACCGTGCAGGTGATCTGCTCGAACCCGCGTCATCGTCAGAGGCAGGGGTAAGTCCGCATGGCACGTATCGCAGGCGTCAACATCCCGCCGCAGAAGCGGGTCGAGATCGGTCTCACGTACATCTACGGCATCGGCCGCTCGACCTCCAACAAGGTCCTCACGATCGTGGGCATCGATCCCAACACCAAGGTCCGCGATCTGACGGAAGAAGAGATCATCAAACTGCGGGACGCCATCGACCGTGAAGTCACCGTCGAAGGCGACCTGCGTCGTGAGCGCTCGCAGAACATCAAGCGCCTCATGGACATCGGTTGCTATCGGGGCATCCGCCACCGTCGCGGCATGCCGGTGAACGGGCAGCGCACACGCACCAACGCGCGCTCCCGGAAGGGTCCGAAGCGGACGATCAGCGGCAAGCGCAAGAAGTGACCGCAGGATAGCGGAGGAGTAAAGCAGAGTGGCTAAGCCCCAGAGAGCGAAAGGTCGTCAGCGCCGCAAGGTCCGCAAGAACATCGCCGTCGGCCAGGCGCACATCAAGACATCGTTCAACAACACGCAGGTGACGCTCACCGACAAGGAGGGCAATGTCATCGCGTGGGAGAGCGCCGGGTCGGTCGGGTTCAAGGGCTCGCGTAAGAGCACCCCGTTCGCGGCTCAGGTGACCGCAGAATCCTGTGCCAAGAAGGGCATGGAGCACGGCCTTCAGAAGGTCGAGGTCTTCGTGCGTGGACCGGGATCTGGTCGAGAGACCGCGGTGCGTTCGCTCCAGGCCGCCGGCCTCGAGATCATCAGTGTCAAAGACGTGACGCCGGTGCCGCACAACGGCTGCCGCCCGCGTAAGCGTCGCCGGGTCTAGGAAGGTCCACGTGGCGAAAGATACATCACCGCAGTGCAAGCAGTGCCGCCGTGAGACGGAGAAGCTTTTCCTGAAGGGCGAGCGTTGCCTCACAGACAAGTGCGCCGTCGAGCGGCGCAGCTACCCGCCGGGCGAGCACGGCCGCGGGCGCATCAAGCAGAGCGAGTACCTCCTCCAGTTGCGCGAGAAGCAGAAGGCGCGCCGCTACTATCAGGTGCTCGAGAAGCAGTTCCACCACTACTACGTGATGGCCAGCCGCAAGGACGGCATCACCGGTGAGAACCTGCTCCGCCTGCTCGAGATGCGCCTCGACAACGTCGTGTACCGCCTCGGCTTCGGCGCTTCGCGCCGTCAGGCCCGTCAGCTCGTGCGGCACGCTCACTTCACCGTGAACGGCAAGAAGGTCGACATCCCGTCGTACCAGGTCCGCCCGGACGACGTGGTGGCGATCAGCGCCAACAGCAAGGCCTCTGAGACCGTGCGCGCAGCGACTGACCTCACGTCGTCGGTGTCGCCCTGGCTCCTGGTCGACCACGATAATCTCACCGGGAAGGTCCTGCGCGCTCCCGAGCGCGACGAGATCGACGCCCCGGTGCAGGAGCAGCTCATCGTCGAGCTGTACTCCAAGTAATCCGCTGCAGCAACGTATCCGCGGCGAAGACTCTACAGGAGGCCAGTTGCTACAGTTTCAGATGCCCAACATCACGCGCGAGCAGCTCGCGGGCAACCGGGCGCGCTTCGAGGTCGAACCGCTGGATCGCGGCTTCGGGCATACGTTCGGCAACGCCCTGCGCCGGGTCTTGCTCTCGTCGCTCGAGGGCGCGGCTGTCAGCTCGGTCAAGATCGAGGGTGTGGCGCACGAGTTCACGACCATCAAGGGCGTGAAGGAAGACGTCACCGACATCATCCTCAACCTCAAAGAGCTGGTGTGCCGGCTCCACGGTGAGCTCGACGAGGTCCAGGTTCGTCTGTACAAGGACAAGCCCGGCAAGGTCGTCGCGGCCGACATCGACATCCCGGCCGAGCTGGAGATCCTCAATCCGGACCATCACATCGCCACGCTGTCCGACGGCGGCGCGATCGAGATGATGCTCACGATCCGTCGTGGCACCGGCTACGTCGCCGCCGAGGGCAACAAGACGCCCGACACGGTGATCGGGGTCATCCCGATCGACTCGATCTTCAGCCCCATCAAGCGCGTCTCGTATCACGTCGAGAGCGCCCGCGTGGGCCAGCGCACCGACTACGACAAGCTCATCCTCGACATCACGACGAACGGCGCCCTCATGCCCGAAGAGGCGCTTCGCGAGGCCGCCGAGATCCTCGTCGACCGGATGTCGATCTTCACCGACCCCGATCGCACGCGCAGCAACGAGGAGTTCCCCATCGAGGGCCTCACCGCTGCGCCGGCCGGCGGCGGTATGGACGACGTGCTCATCGAGGAGCTCGAGCTCGGCGTCCGTTCGTACAACTGCCTGAAGCGCGAAGGTATCCAGACCGTCGGCGATCTGGTCTCCAAGACAGAGGCCGAGCTGCTCAACATCCCCAATTTCGGCAAGAAGAGCATCGACGAGGTCAAGGACAAGCTCACCGAGCGCGGGCTCTCTCTCCGGGGTGACGAGTAACATGCGCCATCAGAACTCAGGCCGCAAGTTCAACATGGCCCCGAGCCAGCGCCGGTCGCTGCTCTCGGGCCTCGCCTGCCAGGTCCTCGAGCACGAGAAGATCAAGACCGGCGTGATGCGCGCCAAAGAGGTGCGTCCGATGGTCGAAGAGGCCATCACCCTCGGCAAGCGCGGCGACATCCACGCGCGCCGGCAGGCGATCGCCATGCTGCGCAACAAGAAGATCGTCTACAAGCTGTTCAACGATGTGGCGCCGCGCTACGCCGACCGTAACGGCGGCTACACGCGCATCATCAAGCTTGGGCCGCGCCCCGGCGACGGCAGCGAGCAGGCGTACATCGAGCTGGTCTGACGGCCGGCTGCACAAGATGGAGGCGAAGGGCGGGCGGCCGAAGGGCCTCCCGCCCTTCGTCGTTTCGGGGCCGGACCGGGACGTCGGCACGCGGGACCGCGGCTGGGTGCCGTCAAGGCGCTCCCTTCGGCGCGCACACGTCCGGCGCGCCGCGGCGATACGGTAAGCTCTGGCGGTCATGACGCCTCCCCCCGCAGGACCCTCTGAGCCCGCCGCGTCCGCGGACGGATCGGCGGCGCCTGGGATCGCCGCTCCACTGCTCGACGTCCGCAGCCTCAGCTACCGCTATCCCGGCGCGGAGGCCGACGCGCTCTCCGGGCTCGACCTGGCCGTGTCCGCCGGCGAGTTCGTCGCGGTGGTGGGCGCCAACGGTTCGGGCAAGTCGACGCTCGCCCGACTGCTCGGCGGCCTGGAGCGCCCCGCCGGGGCCTCCGTGGCGCTCGCCTGCGGGCACGACCTCCTGACTGAGGACGGGCGCATGGCAGCGCGCCGCGACGTCGGCGTGCTCTTCCAGAATCCGGAGAACCAGCTCGTTGCGGAATGCGTGGAGGACGACGTGGCGTTCGGCCTCGAGAACCTGGCGTGGGCGCCGGAGGCGATCCGTGCCAGGGTCGACGAGATGCTCGAGCGGTTCTGGCTCACGGAGCTCAAGACCCGGGAGCCGCACCTGCTCTCCGGTGGCCAGAAGCAGCGCACGGCGCTCGCCGGCGTCCTCGCCGTGCCGCGCCGCGCCCTGGTGCTCGACGAGCCGACCGCGATGTTGGATCCCGCCGGCCGCACCGAAGTGCTCGAGGCAGTGCGCCGGCTGCGCGAAGGCGGCCTCGCCGTCGTCTACGTGACCCAGGAGATGGACGAGGTGGTCGGCGCCGACCGCGTCGTCGCGCTGGAGGCGGGAGCGGTCGTCTACGCGGGGAGCGTCGCCGGCCTCTTCGGCGACGGCGCCCTCGTCCGGCGGCTGGGTCTGGGCCTGCCCGCCGCCGGCGAGCTCGCGCTGGAGCTGGCCGCCGCGGGGCGCGACCTCAGGCCGCTGCCGCTCACGCTGGAGCAGATGCTCGTCGCCCTCGGAGGAGCGTCGTGACCGACTCTCTCTCCGGGATGGCGCTCGCCTGCAGGGGCGTCTGCTTCAGCTACGAGGAGGCCCGCGCGCCGATCCCGGCGCTTCGGGACGTGGACTTCGAGCTGGACGCCGGCCGGTCGCTGGCACTGCTCGGAGCGTCCGGCTCGGGCAAGTCGACGCTGCTGCAGGTGATCAAGGGACTGGACGCGCCGGAAGCAGGGGAGGTGCTGCTGGACGGAGCGCCGGCCGTCGCTGCGGCCGGCGTGGAGCTGCGGCGGCAGGTCGGCCTCGTGTTCCAGACGCCGGAGCTGCAGTTGTTCGCCGCGTCGGCGCGGGAGGATGTGGCCTTCGGCCCGCGCCGTCTGGGGTGGCCGGAGCCGGATGTCGAGGCGGCGGTGAACGAGGCGCTCGAGCTCGTGGGACTGCCGCCGGAGCAGTTCGGCGGGCGGCACCCCTACGCGCTGTCGGGCGGGGAGCAGCGGCGGCTGGCGCTCGCCGGGGTGCTCGCGATGCGGCCGCGTCTCCTGCTGCTGGACGAGCCCTTCGTGAGCCTCGACCCGGCGACGCGCCGCGAGCTGGCGAGGATCCTCTCGCGGCTTCGCGCGGACGGCGTCTCCCTTGTGCTCGCCACCCACGACGTCGACCTCGCCTGGGCGCTGTGCGACGAGCTGCTCGTGCTCGACGCCGGCCGGGTGGCCGCGGCCGGTCCCTGGGACTTCGGGGAGGCCGGCCGGGAGCTGCTGGCGGCCAGCAGGCTGCGCGAGCCGTTCCTGGTCGAGCTGTGGCGCCGCCTCGGCCGCGACGCGGCGACGGCGCCCCGGACCGCCGCCGCGGCCGCGGAGGCGCTGCGGTGAAGCCGGCGATCGCCCAGTACTATCCCGGCGACTCCGTGGTCCACCGGCTGGACGCGCGCGCCAAGTTCGTCGCCGTCACCGCGCTGGCCATCGCGCTGTTCGTGCGCGATTCCTTCGCGGGTCTGGCCGTGTTCGCGGCGGCCGGCGCCGTCGCCTACGTGCTCAGCGGCGTGCCGGCGGCGTGGTTCTGGCGCGCCTTCCGTCCGCTCCTGTGGCTGGTGGGGCTCACTTTCCTGGCGCAGGTGCTGTTCGCGCCCGGAGAGGCGTTCTTCAGCTTCTGGATCTTCCACTTCTCATGGGCGGGTCTGGAGTTCGCGGCGTTCCTCAGCTTGCGGCTGCTGGTGCTCGTACTGATCGGTTCCGTGCTCACGCTGACCACGCCGCCGCTGGCGCTCACCGACGGCCTCGCCTGGCTGGGTCGTCCGCTCAGGCGCCTCCACGTGCCGACCGACGAGCTCGCGCTCATGGTGACGATCGCCCTGCGCTTCATCCCGACCTTGCTCGTGGAGCTCGACCAGATCATGCGCGCCCAGCGCGCCCGCGGCGCCGACTTCGGCAGCGGCGGGCCGATCCGGCGCGCCAAGGCTCTGGTCCCCGTGCTGACGCCGCTGTTCGTGCTGAGCTTCCGGCGCGCCGACGAGCTGGCGCTCGCCATGGAGGCGCGCTGCTACCGCCCCGGCATCGTGCGCACGCGTCTGCATCCGCTCCGGGCCGGGGTCGGCGACGCGGTCCTGCTCGCGCTGACCGCGGCGGTCATCGCCGCCGGCATGCTCGTATAGGATGCCGGCGTGAACGGCGGACCTGGAGACGGAGCGGGTGTGGCGGGCCTGACGGGCGAGGGGGGAAACTGGCGGCTCGACCTCGCCTACCAGGGCACCGCGTACCGCGGCTGGGCCAGGCAGCCGGGTCACACCACCGTGCAGGGCCTCGTCGAGGACGCGCTGGCCACGGTGCTTCGCGAGCCGGTCCGCCTCAGCGTGGCCGGGCGCACGGACGCCGGCGTGCACGCGTGGGCGCAGGTGGCGTCGTTCTCCTGCGCCCGCACCGACCTGGTGCCCGAGCGCCTGCGCCTCTCGCTGAACTCGCTTCTGCCGCCGGCCGTCGCCGTGCTGCGCGTGTCGCCGGCGGCGCCCTCGTTCGTGGCCCGCGCGGCCACGTCGCGGAGCTACCGCTACGACGTCTGGGCGACGGCGGTGAAGCCGGTGCGCGAGCGTGACTTCGTCTGGGTGCTGCGCGGCGCGCTGGACGGGGCGGCGCTGCGGGCCGCCGCGGAGCTGTTGCCGGGACGCCGCGACTTCGCCGCCCTCACGCCTTCCGCGCACCTCTATCACCACTGCGTGCGCGAGGTGACGGCGGCCGCCTGGACGGACGACGGCCCGACGCCGGACGGCGAGGGGCGCCGCTGGCGGTTTGAGATCACCGCCGGCAGCTTCCTCCACAACATGGTGCGCGTCGCCGTGGGCTCGATGGTAGACGTGGCGCAGGGGCGCATGACGCTCGAGGAGCTCGGCGCGGCGCTGGCCTCCGGCGAGCGCCGCCGCATGGGTCAGACGGCGCCTGCCCGTGGCCTGGCGCTGGTCGGCGTCACCTACGCCGGCGAGGATCCTCGCTGAACGTCACTCGCCGAGGAAGCGGTCGATCATCTTCTGCTTCGCCGCGTCGCTGGGCGGCGTCACGACCGCCTGACCCTCGTACCAACCGAACTCGCCCTTCATGACCTGCTTCTTGCCGCCGGAGGCGCGCCACTTGAGGTAGGCGAGCTCGAGGATCTGGTTGGTCGTGAGGTCCGTGGACACGCCGCTCATGAAGTGCTTGCCGATCTCCGGCAGCTTGGTGAGGTTGCCGGGCTGCATGAGCTTCTTCTGGAGTGCCTGGAGGAACGCCTGCTGGCGCGCGGCGCGGGTGAAGTCGCCGCCTGCCAGGTACGCCTTGCGGATGCGAACGTACAGCATCGCGTTCTTGCCGTCGAAGTGGTGCATGCCCTTCTCGAAGGTGACGACGCGCTGGCTGACACCGGCGACGCCGGGACCCGCCCCGGTGGTCACCGTCTGCGGCACGTAGAAGTCGACCCCACCGACGGAGTTCACCAGCCTCGGGAACCCCTGGAAGCCCACGACCACGACGTGGTTGATCGGGATCCCGGTGTAGTCCTTCACGGTCTTCAGCGCCAGCGACGGTCCCCCGTACCACATGGCCTGGGTGATCTTGCTCGGTCCGTACCCGTCGACGTTCACGAGGGTGTCTCGCGGGATCGAGAGCTGGTTGATGCTGTGCGTCTTCGGATCGAAGCGCATCAGCATGATGGTGTCCGAGTGGGCGGGGAGACCGGCGTCGTCGAGTCCGAAGAGCAGGACGGTGGTGCCGCTTCGCCAGATCCACCCGTCGTCGGCGGCGAGCTGGGCGCGGGTCTTCTTGTCGACGCGCTTGTTGGCCTTGTCGACGGCCCGGTCGAACTTCTGGTACCCGGGCCAGGCGAGGACCGTGAAGACGACGCCGGCGATGACGAGCACCGCGAACACGCCGACGGGGATGTACCACCAGCGAAAGCGGCGCCGGCGGCGCGGAGCCTGGCCGGCGCCCGTCTTGACGCTCTTCTTGCCGGCCTTGCGCCCGTTCTCCGGCGCGGGGCCGTACGTGTGGTAGGCCTTGTCCGATCGGGGGGGATAGGCGGCCGCGTCGTTCGAGGGGCCGCGGTCGTCCGCGGGCGGGCGTTTGCGCGCCGGGCGCGCGCCGGCGAGCTCGTCGTCGACCTGGCTGCGTCGCGGGCGGCGCGCCTTGTAGGTCTTGTAGGGCTTCGCCCCTTCTCTGTCCTCGTCCTGTCTCGTCATAGGCTGGCGCCTCCGGCCCCATGGACGCACGCGACGTCGATGTGCGTGGTCTCAGGGGGGCGGGGCGCCGGATTCTCTACCAGACTACGCCCGTGAGCGGGCGTTTCCTCCAGCCACGAGTCTACACCATGGTAAGCTCGGGGACGTCATGACCCCCGAGCGCACCGTCATCGGCGTCGACATCGGCGGCACCAAGGTCGCCGCCGCGCTCGTGCGCGGGCGTCTGCCCGAACCCGGCGCGCGTTCGCGCGCCGAGGTGGAGACGCCCGAGCTCGTCGACCGGTTCACCATGCTCACCGACGTCACCTCCGGCGAGGCCTGTCTGCGCGGCGTCGAGGCCTGCATCGCCGACCTGGAGCACGGGTCGGGACGCGTCGAGGGCATCGGCGTGGGCGTGGCGTCGATGGTCGACTTCGCCGCCGGGCGCGTCGTCGAGTCGGTGAATCTGCCGCTCGCGGACGTGTCGCTCCGCGACCACCTCGAGCAGCGCTTCGGGGTCCCTGTGGTGATCGACAACGACGCCACGGCCGCCGGCATCGGTGAGCACCTGTACGGCGCCGGCGTGGGCACCGGCGACATGCTCATGCTCACGCTCGGGACCGGGGTGGGCGGCGGCATCATCAGCGGTGGCCGGCCTCTGCGCGGCGCGAGCGGCGCGGCCGCCGAGATCGGCCACATGATCATCGACGTGAACGGGCCCAAGTGCCCGGCGAACTGCCCCAACTTCGGCTGTCTCGAGGCCTACGTCGCCGGCCCGGCGCTGGGCGCCGCCGCGCGCGCGGCGGCCGAGCTGGAGCCGGACTCGGCTCTCGGCCGTGCCCTGGCCGCCGGGCGCACCATCGACAGCCGGCTGCTGACGCATCTCGCGGTCGAGGGCGACGTCGGCGCCATCGCGGTGCTCGAGCGCGCCGGCGAGTACCTCGGCGCCGGTCTCGTCACGCTCTCCAACATCTTCGACCCCGAGCTCATCGTGATCGGCGGCGGCGCCGCCGCGGCCGGTGAGCTGCTGTTCGCTCCCGCCCGCCGCGTCCTGGCCGCCAGGGCCCTGCCGCCGGCGCGCGACCGCGTGCGCGTCGTGCCGGCGGCGCTCGGCCCCGATGCGGGCTTCGTCGGCGCCGCGGCGCTCGCCCTCAGCGAGCTGTTCCCGGGCGACGCGACTGCCTGACCGCGCGGCGCGGCGACGCCGTGCGTCCGCGCTCTCTGACCGTTCTTGACTTCGCCCGTGTCATGCCCGTAAATGGACAAGGAATCCCGCGCGTACTGCGTATCGCAGCGCGCCAACAGGAGGTGACGAGAACCACATGGCCTACAAGATCACTGATGAGTGTCTCGCGTGCGGCGCCTGCGTCGACGAGTGCCCCAATGAGGCCATCTCCGAGGGTGACGACATCTACGTCATCGACGCGGAGAAGTGCGACGACTGCGCGACCTGCGTCGAGTCTTGCCCGAGCGAGGCGATCGTCCCCGAGTGATCCTGCTCGGCGGCGTGAAGTCGACGGGGCCGGCTCCTTCAGGGGGCCGGCCCCGTCCGCGTCTCAGGGGCCGGATCGAGAGGGCGGGCCGGGCGCGCCCGCGGCGTCTCCGCCCGGCCGGTCCGGCGACTCCGGCCCGGACTCGATCTCGGGCCCGTCCCACGCGAGCCGCTCTCGCATGACGCGGACCGCGTCGGGGTTCTCGTCCACCAGCAGGTAGTCCCGGCCGAGCCTGGCGGCCGCCTCGCCGGTGGTGCCGCTGCCGGCGAACGGGTCGACGACGAGGTCGCCCGGGTCGGAGTGCACGCGGACGATGCGTTCGAGGATCCTGACCGGCTTCTGCGTCGGGTAGCCGGTCCTCTCCTTGCCCGTGGGGCTCACGATGGTCTGCCACCAGACGTCGGTGGGCGTCTTGCCGCGGGCGGCCTTCTCGGGGCCGACGAGGCCCGGCGCGAGATAGGGTACGCGGTCGATCTCGTCGTAGTTGAACACGTAGTGCGACGGATCGCGCGCGTACCAGAAGATCACGTCGTGCTTGGCCGGCCAGCGCGTGCGCGTGCGCCCGCCGTAGTCGTAGGCCCAGACGATCTCGTTCATGAACGAGGCGCGTCCGAACAGGCCGTCGAGGAGCACCTTGCAGTAGTGCGCTTCGCGCGGGTCGATGTGGAAGAACAGCGACCCGTCGGCGGTGAGCACGCGCCGCGCGGCTTCGAGCCGCGGCGCGAGGAAGCCCAGGTAGTCGTCATAGGCGTCGTTCCAGCCGGAGCTGCCGAGCACTTCGGTGCGGTAGCGCTTGCCGCTGAAGCCGGTGCGGTCGCCGTCCGCATCGCGCACCGTCCGCAGGCGCGTGCGCTCCTGCACCTTGCCGGTGTTGAACGGCGGGTCGAGGTAGACGAGCCGCGCGACTCCGTCGTCCAGGCTCTGCAGGACGTCGAGGCAGTCGCCGAGCACGACGCGCTTCACAGCGGGTACTCGTAGACGCGCTGGTCCTTGATGGTGCGGCAGCCGATGGCCTCGTAGAACTCGTGTGGACCGACGCGGGCGAGGTTGGCGCGGATCCAGAGCCGCTCCAGGCCGCGCTGCCGAGACCAGTCGGCGGCCGCGGCGAGCAGGGCGGCCCCCAGACCGGCTCCGCGATGCCCGTCCGCGACCACGAGGCCGCCGACCTCGCCGTACGGCGCCGATTCGACGACCCGCTGCACGTGCACGTCGACGAAGCCGGCCAGGCCGCTCGGGCCGTCGGCGACGAGCAGTCCACGCTCCGGGTCCTCGAGCAGGCAGAGCCGCTCGCGCACCTGCGCCTCCGTCGAGGGGTACCCGAGCTGCGTGCTGAGGTCGGCGAGCGCGGCCGCGTCGGACGGCCGCGCGCCGCGGATGTGGTCGCTCCACTGCGTCATGGAGACGAGTCTATCGCGGCCGCTCGCCCCGTGGCCCTCTCGCCCTCGGGGCGCTCTCCTGAAAGAATGGAGCCGTCCGCCGACGGGAGGGGCCGTGACCGACGACGTCCGGCGCGAGAGCGCCGCATCGATCAGCATCCGCAGGGCCGGGCCGGACGACGCCGCCGGCGTCGCCGCCGTGCTCAACGGCGTCATCGCCGCCGGCAGCCCCACGCTCCTCGACACGCCGTTCACGGTGGACGAGGAGCGCGCCTACATCGAGAGCCTGCCGGCGCGCTCGTTCCTCCACGTCGCCGAGGCGCCCGGCGCCGGCATCGTCGGCTTCCAGACGGTGATCCCGTGGAACACCTTCGTCACGACCGAGTTCGACCACGTCGCGACGATCGGGACCTACGTGGACGCCGCCCACCGCCGGCAGGGAGTGGGGGCGGCGCTCGCGCGGAGCAGCTTCGCCGCCGCGCTCGCCCTCGGCTACGACAAGCTCTTCACCGACCTGCGCGCCGACAATCTCGACTCGCTCGCCTATCACCTGGCCCTGGGGTTCTCGGTGGTCGGCGCGGCCCGGCGTCACGCGCGCGTGCGCGGCGTGGACGTCGACGTCCTGTTCATCGAGCGCTTTCTGAAGGAGGGGTGACCGTGCTGTACGTGTGCGCCACACCGATCGGCAATCTCGGGGACGTCACGCCCCGCGTCCTGGATGCGCTGCGCGAGGCCGAGCTCGTGGCGGCCGAGGACACGCGCCGCACGCGCAAGCTCCTCAGCCACTTCGGCATCCACTCGCATCTGACCAGCTTCTTCCAGCACAACGAACTGCAGAAGACCGACGAGGTGCTGCGGCTCCTGCGCGACGGGTCCACCGTGGCCCTGGTCACCGACGCGGGGATGCCCGGGGTGCAGGATCCCGGCATGCTGCTCGTGCAGAAGGTCGTGAGCGAAGGGCTCGACATGACCGTGCTGCCCGGTCCGTCCGCCGTGCTCACCGCGCTGGTGGCGGCGGGGATCTCCGGGGAGGGCTTCCGCTTCGTCGGCTACCTGCCGCGGCGCGCGCGGGAGCTGGAGTCTTCACTCGCGGCTTGGCAGCGCACGGGCGGGATCCTGGTCGCCTTCGACACCGGCCAGCGGCTGGCGCGCAGCCTCGCCGTGCTCGCGGCGCACCTGCCGGACGCACGCGCGGCGGTCTGTCGCGAGCTCACCAAGGTCCACGAAGAGGTGGTGCGCGGGACGCTGTGGGAGCTGAGCGAGCGCTACCCCGTCCCCGGCCCCGACGCCGGTCCCAGGGCCTCGGTGCGCGGCGAGATCACGCTGGTGATCGACCTGGGGAGGCCGATCGGCGCGGAGATCGCGCGGCCGGACTCGGATGCGGCCGCCAGCGCCCTGCTGGCGCGCGGCCTCTCGCGGCGGGACGCCGCCGCCGCGCTCCACGTGTGCCTCGGCATGCCGCGCCGCGAGGCGGAGCGCCTGACCCGTGAGGTGGCGGCGCGCGGCGGCTGACGCCGCGTGTCTGCTACACTCCCGGCCATGGACCTCTTCGCCCTCATCGCCGAGCGCCCGCTGCTCCTCGACGGAGGCATGGGCCGCGCGCTCATGGAGCGGGGCTTCACCGCCGGCGAGTGCCCGGAGGAGTGGAACGTCTCGCACCCGGCCGAGGTGGAGGACATCCACCGCAGCTTCTATGCCGCCGGCTCGGATCTGGTGAACACCAACACCTTCGGCGGCACCGCGATGCGCCTCGAGGCTCACGGGCTCTCGGCGCGCGCCGTGGAACTGAACGAGGCCGGCGCGCGCCTCGCCACCGGTGTCCGCGACCGCGAGTTCCCCGGGCGCTGGGTCGCCGGTGATATCGGTCCGTGCGGCGCGATGGTCGCGCCGATGGGCACCGCGGAGCCCGACGCGCTCCGCGCCACCTTCGCCGAGCAGGTGCGCGCCCTCGTGGCCGGCGGGGTGGACCTCCTCAACATCGAGACCATGTTCGACCTCACCGAGGCGACGATCGCCGTCGAGGCGGCCGTCGCGGAAGCCGGAGGACGGCCGGTGCTGGCCAGCATGACGTTCAAGCCGGCCGCCAAGGGCTTCCGCACCATGATGGGCGTGAGCCCCGAGGCCGCCGTCAAGGCGCTCAAGGACGCCGGCGCCGACCTCGTCGGCTGCAACTGCGAGATCACCTGCGAGCCGATGGCCGACCTGGTGCCCATCATGGCCGAGCTCGCCGGCGGCGTGACCTACGCGCAGCCGAACGCCGGCCAGCCACGCCTGGAGGCCGGCGAGACCGTCTACGCGGAGACGCCGGAGCACTTCGCCACCGTGGTGGCGACGTATCCGGCGCTCGGCGCGGGGATCGTCGGCGGGTGCTGCGGCACGCCGCCCGCCTCCATCGCCGCGCTGGCCGCGGCCCTCGGCCGCTAGCGCGTCCGCTCCGTCGCGGCCTCTAGCCGCGCTCGCCTACTCCGCCAGCACCGCCTCGGCCCGCACGCTCGCGGCGGGCACACGCCACGTCCACGCCTGCCACGCGATGACGATGCAGGCGAGCGTCTCGATGCCGGCGATGAAGACATAGTGGGGAGTGGCTGAACCCATGCCCCAGATGTAGGCGATCGTGAACACGGCCGCGCCGATGTTGGCCCAGCGCGCCGCGCGGTGCGGCAGCACCAGGGAGAGCACCACCATGGCGATCGGGACCTCGGTCATCACCGCCGCGAGAAGCAGGAAGTTGGGAGTGAACTCGATCTGGCCGACGTGTCCCGCCAGGATGTCCTTCAGAGTCCCCGCCATCATGAAGGTCAGGATGTCGGCGTAGACCATGTTCAGCATCACGAAGACCCACAGCAGGGAGAACCGCGCTCTCTTGTCGGTGGCCACGGTAGCCATTCGTACTCCTCTCGATACTAACACTGTTAGTTCATGACTTGGCGAGCGTAGACTAACGATGTTAGTATGTCAACAGCGCGGCGGATCGGACCGCGCGGCAGGGCGTCCGGGGAGGTGCGCGATCGTTCGGGCAGCAGGAGAAGGCGGGCCGCGGGACACGCTCGACCGGGAGAGGGTGATCCGCGCGGCGATGGAGCTCGCCGACGAGCAGGGCCTTGGGGCACTCACCATGCGCGGGCTCGGCCGGAGGCTCGGCGTCGAGGCCGCGTCGCTCTACAACCACGTGTCCGGAAAGGACGACGTGCTCGACGGCATGGTCGAGCAGGTCGTGAGCCAGATCGACCTGCCCGGAGAGGGCGTCGACTGGAAGGAGGCGATGCGGCGGCGGGCCGTCTCCGCGCGGGCGGTCTTCGCGCGGCACCGGTGGGCCGCCGGCCTCATCGACTCCCGGGAGCGGAGCGGTCCCGGGAGTCTGTCTTACGCGGACCGGGTCCTCGGCACGCTACTCCGGGCGGGGTTTTCGCCGAGAGCCGCCGGCAACGCGTTCGTGGCGCTGGACAGCTACATCTACGGCTACGAGAGGCAGCGCTCGAACATGTCTCTCGGCGATGGGGACGATGACGCCGCGCCGGCCCGGGAGGTCCTCGAGGCCACGCAGGGCGCGTTCCCGTCCCTGGTGCTCGTCGCAACGGCCTACGCTTCCGAGCCCGTCGACGACGATGCGATCTTCGACTTCGGCCTCGACCTCATCCTCGATGGCCTGCAGCGCCTGCTGCAGACGGAGTGACCGCCGCCAGGGACTTGACACGCACAGGCTACTGTGAATAGAATCACAGCTGTAGGAACCGTGGGAGGATCCTTGAGCACTGACGAACAGACCGGCACTGACGCCACGACGCCGCAGAAGCGGCCCGCCAAGCGGGTCTCTCTGCAGACCGTCGAGCGGCTCAGCGTCTACCGCAAGGTGCTCGAGGAGCTCGACCGCGAAGGGGTCGAGAACATCCACTCTCACGAGCTCGCCGAGTTGGTCGGCGTCACACCGGCCCAGCTTCGCCGCGACCTCGCCAGCTTCGGCACCTTCGGCAACATCTCTCGCGGCTACAACGTCTACCAGATGAGCCGCACGATCAGCCGCATCATGGGCACCGACGAGTCGCAGTCCGTGGCTCTCTTCGGCGTCGGCGACCTCGGCCGCGCGCTTCTCTCCTATCGCGGTTTCGAGGAGCGCGGCTTCCACATCGCCGTCGCGTTCGACGTGGACAGCGAGAAGGTGGGCCGCGTGTTCGCCGGCCGCCGCTGCTACCACGTCGACCACCTGGAGACGGTCCTGCGCGAGTTCGACGTCCGCATGGCGATCCTCACGTCCCGGCCCGAAGGGCTGCAGACGCTGGTCGACCGCGTGTGTGGAGCCGGCGTCCACGCGATCCTGAACTTCGTGCCCAAGCGGGTCAGCGTCCCCGCCGGCTGCTACGTGGAGGAGACCGACATCTCGTCCAAGCTCGAGATGCTCTCGTTCCTGGCGCACACCGACGCGGCCGGGACGCGGGTGTCGTCGCTCGAGCCGGGAGAGCCGGCGCAGGGGATGACGGCATGATCCGGGACCCCGAGAAGATGAAGGGCCGTGTTTTTTTCGAAGCTACTGTGAACGATTTCACTGTGAAGACGGTAACTAAACGGCTCGTACCGGCGGAGGCCGAGTACGCAGCGGAACAGAGGAGGAACGAGTCATGAAGGCCAAGCGCATCCTGCTGGTGGACGACGACCGCGACCTGGTCGCCAGCGTCAAGGCATTCCTGGAGGCACGCGACTACGACGTCGACACCGCGAACAGCGGCATCGAGGCGCGCGAGCGGCTCGCCGAGCGGCGCCCCGACCTCGTGGTGCTCGACATCATGATGGATTACGACACCGACGGCTTCAACGTGGCCTACAAGCTGCGCGACGAGCCCGAGACCGAGCGCATCCCGGTCATCATCATGAGCGGCTTCACCAAGGAGCTCGAGACCAAGACGCACATCTTCGAGCCGATGATGTACCGCGAGTGGCCGGCCGCCAAGTTCTTCGAGAAGCCGGTCAAGCTGGCCGATCTGGCCGCGGCGATCGCCGAGCTGCTGGCGGCCGCGGACGAGGCCGACGTCGCGAAGGGCGCGTGACCCCGTGACCACCGCCGAAGCCATCATCGCCGGGCGCAAGGAACAGCTCACGCGCGAGCAGATGATCCCGCTGCTGCAGGAGATCCAGGTGGCGGAGGGGTTCATCTCCCCCGACGCGATGGTCCTGGTGGCCGAGGCTCTGGAGACGCCGGTCAGCCGCATCTACGGCGTCGCCACGTTCTACAACCAGTTCCGCTTCGCCCCGCTGGGCGAGCACGTGGTCGAGCTCTGCCGCGGCACGGCGTGCCACGTCAAGCAGAGCCTCGCGCTCGCCCAGCACCTGAAGCGGCGGCTGAAGCTGCGCGACGACGGCAACTCCGCCGACGGTCGCTACACCGTCATCAGCGTCGCTTGTCTGGGCGCCTGCTCGATCGCCCCGGTGATCAAGCTGGACGGCGAGTTCTACGGTCACCTCACGACGGAGAAGCTGGACGCTCTCCTGGACGCGGTGGACGCCCGAGCGGCGGCGGAAGCGGCAGAAGACGACGAAGCGGCGGCCTGACGGTCGGGGGACGGCCCGAGAGACGCGCTGCGCGACCAGAGCCATGGACCACAGAGGAATCGAGACGAGCATGAACCACAGCGAGCTCATGACCCCGTGCTGCACGCGCTGCACGCACGCCGCGGCCACCCCGTGCACCGACGTGATCGCCTGCGTCGACCACGGTCCCATCTGCCACGACGACGACGCCTGCCGCGAGCTGCGGACGGCGCGCCTCGAGCGCGCCCGCCGCGGCGGCGACGGGATGCTCCTCTACGTGGGCGCCGGCACCTGCGGGCGCGCCAACGGCGCGCTCACCGTCATCGAGAAGATGAACGCCTACTTCGAGCGGCGCGGCCTGCGCGTGCCGATCGTCGAGACCGGCTGCGTCGGCTTCTGCCAGCGTGAGGTCTTCGTCGACCTGGTCACCGCCGACGGTGTGCGCCTCAGCTACTGCGACCTCGGTCCCGACACGGTGGACGAGTTCCTCCAGGCCGTCTTCGGCGAGGGGGAGCTGCACAACCGCTTCCTGCTCGGCCGCTACGACGACCCGGACGACCTGTACCGCGGCGTCAGGCCGATCGGCGAGACGCCGTTCTTCGCGCGCCAGACCAAGGTCGTGCTCGCGAACTGCGGCGTCATCGATCCGGCCAGCCTGGACGCGGCGCTGGCCGCCGGCGGCTTCAAGGCCGCCGCACGGGCGCTGGCGACGATGACCCCGGCCGAGGTCTGCGACGAGGTCATCGCCTCCGGCCTGCGCGGCCGCGGCGGCGCCGGCTTCCCGACCGGCCGCAAGTGGAAGGTCGCCCTGGACCAGGCGCGCAGCCAGAAGTACCTCATCTGCAACGCCGACGAGGGCGACCCGGGCGCGTTCATGGACCGCGCCGTGCTCGAGAGCGACCCGTTCCGGGTCGTCGAGGGCATGCTGATCGCCGCTTACGCGATCGGCGCGACCAAGGGCTACGTGTACTGCCGCGCCGAGTACCCGCTGGCGATCGAGCGCCTCGGCGAGGCGATCCGTCAGTGCCGCGCCGCGGGCCTGCTCGGGCGCGACATCCTCGGCACGCTCACCGACTTCGACATCACCATCAAGATGGGCGCCGGCGCCTTCGTCTGCGGCGAGGAGACGGCGATCCTGGCGAGCATCGAGGGCGGGCGCGGCATGCCTCGTCCCCGCCCGCCCTATCCCGCGGTCTCCGGCCTCCACGGCTGCCCGACGGTGCTGAACAACGTCGAGACGCTGGCCAACGTGCCGGCGGTCCTCGCCAACGGCGCCGACTGGTTCAGCGGTCTCGGCTACGGCGACGCGGCCGGCACCAAGGTCTTCGCGCTCTCCGGCCGCGTGCAGAACACCGGCCTCGTCGAGGTCCCGGTGGGCATCCCGCTGCGCGAGGTCGTGTACGACATCGGCGGAGGCGCTCCGGCCGGTCACCGCATCAAGGCCGTGCAGATCGGCGGCCCGAGCGGCGGCTGCATCCCCGACGAGTACCTCGACGTGGCCACGGACTACGGCACGCTCCAGGAGCTCGGCGCGATGATGGGCAGCGGCGGCATGGTCGTCATGGACGAGCGCTCCTGCATGGTCGACGTCGCCAAGTTCTTCATGGAGTTCATCCGCAATGAGAGCTGCGGCAAGTGCACGCCGTGCCGCGAGGGCACGACGCGCATGCACGAGATCCTCAGCGAGCTCACCGAGCGGCCGGTCGGCGACGACCTGCGCCGGCTCGAGCGGTTCCGCGGCATCCTCCACCTGGAGGAGCTCGCCGAGACCGTGAAGGAGACCTCGCTGTGCGGCCTCGGCCAGTCCGCGGCGAACCCGGTGCTCAGCACGCTGCGCTTCTTCCGCGACGAGTACGAGGCGCACGTCATGGAGAGCGCCTGCCCGGCCGGCGCCTGCACGGGGCTCCGCGTGTTCGACATCGACCCCGAGCTCTGCACCGGCTGCGCCCTGTGCGCCAAGAACTGCCCGAGCGGCGCGATCCTCGGCAAGCGCAAGTTCGCCCACTCCATCATCGTCGACCGCTGCACCGGCTGCGGCGCCTGCGCCGACTCCTGCCCCAAGCAGGCCGTCCTGGCCGTGGCGTGAGAGGAACGACCATGAAGCTCACCATCAACGGCAAAGAGATCGAGGCGACGCGCGGCGAGACCGTCCTCAAGGCGGCGAAACGCGCCGGCGTCGACATCCCGCACCTCTGCTCCCTCGACTGGGCCCCCAGCCCGGCGGCCTCCTGCCGCCTCTGCGTGGTCGAGGTCGAGGGCGCCCCGCGGCTGCTCACCAGCTGCACCCTCGAAGTGACCGACGGCATGGCCGTCCACACGCACACGCCGCGGGTGCTCAAGGCGCGGCGCGCCATCATGGAGCTGCTCATCGCGAGCCATCCGCAGGACTGCCTCAGCTGCGTACGCGGCGGCGACTGCGAGCTGGCGACGCTGGCCGCGGACGTCGGCGCCCGCCAGCGCCGCTACGTCGGCGCCGCCAAGCAGCACCCGGTGGACATCAGCTCCCCGGCGCTCTGGCGCGACCCCAACAAGTGCGTGCTGTGCGGTCGTTGCGTCACCGTCTGCCACGACGTGCAGGGCGTGGGCGCGATCGACTTCACCGGGCGCGGGTTCAAGACCAAGGTCGCGCCCGGCTTCGCCGTCGGCCTCAACGTGAGCGAGTGCGTGTACTGCGGGCAGTGCGCCCGCGTGTGCCCGACGGGCGCCATCGTCGAGCGCGACCAGGTGGACGACGTCGTCCAGGCGCTGGCCGACCCCGACGCGGTCGTGGTCGCGCAGGTCGCGCCGGCCGTGCCGGCGACCCTGCTCCAGGGGCACAGCAAGAGCGAGGGCGTCCGCGTGATGCTCGAGCGGCTGGCGGCGGCGCTCAAGCACGTCGGCTTCGACGCCGTGTTCGACACGAGCTTCGCCGCCGATCTCACGATCATGGAAGAGGGCTCCGAGCTGCTGGGCCGCATCCAGAACGGCGGCGTGCTTCCGATGTTCACCAGCTGCTCCCCGGCCTGGGTGAACTTCGTGGAGACGCACCGTCCCGATCTGATCCCGCATCTGAGCACGTGCAAGAGCCCGCAGCAGATGGCCGGCGCGCTGATCCGCGAGATCTACCCGCAGCACGCCGATCTCGCGGGCAAGCGCCTGGTGGTCGTCTCTCTCATGCCGTGCACCGCGAAGAAGTTCGAGGCGCAGGACCTCAGCGACGTGGACTACGTGCTCACGACGCGCGAGCTGGAGCACCTCTGGGGCCGCTTCGGCGTCGACTTCGGCAAGTTCAGCGAGCAGACGCCGCTGGACGCGCCGTTCGCCGAGGCGACGGGCGCCGGCCGGCTCTTCGCCGGCAGCGGCGGCGTCATGGAGGCGGCCGTCCGCACGGCGTACATGCTGGTCGCCGGCCAGGAGCTCGAGGGCGGCCCCAAGGTCGCCGAGGCCCGCGGCGCCGAAGGCGTGCGCCGCTTCACCGTCACCGCCGGCGACGTGCAGTTGAACCTGGCGGTGGTCAACGGCCTCGGGCGGGTCAAGGAGTCCGTGGACGGTCTCCTGGCTCCCGAGGCCGGCATGCACTTCGTCGAGGTCATGAGCTGCCCCGGCGGCTGCATCGGCGGCGGCGGGCAGCCGTACGACACCGACGCGGAAGTCGTCAGGGAGCGGCTGGAGCGCCTCTACGAAGTGGACAGGCGCTCCCGCACCCGGCGCTCTCACGAGAACGCCGACGTGCAGGCGCTCTACGAGGAGCTCCTCGGCCGTCCGCTGGGCGAGGTCTCCCACCGCCTGCTGCACCGCACCTACACCGACCGCAGGCCCGACAAGGTCGCGGCGGTCTGACTGGAGCTCCTATGAGCGGCAAGATCATCACGACGATCAAGCAGAACTGCCGCAGGTGCTACACCTGCGTGCGCGACTGCCCGGCGGAGGCGATCCGCATCGAGGACGGTCAGGCGTTCGTGGTCGACGAGCGCTGCATCGCCTGCGGCAACTGCACCCTGGTCTGCTCCCAGAACGCGAAGGCGTACCTGAGCGGGCTGGAGCGGGCGTCCTGGCTGCTCGAGGAGGACGCCCCCGTGGCCGCGCTGCTGGCGCCGTCGTTCCCGGCGGGCTTCAACGTGCCCGCCGGGCAGCTCGTCGGCGCCTTCAAGGCGGCCGGGTTCGACTTCGTCGTGGAGGTCGCGCAGGGCGCCGACCTGGTGAGCCGCGCCTACGCGGAGTACCTCGAGGAGAACCCGACGGGCGTGCACATCGCGACCGCCTGCCCTGCCGTGGCCGAGTACGTGCGCAAGTACCACCCCGAGATGGTGGACCGCCTCGTGCCGATCGTCTCCCCGATGATCGCCACCGCGCTGGCCATCAAGGAGCTCTACGGCGACCAGGTGCGCTGCGTGTTCGTCGGCCCCTGCGTCGCCAAGAAGGCGGAAGCGCGCGATCCGCAGCTGCCGGACGTGATCGACGAGGTGCTCACGCTGCAGGAGGCGCACCGCCTGCTGGCGGCGAAGGGCGTGGATCCCGCCAAGGCCGCGGAGGCAGAGTGGGACGAGCCGGCCGCCGGACGCGCGCGGGTGTTCCCGCTGCCCGGCGGGCTGCTCGACGCCGCCGGCATGGACCGCGGCATGCTCGACCCGGACGTCCTCGTGGTCAGTGGCCACGACGAGACCGTCGAGGTGCTGGACAGCCTCAGCGAGGCCGACACGGGCCAGACCCTGCTCGTGGAGGCCCTCATGTGCCGCGGCTGCTACTGCGGGCCGGGCATCAGCTCCTCCGAGCCCGGCCTCCTGCGCAAGCGCCGCGTCGGCGAGTACGTCGCCGAGTGCCGCCGCCAGGAGGCGCTGACGCCGGCGACGACGGTCCGCCCCCCGAGCGACTTCCCGGGCCTCGTCCTCAGCCGCACCTACACGCCCGACGACCAGCGCCTGCCCGAACCGACGGAGGACGAGATCCGCGAGATCCTCGGGCGGACCAACAAGTTCTTCCCCGAGGACGAGCTGAACTGCGGCGCCTGCGGCTACACGACCTGCCGCGCCAAGGCCGTCGCCGTCTACTCCGGCATGGCCGAGGACGCCATGTGCCTGCCGTTCATGATCGACCAGGCCGAGCGCGTCTGCATCGAGCTCAACGTACCGTGGAGCGAGATGCGTGACGTCCACCGTCACATCATCAACACCGAGAAGCTGGCCAGCATGGGCCAGATGGCGGCCGGGGTCGCGCACGAGCTCAACAACCCGCTCAGCACGATCCTCCTCTACACCCACATCCTCGGGAAGAAGCTCAAGGACCGCGACGACCTGGACCACGACCTCAAGCTCGTGGCCGAGGAGAGCGAGCGCTGCAAGAAGATCGTCGGCAATCTGCTCGACTTCGCCCGTCAGAGTCGCGTGCACGTCGAGGCCGTCGATGTGCAGGACGTCGTGCAGATGGCGGTCGATTCCGCGGCGGCGACCGTGGACCCCAGCGGCCACGTCGTCGACCTGGTCGTCGACGTGGAGCCCGGCCTGCGCGCCGACCTCGACCGCGACCAGATGACCCAGGTGCTCGTGAACCTGGTCAAGAACGGGGTCGAGGCGATGGAGGGCCGGGACGGCACCGTGCGCGTGAGCGCCCACGAGGTCGAGGGCGGCGGCCGCATCCACCTGGCCGTGAGCGACGAGGGCGCCGGCATCCCCCAGAGCGCCCGCGACAAGGTCTTCCAGCCCTTCTTCACCACCAAGAGCATCGGCAAGGGCACGGGACTCGGCCTGCCCATCAGCTACGGCATCATCAAGATGCACAACGGCACGATCTGGTTCGACACGGAGACCGATCGCGGCACGACCTTCCACGTGGAGCTCCCCAGCACCCACGCCGGCGGGCAGGCCGCGCTGATCGACGACAAGGGAGCTACGCCATGACCACGCAGACCACCGTCCTCTTCGTCGACGACGACCGGGACTTCCTGGAGAGCAAGCAGCTCTACCTCGAGGCGCGCGGCTACCGCGTGCTGACCGTCGAGTCCCCCGACGCGGCGATGGCGCTGCTCGAGAGGGAGACGCCGGCGATCATCTTCCTCGACCTGATGATGGAGCACGTGGACGACGGGTTCCGCCTGGGCTACCGGATCGGGAAGGACGAGCGGCTGAGCCACATCCCGCTCGTCATGCTGAGCGGCGTGGCCGCCGAGACCGGCACGCGCTTCGACGGCGAGGCCGGCGGGCTGCGCGAGTGGTCCCGGCTCGCCCGGTTCCTGGACAAGCCGGTGACCGGGAAGCAGGTGCTCGCCGTGATCGAGGAGCTCGCCGCGACGACCCCGGCCGGCGAGCCGGCCGCGGTCTGACGCGAGGCAGGGGAGAGGAGACCACCATGGCCGAGGGCAGCATCCTCATCGTCGACGACGAGTACGGCGTGCGCAGCGGCATCCGCACGATCCTCGAGATGGAGGGCTACGACGTGGGGGAGGCCGCCGACGGCGCCGCCGCACTGGCGGCCCTGGACGAGCGCGACTACGACGTCGCCCTGCTCGACTACCGCCTGCCCGACACCGACGGCCTCAGCCTGCTGCAGACCATGAAGCAGCGCGGCTGCGAGGCCATGGTCTGCATGATCACGGCGTACGCCAACATCGACACGGCGATCGCCGCGACGCGGCAGGGCGTGGACTTCTTCCTGCCCAAGCCTTTCAGCCCCGACGACCTCGAGGGCGTGGTCGAGACGCTCCTGCGCCACAAGAAGGCGCGCACGGAGGCGGAGCGTCTGCGCGCCGAGCACGAGGCGAGCCTTCTCGCCCTGGCCGAGGAGAAGACGCAGACGCACTCCCTGGTGAGCTCGCTGCGCGACGCCGTCCTCGTGGTCAACAGGGACGGCGACGTGGTGCTCGCGAACCCGCCGATGCTCGAGCTGCTGGAGCTGGGCGAGGACGAGGCGCTCATGCGGCCGGCGCAGGAAGTGCTCGGAGGCGGCGCCCTGGCGACGCTGGGCGAGCAGCTGGCGGCGCCGGCCAAGGACCGCACCGTGCGCCAGCTCGAGATCGGCGAGCAGGCGTGGATGACGAGCATCGTCACGTTCCGCGACGATGACGGCGAGGCCCGCGGCCGCATCCTCACGCTGAGCGACATCAGCGAGGTGCGACGTCTGGCCATGGAGAAGCAGAAGTTCATCCGCACGATGGTGCACGAGCTCAAGAGCCCGCTGGGCTCCATCAAGGGCCTGCTCGAGGTCGTGACCGACAAGAGCCTCGGCGAGGACCTCGATCCGTACCTGCCGATGATCGCCCGCGCCGACCACCGCATCGACAACCTCGTGGAGCTGATCCGCGACCTGCTGACGCTGGCGCGCAGCGAGCAGGCGCCGGAGGCCGAGGAGGCCGAGCTCGTCCCGGTCGCCCCCGTCCTGGACGAGGTCGCGGAGCTCGCCCGCGAGCGCGGGGCGCAGCGCGGCGTCAAGGTGATCACCGACCTTGCCGAGGACCTGCCGCCGGCGCTCATCCGCCCCGATGACCTGCAGCTGGTGCTCAGCAACCTCGTCGGCAACGCGGTCAAGTACAACCGCGACGGCGGCACGGTGACGATCCGCGGCGCCGTCGCGGACGGCTGGCTGCGGCTCGACGTCGCCGACACCGGCATCGGCATCCGGGAGGAGAACCTGGCGCGGCTGTGGGACGAGTTCTTCCGCGAGAAGCGCGCCGAGACGCGCGAGCTCGAGGGCAACGGCCTCGGGCTCTCGATCGTGAAGCGCCTCGTGGAGCGCGCCGGTGGTCGCCTGGAAGCGGCCAGCGTCGAGGGCGAGGGCTCGACCTTCAGCGTGTTGCTGCCGGCATGAGCGCGACGCCGGCATGAAGCCGCGGCCGGCCGGACTCCCCCGCCCGGCCGGCCGCATCGCAAGGCCCCGGCGTGACGCCGGACGGGGCGGGCGGGTTCCCCCCACGGTCAGTCCAACCGCCCGCCCTCTCCGGCGTCATGCCGGGGCGTCGGTTTCCGATTCCGGCGCGGCCGGGACGCGAACGGGTCAGCCGGCCGCGTCGGCCCCCGCTCGCGCGGCCGCTGCCCTCGCGATGATCGCCTCCACCACCGCGGTCTTGGCCTCGGCGTAGTGCTGCATCGTGGGCCAGCGCCGCGCCGCCAGGCGCCGCTTCTCCGCCGCGTACAGCTCGCGCTCGCCGGCGTCGGTGCGCAGGCGGTCGCGGAACAGCAGGTAGCGCTCGATCTCCCGGGACTCCGGCGGGAACACGTGGACGTGCACGTCCTTCTCCGGCGTGCGCAGCATGCGGTGCCGGTCGAAGTCCGGCTCGCGGACCCGCAGCTCGTAGCCGGCCGCCTCGAGCGCCGGAAGGTAGGAGGCTTCGTCGTCGGGTTCGTCGACCACCAGCAGGATGTCGACGATAGGCTTCGCGACCAGTCCGGGGACGGAGGTCGATCCGATGTGCTCGATGCGCCGCTCGCGGCCGCGGAGCGCCTCGTGGATGCCGGCGGCTTCCCGGCGAAAGCGCTCCGGCCACGCCGGGTCGTAGTCCTGGAGCCGGATCTCCGCGGGCTCGAGGGGGCCGACCATCACCTCGGCCAGGTAGCGCTCGAGCTCTTCGTCGTCGCCTGCGTCGCTCATGGACTCACATGGTACCCCGCCGTGCGGCGGAACGGCCCCGGGCGGGAGCGTCAGCGGCCGCCGCGAGATCCTGCGTGGGCGCGGCCGCCGCTCCGCGACGCCCAGTCCCGGGCGACCAGCTCGTCGCGGAAGGACAACACCTGGTCGCGGCCTCCCCGCTTGGCCGCGTACATCGCCCAGTCGGCCTTGTCGAGCAGTTCATCCCTTCTCCCGGCATCGTCGGGATAGGAGGCGATGCCGATACTGACGGTCAAGGGTTGCCCGCCCGCGAGGCCGGTGGTCTTGACCTCGCTGCGGATGCGCTCCGCGACGGTCCGCGCGCCGGCGCGGTCGGTGCCCACCAGCACGAGCACGAACTCCTCGCCGCCGTAGCGGGCCGCGAGGTCGACGCGCCGGCTGCACGACTCCAGGATGCGTGCGATGCGCGCCAGGGCCGCGTCGCCGAGCTTGTGCCCGTACGCGTCGTTGAACTGCTTGAACTCGTCGCAGTCGATGAAGAGCAGGCTGACCACGTCGTTGTAGCGGCGGGCACGATCGAGCTCCTCTTCGAGCCGCTCGTGCAGGTAGCGGTGGTTGTAGAGGCCGGTGAGGCTGTCGGTGATGGCTTCGACCTCGGCTCTGCTGAAACGGATGGTCGCCGACCTGAGGATGGCCGCGAGGGTGTGGGACTGGTCGCTCTGGAGGGAGGGAGCCCATTCCAGCGCCGGGACGTCGACGGTGACCGCTCCGAGCACGGTCCCGTCGCCGGCGCAGAGCGGCGCCGTGCCGGTCACCCAGACGCCGAAGTCGTCGGCGTTGAGCACGTTGGCGCTGCTCTTGCCGCCGGCGAGCACGGCGGCGAGCACGTCCTGCGCCAGCCACCGGTCGCCGACGTGCGAGACCTCGCTCTCGTCCTCGCCCGTGTCGAGCACGGAGATGCAGCCTTCCTCGGTCGTCGCGAAGCTCGTGATGAAGCGTACCGGCGGGTTCTCGTCGCGGAAGTCGCGCAGTGCCGTCACCATGGCCGCGTACTCGGGACGCGCCTCGTCGCCGCGTGTGCGGAGAAGGACGTGGGCCGCGGGGTCGATCCGGGCCGCGGCCTGCGCGGCGAGCCGGTCCACCTCCGCGCGCCGCCGGCGCAGGCGGCGCAGCGCTTTGAGGAACGCCGCGACCATGTCCGGGTCGAACTGCGAGCCGGCGAGCCGGCGCAGCTCCGCCAGGCACTGGCGGTAGCTGAGCGCGCGCCGGTACGGGCGCTCGCTGGACATCGCGTCGTAGCAGTCCACCACGCAGAGCAGGCGCGCGGCCTCGGGGATGTCCTCGCCCGCGAGGCCGTCGGGGTACCCGCCGCCGCCGAAGTGCTCGTGGTGATGTCGCACCCCGGCGACGAGCTCGTCGGGGAAGAGCGGACGCGCTATCTCGGCGCTGATGCCGGGATGCTGACGCACGAGCTCCCACTCCTCCGAGGTCAGCGGCCCGGCCTTGAGCAGCACGCGGTCCGACACGCCGATCTTGCCGATGTCGTGGAGGAAGGCGGCGTTCTGCAGCTCGGTCAGGCGCTCGTCGCCCCACCCGAGCTCGCGTCCCAGCAGCGCGGCGTAGCCGGCGACGCGACTGGCATGGCCGAGCGTGTAGTAGTCCTTGGCGCTGAGCGCCGAGCTCAGGGCGCGCAGGTTGGCGAGGTGCAGCCGCTTGACCTCGTCGTGCAGCTGCGCCCGCTCGATGGCGAGAGCGACGAGCTGGGCGACGGCTTCGGCGACGCCGATCTCCTCGTCCGTGAACCGGCGCTCCACATGGTCGAGCAACTCGATCGTGCCGATCACGTTGTCGTGGGCGATGAGCGGCAGGACGATGAAGCTGTGCTGGCCGTAGGCGAGCGCGGAGTCGCGTTCGGCCTCGTTCAGTCGCGGGTCGGCGAGGCTGTCGAAGGCGACCGCATGGCGCTCCTCGATCGCCAGGCGCGCGGAGGGCCACTCCTGCACGGAGAACTCGCGGCCGGTCCAGGCGTCGTCGAAGCGGCCGTTCGTGCTCGACGCCACACAGACAAGCCTGTCGTCGCCCTCGAGCCGGAAGAAGTCGCAGTCGGGGATGTCGAGCGCGGAGCCGAGACGGCGGGCGGCCGACTGCAGCACCTCGTCGAGACCGAGTGAGGACGCCAGCTCGACGCTCGTGTCCAGCAGCAGCTGGTAGCGGCGCTCCGCGTCGCCCTGGGACAGCGCCGCCGCCCCCGGCGCCGGACGCGAGTCGAGGTCGTCGAGATGGAAGCGGCGCTCGCCGCCCCGGGTGCGCCGGCTGACCAGGCGTCCGCTGTCGGCCCAGCGACGTACCGTCGCCGGGCTGACGCCGAGCAGCTCCGCAGCCTGCCGTACGCGTAGAGGTCTTGTGCCCGCCTCCGCCATCAAGGCCGCTATCGGCGTTTGGCCGCGAAGTGATGAGTACTTCGGCGCTGTGGCGGAGGCGGTTCAGCCGCGCGGCGGCGGCTCCTGGCGGCGCGAGCGCAGCGCCTGCGCGGCGGCGCCGATGATGAGGCCGGCCGCGCAGCCGATCCCGGCGCCGATCGCGAGGTGCCCCAGGATGAGGCCGACGGCGCCGCCGACCACCGTGCCGGCGACGATGCCCATCGCCGCCAGCGGCGGCTGCGGGGTCTCGTCGCCCTGAGGCTCGTCCGGCTGGGGCTGCTCGTCCGGCTGCGGCTGCTCGTCCGGCTGCGGTTCCTCGCCGGTGTCCGTCCGCCCGTCGTCGCTCACGCGAGCGTCGCGCGGCGGCGGAACAC
>CAVQLY010000003.1:0-71552 GCA_963713475.1 uncultured Thermoleophilia bacterium
CAGTCGACCCTCAAGGATGTCCCGCTCGACGGCGCGCTGGTCGTGAAGCACTTCCACGACCAGACTCCGGCCTCGCCGGCAGGCTCGGAGGCGCCATGAGCGAAGCCAGGTCCTTCGCATCGTGGGCCTCGGAGCCGGCGGACACGCCCAGGGGATCATCGAGGCGCTCTCCGTCGACCCTCGCTACAAGATCGTCGGCTGTCTCGATGCCGAATCCTCACTGCCCGGGAGCTCCGTCCTCGGCGTGCCCGTCCTCGGCGACGACGCGTTGCTCCCTCAGTTGAGAGAACAGGGCGTCACGCATTTCTTCGTCGGCGTCGGCAACGTCGGTGACGGCTCGCTGCAGCGCGGGCTCTACGAACGAGGCCTGGACGCCGGCCTGCTCCCGAGCAGCACTCGACATCGCTCGGCGATGGGTTTCCGACGTCGGCCGTTCCTGGGGGCCGGGGTGACGATCCTCGCCGGCGCGATCGTCAACGCATGCGCGACGCTGGGTGACAACGTCATCGTGAATTCCGGAGCCATCGTCGAGCACGACTGCACCGGCGGCGACCATGTCCATGTGGCTTCCGGCGCCTGCGTGGCCGGCGGGGTGCGGATCGGCGAGGGCGCCCTCGTCGGGGCCGGTGCGACCGTACAACAAGGCGTCTGTGTCGGTGCACGCGCGGTGGTCGGCGCCGGATCCGTGGTCGTCCGTGACGTGCCGGCCGAGGCCGTCGTCGCCGGTAGTCCCGTGCGGCCCTTGCCGCCGAGATAGGATTGCCGCATGTCGACCCCCGCCATCGAGGACCTGCTCGTCCACACGACCGACACGCTCGAAGCGGTGATGCGCTGCATCGACCGTAGCGGACGCATCGGTCTCGCCCTGCTGGTGGATGACGACACGCGCCTCATCGCCACCATCACCAACGGCGACATCCGCCGCGGACTGCTCGCAGGCCTGACCCTCGACGCCACGACGGCCGCGCTCCTCCCCATCAAGGAGAGCATGCCGAATCCCAAGGCCGTGACGGCGCCTGTTCGGCTGCGATGCCGTCGTGCAGCGCTGCCTCATGCAGGAGCGCGGACTGCGCCACCTGCCGCTGGTGGACGATGAAGGGGTCGTCGTCGAGTGGTCACTCTGCGCGACCTGGTGCCGGAGCCGCCGCCGGGCATGCGCGCCGTGATCATGGCCGGCGGGCGGCACGCGGCTGCGGCCCCTCACCGACGACGTCCCGAAGCCGATGCTACCTGTCGGCGGCCGGCCGGTGATGGAGGGATCGTCGACCAGATGCGTCAGCGGGCATCCGGCACATCAACGTCACCACGCACTACCTGCCCGAGAAGATCGTCGAGCACTTCGGCGACGGCCACGACTTCGGCGTGGAGATCCACTACGTCAGCGAGGACGCCCCTGGGGACCGGCGGAGCGCTGGGCCTGATCCCTCAGGAGCGGAGCCGCTGCTCGTGGTCAACGGCGACGTGCTCACGCAGGTGGACTACCGGCAGATGCTGGAGTTCCACAACGACAACCACGCGGATCTGACCGTCGCGCTCAGCCTTCACGAGGTGGACATTCCCTTCGGCGTCGTCACGTGCAAGGCCCGGCCGTCCGCAGCCTCGAGGAGAAGCCGACTGAGCATGTACGTCAACGCCGGCATGTACCTTCTCCAGCCCTCCGTCTGCGAATAGTCCCGTCGGGCGAGCGTTTCAACATGACGGACCTCATCCAGTGCTGCTCGACGCGGGCAGACCGTCGTCGGATTCCCGATCGCGAATACTGGCTGGACGTCGGACGACACACCGACTACGGCCAGGCCAAGGACGACGCCGAGAACGGGAGACTCAGGAATGAACTGGAACGGTCGGCGCGTCCTCGTCACCGGCGCCGGCGGCTTCATCGGCAGCCACCTGACCGAGCGGCTGGTCGAGCCGGGGCGCGACGGTGCGCGCGCTCGTCCACTACAACGCCCTCGGCACGCTGCGGCTGGCTGGACGCGTCGCCGGCGCGGCGCGAGATGGAGGTCGTGGCCGGCGACATCCGCGACCCCGACAGCGTGCGCAGGCGCGATGCGCGGCGTCGAGACGGTCTTCCACCTCGCCGCGCTGATCGCGATTCCCTACTCGCTACCTGGCGCCCGCGTCCTACGTCGCACGAACGTCGAGGGCACGCTCAACATCCTCCAGGCCGCGCGCGACGCCGGGCGTGCGCGCGGGTCTCCACACCTCCACCAGCGAGGTCTACGGGACCGCCCGCTACGTGCCGATCGACGAGGAGCATCCGCTGCAGGGCCAGTCCCCTATTCGGCGAGCAAGATCGGCGCGGACAAGATGGCGGAGGCGTTCCACTGCTCCTTCGGCGTGCCGGTGGTGACCGTGCGGCCGTTCAACACCTTCGGGCCGCGCCAGTCGGCCCGCGCCGTCATCCCGACCATCATCACGCAGTGCCTCACGGGCGGACGACGGTCCGGCTCGGCAATCTCGCACCCGACGCGCGACCTGAACTACGTCGCCAACACCGTCGATGGCTTCGTCCGCGGCCGCCGACGTCGACGAGGCCGTCGGGCAGACGATCAACCTCGGCTCCGGGCGCGAGATCAGCATCGGCGACCTGGCCGCAGCTCATCGCGCGGATGACTGGGCGGCAGGCGCGCGTCGATCGCAGGAGACCAGCGCGCTGCGCCCGGCGGAGAGCGAGGTCGAGCGCCTGCTAGCCGACAACCCGCTCGCGCAGCGGTGCTCGGCTGGACCCCGCGCGTCAGCCTGGAAGAGGGCCTGCGGCTCGACCATCGAGTGGATCCGCGAGCACCTCGAGCCGCTACCGTCCCGATGTCTATGTCGTCTGAACCCGGCACGCCGGCCGCCGGTCCGACTTCATCCCGCTCTGCGTGCCCGAACCTGGGCGGCAACGAGTGGGACTACGTCAAGGAGTGCCTCGACACCGACTGGGTTCCTCGGTCGGGCCGTACGTGGATCGCTTCGAGCGGACGCTGGCGCGACGACGTCGGCGCCGCGGCATGCCGTGGCTACCGTCAACGGCACGGCCGCGCTGCACGTGGCGCTGCTGGTGGCCGGCGTGCAGCCGGACGACGAAGTCCTGGTCTCCGACGCTGACCTTCATCGCGCCCGCCAACGCCATCCGTTACTGGGGGCGTGGCCGGTCTTCATCGATGCGGAGCCGGCCTACTGGCAGATGGACCCCGGAGCGTCGTCCGAGCGTTCCTGTCAGGATGACTGCGCGATCGCGACGGCGAGCTGCGCGAACAAGGCGACCGGCCGCCGCGTGCGCGCCATCCTGCCGGTCGCACATCCTCGGGCATCCCGTGGACATGGATCCGCTGCTGGAGCTGGCGCGGCAGTACGGTCTGGTCGTCATCGAGGACGCGACCGAGAGCCCTGGGGCCACGCTACAAGGGGCGGCCCGTCGGGCGCCTCGGCGATATCGGCTGCTTCAGCTTCAACGGCAACAAGCTCATCACCACCGGCGGCGGCGGCATGATCGTCACCGACAACGCAGCGACTGGGCCGACGCGCCAAGCTATCTCACCACCCAGGCCAAGGACGATCCGGTGGAATACGTCCATGACGAGATCGGCTACAACTACCGGCTGACCAACATCCAGGCCGCCATGGGTGCGCGCAGCTGGAGCAGCTGGACGAGTACATCGCCGCCAAGCGGCGCATCGCCGCCACCTACGAGCGGGCGTTCCGCGACGTTCCCGGCATCACGTGCATGTCTCAGGCGCCGTGGGCCGAGTCCACGTACTGGCTGTTCACGATGCTGGTCGACGAGGCGTCTGCCGCACCGGGAGCCGCGGCCTCATGCGGCATCTCGAGTCGGCCGGCATCCAGACGAGACCGCTCTGGCAGCCGCTTCATCGGAGCCCGGCGCACAGGGGCGCGACGTGGTGGGATCGGCGGTGGCCGACCGTTTGAATCGAGAGGCGCTCAGCCTGCCGTGCTCCGTGGGGCTCTCTCCTCGAGGAGCAGGAGCGCGTGATCCGCGAGGTCCTGTCGGCCCTCGGCTAGCTCTCCCGGGCCACTCCGCCGGCGGCAGCTGGGCGTCCAGCCGTACCACCTCGCCGTGCGCTCGATGGCGTCCTCGAGGTCCACCGACACGCGAAGCCCTAGCTCCTCGCGAGCACGAGACGTGTCCGGCACGTAGCGCGACGGCGGCACGTCCGGCGAGGCCGGCTTCGCGATGTGCACGGTCTTGTCCGGTGCGAGCGTCGCCGCGACCAGGCGGGCCAGATCGCCGATGCTGACGTCATCGGGCGCCCGACATTGTACGGTCGGGCCGCTTACCGTGGATCAGGATGCTCCACAGCCAGACGGCGAGGTCGGATGCATACAGGTACGAACGGCGCGCCGTGCCGTCGCTCTGGACGTCGATGAACGGCTTGTGCAGCGCGTCGGCGATGAAGTTGCCGATCGCGTAGTTCGCGTCCATCGGGAGCACCGCCCGACGAACGCGAAGCACCGCGCGATCTTGGCCTCCAGACCCCACTGGGCCGCGGCGTCCGCGCACAGGAACTCGGCTATCCGCTTGCCCTGCGCATAGCCCGAAGCGGGGTCGTCGGTAGCCGGCGCAAGGCGCGCGTCCTCGCCGACGTGTGCGCAGTCCGGCGGCTGCCTGCCGTAGACCGCACCAGAACTGGTCAGCAGCAGGCGCCGGGCGCCGCATCTGCGCGAGAGGTCGAGGACGCCGGTCGCGCCGGCGATGGCCGAGCGACAGGCGTCGCCCGAGGAGACCCCTCCGGGTGGATAGGTGGTCTCGGCTGCCATGTGCAGGACGTCGGAGAAGTCGCCCTTCGACGAGTGCGAGACGGTGGATGTCACCCTCAGGACCGTCACCGCCGGGTCCCTCACCAGGTCCGGCGCCTGGGCGGCCCCTCTGCGGATGTCGCGGGTGAGGATCGTGGCGCGGGCATGAAGGCCGAACTCACGGTTGGCGCGAAGGAAGCTCCCCAGCATCCAGCGCCCGAAGAACCCGGTGCCGCCGGTCGCGAGGAGATGCGCGTCCCGCAGGTGCTCCCGCGACATCGGGCGTCTGCGTGAGGACCTGCTCCAGATCCGCCGCGGGAAGCGGCCGGGTCTCACTCCCAGGCATCGGTGCGGATCCTCTCCGCGGGACGCCGCGCTCGCGAGCTGCGCCGTGAGCGCCGTGAGCATCTGCGGCGGGCCGCTCAGGTAGAAGAGCGGGTCGTCCAGCGTCTCGATCGCCGGCCAGGCGGCGCGACGTCGAGGACCCCCGCCGATGCCTCCGGCACGAGGCTGCACGCGAGCGACGGCACCTCGCGGGCGCAGGCCTCGGCCAGCGGGCCGTAGATGAAGAGCTCCGGAGTCCGGGCGCCGTAGAAGAGCAGCACCCGCGGCGCCGTCGTCCGGCCTCCAGCGACTGCAGGAAGGCCGTGAACGCGGTCACACCGGTCCCGCCGGCGAACAGGACGGCGTCGCGGGAGGCATCGACGACGAACTCCCCGTAGGGCAGCTTGACCCAGACCTCGCGCCCGACCGCGAGCTCGCGCTCCATCCTGCGCCGTGAACGCGCCCTTGACCGCGTAGGTGATCGCCAGCCGGTCGCGCTCGCGCGGCGAGCTGGCGATGGAGAACACCCGGGAGTCCGGCCAGAAGCCGCCCGGCTCGTAGGCGTCCAGCGCGAGGTGGAGGAACTGGCCGGGCTTGAAGCGCGGCACCGCGCGAAGGCGGCCTGAGCTCGACGGTGTAGACGCGCTCGCCATGGTCGGTGACGTCCGCGACCACGCAGGCGATCTTGCGGACGACGGCCACGCGCTCCTCAGCGCCCGCTCGAGCCGGACGCGCTCGCGTCCGCGCTCTCGAGCGCACGCGCTCGCCCGCCATGAAGCGCCGGAACACGTCGACCATGTAGTCCATGCGCGGCTCGTCGATGCCCGGGATACACGCCGACGAAGAAGGTGCGCTCCATGATGGCGTCGGTGACCGCGAGGTCGCCGACCACCCTGCGCTCGATGTCCTCGAACGCGGGGTGCCGCAGGAGGTTGCCGCTGAAGAGGTTGCGCGTCTCGATGCGATTGGCCTCGAGGAACCCGGTCAGCTCGTTGCGCGTGAACCCGGCATCCTCGCGCACGGTGATCACGAAGCAGAACCACGACGGGTCGGTGTGCGCCGGCGCATCGGGGAGGACCAGCCGGTCCTCGTAGGGGCGGAGCGCCTCGCGAAGCCGCGCGTGGTTCGCGCTTGCGCGCGGCGACGAACTCGTCGAGGCGGCGAAGCTGGGCGCAGCCGATCGCCGCCTGCATGTCCGTCGCCTTGAGGTTGTAGCCGAGATGGCTGTAGACGTACTTGTGGTCGTAGCCGTGAGGCAGGCTCCCGAACTGCTGCGAGAAGCGCTTGCCGCAGGTGTTGTTCTCGCCGCCGGCGCAGTAGCAGTCGCGGCCCCAGTCGCGGACCGAGCGGGCGATCCGGGCGAGCTCCTCGTCGTCGGTGACGACCATGCCGCCCTCGCCGGTGGTGATGTGGTGCGCCGGATAGAACGAAGACGTCGCGAGGTGGCCGAAGGTGCCCGGTGAGCCGGTCGCGATAGCGCGACCCGAGCGCGTCGCAGTTGTCCTCGACGAGCCAGAGGTCGTGCTCCTCGACCAGCTCGCATGACCGCGTCCAGGTCGAACGGGACGCCCAGCGTGTGCGCGAGCACGATCGCGCGCGTGCGCTCGCTCGACCGCGGCGCGCAGCTGGTCCGGGTCGGCGTTGTAGTCGCCCAGAGCGCACGTCGACGAACACGGGCACCAGGCCGTTCTGCACGATCGGCGCGACGGTGCTGGGGAAGCCGGCGGCCACGGTGAGGACCTCGTCGCCGGGCCTCAGCCGCCGGTCGCCCAGCCTGCGGCGAGGTGAGCGCCGTCACGGCGACGAGGTTGGCCGACGACCCGGAGTTCACGAAGAGCGCGTCCGACAGGTCCGAGGTAGTCGGCGAACCCGGCCTCGAACTCCTCGGTGAACCGGCTGGCGGTCAGGTAGAAGTCGAGGCTGGCGTCGACGAGAGCTGCGAGCTCCTCCTCGCCGAACACGCGGCCGGCGTAGCGCACCGGGTCCTTCCGGGGTCGAACGGCGCGGCCTGCGTGCTGCTCCTCGTGGAACTCGCCGACGAGCTCGAGGATCTCGCTGCCGGATGCTCCGTCGCGGCTGCGTCCCGCTCATCTCGTCACCGTCGCCGGCCCTGCGTCCAGGCCAGGCCCTGCCGCGCCGGCTCGGCAGCTGATAGGCCTCGAGGTCGTCCTCGACGAGGTCGCGCGCCGCCGCCGGGTCGCTCGTAGTACTCGCGGTACCACGCCGCCGTGCGGCGCACAGCCTCGGCGGCGTCCCAGACCGGCGCCCACGCCGAGCTGCTCCGCGCCTTGGCGCTGTCCAGGCTCAGCAGGTGCGCTTCGTGCGGCTGCGGGCGCCGGCCTCCGGGCGCGACCCACTGACCCGCGCCCCACTCCTCGATGAACCGCTCGACGACCCAGCGCACGGTCAGCGCACCCTCCTCGGCGGCCGGGCCGAAGTTCCACGCGCCCTCGAAGGCGCGCGCCGTCGTCGCAGCAGGCCGCGCCGCAGAAGCAGGTAGCCGGCCAGCGGCTCGAGCACGTGCTGCCAGGGCCGCACGGCGTCCGGGTTGCGCACCTCGACGGGCGTCGCCGCGGTCAGCGCGCGCACGCAGTCCGGCACGATCCGGTCCGGCGCCCAGTCGCCGCCGCCGATGACGTTGCCGGCGCGGGCGGTGGCGACGCAGCCGCCGCGCCGTCGCCGAAGAAGCTCGCGCGAGTACGCCGCCGCGACGAGCTCGGCGCAGCCCTTGCTGGCGCTGTACGGGTCGCGGCCGCCCATGGCGTCGTCCTCCACGAACGGCGCGGCCGTCCTCGTGGTTGCCGTAGCACTTGTCGCTGGTGACGATCACGACCGTCGCCGCGACGGAGTCGCAGGCCCGGACCGCCTCGAGCAGGTTGACGGTGCCCATGACGTTCGTCTCGAAGGTCTCTCGCGGCTCGGACGTAGCTCTCGCGCACGATGCGGCTGCGCGGCCAGGTGGAACACGACCTCCGGCCGCGCGGCGCGCAGCTCGGCCGCCAGGCGCTCGCGCGTCGCGCACGTCGGCGACGACGTGACGCACGCGACCGCCCAGCTCGAGCGCGTCGAAGAGGCTCGGCTCGGTCGGAGGCTCGAGAGCGTAGCCGGTGACCTCGGCGCCCAGCTCCGCAGCCACGAGCTCAGCCACGACGCCCTTGAACCCGGTGTGGCCGGTGACGAAGACTCGCCGGCCGGCGATACGTCCGCCGAACATCACCAGGTCTTCCACGGCGCCGCGCCGCTCTCCCACAGCTCCTCGAGCGTGCGCTTGTCGCGCAGCGTGTCCATCGGCTGCCAGAAGCCGCGGTGGCGGTAGCGCCGCGAGCTGACCGTCGCGCGCCAGGCCCTCGAGCGGCTCGCGCTCCCACAGCGTCTCGTCGCCGGCGATGTAGTCGAGCACGCCGGGCTCCAGCACGAAGAACCCGCCGTTCATCCAGCCGCCGTCGCCCTCGGGCTTCTCGACGAAGTCCCGCACGCAGCGTGCCGTCCGTCGTCGAGGCGCAGCGCGCCGAAGCGGCCCGGCGGCTGCACGGCGGTGACCGTCGCGAGCCGGCCCTGCGCCTCGTGGAAGGCGAGCAGCGCGGCGAGGTCGAGTCGGCGACGCCGTCGCCGTAGGTCATCATGAACGGCTCGTCGCCGACGTACGGCGCCACGCGCTTGAGGCGCCCGCCGGTCTGCGTCTCGGCGCCGGTGTCCACCAGCGTCACCCGCCACGGCTCGACGGTGTTCTGGTGGACCTCCATGTCCTGGCCGCGCAGGTCGAACGTCACGTCGGAGTTGTGCAGGAAGTAGTTGGCGAAGTACTCCTTGATCACGTAGCCCTTGTAGCCGAGGCAGACCACGAAGTCGGTGAAGCCCTGCTCGCCGTAGATCTTCATGATGTGCCAGAGGATCGGGTGCTCCCCGATCTCGGCCATCGGCTTGGGCTTGACCTGGGTCTCCTCGGCCAGACGCGTGCCCAGCCCCCCGGCGAGGATGACTACCTTCATGCGCCCTCCCGTCCCCATCGCGTCGTCGATCTGGCTCGCGCATCGACGCCCGTCCCATGGGCAATTCGCACGCGATTCTACGTCACGCAGAGCCGGACTCTGGACGCCAGACGCCAGGGTCACGAGCGCAGCGCCGGCTCGCTCCGTGCGCCTCAGAACCCCAGCACCAGCGTCAGCACGAAGTAGGCCGCGACCGACGCGAAGATGAGCGCGTCGAAGCGGTCGAGCACGCCGCCGTGGCCGGGGATGCCGCGGCCGGAGTCCTTGATCTGCACGTCGCGCTTCACGAGGCTCTCGAAGAGGTCGCCGAGCGGGCCGGCGACGGCGATCACGGCGCCGAGGATGAGCGAGTCGGCGGCGCCGAGCGGCGTGTAGAGGCCGATGAAGACGACGAGCAGCACGGTGCTGATGGCGCCGCCGGCGAACCCCTCCCAGGTCTTCTTGGGGGAGAGCACCGGCGCCATGGGCGTGCTGCCGAAGAACCTGCCGGTGAAGTACGCCATCGTGTCGCCGGCCCAGGTGCCGAACACCACGGTGAGGAGGGCGGCCGCGCCCACGTCCAGCTGCCGCATGAGCAGCACGGCGCTGAAGCCGAGCCCGATGTAGAGCATGCCGAGCACGGTGACGGCCATGCGGACGGTCACGCCCGGCTTGGGGCCGGCCAGCAGGCCGAGGAGCGCCGTGAAGAGCACGCCGGCGCAGATGGCCCCGAACACGGCGACCGGGCTGTAGAACCACGCCATGCTGCACATGAGGGCCGACGCCGAGGAACCCGGCGAGCGGCAGCGGCCGGTACTTCTTCGTGAGCCGGTAGAACTCGTTGAGGCCCAGCAGCGCCAGCAGGGTCATGACGGCGAAGAAGATGAGCCCGCCGTGGACGATGACGACGACGGCGAGCACGCCGAGCACGACGCCGGTGATGATGCGCGTCGTCACGAGGCGTCACCGCCGCCGGCGTCTCCGGCGGCCGAGGCGTCACCCGGCGAGCCGGGGGCGGCCGCGCGGCGGCCGCCGAAGCGGCGCTGGCGGCCGGCGTAGTCGGCCAGCGCCGCGTCCAGGTCGTCCGGCCCGAAGTCGGGCCAGTAGCGGTCGCTGAAGTACAGCTCCGAGTACGCGCACTGCCAGAGCAGGAAGTTGCTGATGCGGAGCTCCCCCGAGGTGCGGATCAGCAGCTCGGGGTCGTGCATCTCCGGCGCGTAGAGGTGGCGACGGAGGTCGTCGTCGGTGAACTCGGGGCGATGCGCGCCGCCCGCTTCGCCGGGCGCGCCCTCCCCCGCTCCCCGGGCCGACGCCGCGTACTCGGCCGCCAGACCCTCGGCGGCGTCCAGCAGCTCGCGCCTGCCCGCCGTAGCTGAAGGCGATGTACAGCGTCATCCTGGTGTTCCCGGCGGTCAGCGCCTCGGCCTCCTCGATGCGGCGCACCAGTTCGTCGGGTGCCCCCTCACGACGCCCGACGAAGCGCACGCGCGCGCCCCGCTCGTGCATGTCGGGCACCTGCGAATCTATCATCTCTATGAACAGCTGCATCAGGGCCTCGACCTCGTCCTTGGGACGGTTCCAGTTCTCGGTGCTGAACGAGTAGACCGTGACTTCCTTGATGCCGAGGTCGAGCGCGTGCTCGAGCACGCGGCGCAGCGTCTTGGCGCCTGCCCGGTGCCCTGCGGCCACGGGCAGGCTCCTGCCCTGCGCCCAGCGCCCGTTGCCGTCCATGATGATGGCGAGATAGCGGCAGGTCGCGCCGCCGGCCGCAGGCTCAGCGGCGCCGCCCGTCCTGCGCAGGCGCCAGCCCGCCAGCCACGTACGCAGCGAGGCCATGGCGATGGGAGCTCGAGGCGAAGCCGGCGGAGACCGGCTCAGACCTCGAGGATCTCGGCTTCCTTGTGCTTGAGGAGCTCGTCGATCTCGTGCACGTGCTCGTCCGTGTACTTCTGGAGCTCGTGCTCGGCGCGCTTCTCCGCGTCCTCGCCGACCTCGCCCTCGTGGACGAGCTCCTTGAGGTCCTTCATGCAGTCGCGGCGCACGTTGCGCACCGCGACGCGCCCGTCCTCGGCCAGCCGGTGGACGAGCTTGACCAGGTCGCGGCGACGCTCCTCGGTGAGCGCGGGGATCGGCAGGCGGATCACGTTGCCGTCGCTGCTCGGATTGAGCCCGAGGTCGCTCTCCATGATGGCCTTCTCGATGCTCTTCATCGCCGTCTTGTCGAACGGCTGGATGGTCAGCAGGCGCGACTCGGGCGTGGCGATGTTCGCCATCTGCTTGAGCGGCGTCGAGGTGCCGTAGTAGTCGACGTGGATGCGGTCGAGCAGCCCCACGCTGGCGCGACCACTGCGGACGGTGTTGAACTCGGTCTTGACGGCGTCCACCGCCTTGTCCATGCGATGCCTGGCGTCAGCGAGCAGTTCTTTCTCCACCGGTCCTCCCTTTGCCGGGGTCAGCTCCCGGCGGGCGGCGTGTGCACCACGGTGCCCACGCGCTCGCCGGACAGCACGCGCACGATGTTGTCTCCGGTCATCTTGAACACATGGATCGGCATGCGATTGTCCATGCAGAGACTGAGCGCGGTGGTGTCCATGACCTTGAGGCCGCGCTCGATGGCCTGCAGATGGGTGATCTCGGGGATGAACACCGCCGACGGGTCGAGCTCGGGGTCGGCGCTGTAGACGCCGTCGAACTCGCGCTTCGCCATGAGGATGGACTCGCACTCGAGCTCGAGGGCGCGGAGCGCGGCGGCCGAGTCGGTGCTGAAGTACGGGTTGCCCGTGCCGGCGGCGCAGATGACGACGCGCCCCTTCTCCAGGTGCCGGATGGCGCGCCGGCGGATGTACGGCTCGCACACCTCGCGGATCTCGATGGCGCTCATCACCCGCGTGTCGACGCCCTCGTCCTCCAGGGCGTCCTGGAGAGCGAGGGCGTTCTGTACGGTCGCCATCATGCCGATGTAGTCGCCGGTGGCACGGTCCATGCCGCCGGCGGCGGCGGCCATCCCGCGAAAGATGTTGCCGCCGCCGACGACGATGGCGATGTCGACGTCGAGGGCGCGGGCGGTCCTGAGCGTCCCGGCGATCGACTTCGTCGTCGCCGGGTCGATCGCCCGCTGCTCGGTGCCCAGGGCCTGGCCGCTGAGCTTGAGCAGGACGCGATGGAAGGCGTGATCGCCCGGCTCGCCTTCCACGCGGCTCAGCCCGCTACCGTGGTCTCGCCGAGCTGGAAGCGCACGAAGCGGCGCACCTCGACGTTCTCGCCGATGACGCCGACGAGGTCGGTGCGGACCTGCTCGATGGTGCGGTCCGGATCCTTGACGAACGCCTGCTCCATGAGACAGGTCTCGCCGAAGAACTTCTCGAGCTTGCCGGTGATGATCTTCTCGATCACGTTCTCCGGCTTGCCCTTGATCTGGTCGGACTCGGCGTAGATCGCCTTCTCGCGGGCGACGACGTCCTCGGGCACCTCGTCGCGCGAGACCCAGATGGGCGACGCCGCGGCGACCTGCATGGCGAGGTCGTGGGTGAACTCCTTGAACGGCTCGCTGCGCGAGACGAAGTCGGTCTCGACGCCGACCTCGACGAGCACGCCGATCTTGCCGCCGGCGTGGATGTACGAGTCCACGGCGCCGTCCTTGGTCGCGCGAGCGCTCTTCTTCTGCGCGGTGGCGAGGCCCGACTTGCGCAGCTCGTCCATCGCCTTCTCGAGGTCGCCGGCGGTCGCCGTCAGCGCCTTCTTGCAGTCCATCATGCCCGCCCCGCTCTTCTCGCGGAGCTCCTTTACCAGTGCAGCGGTGATCTCAGCCACAGCACGATCCTTTCGTAGGGTCGGCGTTGTTCGTCGTCTGGGTGTTACTCGGCCGGCTTCTCGGCCTCGGCCTCGGCCTTGGGCTCGTCGGCCTTCTTGGCGGCCGGCTTCTTGGCGGGCTCGGCCTTCGCGGCGGGCTCGGCCTTGGCGGCCTTCTCCGTCTTGGCCTCGGGCTTCTGCCTCTCGCCTTCTCGGCCTTGGGCTTGGCCTCCGCCTTGGCCTCAGGCTTCTCTGCCTTCGGAGCGGCCTCAGCCTTGGGCTCGGCCTTCTCGGCCTTGGGAGCGGCCTCCGCCTTGGCCTCAGGCTTCTCGGCCTTCGGAGCGGCCTTCGCCTCAGGCTTCTCGACCTTGGGCGGCCTTCGCCTCAGCCTTTGGCCTCGGTCTTCGCCTCAGGCTTTGCCTCCGGCTTCTTCGCGGCCGGCTTGGGCGCGGCGGCCTTCTTGGGCTCCGCGTCCTTGACGGCCTCGGCGACGGCGGTCTCGCCGCCGGCCTTGACCGGCTTGTCGGCCTCGGCCTTGGCCTTGGCGGCGTCGGCGGCCGCGGCAGCGGCCTGTTCGGCGGCCTCGAGCTCGGCGGCGGCGACGGCGGCGGCCACGGCGGCTTCCTCGGCCGCCTTGCGCTCGGCTTCGGCCTTCATCTCGGCCTCGGTGAGCAGCTGGCGGCCCTGGGCGACGGCGTCGGCCATCACGCGGACGATGAGTCCGCAGCTGCGGATCGCGTCGTCGTTGCCCGGGATGATGTAGTCGATCTCATCCGGGTCGCAGTTGGTGTCGACGAGCCCGATGATCGGGATCTTGAGCTTGCGAGCCTCCTTGACGACGATCGCCTCCTTGCGGGGGTCGACCACGAACACGGCCGCCGGCAGGCGGTCCATGCCGCCCACGCCGCCGAGGTTCTGCTCGAGCTTGCGCAGGTCGGCGCGGAGCTGCATGGCCTCGCGCGTCGGGAGCAGGTCGAGCGAGCCGTCCTCGGAGAGGTGACGGAGCTCGTGCATGCGCTTGATGCGCTTGTTCAGCGTCGCGAAGTTGGTGAGCAGTCCGCCCAGCCAGCGGTTGGAGACGTAGGGCATGCCGACGCGCTCGGCCTGCTCCTGGATGGTCTCCTGGCACTGCTTCTTGGTGCCCACGAAGAGGACGCTGCCGCCGCGCTCGGCGGTCTTCTTGAGGAAGTCGCAGGCCTCGTCGATGAGGACCGTCGTCTTCTGCAGGTCGATGATGTAGATGCCGCCGCGCTCGCCGAAGATGAACTGCTTCATCTTGGGGTTCCAGCGCCGGGTCTGGTGGCCGAAGTGGACGCCGCTCGTGAGCAGGTCCTTCATGCTCACCGTGTGCTGGGTGGTCGCAGCCAAAGCTGCCTCCTTCTGAAGACGGTTGCTGGCGGCGAAGGGCCGGCGCGGGAGCGCCGGCGGCATACGCCACCTTCTGTTCCGGCAGACAGATCAGTGGAATCGAGCGTGGAGAGCGCTCGCAAGCGCCTCCCACCCGACACCGCCACGGACCTGGGGGTCCGCCGGGTAGGCATGGACACAACGGTCGGCAATGGTACCAGAAACGGGCACGCGAGGCCAGAAGCCGGCGCGCGGCGCGCGCGGCTCGAACGGGACACGGCCGCCGGGGCCGCGACGGCGTCAGCCGATCGCGGCCGGTTCGATCTCGTCGCGCAGCCGGCCCTTGAGCCGCAGGATCGCCTTGGTGTGCAGCTGCGAGACGCGGGACTCGGTCACGCCGAGCACCTCCCCGATCTCGCGCAGCGTCAGGTTCTCGTAGTAGTACAGCGCGATGACGATCTTCTCGCGCTTGGGCAGCGCATCGATGGCCGCCGCGAGGCGGGCCTTCATCTCGCTGAGGTCGAGCATCCGCGAGGGGTCGCGGCTCTTCGGGTCCTCGAGCGTGTCGATCAGCGCGGCCTGGTCGCCGTCGGAGCCCGAGATGGACCAGAGCTCGTCCAGCGCCACGATGCTGGTGTTGGCGATCTGGGTGAGCGACTGCTGGAACTCGGGCACCGAGATGTGCAGCTCGTCGGCGATCTCCTGGTCGGTCGGCGCCCGCTGCAGCCGGTTCTCCAGGATCGCGCAGCACTTCTCGATCTCGCGCGCCTTGCTGCGCACCGAGCGCGGCACCCAGTCGAGCGAGCGCAGTTCATCGATGATCGAGCCCTTGATGCGCGAGATCGCGTAGGTCTCGAACTTGATCTCGCGGTCGGGGTCGAAGCGCTCCAGCGCGCCGATCAGGCCGAGCAGGCCGTAGCTGATGAGGTCGGACTCCTCGATGTGCGAGGGCAGCCCGTTGCTCATGCGGCCGGCGACGTACTTGACGAGCGGAGAGTAGGCGAGGATGAGGCGATCACGTGCCGCCTTGTCGCCCTGGAACTTGTACCGTCCCCAGAGCTCTCTGACCTTGTCCTCGTCCAGCCTGGCCATCATGCCGCCCGTCTTCCCTCAGGCCCTCGGGTGGTGGAGATCGTAGGTGCGCCGCAAGTGCGCCCCACTGACGTGCGTGTACACCTGCGTCGTCGAGACGGAGGCGTGCCCCAACAGCTCCTGGATGGCACGAAGATCGGCACCCCTCTCGAGCATGTGCGTCGCGTATGCGTGCCGCAACATGTGCGGCGACGCCGAATCGATACCCGCAAGCCGACTGTATTTTACTACGAGACGACGAATGTCCGAGGTGAGGAGCGCGCGGCCGCGGCGTGAGAGCAGCAGCAGCGCCTCGCGACGGCTGATCGCAGCCTCGGCGGCCACCGGGTCTGCGAGTCCGCCCTCCCCCTCCAGCTCGCCGCGCCCGCGCTCGAGGTAGCGGCGCAACGCGGCCGCCGCCTCGTCGCCCAGGGGGACGATCCGCATCTTGCCGCCCTTGCCGTGCACGATGAGCTGCGCCTGGGCCGCCTGCACGTCCCCCAGACGCAGCGCCACGAGCTCCATGCTGCGCAGGCCGCACCCGTAGAGCAATTCCAGGATGACCCGGTCGCGCAGCGCGAGCGGATCGGTGCCCTCGGTCGCCGCGACCAGGGTGTCCACGTCCGCCACGCTGAGGACGCGCGGCAGGCGCCGGCGCCGGCGCGGCCCGGGCAGACTGCGCGCCGGATCGGCGGCGAGCACGCCGGTCTCGGTGAGGTACCGCGTGAGGCCGCGCAACGTCGAGAGCTTCCGCGCGAGCGTGGCCGGCGCGTAGCCACGACGCCCGAGCTCGGCGGAGAAGGCACGCACCTGGCGCCGCCCGAGGTCGGCGACCGTGAGATCGCACCCGGCCAGCCACTCGAGCAGCTGCTGCAGATCGGACGAGTAGGAGCGGCGAGTCGCCGCACTCGCGCCGCGCACCTCAAGGTCACGCAGGAACGCGCGGCAGGATCCGTCCGGATCGGCTTTCGCCGCGGCCGTGTCGGTCGTCTCGGGCTGTTCAGAACGAAGCTCGCGCGGAGCTGTCACCAGGTACCCCCTGAGGCGACCTAGGTTTCAACGTCCGGCGCTCGCCTTCCTGCCTGCGCCGTGCTCAGCCCCTGAGCAACCGGTACCTCCCTCCTTCGACGCGCCGCGCCAGCCCCTCCACCTCGAGGTCGCTCACGGCGGCGGCCACCTTCGCGACCGGGAGCCTGCAACGCCCGGCCAGCTGGTCGATGGTGAGCGACGCGGCCGCCAATTCGTGCAGGACATCGCGCACGGCCGCGCCCCCGTGGTCGAGCACGAGCGCGGGCAGCGACAGCGGGCCGGCGGCCCCCGCCGCAACGCCAGGACCGGGGTCATCGACCGCGATCGCCCGAAGCACGTCTCTCGCGCCTTCGCACACTCGAGCCCCGTCCCGGAGCAGGCGGTTCGGCGCCTCGCTGAGCCTGCGCCCGGCCTCGCCCGGCACGCACAGCACGTCCCTTCCGAGCTCGGCGGCGAACTCGGCCGTGATCCTCGCGCCGCTGCGTTCGGTGCCCTCGACGAGCACGACGGCCCTGCCGAGCGCCGCCATCACCCGGTTGCGAGCCGGGAAGCGCCAGCGGCGCGCGGGAACGCCCCAGGCGAACTCGCTGATGATGAGCCCGTCCGCGGCGACTCGCGCGTACAGACCGGCGTTGCCGCGTGGATAGACGACGTCGGCGCCACAGCCGAGCACGGTGACGGTCGCAGGGCTCACCGGCGCGGCCGCGTCGACGGCCGCCGTCTGCGCGATCGCGTCGATGCCCAGCGCCATCCCGCTGACGACCACAAGGCCCGCGCGCGCGAGATCGCGCGCGATCACGCGCGCCATTTCTTCCCCATACGGGGACGGGGTGCGCGTCCCGACCACCGCGACGAGCGGCGCGTCGACGATCGCAGAGAGCCTGGCACGCGCCGTCGCCGCGTCGGCGCCGCCACGCACGAACAGGCACAGTGGCGGATCGCCGAGGTCGCGCAGCTGGTCAGGATAGAGCGCGTCGGTCCAGGCGACGACCACATCTCCCGGCGGGCGATGCTCGGCCCTGTACAGGCAGGCGACCGGGCCCTCGCACAGCGTGGCCTCGAAGCACCCGGCGTCGGACGCCGCCTCGACCCGCGTGCGCCCCTCGTCGCCGCTTCGCGTCGCCCCGGCCCGCGCCCGGGTGCGGTGGCGGACCGCGAAAGCCGCGATGTCCTCCGGTGGCCGCGCGAGGACCTCCGCGGTCGTCCGGTAGCGCAGCACGAGCTGCCTGACGAAGGCCGGGCGCCAGGAGGCCAGCGTGCCCAGCCACACGCACATCGCGCGAGCGCCGGCAGCCTGCTCAGCCACGTCGCTCCCCGCTCCGGTCGCGGTAGCTCAGGCTCTCGGCCAGGTGCGCGACCGAAATGGTCTCGGCGCCCTCGAGGTCGGCGATCGTGCGCGCGACCTTGACGACCCTGTCGGCGGCGCGCGCGCTCAGGCGCATGCGGTCGTAGGCCAGGTCGAGCTTCGTCAATGCCGCAGGTTCCAGCCTGCAGTACAGGCGGAGATGCCGGGTGGTCATGTGAGCATTGGCGTAGGCGCCCGTGCCGGCCAGCCTGGTGGCCTGGCGGCGACGCGCGGCGACCACCCGCTCCCGGACGGCGGCAGAGGGCTCCGAGGGTACCGCCGTGCGGCGATCCCTCGGCGGAACGCGGGGCACGTCAAGCCGCAGATCGATGCGGTCGAGCAGAGGACCGCTCAGCCGCGCTCTGTACTGGCGCAGCCGATGCCCGGCGCAGACGCACTCGTGCTCGGGGTCGCCGGTGAAGCCGCACGGGCAAGGGTTCATCGCCGCCACGAGCATCAGGCGCGCCGGAAAGGTGACCGAGGTCAGCCTTCGGCTGATCGTCACCTCGCCGTCCTCGAGCGGCTGGCGAAGGCCCTCGAGCGCCGAAAGCCGGTACTCCGGGAACTCGTCCAGGAACAGCACGCCCAGATGGGCGAGGCTCACCTCGCCCGGGCGTGGCGTGCCGCCCCCGCCCACGAGGCCCGGCGAGGAGATGGTGTGGTGCGGCGCCCGGAAGGGCCGCCTCACCACGAGCGGCTCGCCGGGCGGCAGCAGGCCGGCGACGCTGTGCACCCTCGTGATCTCGATCGCCTCGTCGCGAGTCAGCGGCGGCATGATGCCGGGCAGCCGGCGAGCGAGCATCGTCTTGCCGGCGCCCGGCGGCCCCGTCATGAGCACGTTGTGGGCGCCCGCGACCGCCACCTCGAGAGCGCGCTTCACTCCGTCCTGCCCGATGATGTCCGAGAAGTCGGCGTCGCCGGGAGGCGCCATGGCGAGCAGCGCATCAAGGTCGACCGGCCGTGCCGCTGCTCCGCCTCCCGCCTCCAGCTGGGCGACGGCCTCGGCCAGCGACGCCGCCGCGTACACCTCGAGTCCCGGGACGAGCGCGGCTTCGGCCGCGTTGTCGGCGGGCAGCACGAGCCCCCGGACGCCGCGCGCCTTGAGGCTTTGCGCCACGGCGAGAGCGCCCGCGACCGGTCGCAGCGCGCCGTCGAGCCCGAGCTCACCCACAGCCGCCAACGGCCCCCTGCCGTTGGAGCCATCCTGCACCTGCCCCGTGGCGAGCAGGAACGCCAGGGCGATGGGCAGGTCGAACGACGGGCCTTCCTTGCGCAGATCCGCCGGCGCGAGGTTCACGGTGATGCGCCGGGAGGGGAACTCGTAGCACGAGTTGACGATCGCCGCCCGCACCCGCTCGCGGCTCTCCTGGACGGAGGCGTCCGGCAGCCCCACCACGCTGAACGCCGGCGCCGCGGCCACTACGTCGGCCTCCACCACCACGGGATGACCCTGAAGACCGTTCAGCGCCTCACTCGCGATTCGCGCCAGCACAGCTTCCTCCTCGTCTCACGGCGGCTCGCGCCGGATGCTCGGGCCGCGACGTCCTCATCCATCGAGCGTGAACGCGCCGGCCAGATGGCGGACGACCGGCGGCCGGACCGCCGCGTCGACGGCGACGATGTCGAAGCGGACGTCGCTCACGCCGCGCAGGGCCCAGGGCCGCACCGAGAGCCAGATCTCGGCCAGGCGCGCCACCTTGCGCCGCTTACGCCCGTCTACCGCGTCCTCGGGCGTGCCGTACGCCGCCGAGTGCCGCGCCTTGACCTCGACGAACGCGAGCACGGCGCCGCGTCGCGCGATGAGGTCCAGTTCGCCGCGGCCGATGCGCACGTTGCGACCGAGCAGCGTCCACCCATCGCGGATGAGGTACCGGGCGGCCGCCTCTTCGGCGGCGCGACCGAACTGTTGCCTGGCGTTCACGGGACGAGCCTAGCGACGGATGCGCAGCGCTCAGAGGTTGCCGATGGCTCCCACGGGATGACGTTGGGGATTGTCAACCGGCGGAGGCGCCGGGGAGAGGAGCGCGAAGGACGAGCCTCAGCGGTCGGGAGAAGCGTCCAGTCCGAGTCCGAGTTGCTGGTAGGCGACGCTGGCGAACGAGAGCCGGTGCAGCTCGCACACGCCGTGCTCGCAGATCGCGGCCTGATGGACGGCCGTCGCGTAGCCGACGTGCCTGTCGAATCCGTACGCGGGATAGCTCTGATGCAGGCCGTGCATCACTCTGTCGCGAGTGACCTTGGCGACGATCGAGGCTGCGGCGATGGCGGCGGAGAGACGGTCGCCGCCCACCACCGCCCTATGCTCTCGGGCACACTCCGGGAGCCCGAAGCCGTCCACCAGCGTCACGTCCGCGGCCGGGTCGATGCGCTCGACGGCTCGGGCCAGGCCGCGCTGGTTGCAGCGGTGCAGGCCGTCTCGGTCGATGGTGGCCGGCGAGACGAGGACGACGACGACCTGACGCGCCAGACGGACGATCTCCGCGTAGAGCGCCTCCCGCCGAGGGCCGGTGAGGCGCTTCGAGTCGTCGAGGCCGGAGAGGGCTTCGCGGCCGGCCTCGTCGAGCGCCGCGTAGTCGAGGCAGACGGCGGCCGCGGCGAGAGGGCCGGCGAGGCATCCCCGGCCGGCCTCGTCCGCGCCGGCGACGGAGGCGCCGTCGATGCCGGCGGCCGCGAGATCGAAAGCGAAGCGTTCGTTCACGGCCGCTGGTCCTGCCTACGCCGGGCTGGGCACCGGCGGCCGCAGGCAGACCGGCGAGGCGGGCGCCGCAGGTACACCCCTCATTGGCTGACGCCGCCGATGCGGTCCGGCGGCCAGTAGCGCGCGAACGCCTTGCCGACCAGCTGGCTGCGCGGCACCGGGCCGAACTCCCGGCTGTCGCCGCTGTCGATGCGGTTGTCGCCCATCATGAAGTAGCTGCCGGCCGGGACCTTGTACGGATTCTGCAGCGACCACGGCAACCCGTTGTCGAACGGGTCCGACGGTACGGTCCTGCCTTCGACCTTGCGCACGTACGGTTCGTCCAGCTTCGCGCCGTTGATGTACACGGCCCCATCCTTCAGCGAGATCTCATCGCCGGGCATGCCGATGACGCGCTTGATGAGCACGGGGCCGGCGAGCGGCGAGTGGAAGACCACGATGTCCTGACGAGAGGGGTCGGAGAACCTCCACGAGATGCGATCGACCAGCACGCGGTCACCGATGAGGAGCGTGTCCTCCATAGACTCGGAGGGGATGCGATACGGCTTCACGAGGAACGCCTGGATGAGCAGCGCGACGGCGATCGCAACGACCGCGAGCACGACGTACTCGAGGATGGTGCGGCCGGTCGAGGCCTTCTTGCCGCGCTTCTCGCCGGGCTCGGAGCCGGCGTCCTGCGTGCTGTTCATCTCTCTCCTGATCCGCCGGGCGGGAGTGTATCAGAGCGCCCGAAGACGAGAGAACGGCCAGTACGTGGCCAGCCCCTCACCGACGATCGCCGCCCGCGGCACGGTGCCCCAGTCGCGACTGTCGTCGCTGTCGGTGCGGTTGTCGCCCATCACGAAGTAGTGGCCGTCGGGCACGCGATACGGCTCGGCCAGCGACCACGGATCGTGCATGGTGCTGCCGGCGATCGCCGCCTGCGCGACGGTGGGATCGGCGTGACCCCTGGATCGGTGGACGTAGGGCTCGGCCGGCTTGCGGCCGTTCACGTAGAGGCGGCCATCCTTCACCTCGAGCGTATCGCCGGGGACCCCGACGACCCGCTTGATGAAGACCACGTCCGGGTCCTCCGGATAGTGGAACACGACCACGTCGCCGCGATGCGGGTCGCGCAGGTGATACACGACCCGATTGACGAGCACGCGGTCGCCGGGCCGGAGCGTGTCCAGCATCGACTCGGACGGGATGCGGTATGGCTTGAGCAACCACGACTGCACGGCGAGCGCCACAAGGATGGCGACGGCGACGATCGCGACATACTCAAGGGCGCGCTTCACGGCGCGGACGGCCCCGCCGCCCCCTCAGATCAGCGCTGCTTCTCGCGGACGCGCGCCTGCTTGCCGACCTTCTGGCGGAGGTAGTACAGCTTCGCGCGACGGACGTCGCCGATGGCCGTGACCTCGATCTTGTCGATCTTCGGCGAGTGCACGGGGAACGTGCGCTCGACGCCGACGCCGAAGGACTGCTTGCGGACGGTGAAGGTCTCGCGCACACCCTGACCCTGACGCTTGATCACGATGCCCTGGAAGACCTGGATGCGGTGCCGGCTGCCCTCGACCACCTTGAAGTGGACCTTGACGCTGTCCCCGGCCTTGAACTGGGGGATGTCGTCGCGCAGCTGCTCGCGCTCGATGTTCTCGATGATGTTCACGGACCCTCGTCTTTCGTCAGAAAAGCGGCGGCTAGTCTAGCAGGGCGGGCCGGGCATGGCAAAACTCCCACCGGCCTCCGGCCACGAAGAGGTATCTTACCGCTTTCTGACCTGCTCCGCGCGCCAGCGTTCGATGGCGGCGTGGTGCCCGCTGCGCAGCACCTCGGGCACCTCCCACCCGCGGAACTCCGCCGGACGGGTGTAGTGGGGGTACTCCGCCCCTCCCTCGAGCTCCGGCGCGTGCGACTCGCTGACGATGCTGTCCGGGTTGCTGATGGCGCCGGGCAGCTTGCGCGTGACGGCGTCGAGCGTGGCCATGGCGGCGATCTCCCCGCCGGAGAGGACGTAGGGGCCGATGGAGACGCGGTCGGTGACGAGATTAGTGACGCGCTCGTCGATGCCCTCGTAGCGGCCGCACAGCAGGACGAGATCGCCTCCTGCGAGCTCCGAAGCCAGCTGGTCGTCGAGTTGCCGCCCCTTGGGCGTGAGCTCGACGACGCGGCGGTGGTCCCGGACGCGCTCGGCGTCGACGCCGAAGGCCGCCTCGAGCGCGGCACAGACCACGTCGATGCGCAGCACCATGCCGGCGCCGCCCCCGTAGGGCGTGTCGTCGACCTGGAGGTGGCTCAAGGGCGTGTGGTCGCGGTAGTCCGTGAGCTCGAAGGTGTGGCCGAGATCCACGGCGGCGCGGATGTGCACCTGGCCGAGGTACCAGTCGAAGGCCTCCGGGAAGAGCGTGAAGACGTCGAAGCGCACGGGTCAGCCCTCCGGCTCTTCGAGCAGGCCGTCGACCACCACGAGCCTGTCGTCCTCGAGGCTCAGCAACTCGTCGACGAGCGGGATGAGCACGTCGGCGCCGTCCGGCGCCCGCACCGCCAGGATCTCGTGGGCGGGCGTCTCGAGCACATCGCGCACCTCGCCGACCAGGCGGCCGGCGGCGGTATGTACCGGAAGCCCCAGGAGGTCGCCGACGCGGTAATGGGGCAGCGCGTCCAGTTCGGCGCTCGCCGCCAGCAACTCGCGGCCCTGCAGCGCGATGGCCTCCTCGCGCGTGCTCGCGAGGTCGAGAAGCACGAGAGGGCGCCGGTCCGTCCCGCCCACGCGCGTCACCGCGCAGGGCCGGGGCTCACCGGCGCCCTCTTCAGCCACGTAGAAACGCTCGCCGAGCTCGAGCTTGTCGAGCCCGCCGGGCGCAAGATTCAGGTAGAGCTGTCCGCGGAGGCCGTGGACCTTGCCGAGCACTCCGCAGGACCAGAGCGCTGACTCAGTCAATTATCTCCACGATGGCGCGCTTGCCGTCCCGGACGGCCGAGGCCTTGACAATGGTCCGCAGCGCCCTGGCGATGCGTCCCTGCTTGCCGATGACCTTGCCGACGTCGTCCTTCGCCACTGACAGCTCCAACACGACGGTGGTGTCGGTTTCCGTAGCCTCCACGTGGACCTCGTCTGGATTGTCGACCAGCGACTTGGCCAGATACTCGAGCAGGTCCTTCAACATCCCACTACTCCCTCCGTCGTCTCCGAGAGGACATCCTTACTTGTCGATGCCCTTGATGGAGAGCAGCTTCTTGACCGTCCGTGAAGGCTGCGCGCCCTCACCCAGCCACTTCTTGGCCTTGTCCGCATCGATCTCGATGAGCGACGGGTTCATCTGCGGGTTGTACTGGCCGATGGTCTCGATGGCGCGACCGTCACGCCGCGCGCGGGAATCCACGACGACGATACGGTAGATCGGGTTCTTGGTGCTCCCTACCCGGGTCAATCTGATTCGTACTGCCAACTTGTGTCACCCCCTCAGGGTAGTAGAACGGCGCGCCACGACCTCTGAGGGTCGCAGCGGTGTGTGAACCTTACGCGACCCGGCTTCGGGCCGCAAGAATCGCTAGTTTACCCGCTCATGCCCGGCAGGCGAAACCCCTTCATGCGCCCGCTCGAGAACATCTTGAGCATCTTCTGCATCTCGCGGTACTGCTTGAGCAGGTTGTTCACGTCCTGGACGGAGGTGCCGCTGCCCGCCGCGATGCGGCGCCGGCGGCTGCCGTCGATGATGTCGGGGTGCCGGCGCTCCTGCCCGGTCATGCTGAAGATCATGGCCTCGATCCGGTCCAGCTGGCGATCGTCCACCTGGACGTTCTTGAGGTCCTTCATGCCGGGCACGCCGGGAAGCATGCCGAGGATGCTCGAGAGCGAACCCATCTTGCGCACCTGCTTGAGCTGGTCGAGGAAGTCCTCGAAGGTGAACTCGGCGCGGCGGAGCTTCGCCTCCATCTCCGCCGCCTGCTTGGCGTCGAGGTTCTCCTCGGCCTTCTCGATGAGGCTGAGCACGTCGCCCATACCGAGGATGCGGCTCGCCATCCGGTCCGGGTGGAAGACGTCGAAGTCGTCGAGCTTCTCGCCGGTGCTCGCGAACTTGATGGGCTTGCCGGTGACGGCCCGGACGCTCAGCGCAGCGCCGCCGCGCGCGTCGCCGTCGAGCTTGGTGAGCACGACGCCGTCGAGGTCGACGTGACCCTTGAAGGCGTCGGCGGCGTTCACGGCGTCCTGGCCGGTCATCGAGTCGACGACGAGCAGCACGTTGTGCGGCTTCACGGCGTCACGGATGTTGACCAGCTCGGCCATCAGCTCTTCGTCGACGTGCAGGCGGCCGGCGGTGTCGATGATGGCCACGTCGCCATGGGAGCGTGCGAAGGCCACGCCGTCGCGCGCGATGTCGACCGGGTCGACGTCGGCGCCGGGCGCGTAGCAGGGCACGCCGACGCGCTCCGCCAGGGTCTGCAGCTGATCGATGGCCGCCGGCCGGTAGACGTCGGCGGCGATCAGGACCGGCGACTTGCCGTCCTTCTTGAGCATCTTGGCGAGCTTGGCGCAGGTGGTCGTCTTGCCCGAGCCCTGCAGGCCGGCCAGGAGGACGATGGTCGGCGGGTGACCGCTGAAGGCGAGCTTTGAGTCGCCGCCGCCCATGAGCGCGACGAGCTCCTCGTTCACGATCTTCACGACCTGCTGCGCCGGCGTGAGGCTCTCCATGACCTCGGAGCCGAGCGCGCGCTCCTTGACGTGCGCCACGAACTCGCGCACGACCTTGAAGTTCACGTCGGCCTCGAGGAGCGCCAGCCGGATCTCGCGCATGGCGGCGTCGATGTCCTCGGCCGTGAGCTTGCCGTGGCCCTTGAGGCTCTGCATGACGCCCTGCAGGCGTTCGGTGAGTGAATCGAACATCAGGCTTCCTGGTCTCGTTACGGGACGTCCATCGTAGCACGCCGTCCGGGCTCCCTTGAGCCAGCGGACGGTCGGTAGTACTCTTACCGGTAGTATCACTACCAAGGAGTCCACGATGCGCATCACCACCAAAGGGCAGGTCACCATCCCTCAGGACATCCGCGAGACCTTCGGGCTGCTGCCCCACACTGAGGTCGAGTTCGTCGTCGATGACGAGCGCGTAGTCCTCCGCAAGGCCAGCGGCGAGAACCACGAGATGCGCGCCTGGCTCGATCGCGCGCGCGGTTCGGCGGACATCAAGATGACCACTGACGAGATCATGGCCCTCACTCGCGGCGAAGACTGACCTGTGCGGGTGCTCGTGGACAGCAACGTGCTGCTCGACGTGTTCGAGCCGGACGCGGAATGGTACGAGTGGTCGGCCGAGAGCATCGTCCGCTGCGCGACCCACGGGCGGCTGGTGGTCAACCACGTCGTGTTCTCAGAGGTCTCCGTCAGCTTCGAGAGTATCGAGACGCTCGACGGTAAGCTGCCGCGCAGCCTCTACGAGCGAGCCCCGCTCCCCTGGGAGGCTGCCTTCCTCGCCGGCAAGGCGTTCGAACGGTACCGCCGGAGCGGCGGCACGAGGCGTTCTCCCCTGCCCGACTTCTACATCGGCGCCCACGCGGCCGTGGCCGGCATGTCGTTGCTCACTCGCGACGCAGGTCGCTACCGCACCTACTTCCCGACCGTCGACCTGATCGCGCCGGACATCCCCTGAGCCCTGCGTGTTCGGCGCACCCGGCCGGGCGCCGAACGGAGTATCGCCGGAGCCGTCAGGCGACGTCGAGCGCCCAGAGGTCGTGCGTCAGGCCCGCGTGCACGACCTCGCGAGCGACCGTCATCCCCAGCTTCTCCGCAACGCGCCGCGAGCGGACATTCTCCGGGACGATCAACGCGCACACGCGACGAAGGCCGAGATCGGCCGCGTGCGCCAGCACGCCGCGCGCCGCCTCAGTCGCGTAGCCGTGCCCCCACGATGCCCGCTCCAGATGCCACCCGATCTCGACCACCGGCGTGTCCTCAATGACGCGGGCGACGAGCCCGCAGTCGCCGATCAGGCGCCCGCCCCCACGCAGCAGTACCGCGTAGAGCCCCATGCCCGAGTCGGCGTAGCTCTCCCGGGCGCGCGCGATCCAGGCGCGGGCCGCATCAAGCGTGAAGGGGGTCGGGTCCCACCAGATCACATCGGGACCCGCGAACGCGCGCGCCAGCTCAGCCGCCTCGTCGTCCGTGAACTCGCGCACGACGAGGCGTGCGGTCTCGACGGGCAGGCTCACTCGGTGGCGGAGGCTTCCCCGGCGGCGTCGGAGGCCGACTCGTACCCTTCGGCGGAGCCGAAGATGGCGCGCGCGAAGATGTCCGGCTCGAAGGGCCGCAGATCCTCGAGCTGCTCCCCCACGCCGATGAGCTTGATCGGGATGCCGAGGGACTCATGGATGGCGACGACGATGCCGCCCTTGGCGGTGCCGTCGAGCTTGGTGAGCACCACACCGCTGATGTCAACGGCCTGCTTGAACTCCTCCGCCTGGCGCAGGCCGTTCTGGCCGGTGGTGGCGTCCAGCACCAGGAGCGTCTCGTGCGGGGCGCCGGGCAGCTGCTTCTCGATGACCCGGCGCACCTTCTCGAGCTCGCGCATCAGGTTGACCTGCGTGTGCAGGCGGCCGGCCGTGTCGACGAGGACGACGTCGGCGCCGCGCGAGCGCGCCGCGGCGACGCCGTCGAACACCACGGCCGCCGGATCGGCGTCTGCGTCCTGCTTGACGATCTCGCAGCCCACACGGTCGGCCCACTGGCTGAGCTGCTCGACGGCGGCGGCGCGGAACGTGTCGCCGGCGACCATGAGCGGCGTCTTCCCCATCTCCTTGAGGCGCCAGGCGATCTTGCCGATCGTGGTCGTCTTGCCCGTGCCGTTGACGCCGACCATCAGGATCACGGTGGGCTGCTCGCTGACGTCGATGCGCTGACGCTCCGGGTCGTCCGGCCGCAGAAGCTCCGCGACCACGTCCGCCAGCTCGTTCTGGAACGGCTCCTGCGTCTCGATCTTCTTGGCGGTGCAGCGCTGCTCGAGCTCGTCGACGATCTTGATGGTGCCGTCGACGCCCACGTCGGCGGCGATCAGCATCTCCTCGGTCTGCTCGTAGAGCCTGCGGTCGACGCCCACGTAGACGGCGCTCTTGAGCGCGTCGGAGACGGCGCCCCGGGCCTTGCCCAGGTTGCGGCGCAGGCGGCCGAAGAGGCCCCTGCGTTCCTGCGCTTCTTCTTCCAGCACCTCCGCCGGCACTCCGGCCGCGTCGATGCCCCTGAACACCTCGTGCCACTCCACGCCAGTCAGTCTCCAGTCAGCGGCCGCCGTGCGGCGGCCGGTCGCTTCAGGTCGACGGCGCGCCCGGCTGCTCCGCCCTGGCGCGCTCCTCGCGTTCGATCTCCTCTTCGGCCATCCGGGCGCTCACGACCTGGGAGGCCCCGTCGGGACCCATCGTGACCCCGTACAGCACGTCGGCGGCCTCCATCGTGCGCTTCTGGTGCGTGATCATCACGAACTGGGTGCGCTCGCGGTAGTCGCGCAGCAACTGCACCAGGCGGCCGATGTTGACGTCGTCCAGCGCCGCCTCGATCTCGTCCAGGATGTAGAACGGGCACGGCCGCGCGAGCACGAGCGCCATGAGGAAGGCGATCGCCACGAGCGCGCGCTCGCCGCCGGAGAGGAGCTGCAGCCGCTTGCCCAGCTTCTTGGCGGGCTTGACCTCCACGGCGACCCCGCCCTGGGGATGCTCGTCGTCCGGCTCGACCAGCTTGAGGCTGCCGCGACCGCCCGGGAACAGCACCGTCACCATGTGGCTGAACTGCTCCTGCACGGCGTCGAAGGTGGCCGCGAACTCGGCATCCACCTGCGCCGTGAGCTCCTTGATGAGCGCCTCGAGGTCGTCGATGGACTTCTCGAGGTCGCGCCGCTGCTCGCGGAGGAAGGCGGCGCGCTCCGAGAGGTCCGCGCACTCCGCCTCCGCCAGCGGGTTGACCGGGCCGATGCGCTCGCGACGCCGAGAGAGCCTGTCGACGCGCTCCCTCAGCGTCGCCTGCTCGGCCTCGTCCGCCGGGGGCGCGAATCCCGCCTGGTCCAGCTGTTCACTCACCTCATCGAGGCTGGTGGCGAGCTCGGCCCGTCGGTCCTCGAGTCTGGCGAGCGCCACCTGGATCACCGTGCGTCGCTCACCGGCCGCCTCGAGCTCACGGCGGAGCTGCGACTCCTCGTCGGCAAGCCGGCGCAACTCGCCGCGCTCGAGGCCGCGCCCTCCTCGTCGCCGACGTCGAGTTGCGCGATGAGGCGCGTGGAGTGCGCCCGCAGGGCGCCGGTCCGCGCCTCCACGGCCGTGCACGCCGCGCGTACGTCGGGGAGCTCGGCAAGACGACGGTCCAGCTCCTTCAGCCGTTCGCGGTCGGCCACCGCCCGGCGGCGCGCCGCTTCGCGACGCTCCGCCGCGCGCTCCGCCGAGGCGCGACGCTCCTCGAGCTCGACGCGGCGGCGCGTGACCAGCGCGAGGGACGCCGAGTGGGCGCCCTCGGCCCGGCGCAGGGCCGCCTCCGCCTCGTCGGCCGACGGCCTGAGCTGCTCGATCTGGAGCAACGCGTTCGCCGCGGCGGTGTCGGCGGTCTCCTTGCCGGCCTCGGCCTCGGCGAGCTCGGCGGCCATGCCTTCCACGGCGCGGCGGTCGCGCTGCAGGTGCTCCTCGAGGTCGCGACGCCGCGAGCGGAGCTGGCCGAGCGCCCGCTCGGCCGTCTCGGCGGCGATGCGCGCCTCCCGCTCGGCCGCAGACGCAGAGTCCGCGGCCTCCCGCACCGCGGCATGCCTCCCGGACGCCAGTGCGACCGCCGCCTCTTCGCGCAGCTCACGGGCCGACACGGCGTCGGCCTTCTCGCGAAGCCGCTCGAGCGACGCGCGTCGTTCGAGCAGCAGCGCCGCCGGCACTCCGCTCGCAAGACCGATCTGGCCGTCGGCCGGCCGGTAGTACTCGCCTTCTCTGGTGACGGCCAGGCCGGTGAACTCAGCCGGCACGGCGCGCAGGTCGTCGACGATCACGACGTCGGCGAGCGCGCCCTCCAATCCTTCGTGTTCCCCGAAGCTGACTTTGTCCGCCAGCGGCGCCGCTCCCGGGAAGGCCACGGACGGCCGACGCCTTGATGGGACGATGAGGCGGACGAGTCCGATGCCGGCCTTCTTGAGCGCGTCGAGCAGCGACCACTGATCGACGCCGCCCGGGACCGCGAGCGCGCCCGAGAGCTGGGCGAGCGCAGCGGCGAGGGCGCGCTCGTAGCCGGGCTCGCAGGAGACGCTGCCGGCGAGCGACACGGTGCCGGGGAACTCGCCGACCACGTCCAGGATCTCGCCGCCGACGTCCTCCATGTCGAGAAGCGCGGCGCGCAGGTGGTCGGCCTCTGCCTCGAGCGCGCGCCGCTCGACGAGCGTCGCGCGGTGCGCGTCCTCTGCCTCGTTGACCTCCCGAGCCGCGTCGACGACCGCCGCCGCAGCTGCGGACGCCGCAGCCTCGGCGACGCGAAGCGCCTCGCGCGCGGACGCCTCGGCGGCCACGGCGCCGGCCTCTTCGCCGGCCTTCTCCGCGACCTCGGCGTCGAGCGCTTCGTGCTGCCTGGTGAGGCGCTCCTGCTCACTGGTGAGCGCTTCCCGGCGGCGCTCGAGCCTGGCCGCCGTGGCGAGCGCGCTCTCGCGCTCCACGGCGAGGCGATCGAGCGCCTGGCGACGCTCGCTCACGCTCTGCCGGGAAGCCTCCAGATCCGCCGAGACACGTGCGTGCTCGGTCTCGGCCGCCTCGAGTTGCTGCGTCAGGCGGCCTTCCTCCTGCGGCCACGTGTCGTCGTCGTGCTCCTCGGGCCGTCCGGCGAGCTCCGAGACCAGCCGCTCGCGCTCCGCCGAAGCCGCGCGCTCGACCTCGTCGAGGAGGTGCTGGCGCTGCTCGGCGAGCCTGCGCACGCTCTCGAGCCGGCCGTCCAGCACTCGCGCGCGGAGCAGGCGGCGCGCGCTCCGCTCCCGCTCGGCAAGCTTCCGGGCGAACGACTCCTCCTCGCGCGCACGGGCGTTCGCGATTTTGCCCAGTCCCTCTTCGTGCTTCGCCCGGTCCCCGTCGACCGCCGCCAGCTCGCCGCGACGCCCGGTCAGCTCCGTGTCCAGCGCCATGACGTCGCCGGTAAGCAGCCGTCCTCTGGTCTCCGCGATCTCACTCTCGACCGTGCGGAGCTGCTCGGCCGCCGTCGCTTGACGGCGCAGGGGGGCCAGCTGCGAGCCGACCTCCCGCTCGAGGAGCAGTGCCCGGTCGAGATTGCGCCGGACCTCCCTGAGCTTGAGCTCGGCGCGCTCACGGCGCCTCTTGTACGCGCCGAGCCCGGCAGCCTCCTCGATCTGGCTGCGCCGGTCCTCGGGCTTGCCTGCCAGGAACGACTCGACCTTGCCCTGGCCGATGATGGAGTGCAGTTCCTTGCCCAGGCCGACCTGGGCCAGCAGTTCGACGATGTCCGTGAGCCGGCAGGTCGACTGGTTGATGGAGTACTGCGAGGAGCCGTCACGCGCCACGCGGCGCATCACACTGACCTCAGGCGTGGGCAGCGGCAGCGAACCGTCCTCGTTGTCGAAGGTGAGCTCCACCTCGGCGGCACCACTGGCGCGCCGTCCGTCGCTCCCGGCGAAGATCACGTCCTGCATGGACGAGCCGCGGATGGTGGTAGGACTCTGTTCGCCGAGCGCCCAGATGACGGCGTCTGCGAGGTTGCTCTTGCCGCTCCCGTTCGGCCCGATGATCACGCCGACGCCGGGCTCGAAGAGCAGCTCGGTCTGTTTGGGGAACGACTTGAAGCCTTTGAGGCGGAGCGCCTTGAGGTACACCTCAGCCGACCTCGCTGGCCCCGGCGTCGCCCGGCTCGCCGCCTGCGTCCGGGCCGGGCTTCACGCCATCGTCAGGCCCGGCTTCCACGGCCTCGCCCGGGTCGGAACCGGGGCTCGGCTCGACCTTGCGCGACCGGCTGCCCCGGAGGCGCGCCCTGCGGGCGGTCCGCCGGGCCTTGGACTGCAGTTCGTGCAACGCCTCAGCGGCAGCCTCCTGCTCGGCGCGCTTCTTGCTGGTGCCGAAGCCGCGGCCGAGCGACACGCCGTCGACCACTGCCTCGATCTCGAACTCGCGGTTGTGCGGCGGCCCGCTGAAGCCGAGGACCTTGTAGGCCACCGACTGACCGCTGCGCGCCAGGTACTCCTGCAGCTCCGTCTTGTGATCGATGTAGCTGCTCTCGGCGAACACGATGTGCTCGTCGAAGACCTCGATCACCGCCGGCCGCACCGCCTCGTAGCCAAAGGTGAGGTACACCGCGCCGATGAGAGACTCGGTGAGGTCGGCGAGGACGTTCTGGTTGGTCTGCAGCTGCGCGGCGTCGCCGCCCTCCGGGCCCTGGTCGGCATACTGGCGCAGCAGCTTGCCGAGGCCGAGCTTGGCCGCGACACGGGAGCAGGTGGCGCGGCTGACGATGTACGCCCGCAGCCGCGCCAGATGGCCCTCGGCGAAGTCGGGGAAGCGCCGGTACAGCTCGGTGGTGACGCAGAGGCTCAGGACGCTGTCGCCGAGGAACTCCAGACGTTCGTACGAGTGCACCCGGTCCGGCGCCCACGAGGTGTGCGTGAACACCTGGCGCAGGGTCGCCTGGTCGAGCTGCTGTGCGAGCGTGAGTAGTCGCTGTGTCAACGTGCGTGCTCCAACGACAACGAGGGGACGCCTCCTGTCTTGCAGGAGACACCCCCTCGTCGTCCCCCGAAGGGATCGGCGCGGTTAGGCGTCCACCCGCGTCATGACGAAGTCGACGGCGTCGCCGACGGTCTTGATGTCGGCGGCCTCTTCGTCGGTGATCTTGATGCCGAACTTCTCTTCCATGGTCATGACGAGCTCGACCAGGTCGAGGGAATCGGTCTCGAGGTCCTCCTGGAAACGCGCGTCCATGGTGACCTTTTCTTCGTCTACGCTCAGGGTCTCGACGAGGATCCCCTTCACGTGCTCGAACACCTCTTCACGGGTCATGCAGTGAACCTCCGGGCGAGTTTGGGAGAGTCTACACCGAGCCGGTCTGCGTCCCAAGCTCCCGGGCGATCGTGGGAAGCAGGTCGCTGACGCAGCCGCGGCGGCCCATGCGGACCGCCTGCGCGATGCCACGCGCCTTCGAGTTGCCGTGGGCGATCACGACCGGCGCGTTCATGCCGACGAGCAGTGCGCCGCCGAACTCCTCGGGGTTCAGGGCGTCCCGCAGTATCTGGAGGTCTCTCTGGAGCAGCAGGCCGCCCATCTTGTTCCGGACGTTGTCCATGATCACGGCCTTGAGGGCGCCCATGATGGCCCTGGCCGACCCCTCGATGGTCTTGAGGCCGACGTTGCCGGTGAACCCGTCGGTGACGATCACGTCGACCAGCCGGTTCATGATGTCGCGGCCCTCGATGTTGCCGTAGAAGTGCGAGATGCGCTCGTCGGCGGCGATGAGCTGGTGGGCCTCGATGACCTCGGGGGTGCCCTTGGTGGGCTCCTCGCCGATGCTGAGCAGACCGATCGTCGGCTCCGGGATGCTCATGACCTCGCGCGCGAACGCCTGGCCCATGATGGCGAACTGGCGGAGGAACTCGGCGCGGCACTCGGCGTTGGCGCCGACGTCGAGGAACGCGACCGGCGCGGGCATGGCCGGCATGATGGTGCAGATGGCCGGCCGCTTCACGCCGGGAGTCCGGCGCACGTACAGGACGCTGGCTGCCACGACGGCGCCGGTGTTGCCGGCGCTCACGAACGCGTCGGCCTCGCCCTCGTGGACCATCTTGAGGCCGACGACGATGCTCGAGCCGGTCTTGGCGCGGGCGGCCGTCGCCGGCTCCTCGTCGTAGCCGATGACCTCCGGCGCGTGCACGACGCTGACGTTCTGCACGCCCGGCGGCAGAAGCGCACGCACGCGCGGCTCGTCGCCCACGAGGATGACCTGGAGTTGCGGGCCGACGGCGTCGAGGGCGCCCTTGACGATCTGGTCGGGCGCGTTGTCCCCGCCGGCCGCGTCCACCACGACGCGCACGACGCGGTCGTCGGCGAAGGCGCTCCAGGCATCCGTCACCCAGTGGGGCGACGTGTAGGGACGGTTCTTCTCGCCTCTCATGCCTGCAGGTCGCCCACCAGGCGGTCAAGATCGACGGATTCGTCGATGAGCTTCGCGATGAGCTCGATCTTGGCGCGTTCCTTGACGCGGAGGCGGCCGAAGAGGCGGCGCATGCCGTCCGCAGCGGAGACGGTGTCGGTCTCGACCGACACCAGCGGCACGCCGCGCTCCTCCGCCCGCTCGAGCACCGCGGGGCTCGGGACGTAGTTCCCGGTGAGCAGCACCGCCACCGTGGGCGTGTCCAGCGCGGCGAGCACGATCTCGGCGCGGTCGCCACCCACGATGACGACCTTGTTCGGCGTGAGCTGGAAGTATCGCAGGGCGTGCTCCGGGCTCATGGCGCCGATCATGTATGTCTCGGCCAGGCGGTCACCGTAGCGCTCGCCGGAGACGAAGGTGCCGTCCAGCGCCTCGACGATCTCGGCGACGGAGACGGCCGAGAGCATCGCACTCGAGACGAGCGCCCCGTAGCTCTCGATGTCGTTCTTGGCCAGGAACCGGGTGTACTCGTCCTGGACGAGCGGCAGACGGGACTCGGGCACCATGTTGAAGAGGACGCCCAGGAGGTGCTCCTTGAGGGCGTCCTTGACGTAGATGATGTCGTCGAGCAGGCGCGCTCCGGCGAACTTGGCTACGAGCAGCGTGCCGAGATGCAGTTCGGCCACCACCTCGGCGCCGCTGGTGCGCAGGAACCGTCCCTGCCAGATCTCCCCGAGCCCCTCGCAGACGACGATGTCCCTGCCGGCGCGGATGCGCTCGTAGGCGCTCTTGACGCGCGCCATCGCGTCGACCTCGGTGCCGCTCAGGACGTCGTGCAGGGCATCCTCGTCGAGGACCACGGGGCAAATGTCGGTGAGGTCGTCGTCCAGCTCCAGGAGTTCGGCGACGAACTCGGCGTCCTCATCGAGCAGCACGCCGTCGGCGTGCGCGGCGAGCGTGCCCACCGGCTTGAAGTAGCCGGCGTCAAGACCCCGCTCGCGCAGGGCCATGCAGAGGCCGACGGCGATGGTCGTCTTGCCGCCGCTGCCTTGGGTGGAGGCGATGTAGAGCGATCTCAGCACCGCTCAAGCCCTGACGGGCATCAGTCCGCCTCGCGCGGGGCCCTGTCGGGCCGGCGGACGCTCAATACCACTCCGGTCCACTACATGACCCTACGGGGATTAGTCAGCTTCGAGGACGATGACCTCGCGGCCCTTGTAGGTGCCGCACTTGGGGCAGGCGCGATGCGGGAGCTTGGGGCTCTTGCACTGCGGACAGACGCTCGCGGTCTCGACGACGAGCTTCTGCTGCGACCGACGCTGGTCGCGGCGCCGCTGAGAGGTCTTCTTCTTGGGTACGGGCATTGTTGCTTCTCCTCAGGTCATCCGGACATGGCACTGTACCACACGGCCGTCGCTCACGCTTCCTCGTGCCGATGGTCGGGGTCGGCGTTGAGGTCGGCGCCGCACACCTGGCACAGGCCGCGGCAGTCGTCGCGGCAGACGATCTTGACCGGCAGAGCCTCGGCGATGAGGTCACGGACCCAGCGCTCGAGGTCGACCTGGTGCGCCACGACGTACGCTTCTTCGTCCTCGTCCTCGCCGGTGGCTCCCGAGTCCCCGTGCCGCACGTACTCGATGCCTCGCGCCTGCACAGCCACGTCCGCGTCGGCGAGGCACCGCTGGCACGATCCGCGGACCGAGGTGTCGACGTCGAGCGTGAGCGTCAGGTTGTCACCGACGCGCGCCGCCGTCAGGCGGGTCTCGACGAGGTCCTCAGGCACGCGGTACTCGAGGCCGCCGTACGTGAACGGGGCGACCTCGACGGGAAGCGTACGCCACGTCTCGCTGGCGTCGTGAAACCGCAGTGAGTGGAGATCGAATCGTCGCATGTGAGCCCGCCCGGGCGGGCGTGTCGCCACGCCTTACGGCTGCAGGTCGTCGTTGGCGCCGCGTCCCTGAAGACGCTCGCGGCCACGGCGCACCGCGGCAATGAACTTCTCGAGGTTCATCTCGAGGTTGCCCAGGACCTCGTCGGCATAGTCTTCGGCGCCGAGCCGGACCTCGCGCTCGCGCTCGCGGGCATCTTCCATGATCTGGTGGGCGTTCTTCTCGGCGAGTCGCACGACCTCGGTGTCGGAGGCGAGCTTCTCGGCGCGTTCCTGCGCCTCGGCGAGCACGCGATCGGCCTCCTGCTTGGCCTCCGAGAGCATCTCCTGGCGTTCCTTGACGATCCAGCGCGCCTGCTTGATCTCCTCAGGGATCGTCGAACGCATCTGATCGAGGATGTCGTAGATCTCCTCACGGTCGATCATGACGCTGTCGGTGAGCGGCACCGATCGTGCGTTGTGGATGATGTCATCCAGTTTGTCGATGAGAACGAGGACGTCCATACTCAGCAACCCTCCTTGGGTAGCCTTAGGCCTTGCTGCCGGGCGGATACTTCTCCGCCAGGCGGCGGGCAACGGCCGGGGGCACCAGGTCAACGACGGAGCCTCCGAACGCGGCAATCTCTCTGACACCGCTCGAGCTGAGGAAGCTGTGCTCGGGCGAAGCCATCATGAACACTGTTTCGATATCGGGCGCCAGCTTCCTATTGAGCTGTGCCATGGCGAACTCGTATTCGAAGTCGGAGATGGCTCGCAGACCCTTGAGGATCACGTGCGCGTCCCACTTGCGAGCGAACTCGACGACGAGCTGGTTGAACCGGTCGACGACGATGTTGTCGTGGCCGACGAGAGCATCCCGCAGGAAGACCTCGCGCTCTTCCGGCGTGAACAGCGGCGACTTGCGCTGCGGCTCCTCGATGAGCCCGACGATCACGCGGCCGAACTTGGTGGCGCCGCGCGTGATGATGTCGAGGTGGCCCACCGTGACGGGGTCGAACGTGCCCGGACAGATGGCGGTGATGTTGCTGGGCATCAGTACGCTGCTTCTCCTTCCGCCGGCGAGGCGACGTCTGTCACGAGGAACGTGACGCGCGTGTCGCCGTAGCGTTTCTCCTTCACGACGGTCCAGGGCAATCCGGCCGGCGTGCCGGCTGCGGACTCGACGACCAGCACCGCGCCGGAGACGAGCACCCGACCCAGCGATCTCACGAGGGCGGGACGGACCCGCTCGTACGCATCGTAGGGCGGGTCCGCAAACACGAGAGTATATCGCGCGCCGCGACGGGCGTCAGCCGCCAGAGCGCGCCGCACGTCCGTCCCCAGCACGACGGCGTGAGGGCCGGGGGCGTCGTGGGCCGGCTGCGGCTCCGCCCCGCCGATGCGCGCGATCGGCACTCCAAGCCGCTCCAGATTGCCCCGCAGAGCGCGAAGAGCGGGCGCCGCCGCCTCCACGAAGGTACACGTGGCGGCGCCGCGCGAGAGCGCTTCGATGCCGAGCGCGCCGCTGCCGGCGAAGAGGTCGAGGACGGCGTGGCCGGCGAGCGCGCCGCCGGCCGTGCCGCCTGGTGAGCCGGTCGCGCCGGCGACTCCCGGCGCCTCGGCGCCTGCGCAGTCCGCGAGACCGGCGAGCGCCTCCTCGACCTCCGGCAGGGCCCCGAGCACGTCGAACACGGCCTCGCGCACCTTGTCCGAGGTGGGCCGCGTGGCCCTCCCGGCCGGCGCCTGCAGCGGCCTGCTGCGCCAGGCGCCCCCGACGACCCTCACGCCGCAGCCCTCATCGACCTTCGGCGGCCGCGTCCTCGCGACCGAGCACGATACTCCGCGCCGGCGGCGCTTCCGGTCCTACGGTGAACGCGGTCTCGAGGACGGTGCTCGCCTGCCGGCGTCGCGCGGGATCGCGCGAGAACACGGCCGCCAGAGACTCGCCAGCCTCGACTGCGTCGCCGACCGACCGCTCGAGCAGGACACCCGCCGCCGCGTCGACGGTGTCGTCCACGGTGCGGCGGCCGGCCCCGGCCAGCTGGGCGGCACGCCCGACGGCCAGAGCGTCGACGGCGGTCACGTACCCGGCCGCCGGCGCCTTCACCTCGTGGGCGGCGAGCCGGTGGAACTCGCCCGGCTGCCAGCGCCCGCCCTGCACGTAGCACCAGCGCTCGAAGTGCTCGGCCGCGCGCCCGTCGGCCAGCGCGGCCTCCGCTCTCGCGCGAGCCTCGGCCGCCTCCAGGCCGAGGTCGGCCAGCGGCAGAAGCTCGGCGGCGACCGCGAGCGTCACCTCGCGCACGTCGGCGGGCCCCTCGCCCTTCAGCACCTGCCAGGCCTCTTCCACCTCGAGCCGGTTGCCGACGGTGCGGCCCAGCGGCGCGTCCATGGCGGTGTACAGACAGGTGGTCGGGCGCCCGTAGGCGGTCCCGATCAGCCGGCACAGGCGGCCGATCTCCCTGGCCTTCTCCAGATCGGCCGCGAAGGCGCCGCGGCCCACCTTGAGGTCTAGCACGAGGGCCGAGGTACCGCTCGCGACCTTCTTCGCCATGATGCTCGCCGCGATCAGTCCGCTGCTCTCCACGGTACCGGTGACGTCGCGAAGCGCGTACAGGAGCCGGTCTGCCGGGACGATGCGCTCGCTCTGGCTGACGACCGCGACGCCGATCCGCTCCAGTTGCCGCAGAAAGTCCCCCTGCGGCAGCTGCACGCGGAAGCCGGGGATGGACTCGAGCTTGTCCAGCGTCCCGCCGGTGTGTCCGAGGCCGCGACCGGACATCTTGCCGAAGATGGCGCCGCAGGCGGCGACCAGCGGCGCCAGCACAAGCGTCACCTTGTCCCCCACGCCGCCACTCGAGTGCTTGTCCAGTACGGGGCGGCGAAGGACGCTGAGGTCCAGCGACTTACCGCTGTCGATCATCGCCCGGGCCATCCACAGCGTCTCGTCGTCGCTGAGCCCTCGGAGCACCATGGCCATGAGCAGCGCACTCGCCTGGTAGGAAGGCACGGCTCCGCTCACGACCCCCTCGACGAAGGCGCGCATGCGCGGCTCGTCGAGCTCCCTGCCGTCGCGCTTCCAGGCGATCACGTCGTGCACGAAGTCCACGGTCACTCTCCTCAGAGCGCGTCTTGCAGGTCCGGCCAGCGCGCGAGCACCGCTCGCGTGAGACCTGCGGCGAGCAGGCCGGCGAGGCGACCACCTGCGGCGAGCACGTCGTCGTGCGAGCCCACCGCGGCCGCGACGTTGGCCACGAGCGCCAGAAGACAGCACTCTACGCCGGTCGCGGCGGCGGCGCGAGCCTCCGGCGCCGCCGACATGCCCACGACGTCGCCGTAGCGGGCGAGCCAGGCGACCTCCGCCGGAGTCTCGAACTGGGGACCACAGACGGAGACGTAGGTGCCGGCAAATGACGTCGCGCGCGCTCCGAGCGCCTCGGCCACCCGCGCGGCCTCTGCGTCGAGGCACAGCGTCAGGCTCTCCGGCGCGTCGCCGGCCGGAGGACGCTGCAGATCGACGACCGAGGAGCACACCACCGCCTGGCCCACGGCCGCCTCCTGCCGCAGAGCGCCACACGAGTTCGTCAGCACGAGCCTGGACACGCCCGCTGCCGCAAGCGCGCGCACGGGCGCCTCGAGCTCCTCGTCGTTCCAGCCTTCGTAGCGGTGCGGCCGGCCGCAGGCGAGCGCGAGGCGCAGCTCGCGGCCGTCGCCGGCCGGCACGCCGGCCAGCTTGAGCACGTTCAGGTGGCCGGGCACAGAGCCGGACGGCCAGCCGAGCGCGTCGTACGGCACTTCGTCCACGACGCGCCCACCCTCGGGGAGCGCCCAGAGACCCGAGCCGTAGACCGCGGCAGCGTGCGGCCGCCAGGCGGCCACCCGCGCCAGAGCCGCCTCCGGCCCGATGGCCATCAGCCGATCGGCCGTCCGGGGAGCGGCGGCTCCTCCCCCGTGAGGTGCGCGAATGCGGTGGCTCCGACGTCCTCCTGCGCGCCGTCGTACCGACCCGGCGCGAGCCCGAGCGCGAGCAGCGGCGAGTACTCGCGCGAGTGGTCGGTGCTCTCGGTGGTGGGGTCGACGCCGTGGTCGGCGCACAAGATCATCACGTCCTCCCCGCCCAGCAGTTCCTCCCAGACGGGCAGCGCGGCGTCCACTTCGGCGAGTCCGCCGGCGAATCCGGCGACGTCGTTGCGGTGACCCCACATCGAGTCGAAGTCCACGAGGTTGGCGAACAGCAGCCCATCCTCCATCTCGCGCAGGTGGCGCGTGCAGGCGGCGATCCCGGCGGTGTTGTCCGTGGTGTGATCGTCAACGTCCACGCCGCGCTGCACGAAGATCTCGCCGATCTTGCCGACCCCTACCACGGGTACCCCGCGCTCCTGCAGCAGGTCGAGATAGGTGGGCCCCGGTGGCTCCAGTGAGTAGTCGCGGCGGCGCGGCGTGCGCGCGTAGTGGCCCGATGCACCGTCGAACGGCCGCGCGATGACGCGGCCGACGGCATGCGGGCCGCGCAGGATCGCGCGCGCCGTCTCGCACCACGCATAGAGCTGTGGGACCGGGACGACGCCCTCGTGACAGGCGATCTGGAAGACCGAATCCGCAGAGGTGTACACGATGGGCCGGCCGGTGGCCACGTGCTCGTCCCCGAGCTCGTCGATGATGCCCGTCCCTGAGGCCGGCCGGTTGCACAGCGCACGCCGGCCGATCGCCGCCTCGAACGGCTCCATGACCTCCGGCGGGAAGCCGTCGGGATACGTCGGGAAGGGCCGCTCGAGCACGACCCCCATCATCTCCCAGTGGCCGGTCGTCGTGTCCTTGCCGGCGCCGCGCTCGACCAGGCGACCGTACGTCGCCTCCCTGCGCGGCGCTCCGAGCGGCAGCCCGACGATCTCGCCAAGGCCCAAGCCGGCGAGACTGGGGAGCGGCACCTGCACCCGCTCGAGAACGTGCCGCAGCGTGTCCGATCCTTCGTCCCCGTACGCCGCGGCGTCGGGCAGCGCTCCCGCGCCGCAGCCGTCCAGCACGCACACGAACACCCGTGCCATTCAGTCCTCCTCCGTCCCTCGCGGGACCCTCCGCGCCGTCGGTCGCTCGATAGAGTTCCGTGTGCTCCGTGACTCTACGGGCATCAGTCCTCGCCGCGCCGTCGCCGCGCCCGCGGGTGCGTCTCCAGGAACACCTCGCGCAGGTGCTCGACCGTCACGTGAGTGTACAACTGGGTGGTCGCCACGTTGGCGTGCCCGAGCATCTCCTGAACGCTGCGCAGGTCGGCGCCGGCGGCCAGAAGGTGCGTCGCGAACGAGTGCCGGAACGTGTGTGCGCTCGCCGCGCCGAGCATGTCGGCGCGCGCCAGCACGCGCCGCAGGATGTAGTCGAACCCCTGACGCGTGAGCGGACCGCCGCGGGCGTTGAGGATGAGCTCCGGGCGGCGGCGGCCGCGCAGCAGCGTCCGCCGCCCGTCGGCGACGTACCGGCTCACCGCGGCCGCCGCCGCGCCTCCCATGGGCACCACGCGCTCCTTGTCCCCCTTGCCGATACAGCGCACCAGACCGCCCTCGACGTCCACGTCGCCGTCCCGAAGGCCCACGAGCTCGCTCACGCGCAGCCCGCAGCCGTACAGCAACTCCAGGGCGGCCAGGTCACGCTGGCCGAGGGGTCCGGCCGGCACGACCGAGGCGAGGATCTCTTCCACCTCCTCGACGGACAAGACTCGTGGCAGCTCCTGCGGGCGCTTGGGCGTGCGCAGGAGCGCCGCCGGATCGTCCTCACGCACGCCCTCGCGCACGAGGTAGGCGTAGAAGGCGCGCACCGCGGCGGTCCGCCGCGCGACGCTCGAGGCCGCGCCGTCGCCGCCGGAGCCGGCGAAGTAGGCGCGCACCTCTCCGGCCTTCGCCTTGCCCGGCGCAGTCCCCGCGGAGAAGAGGGATGCTGAGAAGGCGGCGAGGTCGCGGCCGTAGGCCGTCACGGTGTTGGGGCTGAGGCCGCGTTCGTAGCGCACGTAGTCCAGGAACTCGGCCACCAGCGGGTCGGACGGCGGCGCCGGCGTCCCCCTCTGGCTCCCTCGGGCGGGCACGCGCCGCTCCGCGGCCGCTATGCGGCCGTCCCCGCGGCGCGCACGAGACCCGCGGCCATGGCGCCGAGCTCGGCGAGCCGCTCCAGGCTCATGCACTCCTGTGGCGAGTGCGCGTTCTCGAATCCGGCGCCGAGGGTGAGCGCCGGCAGCCCGGCGGCGTTGAACACGTTCGCGTCCGATCCACCGCCGCCGTCCACCCGGCGCTCCGGGAGCCCCGCCAGCGCGGCCGCCTCCGCCCCGATGGCGAGCAGCGGGCTGTCCGCCTCGTGGCGGTAGCCGCGGAAGGCCTCGTGCACGTCGATCTCAACGTCGACGCCGGCTGCGGCTGCCTCGGCGGCGATCATCTGCACCATGTGCTCGACCTGCATCGTCACCTTGGCCGGATCGTGACTGCGCGCCTCTCCCGACACGGAGCAGCGCTCCGCCACGACGTTGGGCGCGGAACCTCCGCGCAGGATGCCGATGTTCGCGGTCGTCTCGTCGTCGAGCCTGCCGAGGCGCATGGCGGCCACGGCGCGCGCGGCCGCCACCACGGCGCTGCGGCCCTGCTCGGGTGCGATGCCGGCGTGCGCCGCGGTGCCGCGGAACTCGGCCTCGATCCGCTTCTGCGTAGGCGACGCAATGATGAGCGTCCCGGGGGCGCCGTCGCTGTCGAGCACGAACACGCGGCGCGCCGAGAGCAGGCTCAGGTCGAGCGCCTTGGCGCCGAGGAGCCCGGCCTCCTCGCCGGGAGTGAGGACCAGCTCCACGTCGCCCGCCGGCGGCTCGGCGACGAGCCGGCGCGCCAGCACGAGCAGGACTGCGACCGCCGCCTTGTCGTCCGCGCCGAGTACGGTGGCGCCGTCGGTGCGCACGAAGCCGTCGGCGACCACCACCTGCGGCGCGCCTTCGGCGGGGACCGTGTCCAGATGAGCGCAGAGACCGATTGGCGGCGCCTCACCGCGCCCCGGGATGCGCGCCACGAGGTTTCCGCAGCCGCAGCCGGTCACCGGCCCGCTGCCGTCCTCATGGACGCCCAGGCCCAGATCGCCGAGATACCGCTTGACCACGTCGGCGATCTCCCGCTCCGCACCCGTCGGCGACGCGATGCCGGCGAGCCGGACGAAGAGGTCCAGAAGCTCGTCGTCTAGGACGGGGCGCACACGTCCTCCAGCTCATCGTCGCGCTCGCTGCGCAGGCGAGCGGCAGCACCCACGAAGTCGCGGAACAGCGGCGCCGGCCGCGTGGGCCGCGACTTGAACTCGGGGTGGAACTGGGAGGCGACGAACCAGGGATGGTCGGGCAGCTCGCAGATCTCGACCAGGCGACCATCGGGCGTGGTCCCGCTGATGGTGAGGCCGGCGGCCTCCAGCTGCGGCCGCAGGTCGTTGTTGACCTCGTAGCGGTGACGGTGACGCTCCCAGACCTCGTCGGAGTCGTAGGCCGCCTGGGCCCTGGTACCCGCCACCAGCTTCACGTGCGACGCGCCGAGGCGCATGGTGCCGCCCATGTCCTCCACGTCCTTCTGCTCGGGCAGGAGGTCGATGACCGGGAACGCGGTCTCGGGGTCGAACTCCGTGGAGTTGGCGCCGTCCATATCGCAGATGTCGCGAGCGAACTCGGCGACGGCGCACTGCATGCCCAGGCACACGCCGAGGAAGGGGACCCGGTTCTCGCGGCAGTAGCGGATGGCCTCGATCTTGCCCTCGATGCCACGCTGGCCGAAGCCGCCGGGGACGATGACCCCGTCAGCGCCGCAGAGTCGCTCCGCGACCGTCTTCGGCGTGAGGTCTTCGGAGTCGACCCACTGCAGGTCGAGCTTGCGGCCGTGGAAGATGGCCGAGTGCTTGAGCGCCTCCCACACGGAGAGGTACGCCTCGTGCAACTGCACGTACTTGCCGACGAGCGCGATGGTCACCGGCCTGTCGCAGGCGTCGATGTGCTCGATGAGCGCCTCCCACTCGGCGAGGTCGGGCGGGCCGACGTCGAGCCCCAGCATCTTGACCACGAGGTCGTCGAGCTTCTCGCGATGCATGTTCAGCACGACGCGATAGATGTCGTCGGCATCCGCTGCCGAGATGACCGCCTCGGGGTCGACGTCGCAGAAGAGCGCGATCTTCTCGCGGATGCCCTGGGAGAGGGTCTCCTCGGAACGCGCCACGATGATGTCCGGCTGGATACCGATCTCGCGCAGCTCTGCGACCGAGTGCTGCGTCGGCTTGGTCTTGAGCTCTCCGACGACGCCGATCATCGGCACCAGGGTCACGTGGATGTACAGGACGTTCTCGCGGCCCACGTCCTTGCGGAACTGACGGATGGCCTCGAGGAACGGGAGGCTCTCGATGTCGCCGACCGTGCCGCCGACCTCGGTGATGAGCACGTCGACCTCGGTGAGCTTGGCCAGGCGGTGCACGCGGCTCTTGATCTCGTTGGTGATGTGCGGGATGACCTGCACAGTGCCACCGAGGTAGTCGCCGCGGCGCTCCTTGGTGATGACGCTGTTGTAGATGCCGCCCGTGGTGACGTTGGAGTCCCGCTGCACGAACTCGTCGAGGAAGCGCTCGTAGTGGCCCAGGTCGAGGTCGGTCTCGGCGCCGTCCTCGGTGACGAAGACCTCACCGTGCTGGAAGGGGCTCATCGTCCCCGGGTCGACGTTGATATACGGGTCGAACTTCTGGCTCGCGACCTTGAGGCCACGCTGCTTGAGCAACCGGCCGACGGATGCCGCCGTGATGCCCTTGCCGAGCCCGCTGACGACGCCGCCAGTGACGAAGATGTGCTTGGTCATGCCCCCTGTGCCCTCCTGGTGTGGATCCCGCCGTTCTGAACGCAGCCGTCGTCGAACGCTCCGGTCGCAGCCACCAGGGAACGCACCCGGGGCACGGCGGATCTGCACAAGACGAGCGGGGGATTTTGTGGGGCCGGGGTCCTGCCCGTTCTAACTTGACGGGCCGGCACGACGATATGCCCGGCGAGCCCTCGGATCACGTCGGCAAGTATACCATCGGGCCCGGCCGCCGCAAGGCGCGCCGGGCGTCGGCGCGAAGCGGGCGGATGGGCGCTCAGGCGGTCGCTGAGGCCTTCGCCAGCAGGCTCTCCGCGTGACTGCGCGCGGCGTCGTCGTCGGGGGCCGCGCCGAGCATACGGCAGAGCTCGGCGAGGCGCTCCTCGCCCTCGACCAGACGGACCACGGTCTCCGTCGTGCCCTCGCCCACGTCGCTCTCCTTGGCGATCGCGAACTGCCGGTCGGCGAACGCGGCCACCTGCGGCAGATGGGTGATGCAGAGCACCTGGCGGCTCTCGGCCAGCCGGCGCAGCCGTTCGCCGAGCGCCGCGGCGGTGACGCCGCCGATCCCGGTGTCGACCTCGTCGAAGATGAGCGTCTCGACGTCGTCGCCGAGGTTCACGAGCCCGCGGATGGCGAGCATGGCGCGCGAGAGTTCGCCGCCGGAGGCGGTCTCCCGCAGCGGGCGAGGCGGCACGCCCGGGTTGGCGCCGAAGACGAACTCCACGTCGTCGGCGCCGTGCGCCCCCAAGCCGTCCCAGCCGCCGTTGCGCGCGGTGACCTCGATGACGAAGGTGGCGTGCGGCATGGCGAGGCCGCGGAGCTCCTCCTCGATGCGCGCGGCGACCTTCGGCGCCAGCCGCTGCCGCGCCGCCGACAGTCGCGCCGCCGCAGCGACGGCGTCGACCTGCGCCGCCGTGACCCTCGCGACCAGCGATTCCTCATCGGCGGCGAACTCCTCGAGCGCTGAGAGCCGCGCGCGCGCCTCCTCGAGGTATGCGAGCACCTCATCGGCGGACCCGCCGTACTTGCGCATGAGCGCCTTGAGCTTGTCGTAGCGAAGCTCGAGGGCGTCCCGGTGGGCGGCGTCGACGTCGAGACCGTCGATGTAGTCGCGCAGGGCCGCGGAGAGGTCGTCGAGTTCCACGGTGAGCGCGCCGAGACGCTCGGCCAGCGGCGTGAGGCTCTCGTCGAGCAAGGCCGCCTCGTCGACCAGGCGCTGCGCCACGCGCACGCCGTCGAGGGCGGCGGCCTCGGACTCGCCGGCCAGCAAAGCGAGCGCACCGCCGGTGCGCTCGAGCAGCTTGCCGGCGTGCCGCGCCCGCTCACGGTCGACGGCGAGGCGCTCGTCCTCTCCCGGCTCCACCGCGGCCGCGTCGATCTCCGCGACCTGGTAGCGAAGCATGTCGAGCTCGCGTTCGCGGTCGCGGTCGGCGCCGCGCAGGTCGTCGAGCTCGCGCGTGAGCGCCCGGGCCCGGGTGTAGGACTCGCAAATAGGCGGACTTGAGCGGCTCGACCTCGTCGGCGACCGCGCCGTCGAGCAGGTCCAGCTGGCGCTCGAGCTGGAGCAGCCGCGTGTGCTCGAGCTGGCCGTAGAAGGCGAGGCGCCGCCGCAGGGCGTCTTCGACGGCGGCGGCCGAGCTCAGCAGACCGTCCATCCTGGCCCGCGACCGGCCGCCCCGCGGCAGCTCGCGGGCCACCGCCAGCGAGTCGTCGTCGTTCTCGAAGAGCGCCTGGACCAGCGCCCGGGCGGCGCCCGGCCTCACGAGTTCGTCGCCGCCCTTCTGGCCCATCAGCAGGCCGATGGCCTGCGCGAGCAGGGTCTTCCCCGCGCCGGTCTCTCCCGTGATGACGTTCAGGCCCGGCGAGAACTCCAGCCGGGCCGCGGCGATGAGCACCAGGTCGTCGATACTCAGTTCAGCGAGCATCGCGGCGGTCGAAGAGCTTCTCCTCGACGTTCTGGTAGAACGACCCTTCGCTCTGCATGAGAAGCCGCGCGACCTGCTGCCCGGCGGTGACGCGCACCTCGTCGCCGCAGCACAGCCTTCCGACCACGTCGCCGTCGGCGACGACCTCGCATTCCTGCAGCGGCGAGACGTTGCGCGCCGTGATCACGTGGTCGGGGCGCAGGATCACCGGACGGAAGCCCAGCGAGTGCGGAGCGATGAAATTGAGCACGAGCACGCCCGCGTTCCACTCGACGATGGGCCCGTTGCAGGAGAGGTTGTACGCGGTGGAGCCGGTCGGCGACGCGATGATGAGCCCGTCGCAGAACATGCTGCCGACGGTGACACCTGCGACCTCGTACTCGAGCTGGAGCACGTGGCGCGGCGCGACGCGGCTGAGGATGACATCGTTGACGGCGCTGTAGTGCTCGCCGCCGAGCAGGACGTCGACGGTGAGCAACTCCACCACACGGTAGTCCCCGGCGAGGATCTTCTCGAGCCCGGTCTCCCAGCCCTCGCGCGGGAGCGAGGCGAGGAAGCCGACGTTCCCGAAGTTGACGCCGAGGGTGGGCACGTTCGTGCCCAGGAGGCGCGAGAGGCTGCGCAAGATGGTGCCGTCGCCGCCGAAGACGAGACAGAGGTCCGCGGCACGCAGGCCGGCCTCGTCGACGGGACGGTAGCCGAGGTCGGCGGCTCCGGGATGCTTCGCCGCCTCTTCCGCCGGCATGAGGAGCTCGAGCCCAAGGCGGTCCGCGGCCGCGGCCAGCTCCGCCAGCGCGGCCGTCGTCGCCCCGGTGAGATAGTGCGTGAGGACAGCGATGCGGCGCAGCGCCTCACCCATGAGCCGCCTCCACCGCGTCGTGCACGAGGTCGGGCACCGGCTTCGGCGCCGTCTCGCCGCCGCTCGCGTCGCTGAAGAGGATGAAGTACTCCACGTTGCCTTTCGGTCCCGGATGCCCCGAGTCGCAGACGCCTAGCACCGTCGCGCCCCTTGCCTGCAGCCAGCCGGCCACCTGATCGAGCACATCCCGGTGCACGGCCGGGTCACGGACCACGCCGCCCTTGCCGACACGCTCTCTCCCGGCCTCGAACTGCGGCTTGACCAGCACGAGCCCGCGGTAGCCCACGCGCAGGCATTCTAGCACCGGGCCCAGAGCCACCGTCAGGGAGATGAACGACAGGTCCGCGGTGACGAACGAAGGCTCGAACGGGAGACGTTCGGCCGTCAGCTGCCGGGCATTGGTGCGCTCGAGCACGGTGACACGCGGGTCCTCGCGCAGCTTCCAGTCGAGCTGTCCGTAGCCCACGTCGACGGCGATCACCCGTGCGGCCCCACCCTGCAAGAGCCGGTCGACGAACCCCCCGGTGGAGGCCCCGAGGTCGAGGACGTCCTCCCCCGTCACGTCGACGCCGAGGCGGGTGAGCGCGGTATCGAGCTTGTCGCCTCCGCGCGAGACGTAGCGGCGACGCGCGGCCGCCTTGATGATCGCCGCATCGTCGATCTGGGTGCCGGGCTTGTCGACCATGCGGCCGTCGACGGTGATCTCTCCGGCCAGGACGGCCGCACGGGCCTGGGCGCGCGAGGCGAAGAGACCTCGATCGACGAGCAGCACATCCAGCCGCTCGCGCATGCGGCGTCCTACTTGACGCGCGTGAGCGCCGGACTGTGCGCCCGCGCCGCAAGCGCGACGGCCTGGGGCGTGAGCCCGATGTCGGCGAGCACGCGCGCCCGGTCGCCGTGCGGGACGAAAGCGTCCGGAAGCCCGAAGCGCACGACCTCCACGGAGTTCCCGATCGCCTCGAGGACGGCGCTGCCGAACCCGCCGGCGAGAGCGTTCTCCTCGACGGTGATGAGACGCCTGTGCCCAGCGGCGAGCCGCTGCAGGAGCTCCGTGTCCAGCGGCTTCACGAAGCGTGCGTCGACGACGGTCGGCGCGACACCCTCCGCCCCGAGCAGCTCGGCTGCTTCGCGGGCGATGCCGACCCCGGTGCCGATGCCGACGAGCGCCACGTCGGTGCCTTCCTGGAGCACCACGCCGCGACCGACCTCGAGCGGCTCGATCTCCTCGAGCGGCGAGAACGGCGCCGCGAGCCCGCGCGGGTAGCGCAACGCCGCAGGTCCGTCGAGCGAGAGGGCCGTGGCGAGCATACGCTGCAGCTCCTCCTGGCTGGACGGCGCCATCACGGTCATGCCCGGGATCACGCGCAAGAAGGAGAGGTCGAAGGCGCCGTGATGCGTGGGGCCGTCGTCGCCGACGAGGCCGGCCCTGTCCACGGCGAACGTCACCGGCAGGTGCTGCAGCCCGATGTCCTGGACGAGCATGTCGAAGGTACGCTGCAGGAAGGTCGAGTAGAGGGCGACGACCGGCCGCATGCCGCCGATGGCCAGGCCGGCTGCGAACACGGCCGCGTGCTCCTCGGCGATCCCCACGTCGTAGAAGCGGTCCGGGAATCGCCGTTCGAAGGCCCCGAGGCCGGTGCCCTCCGTCATCGCCGCGGTGATCGCCACCACGCGTTCGTCCTTCTCCGCGAGCCGGACGAGCGCCTGCCCGAACGCGTCGGTGTAGGTCGCGCCGACGGCCACGGCCTTGCGCGCGCCGTTGCCGAGGTGGAACGGGCCCGTCCCGTGATAGGCGTCAGGCCGGGCCTCCGCGGGCTCGTAGCCCTTGCCCTTGATGGTCTTGACGTGGACGACCACCGGCCGCCGCGTGTCGATCGCCTGGCGGATGCTCGAGCGCAAGGCGTGCATGTCGTGCCCGTCGATCACGCCGATGTACGCGAACCCGAGTTCCTCGAAGAGCATGCCGGGCACGAGGAACGCCTTCATGGACTCCTTGACGTCCTTGCCGAGGCGGTAGGCCTGCCGGCCGATGGCCGGGATCTTGGCGACGCCGTGCTCGAGGTCCTCGCGCAGACGCGTGAGGGTCGGATCGAGGCGGATGCGGTTGAGGTAGAGCTGCAGAGCGCCGACGTTGGCGCGGATCGACATCTCGTTGTCGTTGATCACGACCACCAGCGGAGTGCGCAGGTGGCCTGCCTGGTTGAGCGCCTCGAAGGCGACGCCGCCCGTGAGGGCGCCGTCGCCGAGGACGCAGACGACGCTGGCGTCGTCCTCCCTGGCGATGCGTGCGGCTTCGACGAGCCCGAGCCCGTAGCTGATCGACGTCGACGCGTGGCCGGTGCCGATGATGTCGTGCGGGGACTCCGCGCGCTGCGGGAACCCGGAGAGGCCGCCGTACTGACGGATGGTCCCGAAGCGGTCCCGACGTCCGGTGAGCAGCTTGTGCGCGTAGCACTGGTGGCCGACGTCCCAGACGATCTTGTCCTTCGGGCTCTGCAACACGCTGTGCAGCGCCACCGTGAGTTCCACGGTGCCCAGGCTGGCGGCGAGGTGCCCGCCGGTCTCGCTGACACACGAGAGGATGGTCTCGCGGACCTCGTCTGCGAGCAGCGTCAGTTCTCGCTCGGAGAATGTTTGGAGGTCGGCGGGGTCTGAGATCTTGTCCAGATACCGCATCGTCACCGGAGTATAGCACCGGCTTCGGGCCGGGATTCGTCGGCCTCCCGGCCCTCCGGAAGGCCCGCGGTCAGCGCCGGCGGTCGTGGATGAAGCGCGCGACGGCGGCGAGGTCGGCGGTGTCGCCGGGAAGCTCGTCGAGCAGGACACGAGCACGATCGCGCGCCTCGTCGGCGAGCTGCGACGCCCGCTCCATGCCGAACCGCGATACGTACGTGACCTTGTCGAGCGCGCGGTCCTTGCCCACGCTCTTGCCGAGCTCCTCGGCGGCGCCGGTCTCGTCGAGGATGTCGTCGACGATCTGGAACAGCAGCCCCAGCTCCGCGGCGAAGGCGCGGTACGGCTCCACGTCGTCCGCTCCGCTGAGCAAGGCACCGCACACCACGGCCGCCTGGATCAGGCGGCCGGTCTTGAGCGCGTGCAGGGTCCGCAGGTCGTCGTCGACGGCGGCCTCCCCGGCGACGTCCATGTACTGGCCGCCGACCATGCCCTGCACGCCGGTGGCGCCGGCGATCTCGGCGAGCGCGCCGAGCACCGCCTCGCAGCCGCCGGTCTGGCGCGTGAGGACCAGGCCGAACGCCTCCGCGAAGAGTCCGTCGCCGGCCAGGATGGCCACGTCTTCTCCGAAGGCGACGTGACAGGTGGGCCGTCCGCGGCGCAGCGTGTCGTCGTCGATCGCCGGGAGGTCGTCGTGGATGAGCGAGTAGGTGTGGATGAGCTCGAGCGCGGCGGCGGTCGGCAGCACGACGGCCGGATCGGCGCCGCGGCCTCTCGCCGTCGCGAGCGTCAGGACCGGCCGGATCCGCTTCCCCCCCGCGAGCAGCGAGTAGCGCATCGCATCGATGAGCCGCGCGGCGCGCTGGTCGGCGCCGAAGTCGAGCGTCCCCAGGTACTCCTCGACGATGGCCTGAAGGTCCGCCGGGTAGCCGTCGGAAGGCGCGTGGCTCACCGGTACCGCCCTACCCCGCGACGCGGCCGAGCTGCTCCAGCAGCCGGCCGGCTTCTTCGACCTGCTCGGTGGCGTGCTCGAGGAGCGTCATCTCCACCTCGGCCGACGACGACGCAGCCAGCCGCGGCTCGAGCTCCTCGAGCTGACCGAGCAGCTCCTTGAGCCGGGCCAGGGCCTGCGCCCTCGTCAGCTCCGAGCCGGCCCGTGGGGCGTCACTCATCGTCTGCCTCCGCGGCTGCTTCCTCTTCGCTCGCACGCATGATGCCCCCGAGCACACCGTTGACGAACGCGCCGGCCTCGTCGGTGGAGTAGCGCTTGGTGAGGCGTACGGCCTCGTCGATGGCCACCTCCGGCGGCGTCGCCTCGGTCTGGATCTCCCACACCGCCAGACGGAGGATGCTGCGCTCAAGCGGGGCGACGCGGTCCACCGGCCAGCCTCTGGAGTGGGCTTCCAGCACCGCATCGATCTCTTCCTTGGACGCCAGCACACCTGCTACGGCCTTGATGGTGAAGTCGTCGGGGGCGTACCCCTCGCGCAGCCGCTGGCCGTTCACGAGGTCGGCCATGGAGAGGTCGGTCACTTCCGTCTGGTACAGCAGGAAGACGGCGTCGCGACGCGCCTGCTTGCGACTCGGGCCGGCCGGCGCCACGCGGGATCGGCTCTCCCCCGCCTCAGGCGGGTTCGATGGCGAAGAGCGGCTGACCGTACTGCACCGTCTCGCCGTTCTCCACGAGGATCTGCCGGACCACACCGGCGACGTCGGCCGTCAGCTCGTTCATCATCTTCATCATCTCGAGGATGCAGAGCGTCTGCCCGGCCTCGACCTCGTCGCCCACCTCGACGAACGAGGGCGACTGCGGCGACGGCGAGCGGTAGAACGTGGCCACCCACTTGGACTTGACCAGGTGATAGCCGTTCGCGCTCTCGTCGGCGGACTCGCTCGCGGCCGGAGCCTGCGGCGCGCCGGCAGCCGGAGCGGCCACGGCCGCCGGCTCGACTCCCGCCTTGCGCACGGTGATCTTGAGGTCGCCCTCTTCGATCACGACCTCGTCGACCTCGCTCTCCTCGATCATGCTGAGGATGTCCTTGACGCGGTCGGCGCTCTGCTCGAGCAGGTCGGCGCCGGGCTGGGAGCTGATGTACTGGTCGTGGACGCCGAAGACGTCGGACTCGGGGCCGATGTGATGCCGCTCGAGATAGACGCGCGCCGTCTGCGGGAACAGCGCGTAGCTGAGGAGGTCCTCCTCGGAACGCGCCAGCTCGCCGATCTCCGGGCGGTAGTCCTCGAGCGTCTCGTCGATCAGGTCGGCCGGCCGCACGCCGATCGGCTCCTCACCCTCGAGCACGCGCGTGAGCACCTCGCGGGACACGGGACCCGGCGCAGCGCCGTACTTGCCGCGCAGGTACTGCTTCATCTCGTCCGGCACGATGTGCCAGCGCCTGCCGGAGAGCACGTTGAGCACCGCCTGCGTGCCGACGATCTGGCTCATCGGCGTGACCAGCGGTGGGAAGCCGACCTCCGCACGCACGATAGGGATCTCTTCGAGCACCTCAGGAAGGCGGTCGAGAGCGCTCTGCTCCTTGAGCTGGCTCTCCAGGTTGCTGATCATGCCGCCGGGTACCTGGTGCGAGTACACCTGCATGTGGGTGAGCGACGTGACGCCGCGATCCCAGCCACCCTCTTGCCGGACCTTCTCGAAGTACTTGGCCATCTCGAACAGCTTCTCGAGATCGAGGCCGCTGTCGTAGGGCGAGCCGGTGAGCGCGGACACGACCATCTCGGTGGCCGGCTGTGAGTTGCCGAAGGCGAGCGGCACCGTGGCCGTGTCGATGACGTCCACGCCGGCCTCGACCGCCTTGAGGTAGGTCATCGGAGCGAGGCCGCCGATGTAGTGGCAGTGCAGCTGGATCGGCACCTTGAGCTCGGTCTTGAGGCGGCCGACGAGCTGCTCGGCGTAGAACGGCGAGAGCAGCGCCGCCATGTCCTTGATGCAGATGGAGTCGGCGCCCATGTCGACGAGCTTGTGCGCGACGTCCACGTAATGGTCGAGCGAGTGCACCGGCGAGATCGTGTAGACGACGGCGCCCTGGAAGTGCTTGCCGGTCTCCTTGATGGCGGCGGCGGCGGTCTCGTAGTTGCGGATGTCGTTGAGCGCGTCGAAGACGCGGAAGACGTCCATGCCGTTCTCCGCCGCCTTGTAGACGAACCGGCGCACGATGTCGTCGCCGTAGTGGCGGTAGCCGACGAGGTTCTGGCCGCGAAGCAGCATCTGCAGCGGCGTGCGCACGACGTGCTTCTTGATGAGCCGCAGGCGCTCCCAGGGGTCCTCGTCGAGGAAGCGCAGCGACGCGTCGAAGGTGGCGCCGCCCCAGCACTCGAGCGAGTGGAAGCCGATGGAGTCCATGAGCTCGAGGACAGGGATCATCTCGGACGTGTGCATCCGCGTCGCCCACAGCGACTGGTGACCATCCCGGAGAGTGGTGTCGGTGATGCCTACCTGGCGAGCGCGCATGGCCTGTTCCCCGGAGCGCGCTCAGGCGCGGCCGAGGTACTCCCCGCTGCGAGTGTCGACCTTGACCTTCTCGCCTTCTTCGATGAAGAGCGGCACCTGGATGACGACGCCGGATTCGAGGGTGGCGGGCTTGGTGGCGCCCTGGGCGGTGTTGCCCTGCACGCCGGGGTCCGACTGCGTGATGGTGAGCTCGACGAAGTTGGGGGCAGCCACCTCGAAGGGCACGCCGTTGAGGTACATGATCTCGACTTCCATGTTCTCGACCACCCACTTGAGGGCGTCCTGGGCCATGGCCGGTGAGACTGAGACCTGCTCGTAGGTCTCGTTGTCCATCAGGACGACCTCTTCTTCGGTGGCGTAGAGGAAGGCCATCTTGCGCGACTGCGTGTGCATGCGGTCGAACTTCTCGCCGGCGCGGAAGGTCTTGTCGAGCACGGCGCCGGTCGCGATGTTGCGGACCTTGGTGCGCACGAACGCCCCGCCCTTGCCGGGCTTGACGTGCTGGAACTCGACGATGGTGAACGGCTGGCCGTCGATCTCGATGGCCATTCCCGTCTTGAACTGGTTGGTGGTGACGACGTCTGCCATGTGGTCCTACTCAGGGATCGTGGGGACAGGTGTGCACGGTAGTCGGACATGATACAGCAAGGCCGCCCGCGCGGGCACACCGGCCGGTGAGCGTCAGCCCGCTCGTTGACCCGCCTGCGTCGGTCAATCGACGACCTGGAGCTCCTTGGGGTAGTTCGTCAGGCGCTCGCCACCGTCGGCGGTCACGAGAACGGTGTCCTCGATGCGAACGCCGGCGAGACCCTCGACGTAGATGCCGGGCTCGACGGTGCAGACCATGCCCGTCTCGAGCCGGTCGCCGCGGGTGCGGCCCAGCGACGGCGCCTCGTGGACCTCGAGACCGACGCCGTGCCCCGTGCCGTGGCCAAAACGCTCACTGTGGCCGGCGTCGTCGATCACGGCGCGCGCGGCGGCGTCCACATCGTCGCGGCCGTGGGCGCCGGCGCGGACGGCGGCGAGGCCGGCGAGTTGCGCCGCGAGCACGAGCTCGTAGATCGCGCGTAGCTCGGCCGACGGCTCACCGGCCGCGAACGTGCGCGTGATGTCGCTGCAGTAGCCGTCCACACGCGCGCCGGTGTCGATGACCACCAGCTCACCGGCGCGTATGACCCTGTCCCCGGGCAGCGCGTGCGCCTGGGCGCCGTGGTCGCCGGTGGCGACGATCGCGCCGAAGGCCTCGCCCTCCGCTCCGAGGCGGTGGTACTCGGCCTGCAGGTCCCAGGCGACGTCGCGCTCGGCGCGGCCGACGAGGCCGCGACCGACGACGAGACGGACCGCCTCGTCGGTCACGGCCCCTGCCCTGCGCATGAGCGCGATCTCCGCGTCGTCCTTCACTGCGCGCAGGAGCGTCACGCTCTGGCGGACGTCCCTGAGGCCGCCCTCGTGCAGGCGACGCAGACGGCGATACGAGGCATGGCTGAGCTGGGCGCCCTGATACCCCAGCCGGGCGCCCCCTCCCAGCACTCTCGCCGCCTCGCGCACGCTGTGGGTGAGCAGAGGCTCTGAGGAGACCTTGCTCAGCTCGAAGTCGGCCACCTCCTCGTGGACCTGCTCCCAGAAGCGCGAGTCCGTGCACAGCAGCGCTGCTCCGGCGCCGATGACCAGCGTCGCGTCGTCACCGCGAAACCCCGAGAGATAGCGGACGTCGACCGGGTCCGTGACGATGACCCCATCGACGCGAAGCCCCTCGAGGACCCGGCGGCAGCGATCGAGACGCGCGCTCACCTCCTGGTCCTGCCTTTGACGAGCTTCGCCAGGGCCTCGAGCGCGTCGACGTAGCCGGCCGCGCCCTTCCCGGACACGCGGACGTCGACCACATCGGCGATCACGGAGACCCGCCTCCACTCCTCGCGGCTCTCGATGTCTGAAAGGTGCACCTCGGCGACCGGCGCCGTCACGAGCTCGAGGGCGTCATGGAGCGCGTAGCTGTAGTGGGTCCAGGCCCCGGGGTTGATGATCGCCGCGTCCGCGTGGTCCACCACCAGTTGATGCAGCTTCTCCACGAACTCGCCCTCGTGGTTGGTCTGGAAGGAGCGCACGGTGAAGCCGTGGGTCTCCCCATGACGGGCGACGTAGGCCTCGAGCTCGGACAGGGTCATGCTGCCGTAGACGGCGGGATCTCGCCGCCCCAGCATGTCCAGGTTCACTCCGTGCAGGAGCCAGAGAGTCTTCAACGCCTTCGCAGCCACTCCACGACCTCCAGTTCGAGCTCCGGCGGAACGCGCACATCGAGCACCGGGAAGCCGGGACGGCGCAGCAGGACGTAGCCCACGCCGTTCCTCCCTGCCTTCTTGTCCCGCGAGACGAGCTCGCACACCTCCTCAGCCCGCACGCCGGTGAGCCGGTCCGGCAGACCGAGGTCGTCCAGCAGTTCGTGCGCGCCCTTCTCGTCCGCATCGGGGAGGCCACACAGCTCGCCGGACAGGCGCAGGGCGGCGTGCAGCCCCAGGCCCACGGCCTCGCCGTGGGAGAATCGGCGGAACCCCGTGGCGGCCTCGATCGCGTGGCCGATCGTGTGACCGAAGTTGAGCACCGCCCTGAGACCGGCCTCACGCTCGTCGCGCTCCACGACGCTCGCCTTGTAGACGATGGAACTCGCGACGAGCTCCTGCGTCACGGCCGCTGCACTGAGCGGTGAGCTCGCCAGGTGCAGTACCCGCCGTAACACGGCGCTTCCCGCGAGGAGGCCGTGCTTGGCGACCTCGGCCGCTCCGCATCGGAGCTCGCGCTCCGGCAATGTCTCCAGCGTGCGCAGGTCGGCCAGCACCAGGCTGGGCTGATAGAACGTGCCCACGTAGTTCTTGCCGGCGCGGAAGTCCACGGCGACCTTGCCACCTACCGAAGCGTCCACCTGAGCGAGCAAGGTCGTCGGCACCTGCACAAAACCCACGCCTCTCTGGAACGTGGCCGCCACGAACCCGGCGAGGTCGCCGATCACTCCCCCACCGAGGGCGATCACGGTGTCGCTGCGGCGTACGCCGCGGTCGTAGAGCACGCCGTACAGCTCTTCCGCTCGCGCAAGGCTCTTCTCCCGCTCGCCCGCAGGCAGGATCACCTGAGAGACACGCAGTCCGGCCGATACCAGGCTCCGCCGTGCCCGTTCCAGATAGAGCGGCGCCACGTTGTCGTCGCACACGACGACGATCTGACCCTCGCCACGCAGCCGGCGCACCGAAGGGCCGAGCTCGCCCATCACGTCGCGGCCGACGAAGATCGGATACGTCCTCGACTCGGCGTGGACCGTGAGACGTTTCATCGGACGCCACCCTCCCCGCGCGGGCGAGTCGCGTCCCGGCCGCCGGCCACCAGCCGCGACGCCAGATCGGCGGCTACGTCGCACGCGGACCTGCCGGTCGTCTCGACCACCTCGGTGGCGACCTCCCGGTACAGAGGTTCGCGCGCGGCCAGTGACGCCCGGAAGGTCCGCTGATCGGCTGCGAGCGGCCTCGTTCCGAGGCCGTCGCGGGCGATCCGCGCCCACAACTCCTCAGGAGGCGCCTTCAACCAGATGACGTGCGGCACGGTGCTGAGCGCGCACCGCACGGCCTCGCTGAGCACGGCGCCACCGCCGAGAGCAAGCACGCACGCCGCCTCGGCCGCCGCGGCGATCGCTGCCGTCACGACGTCGGCCTCGAGCGCACGAAAGCCGGCCTCTCCCCGGTCGGCGAAGATCGCCGCGATCGGTCCGGCCTTCGCGACGATCACGTCGTCGGTGTCGACGAAGAGGATGCCCAGCGCCTCAGCCAGCCCTCGTCCCACGGCGCTCTTGCCGGCGCCCATGAATCCGACCAGCGCGACCGACGCGGCGTGCGCCGTGTCTCGAGCTGCGCCCGACCCGTGGCTCCCGCCGGTCGCGTCCCCGCACGCGGGCCGGTCCGACACGCCCTCTCAGCGCTCCCGGATGCGGCGGCGGAAGCCCTCGGCGGCTGCAACCAGATCGGCCACGGTCGCGCCGCCGAACCTGTCCAAGGCGGCGTCCGCGAGGGTGAGCGCCACGACGGCCTCGAGGACGATACCTACCGCGGGCACCGCGCAGACGTCGGAGCGCTCGAAGCGCGACTTCACCGGCTGGTGCGTGCCCATCTCGACGCTCCCGAGCGGCTCCCGGAGCGTCGAGATCGGCTTCATGGCGGCCTTCAGGGTGATCGTCTGACCCGTCGACACGCCTCCTTCGATGCCGCCGGCGCGATTGCTCTCGCGCCAGTAGCCGTGCTCGGCATCGTGCGTGATCGGGTCGTGGACCCGACTGCCGGGCAGAGAGGCGGCTGAGAAACCCAAGCCGAAGTCCACGCCCACGATCGCCGGCACAGACAGCACGGCCCCGGCGAGTCGCGATCGCAGACGCAGATCGCCTTGTACGTAGGTACCGATTCCCGGCGGATACCCGAAGGCGAGGACTTCGACCACACCGCCGAGCGTGTCCCCGGCCTCCTGGGCGTCGTCGATCGCCGCCATCATCAAGCGAGCTGCCCCCGCATCGCGACAGCGGACCGGGCTCGCTTCCACCTGTTCCACATCGGCCGGGCGCATCCCCGGATCCGCGGCGACCGTGCCGATGGCGACCACATGACTGGCCACCGTGCAGCCCAGCTCTGCCAGAAGGCCCTTGGCCACGGCTCCGCAGGCTACCTTGGCAGCCGTCTCGCGAGCGCTGGCGCGCTCGATCACGTCCCGGATGTCGTCAAGCCCGTAGAGGAGCGCACCGCCGAGGTCGGCGTGACCCGGGCGCGGCACCACGACAGGCTCCGCTGCGGCCTGCCCCGGCGCCGGGGCCTCCACCGCCAGAGCGTCTCCCCAGTTCGCCGCGTCGCGATTCGGCACGAAGAGCGAGATCGGCGCGCCGGTGGTGTGGCCGTGCCTGACCCCACCCAGCACGCGCACGCTGTCCTGCTCGATGCTCTGCCGTTCGCCGCGCCCGTAGCCGCTCTGGCGCCGGCGCAGCTCGGCGTCGATGGCGCCCGGATCGACGGCCAGACCGGCCGGGCACCCGTCGAGCACGGCGGTCAGGCCCGGCCCGTGCGACTCGCCTGCTGTGAGATAGCGCAGTCTGCTCATGGTCCTACCTTATCCGCGCCGCGCTCGGACGCACAAGGCGAGGCGGGGCGGGCCTGCTGTGCGCCCGGCAGCCCCGGGCCGGCGGCCACCGGGCCCCGTACGCGCGACGGGGCGGCCGAACGGCCGCCCCGTCGCCGACTCGTGCCCCGAGCGCCGGCCTATTTCACGATGACCTGGCCGGCGTGCAGTGTGAGCGTCACGTCGCCGTGCAGGATCGTGACGGTCTGGGCGTTCACGTTGATGGAGACGACCTCGATCTCACCCCAGGAGGTGGTGAAGACGTCACCTTGCTTCTTGTCCGAGTAGGTCTTGCCGTCCACCTCGAAGGTGGCCATGGCCACGCCGTTCTGGCTGGTGACGCTGAGGACGGAGATGCTGTGGCTCGTTCCGCTGCCGCCGCTGCCGCCGCCGCTACTGCTGGCGCCGATCGAGACGACGGAGATGTCGTACGAGACCCCGCCATCGATGGTCACGCGCACCGCTTCACCGAGGTTGACCGTGAACGACGTATCGCCGTTCTCGAGCTTGCCGTCGATGACCTTGAAGGTGACATCGCCGGACGTGACGCCAGCGATGGTGAACGCGGCGGCCGAGCCGCCGGGCACCTTGTCACCCTGCATCACGTTGTAGGACGTCCCGTCCACCTTCACCTTCGCGGACAGGTTCGACGGCGCCGCGGTGCTCGTCGGGTTCGGACTGGGCGCAGCCGTAGATGTCGCCCCCGGCGTGGGGAACGGGATGAACGGGTCCTTGCTGGTGAACTTGTCGAGGAGCGGCTGCTCCTTGGCCGGGTCCGCGGCAGCGAGCGCCGCATCCCCACTCTCTGAATAGACGGTCGTGGCCATGGCGTTCTCGCCGGCGGACGTCACCGTAGCACCCGACGTCCCCGCGCCGCTGTTGGACAGCGCGACCGCGAGTGCAAGCGCAGCGCCGACGATCAGGGCGATCGCGATGTACGTGAGTACGCGACGGTTCTGGCTCATTGCGCACCTCCGGCGGCCGCCGTTTGTGCCACTCCACCCCAGAGGTATGCATTCAGGCCGATCGTCACCGCGAGCGGCGGCGAGCCGCCGGTGCCCGACGCCGTCGAAGCCGCGATCGAGAGCTGCGTCACCTGCAGCAGCCTGCCGGTGACCCTGAAGCTCGCGTTGCGGAAGGCGACGTACTCCTCAAGCCGGTACAGGAAGTCCTCGACGTCGAAGTAGCGTCCGGTGACCTGCAGGTTCAGTGTCTGGATCCCGAACGGACTTCCGGGAGTCGTGGTCCCGCGGGCGATGCTGGTTACCGCGACACCCGACGCATCGGCCGTCTTGCTCAGCTCGATGATCAGCCCGGGGATACCCTCGCTCTCCGGCAGCATCTTGCCGAGTCGGACGATCTCCGCGCGGGATTGCGGGGCCGTCTTCTTGTAGGACTCGAGCTTCACGACTTCCTGCTTCGCGATGTCCAGCGAGCTCTGCGCGGACTGGACCTGCTGGTCCAGGTCGCTGAGCTTGCGCTGCGTGGGGCTGAACAGCAGGAAGTACCAGGCGACGATGAGGACGATCGCGACGACCGCCGTGATGATGTAGATCTCCCTGCCCCGGGCCCTCATGGCGCCACCGCCTGAAGCGTGGTGGCCGGAGGCGCCGTCGTGTACGGGCGCAGACGCGCGGTGACCGAGAACTGCTTGTAGGTGACTGTGGGCGCGGAGCTCGCCGTGGTCGCCGCGGTGGTGCCGCTGGCGTCGGTAGAGCTCGTCAGCGTGATGCTCATGAGCTGCGGTATGAGGCCGAGCCTCGTCATGAACTCGGCGACATCCTTGTGCTTCTCGGTCTGTCCCGAGAACGTGACGTCGGCCCCCGCGGCGGCGCCGGCCGGCGCCGCTGCCGGTGCGGCTCCCGGAAGCATCGTCGTCGGCACCGTCGCCGTCATCGTCTGCAGACGGACGTTGTCCGGGATGACGAGGCTGAGCTCCTGGAGCAGGATCGAGAACGGGATCGACGACTCGTAGATGCCCTTCGCGCTCTCCGTCATCGCAGTGCGCTGCGCCTGGAGTGCGGCGTACGGGCTGAGCTCGGCGATCTTGGCCTGGACCGTGGCGGTCTCTGCCTGGATCGCCGCCAGCTCATCCTGCTTGGCCCCGACGTCGCTGTTGAACTTGACGTAGACCAGACCGAGAACCACGACGACGGCGACCAGGATCAGGATCGCCCAGATGAGGCCCCGCTCGCGCGACGCCTTGACACGTGCTTCTTGAGGCAGCAGGTTGATGCGCTTCATGGTGCCTACTCCTCGTCTTCGAAGGCCAGGCCGAGGGCGATCGCCAGACGAGGTGCGATCAGCTCGAGCTCCGGTTGCGGGAGCTTCGACTTGTTCTCGGCGATGAACTGCAGCGGGTTACCGAGGGCAACCGGCAGATGCAGGGCGCCCGCGAGATAGTCGCACATGTTGCGCGTCAGCGCACCCTCGCCGCTGATGAGGATCCGGGCGATGGGCGCATCCTGCTGCAGCGAATGGTAGTAGTCGATCGAGCGGCGGATCTCGTCCGCAAACGACTCGCAGGTGGAGTCGAAGACCTCGTGGATCTCGCCCACCGTCACGGCCTCGAGGTCGGCGGCGGCCGCAGCGCTGCCGCTGAGACCCACGGTGAGACGAAGGAGGTCGGCTTCCTGATGGCCGAGTCCGCGATTCTGCATCACTGCCTGGACGAGCGACTCGTACCCGAGGTTCACGACGCGTGTGAACTGCGGCGTGCCACCGGACGCGACGACGATGTTGCTGATGCCGGCGCCGATGTTGATGAGACCGCTCGCTCCGTCGGCCTGTGGCGCGCCCTGGTCGACGAACGCTACCGGCGGCGCGACCGACCGCATGAGGGCGAACGCCTGAAGGTCGATGCCGTCGATACTGAGCCCCGCCTTGCGCCCGACCTGCATGAACTGGTCGATCATGTCACGCTGGGCGGCGACGATGAGCACCTGCTGCCGGCCGCCACCCTCGCCTTCACCCGGCGTCGTGGAGAGGACCTGGAAGTCCAGGATCGCCTCGTCGAGCGGGATGGGGATGGCTTCCTGCGCCTGGAACTCGATGGCAGCGCGAAGCTCCTTGGGATCGATGATGGGGAACTCCATGGTGCGGACGACGATCTTCTGGTTGGCGATGCCGATCGAGAAGCGCTTGCCGGTGAAGCCGGCTGACTTCCAGAACGTCTTGAGTTCCGCACGCGAGGCCCTCGACGTCGACGACCTCGCCCTCGAACATGAGACCGTCCGGAAGAGCTCTCGCCGACATCGCCATGAGCGTGTGACCTTGCCGGCCGGTCTTGATCTGAGCGCCGACCATCGAGGCCTGCTCGATGTCGATGCCTACGCGCAGCGCGTTCATGGCCATACTCGCCCCTCAGCTTGCCTTGCCCTAGCGCCAGTGTCGGCACCCTTGCGGGATACCTTTAGGCACTCGTTTCGACGAATCGGGATTCGCTCCCTGCCCCCCCGGTCAAAGGAACGTTAATCTCTCACAAAGAGAGTACTGCGTACAGAGGGTTCGCTCTCCGATTCGATCATCCTGCATCCTCACCCTCCGTGAGCCACGAGGGTCGGCACCGCGGCGCCCGCAAGGGGAGCCTGTCGCCACGTGGGCGCCACGACGATGTCCAGGGGCGCCTCGACCCTCAGACTGCCGGCGTGCAGCGTGCCCTCGATCACCACCGGCCCGCGCACCTCCAGACAACCCCCGACGACGACTCCGCCGGCCAGCCTGACGACCTCTTCGGGACTGCCGAGCACGGCGTCCCCAGTGGCGATCACGAGCAGACGGCCCGCGTCGGCCGGCGGCGAGCCCTCGATGGCGACTTCATCCATCTGCGGCAGAAGGATACACCGGCCGCCGGCCAGTTCGGCCCCAGCGGCCGGCGACACCTGGTCCAGTCTCAGGACTCCTCCGCTGAGCGCGGCCCCCGGCGCCGTCGCCTCTGCACCCGCGGCCAGCAGGAACTCGGTGGATGGGCCGGCCAGCCACGCCTCAGGGATGGGCATGCCCGCGTGCCTGTCGCTGTCGTCGGGGAACTCGCCCAACGCGGACGGGTCGTCGTGGATCTCGATGCTGCGCGCGAAGATGCCGGCCCCTCCATGCACGGCCGCGGCCGGGAAGACCTCTCCACGAACGGCGTCCGCCGGCGTCCCGGCACCGGCAGTCGGCGGCGAAGACCACGTTCTCCCGACCTCGGAGGCAGCCACCCAGGTAGATGCCGCTTCCGCTACACCGTGAGGGGCGCGGCGACGTCCGCGTCGCCCGCGCACGTCACGCCCATCGCCCAAGACTCGCTGCGCAACTCGAAGACCAGGTCGTCGCGGCGCCGCGCACGCCCTGCGGACGTCTCTACCTGCGCGCCCACGCGCGGCCAGGCATCACCGGCAACGACGAGGCGCCGGCGCCCAGGAGATCCGCCACGAGCCCCCTGCGCCGGGATCGCCTCCCTCGGCTCGTCCCGGTCAGGACCGACGGCCGCCAGCGCAGGGAACGAGTCACGGCGGCGAGCGCATTCCCCTCGGCCGCCGTCGCCCGCCGCGCCGACGCGTCCGCGCCCTCGACCGATTGCACGGCGTGCACGGCGCCGACGACGACGAGCGCGAATGTGGCGGCCAGGACGACCACCAGAAGAGCGGCAAGCATCGCGAAGCCCTCGGTCGACCGCCGCCTGCTCATGAAGGACCCACCGAAGCTTCGACGGACCTCCGCACAGTGGCCGACCCGACGGCGGCCGTGACCAGCACCCTCGCAGCACACACCGACGCCCAGTCGGCTGGTCCCATGCGGTCTCCATCCACGAGCGATCCGTCGGCGAGGACATACGCGACGTCGAACTGGGTGATGTGGTCGGAGACGTAGGTGCCGGACGCGTTGCGCCACACGACGCCCCTCGCCGGGTCCCACACGACGAGTACGGTCTCGGCGGCCGAAGCCGCATGGTCGTGCACCAGCGTGAGCGAGCGCGAAGGATCGCGGCCGGTCGGGAGGCTCGACCACGCACACAGCGGCGTGCAGGTCGGCGGCGACGGTACGGGACACGGCTGCAACCAGCGTGTCGGCCTGCGCCCGATCGTCGGCGCCACCCGCGAGGGCGGCGACATTCCACAGCCAGGCGAAGGCAGCCGTCAGGACGATTGCCGCGAGGACCGCGGCGACGAGCAGCTCCACGAGCGTGAACGCCGTCGTCTCGCCCACGGTCGGCGAGTCGGTGGATGGCCATGCGCCTCATCAGGGGGCCACCGTCGTCCTCACCGAGATGGGTGGCGTCAGGAGCGCCGACCGCACGAACTCCAGCCGGCCGCCCTCCACCTGGAACGCCGAGCACGACCGACAGCGTGCCCGAGGGCGGAGCGGAGGCGGATTCGGCGTCCCAGCCACCCAGGCTCTCCGGTCCCAGCACCGACCCACCGGGACCGGCGAGGAAGCGCGCCACGCACGTCACCTGCACACCGTCTTCGACGGACAGCGTGACGAAGGAGCCGGCGGACTCCCCCTCGTCGCCGGCAACAAGGGCGTAGCGCGCCGATGCGGTGTTTCGAGCGAGGTCCGCGTGCGGAAAGACCGCCGCCACCAGGTCGGATGCGCGGCCTCCGGTCGCCGTCGCCTGAGGATAGGAGTGCGCGCAGAAGGGCAGCGTGCGGAGCCGCTCGGCCACCTGGCACGCGGCGCGATCCGCGTCCATGCGCCGTTCGAGCCGCGCTCCGGCGCGCGAGACGGTGACGACGCACGCCGTGACCGCTGTGACTGTGAGCAGCACCAGCCCTGCAGCCATCACGGCCTCCAGAAGCGTGAAGCCGCCGGCAGCGCGACGGCGATGGCCGCGAGCCCGGATTCAGCCGCATCGCACGCACCCCGAGAGTTGGATGGTCACGGTGCGAGAAGCCGTCGCTCCCTCCACGCTGAAGTGCCCGGCACGCGGACTCGAGGCGCCGGGCAAGCCGGCCCAGCCCCGGCCGCTGAACTCGATCGCTCCGTCCGGGTAGGTGCTGACGACGCGTGCGCCGAGGCGGCCGCTCATGAGCCGCTCCGAGTCCGCCGTCACCACGTAGGAGCCTGCGCCGTCGACCTCGACGCGCACGGAGGACGACCTGCTCTGCGCCTCAGCCTGCGCCGCGCGCAGCACGAGAGCCAGCCTCCGAGCACCCTCGGCGCTGGAGACGGCCGAACCGACATGGGCCGCACTCGGCACGGCGACAGATGCGAAGACGGCGACCACGGCCATCACCGTCACGAGCTCGAACAGCGTGTATCCGCTCTGGCGTTTCACGGCATCCTCCGCCCGGCGTTCGGCCGGCCCGTTGCGGCCGGCGAGTCAGCCGCAGGCTACGACCGCACGGCGGTACGAGGATGACGTAGGCGCGACGGATGACGTAGGCGCCGGGCGGCACGACGGCTGACGCTGGTGCGCCGCGCCGGACGGCGCGGTCTCAGCGCCCGAGCGCCAGACTGAGGTAGGCGTCGATGAGCGGCGCACCGGCGAAGAGCGCGACGACGGCGCCGGCCGCCAGGAACGGCCCGAAGGGGATCGCCGTCTTCCCGTCGCCTTTGCTCGCGGCGACGATGATGACGCCGATGATCGCCCCGCTCAGAAAGCCGATGAAGAGCGCCGGGATCACGGCGGCGCCGAGGTAGATCCCCATGCACAAGCGCCAGCTTGACGTCGCCGAACCCCATGCCTTCGACGTGCCTGACGCGGTAGTACACCTCGCTGATGAGGAAGAGGAACCCGGCCGCGCCCGCTCCGGCCGCCAGCCACTCCCACCACGGCCCGTCGCCGAACAGGATCATGAGCGGCACCCCCACCGCCGCGACCGGGAGGATGACGGCGTCGGGGATGATGCGGATCTCGAGATCGACCTGGCTGACGAGCACGAGCGCCGACACGAAGAGCAGATGCGGCACGAGCACCCAGCTCAGTCCGTCCATCAGGACGACGCCGACGTAGATGGCAGCCGTGACCGCCTCCCCGAGCGGGTACCGCCAGCTGATCGGCGCGCCGCAGTCGCGGCAGCGTCCGCGCAGCAGCAGCCAGCTGAGGACGGGGATGTTGTCGTAGGCGCGGATCTGGTGGCCGCACTGGGGGCAGTGTGAGCGGCCCTTCGTGATGCTCTCGTGGTGCGCCAGCCTCCACGCCCACGCGTTCAGGAAGCTGCCGATGAGCAGGCCGTAGACGGCCGCGATGATCACCAGCAGGACCGTCACGGCACGATGAAGTCGGCCTGTTTCTTCAGGAAGACCACCAGGTGATACGGCCGCGGCTGCGGGCCCGTCGTCTCACGCTCGTAGAGGTAGTTCCCGACCGAGCGCTCCGAGACCGTGTGCATCTGCACGCCGTCTTCGAAGGGGTTGGCCGGCCACTGGCTCGGGTCGAGATACGCGGCGAGCGTGGCCGGATCGCACGCGACCGGCCACGGGTCGTCGGCGTCCGAGTCGAGTACCTGCGACAGCAGTGCGGTGGCGATCTGCCTGCCGCCGGCGCGCGTGGCGGCGTCCTTGGCCCGGTCGCGCTGTCCCAGGTACATCGGGATCGCGATCGCCGCCAGGATGCCGATGATGACCATGACGACGAGGACCTCGATCATGCTGAAGCCTGCGCGCGACGGGCCGTCTCCGCACGCCGACCGCATCACTGGTATCCCTCGAACAGCTCGGCGATGAGCGCGTCGAACTCGGCCTTCGGCATGGTGTCGTAGAGCGGCGCGACCGCCTTCATCCGCGCGTCCTTCTCCTTGGGCAGGATGTACTCGAGGCCTGCGACCGCCTTCTGCCTCGCGTACTTGTCCCCGGCCAGATACGCCTGGCCGAACATCAGGATGGCCTTCTCCTGCTCGCCGCCCTTCGCCAGGAGGGCCGCGGCGAGCCGGCCGAGGTAGTCGGGGCTCCCGGGGATCTCGGCGGCCTGCTGGTACCAGCTGCGCGGCCACCAGGTCCTTGTCCTCACCCGAGCCATACCGATAGACGAAGAAGCCGAGGTAGGCCGGGAAGTGCCAGTCGTCCGGATTCTCCTTGAAGCCCTTCTTGAGGAGCTCGTAGGCGACGTCCGGACGTCCGGCGTCGATCAGCGCGAACGCGCTGAAGAGGTAGGCGCGCGTGAAATGCGGGCTGAGCGTCGTGACCAACTCGGCCATCGCCGGCAGCGAGTCGAGCTTGCCGTCCCCGTTCACGTGCTCGCCGTAGTACTGGACCATCATGAGGTAGTAGGCGTCGGCGATCGACGTGCGGAAGCTCGGCGAGAAGTCCTGGAAGAACTGCGGCGACGGCACGAAGACCTTGGGGTTCGCCGGCGCTCGCGCCGGACGCGTCACCTGGTAGGCGACCACGCCGCCGGCGCAGGCAAGGACCACGAGGACGACGACGACCCGCCGCAGCACGTCAGAACTCCTTGCGGCGGAACACCAGGGTCGCGAGCGCCAGCACGACGACGACGTAGGCCAGGAGATAGGCGGTCCACAGGCCGATCTCGCTCCAGGCCAGCGTGCTCTCCCCGACGACCCCCGCCTTGACGTCGACGGCCGAGAGGTTCGGGATGACGACGTAGACGACCCAGGAGAGCGCCTCGGTGACGACGTTGTGCCCGAGGCGCGTCAGCGCCAGCACGTTGTGGCTCAGCTGGCCGGCGACGAAGACGCAGATGCCGAGCACGCTGGCCAGGATGGCCGACCCGAGCGTCGAGAAGAAGATCGTCACGGCCATGATCGCCAGCAGTTGCACGTAGATCATGACGCACGGCGACGAGGAGCATGCCGGACGCGTCGCCGGCGACCGCCCAGACGAGCAGGAACAGGAACACCCCCATGCCGGCGAGCACGACGGCCATGGTGCCGCACAGCCCGACGAACTTGCCGGTGATGAACGCCGCGCGGCTCACCGGCTTGGTGAACAGCACGAACACGGTGCGCTTCTCGACCTCCTTGTGCACCAGGCTCGCGGCGATGAACACGGCGACGATGAGGCCGAAGAACGTGACCGCGACGAGGCCGAAGTCCTTCATCATGCGGCCCTGCTCGCCGAGGCTGATGCTGCCGAGCCAGAGCCCGCCGGCGATCATGACGAGGGCGAACACGACGATGACCGCGAGCACGCGGTCGCGGATCGTCTCCTTGAAGGTGTTGACGGCGATGGCGAGGACCTGGTTCACGCCGTCACCACCTTCATGAAGAAGTCCTCCAGCGTCGGCGCCTCGGCGAGCGCCTCGTCGACGGTCCCGGTCCAGGCGACGCGCCCGTCGCGCATGATCGCGATGCGCGTGCAGAGCTCGTGCACGTCGCTCAGGATGTGCGAGTTGAAGAGCACGGTCTTGCCGCGCTCGTGCAGGCCCTCGATGATGCGCTTGACCTCGACGCGGCCCACCGGGTCGAGCCCGGTCATGGGCTCGTCGAGGAGCACGAGCTCCGGGTCGTTCACGAGCGCCTGGGCGATGCCGACGCGCTGCAGCATGCCCTTGGAGTACTTGCGCAGGTGCGTGTCGGCGGCGTGCTCGAGGCCGACGTCCCGGAGGAGCGCCTCGACGCGCTCGCGCCTGCGGCCGCGTCGAGGCCGAACAGCCGCGCGCAGAAGCCCAGGAACTCACGGCCGGAGAGGTAGTCGTAGAAGTACGGGTTCTCCGGCAGGTAGCCGACGTGCGAGACGCCCGGCACGCCCAGCTCGACCGTGCCGGACGTCGGCCGCATGAGCCCCAGGGCGACCTTGACCGTCGTGGTCTTGCCGGCGCCGTTGGGCCCGAGCAGCCCGAACACGTCGTTGGCGGCGGACCTCGAGGTCGACACCTTTGAGGATCTCGACCGCCTGCCGGCGGAAGCCGACGTGGACGGTCTTGTGAAGACCGCTGACGCGCAGCGCGCTGCGGCTCCGTCACGCGCCGCCCTCGCCTCATGGAGCCGTGATGACCGGAGTCGCCGTCGCTGCCCGTGCCCGACGAGCGTGAACGGTGTCAGGCCGATCCTGCGTGTACACGTAGTCGCCCTCGTCGGTGCCGTCGGCCATGTCGACGCCGGTCCAGGGATTCTGCGGCCAGTTGTCGACGTAGGCTACGCCGCTGGCATCGACGAGCGTGACCTGTCACGGCGCCGCCGCCGGATACATGTCGCCGTGGTCGACGGCGTAGCTGGCGATGCCGAGCTCGATGTTGTGCACGCCGCCCTTGACGGCCGACTCCTTGGCCTTGTCGCGCTGGCCGAGGAACATCGGGATCGCGATCGCGGCCAGGATGCCGATGATGATGATCACGATCAGCAGCTCGATGAGGGTGAAGCCCCTCGCGTCTCGCGTTGCCCTGTGGCTCATAGTCCTCTCCCCCACTGCGGCGCGGCGTCTCGACGCAAGAGCCCGCGGTCGCATCGTGCAACCACAGGCTCGGGGAAGTCTGTCAGCGGCAGCCCGGCCGACTCCGAGAGTCCCGCGGCTTTGCGCCCCACCCTCGCAAGTGGTTTGCCCTTTGCGCTTGCACGCTCACTATGCCCAAGTAGCGATTCGCGGACAGCCGGCGTGGTCCCTCGCCGACGCGGATGTCCGAGCTCGCGCGCCGTGCGCCGTGACGAAAGAACGGCCGGGGCGGCTGCGTGCGCAGCCGCCCCGGGCGCAGAGCGCTCAGTCGTGAGGCTGGGTCAGATCACGGAACGATGATGATCGTGTTGTCGCCCTTGCCGTAGCCCGAGAGAGTGAAGCTCGTCGCGTGCTGCGGCGTAGATGTAGTCACCCTCGTGTCGGGGTTGCGTCAGGCCATCGGCACGTGCGTCCACGGGTTCTTCGGCCAGTTGTCGACGTAGGTCGCCGATCGGCAGCGCAGTCAGGTCCCGCGTCGCCGGGTAGGTGTCGCTGTTGTCGACGGCGTAGCTCTGGACGCCGATCTGGATGCTGTGGACGCCTTCCTTGACGGCGGCTTCCTTGGCCTTGTCGCGCTGGCTGAGGAACATCGGGATCGCGATCGCGGCCAGGATGCCGATGATGATGATCACGATCAGCAGCTCGATGAGGGTGAAGCCCTCGCCCTTGCGGAATCTCTTCATGTGCCTATCTCCTCTCTTCTTCTTGACCTTCTGACTTGCCGGCTTGTGGTTGCGATACTTCACGCCTGTCGCATTCCCTCCAGGAGCCGGCCCGAACCAAGAAAGCCTGTGGGGCTCGTCACTGGGGCTCCACAGGCTGCGAGGTGGTACCTCTTGGCGGCAGCCCAGCCGGCTCAAGGAGTCCTGTGGCTTTGCGCCCCACCTTCGCAAGTGGTTTGCCCTTTCGCCTCTGGTCCTATGGTGCCTCCTTGCTCGAGGTCCTAGACACGTACTTCGGCAGTCCGCCGCAACTCTTTACCGATCGTGACAACACTCTGCCCAGGCAGACCGCGGCTGGGACTGGAACAATGTCTAGCCGTGGAGAAATATGTCCGATTCACAATTGTCGTGGGTCAGGGCGAGGTGACCTTAGGCCATCGACCTAACGAGCCGTCCCTCACTGCAACACTCCCGGTCGTAGAAGGATCGACGCTGCAACGGTCAAGGCAGAGTCAGACTCAGGGCAAAAACTCCAACTCCGCCTTTCGGCAGTTCTCGGGGGGCGAGTTGGCGGGTCCTCACTCCGTCTCGCGGTGATGACCGGCATGTCCGGGCGACGCGTTCTCCGCCAAGGGGAAGAGTCGCAGCCTGCTTTGGTACGCTTCTCGGTCAATTGAGTGAGGCGCCGTGGCGAACCCGCGGTGGTTTGAGAGTGGTACGCTCAGCCTTACAGGTCCCTCCTCACGTTCGCCGGCCGAGCGAGGGGGAGTGGTCAGCGCGCCACTAGGGTGCTCGGATCGGCAGTGAAGCGCTACGGCTGCTGGGGCGGGGCTCTTCGAAAGCACAGCTGGCCGGGCCCCCCGCGGCCAGACTGGGAGAGGTCGACTTCTCCGGTGATGATGCCTGGCAAACCCGCTCCGGGGAGCCGTGGCTGCGGTATCCTGTTCCGCAGCCAGTCCATGCCGAATCCCGGAGCCATGCGCCACCACCTCTCCGACGCGCGCGCCGTTCACCTCGTCATCCTAGCGATCCCTTTCTTCGTGACGGTGATCGCGCTGGCAGGGCTCACGCACGGAGTTCCCCGTCTTTCCAAAGCGGCGACGAACGCATCCACTTCGACATTGTTAGCGGGTCGCGCAGCGGTGGCCGCGCCCTGTTCTACTCGGGATACGGCGGCCTGGTCGGGCCCCCTGGTGTACTGGCTGCTCGCAGCGCTCAGCCGGGCTGTTCGGAGGCTCTTGGCGACGACAGGCCTCGTCGTGACCGGCTTCGTCTTGGGCGACGTGGGCAATCGCCTACCACCTCTTCCGCGACCATCTCAAGGCGCGTCCGAAGGATGCTGCTTGCGCTGGCACTTTGTGCTGGCGCTCTCTCCCTTCTACTTCGGCCAGGCGTTTCGCGTACTCACCGACAACCCGACTTGGCTCTTCGCCGTGGCCGCGCTGGGATTCCCTAGTAGCGTATGCCCTCGGGCCGAGGACCGGCCGCCTCGCGGCATTCGCCTTGCTGGCCTGCGCGGCCACGCTGATGCGGCAGTTTTCCGCATGGCTCTTCGTGCCGGCCGCCGCTGCGCTCGTCAGCAGCGGCCTCACGCCCCGGCGTTTCGTGGCGGCGGGCCGCCGTGCTCTGCGCGGGCCCTGCTGCCGCTCGTCGTGCTGACATCGCTCTGGGGGGGCCTGCTTCCGCGCAGCAGCGGGCCTCACAGGCCTGGGCCACCCACCTGCCCTGAGCAACCTGCTCTTGAGCCTGGCCGTCATAGGGGTTTACGGCGTCCTTATGGTGCCCGCGAAGCTGATTCCCCCGACTGCCCCACCGCCTGCGCCGTCGCGGGGGCCTGATCGCAGCCGCGGCCATGGCGGATCGCAGGAGTCGCGCTTGCGGCTGGAGAGCTGCGCGACGTCGTCGGCGAGTGACCCGTACTCACTCGGTTGGTTGTCGTTTGCCGGCCGCTCGTACCCCGGTCCCCAGGGCACTAGCATCCTGCTCTGGATCCTAGTACCGTCGGTGCGGTCGTCGCCGCCACCCTCGTGTTGACACGTTGGCGCACGACCGTGGATCGCGTGCTCGTGGTCTTCGCTACTGGGCCTGCTCGCAGCCACCTGGTCAGACCGTCTGGTACCAGCGCTACGTCGACTTCCCCGTCCTCCTGCTGCTCTCCAGCCTCGCACTTACGTCGGGGGTTGAGCTGAGCAGGGTCGACCGGATGCGCTGGATGATAGCGATCGGGAATCGGCCGCCTGGATGGTGCCCTTTCGCCAAGGTCGGGTGAAGCGCAAACCGAACGCTCAAGATGCATCCCGCCACAGAGCGGGAGCGAGCGGTATCGAACCGCGACACGCCCACGAGAATGGGACCTCCACGAAGGAAGCCGACGCGAGCGGTTCAGGATGTCGCCCGGCACGGCCGCCCAACGCGCTGCCCACTGCTAGA
>CAVQLY010000004.1:0-35815 GCA_963713475.1 uncultured Thermoleophilia bacterium
GATGGCCAGCGGCTGGTCGACCTCACCGCGCGTACAGTCGGTCTCGCACTTGTGCGTGCAGACGCGGCCGCAGACGGCGGTGAAGGGGTTGGGCTCGTTCGCGACCGTGTACGCCTCGGCGTAGCGGCCGTCGGCGATGAGGGCCAGGTAGCCCTGCGCGCTGGTGTGCACGGCACACGCGCGCTTGCAGGGGCTGTGGCCGTTCTTGGTCACGTAGTAGGTGTTGGGGATCGCCTGCGCGTAGAGCTTGGCGATGGCCTTGCGGTCGTTCAGGCCCTCGTTGTACGCGTCGGGCACCGTCACGGGACACTTGGGCGCGCACTCGCCGCAGCTCGTGCAGAGGTCCGGATCGACGAAACGGGCGTGGTGGTAGATCTTGGCGTCGAACTTGCCGGGCTCGCCTTCGAGGCCGATGAGCTCGGAGTTGGTGACGATCTCGATGTTCAGGTGCCTGCCGGCCTCGACCAGCTTGGGCGCCAGGGTGCACATCGAGCAGTCGTTGGTGGGGAAGGTCTTGTCGAGCTGGGCCATATGGCCACCCAGAGCCGGGGCCTTCTCGACGAGGTAGACCTTGTACCCCCCTTCGGCAAGGTCGAGCGAGCATTGGATGCCCGCGACGCCGCCGCCGACGACAAGCGCAGCACCGGTGGACTTGGGTGGTGAACCCGACATACGCACTCCTTTGCGATACGCGGCAGTCCCAGGAACGAGTGGGGTGACCACAGACTCAACGGCCCACTTGGGTGCACCAAGTATAGCGGCCACTTTGTGACCGCGTCCACACGGCTCAGACGCGCGTGCGAGGTTTCGTCAAGGGCCGCGGGGGGGGGGGGGCGGGGCGCGGGGGGGGGGGGGGGGCGCGGGGGGGGGGGCGGGGGCGGGCGCGAGAGAGGGCGGGGGCGCCGGGGCGCCGGGAGGGGGCGCGACGCGGGCGCGGGAGCGGCGGCGCGAGGCGCGGAGACGGGAGACGAGGCGGAGCGGCGGGCGCGCGCGCGGCGCCGGCGCGAGCCGCGCCCGAGAGAGGCGCCGCCAGCGCGGCGCGCGGCGAGGAGCGCACGGCGGCGCGCGGGGGCGACGAGGGGCACGCCCGCCGCGGGCGCGGCGCGCGGCGCGGCCCCCGCGGCGAGCGCGGAGCGCGGACCGGCCGCGGGGGGGCCGGCGACGACCCGCCCGCCGCCCGCGGCCCCCGCGAGACGGAGCCAGCGACCGGCGCGCCGGGCCCGAGCCCGGAGCCGGCCGCCGCGGGCCCCCGGCAGCGCGGCGACCGCGGCGAAGACCGAAGAGCGCGACGAGACGTCCCGAGGCCGAGAAGCGCGCGCGAGAGCCCGACCGCGAGGCCGCCGGGACGCGACGCGGACAGCGCGCCCCGCCGGCGCGGGGCGCTCTTCGAAGTACGCGGCCCAGTCGGTCACACCGGCTCTCTCCGGCAGTCCAGCCACCCCTGACTGCGGAGAAGTCCTCCTCCCACAGCGAGATGGGGGACGCTCGACAGGGTCGGTAGTGGGCCCGGCCCCCGGATCGTCGCTCGGCGCGACGCTGGTCGGTGATGTCCTGGCAGTAGCCGACCAGCGCGACGAGCGCCCTTGCTCGTCCACCTCGAGCGTGCCCTCCGCGGTCACGACGTGCCCGTGCCGTCGCGACGAAGCACCCGGGCCCGAGGGGCTCTTCGAGGCCGATGGCGGTCGACGGCGTCGCGCCGAACCCCGGTCGGCAGGGTGCACGCGCCTGACGAGCGCCGCGGAGACCTCCCCGCCGGTCCGCCGGGTCGACGTCGACAGCCGGTACAACGCCGGCGAGAAGGTCGCCCCGCGGCGAGGTCCCAGCGCCAGCCGCCCACGTGCGCGACCCCCCGCCGGTCGCGCTGGCCTGAACGGCGCAGCCCCCCGCGGCGCCGGCGCCGGTGACGTCCGGTGCGCCGCGTCGGCCGAGGCACGTGCCGTCGTCGCCCCACACGGGCCGGCACTGTGCCCACCACCGCCGTGCCCGTCCCGCGAGACCGAACCGAGCCAGACGGTCCCGGCACGGTCACGTCGGCGAGAGGTGGTCGTGCAGCCGGTACGGCACGGGAGGGTGACGCCAGCAGCCGGGTCGGGCCGCGTGAACCCCCGGGCCGTAGCCCGTGACGGCCCGCAGCCCGGGGAGCAGACACGAAGCGCCGCCGGCGCCCCCACCACCCCAGCGTAGGTGCCGAGGCGAGCGGTAGCGCACCGCTGGCGCGCAGCGCCCCCCGCCACCGCGGCGGTGAGTCGCGGAGACGGTCACCACGGAGGACGGCCCGCCCCAGGCGCGACCCGGGGACACCCGCGCCCGGCGATGATCCGGCCGTGGGTGCGTCCGCCGCGAACTCGACCAGCACGACGCGGCCGGTTGAAGCGCCCGCCCAGCGCGTCGTCGAAGGCCTCGCAGAGGTGCTCCGGGAAGCCGGCCCGCGATGCGTCTTGCCGAGGAGGTCCCGGGCCGGAGCCCCATGACCCGCTCGATCACCGGGCTCCGTACGTGAAGCGCAGGTCGAGGTCGTAGCGGATGAAGACGTCGTGCAGGTCCGACCAGGGAGCGGAAGTGCGCCCACCTCGCGCAGCGCCCGCCTGGCGCTGCGCTCGTGAGTCCGGATGAACGCGAGGTGCGCGACCGTCGCCCCCGTGCCGACCACCCGGCGGACAGCGAGGTCGCCCCAGACGGTCCCCCGTCCGCGCAGGTAGCGCCCCCGCCGGTACCACGATCCACCGGCGCAGCCGCGCATGGCCCCCGGTCGCGAGCCACGTCCCCGGATGGGAGAGTGGGCGAAGGTCAGGCTGGTCAGCTCGTCACGGTGTAGCCGCCGCGCAGAACGCGTGTGACGCGCGTGAAGCGGAACTCGAGGTCGCCAGGACGGCGGGCACCGAAGCCTGGTCGAACAGCAGGCGGAAGGCCGTCGGGCTCTGCGTGACCGGTCCGCCGGAGTGGCCTGACCCCTCCCATGGCGCCTCCTCGGTGCGGCGCTCCACCGCGACCCTAGACACGATGTACCTCGCGCCTCGGGCGTTCAGGCTCGCGGCATCGGCGCGGCGTGGGGTGCGCGTCTGGGGTGGGGTGAGTTCAGTCATCGCGTGGGAAATGGTTGGTCAAGGGCCCGCGGCGGTGAACTCGACCAGGCGAGCACGTGCCGCTCCACGGGCGCCCTCCCGCGGCCGGACAGTCGCGTCCGGGACTCGTCGGGAAGGCTTGGGCAGTGGAATTACAAATCGGTTTGTTCCGGACGTGGCATACTGGTGCCGGCAGCCGACGAGAGGAGCGCGCGGATGCAGGCGGATCTGATCCTGACGGGTGGCGTCGTGTACACGGTGGACGCGCGACGGTCGCGCCACGAAGCCCTGGCCGTCAAGGACGGCCGGATCGCGGCGCTGGGGAGCACGGCGGAGGCCGCCGAGTGGGCTGGTCCGCGCACGCGGACCGTGGACCTCGGCGGCCGCCTCGTCCTGCCCGGCTTCTGCGACGCACACCTGCACCCGTCGTTCGCCACCTTCGAGCTGTTCGAGGTCAAGCTCGCCGACTGCCGGTCTGTACCGGAGTGCCTGGGCCGGCTCGCGCGCTTCGCTGCGGAGCACCCCGAGCTGCCGGCCATCCGCGGCGGCGGCTGGTATCCCACCCTGGTCCCTATGGAGGAGATGACGGCCGCGGCCATCGACCGCGTCGTGCCCGACCGGCCCGTGTGCCTGCACGACGACAACGTGCACGCGCAGTGGGTCAACAGCGAGCTGCTGCGGCGCGCCGGGGTAGGCCGGGACGATCCGGGCTGGGACGGCGCCGTCGTCGAGCGGTTGCCGGACGGCGCGCCCAAGGGCCTGCTCCACGAGGCGTTCCCGTGGGTGGAGCGGGCGCTGCCGCAGTACACGGTCGCGCAGAGGGCGGAGGCGCTGCAGCACTTCCAGCGCGAGATCACGGCGCGGTACGGCACCACACTGATGCGCGAGGCCGGCCTTCACGCGTGGGAGACGATGCTCGACGCGTACTTGCGGCTCGAGGACGCGGACGAGCTGACGGCACGGTTCTGCCTCGACGCGATGCTCGACCCCGATCTGCCGCTGGACGAGCAGTTGGAGGCGGCGGCCGAGATGCGGGCCCGCTTCACGGGCCCGCTGGTCCGCGCCGGCGGCGTCAAGCTCTTCGTCGACGGCGTGATCGAGACGCACACGGCGTACCTGGCCGAGCCATATGCGGACCGGCCCGGCTTCAGCGGCGTGCCCATCTGGGAGCCCGGGCGCCTCGTCGAGGCGTCAGTGGCCGCTGCCGCGGCGGGCTTCCAGCTCCACTACCACGCGATCGGAGAGGCGGCCGTCTCCCTGGCGGTCGACGCCATCGCCGCGGCAAGGGAGCCGGCCGGCGGCCGGCCGGCGGCCCGCGACATCGTCACGCACTTGCAGCTCGTGGACCCGCGCGACTACGGCCGCATGGCCGAGCTCGGCATCGTCGCCGCCGTCCAGCCCTACTGGTTCACCAGGGACGCGGACTACTACCGCGAGCTGTATCGGCTCATCGGCGCGCGCGCCGACCGGCAGTACCCGATGAAGAGCCTGCTGGCGGCGGGAGTGAGCGTCGCGGGGGCGAGCGACTACCCGGTCTCGCCGCCGCCGGACCCGCTGCTCGCCATCCAGCGCGGCGTCCTGCGCCGCGACCCGCTGCTCCCCGAGACCAACGACGAGCTGTGGGCCGAGGAGGGCGTCGACGTCGAGACCATGATCGAGGCGTTCACCCTGGCCGGCGCCCGGGCGAACTTCCTCGAGGACGAGACGGGCTCGCTCGAGGTGGGCAAGTCGGCCGACCTCGTGGTGCTGCGGGAGAACCTGCTGGAGCTGCCGGCGGAGCGGATCCACGAGGCCGCGGTGGAGCTGACGCTCTTCCGCGGCCGACCGGCCTACGCCGCGGCCGCCTTCGACGGGCTGGACAGCTAGCGGCGCGTGGAGTCGCGCTCGGCGAGCGTGATCTGCAGGAGCTTGCGCGGCTCGTCGACGGGCTCCCCGCGCACGACCTGGATGAGCAGCTCGGCCGCCTCGCGGCCGTGCTGCACGGCGTCGTACTCGAGGGTGGTCATCGTCGGCGTGCTCTTCTCCGCGAGGCCGAAGTCGCTGGGCCCGGCGACCATGAGCTCGCCGGGCACGTCGATGCCCAGCTGCTCCGCGCGGCGGAGCACGGCGATCGCCGGGAGCTCGTACACGCCGAAGACGGCGTCCGGGCGCGTCGCCCCCTCGAGCAGCCGGCTCGCGGCGGCCTCGAGAGCCGCTTCGCTGTCCTCGGTGACTTCTTCGACGCGCGGCTCGAACCCGTGCTCCCCGCACCAGGCGTCGTAGGCCCGGAGGGCGGTCTGCGTCCAGTAGTCCGTGGTCGGCCAGGTCACCACGGCCACGTCGCGGGCGCCGCGGTCGAGCAGATGGTCGAGCACCATCCGTGTGCCCCCCTCGGCGTCGTCGTCGATCCAGTACCCCTCGTCCGGGTGGTCGGGGTCACGGCCGATGGTCACGTAGGGCAGCCCCTGCGAGCGCAGGAACCTGATGTTGGCGTCGCCCGACGCGGGGTCGGAGATGATCGCCCCGTCGAACAGCAGCCGGTCCCAGTAGACGCCGTTGCGCGAGTCGGGGATGACGACCAGCGCGTACTCCTGCTGGTGCGCGACCTCGGCCACGCCCTGGATGATGCGGAAGTAGTATTCGAGGTCGGCGTACGAGGAGGAGGTCGTCGCGTTGACCGCGCAGAGGGCGATCACGCCGGTGCCGCTCGCCTTGAGGCTGCGCGCACCCGGGTGTGGCCGGTACCCGAGCTCGGCCACAGCCTCCTGCACACGCAGGCGTGTGGCCTCCGAGACGGGCCGCTGGCCGCCGAGCGCGTGCGACACCGTGGTCGGTGAGACTCCGGCCCTCCGGGCCACATCCTTGATGTTCACGCGCTTGCGTCTGTCGTCCATACTCTTGATGTTCCCTTGTGAGACAGGGGTCGAGTGTATACCATCGTGAGCGGCATCTACAAAACGATTTGCTACCGAGTGGGGGATCTCATGGACCGGATGGGGGAGAGGACTTCGGTCGATCGGGCGAGACTGACGCTGCTCGCGGTCGCGCTGGCGCTGGCCGCCGTCGCGTCGGCGTGGGCGCTCGGAGGGGTGACGGCCGCGGCGGCCTCCGAGTCGCCGGCGACCGGCGGCGCCACGCTGCGTATCGGGTGGACGGCCGACCCCGACAACCTGAGCCCCTTCACCGGGGTCGAGACGGCGACCGCCGAGGTGCTGTACCTCACCTACGACCGGCTCTTCGGGTTCGGCCTCGACGGCAAGCCCATCCCGCAGCTCGCGACCGAGCTGCCGACGAAGGAGAACGGCGGCATCTCCGCCGACGGACTGACCTGGACCGTCCACATCAGGCCCGGGGTCAAGTGGCAGGACGGGCAGCCGCTCACCGCCGCCGACGTCGCCTTCACCTACAACCTGATCCTCGACAACAAGCTGACCTCGTACCTGCAGGCGGTCAAGGACATCAAGCACGCCGAGGCCGTCGACGACACCACGGTGCGCTTCACCATGTCGGCTCCCAAGGCGGACATGCTGTACGTGGTCGTGTACGTCCTCCCGGAGCACATCTGGGGCAAGGTCAAGATCTCGACGCTCGAGCGCAGCTCTGCCAACAAGCTGCCGATCGTCGGCAGCGGGCCCTTCCAGGTGACGTACTACAAGCGCGGCGACTACACCAAGCTGGTGCGCAACCCCGACTACTGGGGCAACGACGTGCCGGGCTGGGGGCGGCCCAAGGTCGACGCGATCATCTTCCAGGCCTACACGAACCCCGACACGATGGGCCAGGACCTGCGCACCGGCGCGGTCGACGCGGCGCAGGGCGTGCCCTCGGCGCAGTTCTCCGGCCTGCAGAGCGAGCCCGGGATCAAGGCGATCGACTACAACTACTTCAACTGGGACTACGTCGACTTCAACTGCTACGACGACCCGGCCTCGGGCGGGAACCCGGTGCTCCGCGACCCGGCGTTCCGCGTGGCGCTGGACTACGCGATCGACCGCCAGCGGATCGTCGACCTCGTGTACAACGGCCGCGCCAAACCCGGCTACACGATGATCAACTCCGACACGTGGCGCGACCCCGACTTCCACTGGCAGCCTCCCGAAGGGACGCTGCGGGCGTTCGACCCGGAGAAGGCGAAGCAGCTTCTGGACGCCGCCGGCTACAGGGACACCGACGGCGACGGCATCCGTGAGGACAAGAAGGGCAAGCCCATCACGCTGCGTCTGTGGGCGCTGGCCGAGTCCACATCGACCCAGGGCGAGGGCAAGCTCCTCGCCGGGTGGTTCGGGGACCTCGGCCTCAAGATCAGCTTCGAGGTCGTGGACAACGGCGTGGCCAGCGACGCGATGTACGCCTGGAAGGGCGACAACCCCGCGCCCGACTACGACATGATCCTCTGGTTCTGGGACGGCTACTACGATCCCGGCTCGACGCTGCAGTGCTTCACGACGAGCCAGATCGGCTGGTGGAACGAGGTCTACTGGTCCAACACCGAGTACGACCGGCTGTGCGAGCAGCAGGGCCAGGAGCTCGACCCCCAGACGCGCGCCGAGCAGATCTGGCGCATGCAGGAGGTCATGTACGCGGAGAACCCGCAGAACGTGCTCACCTACTTCGACTACCTGCAGGCCGTGAACACGGAGAAGTGGGAGGGCTGGACGCCGTACTACGGCGAGGGCGGGCCGGTCTTCTACAACGGGATGATCCAGAGCTACCTCAACGTGGGGCCGAAGGCCGCCGCCGAGGGCGAAGCCTCGAGCGGCGGCGGCAGCACCGGCACGGTCGTCGCGATCGTGGCGGCCGTTGCTGTCGTCGGCGGCCTGCTCGTCTGGCTGGTGGCGCGCCGTCGCCGGGCCGAGCGGGCGGAGGAGGACTGATGCGCACCCGCGACCTCGGCATCGAGCTCGGCCTCGGCCGGCCGGGCCCGCTGAACGCCATCACCGACGTGGCCGGCGTCGCCGTCGGCTGCGTGACGCTCATCGAGGGCGAGGCCGGCCCGCTGGTGGTGGGGAAGGGGCCGGTGCGCACCGGCGTCACGGCGATCGTCCCGCACGAGGGCGAGATCGCCGTGGAGCCGCTGTTCGCCGGCTGCCACACGCTCAACGGCTGCGGCGACTTCACCGGCCTCGAGTGGATCCGCGAGAGCGGCCTGCTCACGTCGCCGATCGCGCTGACCAACACCTACAGCCTCGGCGTCGTGCGCGACGCGCTCTGCCGCCGCGAGGTCGACGCCCGCGCGGCGCTCGGCCAGGACAGGACCGGCTGCTACTTCAGCTTCCCCGCCGTCGCCGAGACCTGGGACGGCGGGCTGAACGACATCGCCGGGCAGCACGTGCGCGCGGAGCACCTGTTCGCGGCGCTCGCCGCGGCGCGCGGCGGGCCGGTGCCGGAGGGCGGGGTCGGCGGCGGCACCGGCATGACCTGCCACGACTTCAAGGGCGGCACCGGCAGCGCCTCCCGCGTCGTGGAGGTGGAGGGCGAGCGCTTCGTGGTCGGCGCGCTCGTGCAGGCGAACCACTCGTGGCGCGACGTGTTCGTCGTGAACGGCGCGCCGGTCGGGCTGGAGATCAGCCCGGACGTCGTGCCCGGTGTGGATCTGCCCGAGTGTCCGTCGGCGGCGGGGAGCGGGTCGATCGTCGTTATCCTGGCGACCGACGCCCCCCTGCTCCCGCGGCAATTGCAGTCGCTGGCGCAGCGCGCCGGGCTCGGGGTCGCCATGCTGGGCGGGTACGGCGACCGCTACTCCGGCGACCTGTTCCTCGCATTCAGCACCGCCAACCGCGGGATGGCCTCGCAGCACGAGGGGTCGGGCGCGCCGCTCATCAGCGTCGCCGAGTGGATCGGTCACCCGTACATGGACGGCTTCTTCCAGGCGGCGGCAGAGGCGACCGCCGAGGCGATCCTCAACGCACTGCTCCAGGCGGAGACGATGAGCGGTCGTGACGGCGTCACCGCGCACGCGCTCGACGGCGAGCTGCTCGTGCGCGTGCTGGACCGCTACGGCCGCCGGACGTTCAGGCCGGCGCGCGCCTGAGGGGCGGGTGGCCCGCCGAGCGCCCGGGCGTGCGGCGGGGGCCGGTCAACAGTCCGCCGTGGCCCCGTCGGGCGGCAGCGTGAAGTACACGGTCGTCCCGCGCCCCGGCTGCGACTCCGCCCACGTACGCCCGCCGTGCCGGCGCACCAGCCGCTGGACGGTGGCGATCTTGCGTTCGAGGCAACCTCCCCACGCGGGGATGAAGATGCACACCCGGCGAGCGTTGCCCGCCGCCGCGCATCTGATAACCTAGTGCCTCACGAGTCAATCAAGTGATTAACCAAGCGTTCGCCGAAGGGGAGTCGATAGCATGGGCGTCCAGGAACAGTACCGCGACTACGTCATGACGGGGTTCGTGAAACGCGTCGAGCCGGTCGTCGCCGACCACGGTGACGGGGCGTACCTCTACGACGCCGACGGCACCGAGTACATCGACTGCTTCGCCGGCATCAGCGTCACCAACGCCGGCCACCACAACCAGCAGATCCTGGACGCCGCGATCGCCCAGGCGAACAAGCTCGTCCACGCCTGCTCCTACGTGTACCACGTGGAGTCGGTCGGCGCGCTCGCCGAGAAGCTCGCCGAGATCACGCCCGGCACGCTGCAGAAGACGTTCTTCGGCAACGGCGGCGCCGAGGCCATCGAGGGCGCCTTCCGCCTCGCCAAGCGCTACAGCGGCAAGAACGAGTTCCTCGCCATCGAGTCGAGCTTCCACGGCCGCTCCTACGCGACCCTCTCGGTGACCGGCAACTCGGGCCGCAAGAAGGGCGGCGGCCCGTACATGCCCGGCGTCGCCTTCGTGCCCACGCCGTACTGCTACCGCTGCTTCGCCGAGACCACGCCCGACAAGTGCGACATGCTCTGCGCGCGCCGCGTCGGCGAGGTCGCCCGCCTGCACCTCTCCGGCAGCGTCTGCGCCTTCATCGCCGAGCCGGTGATGGGCGAGGGCGGCATCATCGTGCCGCCGGACGACTACTTCAGGCGCGTCAAGGAGATCCTCGACGAGGAGGGCATCCTCTTCATCGCCGACGAGGTCCAGAGCGGCTTCGGGCGCACCGGCAAGATGTTCGCCATCGACCACTTCGGCGTGGTCCCGGACATCATGACGATGGCCAAGGGCATCGCCGACGGCTGGCCGCTCAGCGCCTTCATCGCGCAGGCCGGAGATCGCCGACGCGTTCCAGATCGGCGACCACCTCAGCACCTTCGGCGGCAACCCCGTGAGCTGTGCCGCGGCGCTCGCCAACATCAAGTTCCTCATGGACGGCGTCGTGGACGGCGCGGCCCGCAAGGGCGAGGCGCTGATGGCGAGGTTCCGTGACCTGCAGAAGACGCAGCCGCTCATCGGCGACGTGCGCGGCAAGGGCCTCATGGTCGGCGTCGAGCTCATCGCCGACCCGGCGACGAAAGCCTACGGCACCGCCGCCGCCGGCTTCGTGCGCCAGTACTGCCTCGACCACGGCGTGCTCATCGGCGTCGGCGGCAACTTCGGCAGCGTGCTGCGCATCCAGCCGCCGCTGGTCATCGACGACGCCCAGCTCGACACCGTGTTCGCCACGGTCGCCGACGGCATGGAGGCGTTCGCCAGGCAGTGATCGACCGGGCCGGGCCGAGAGGCCCGGCCTCCGCGGCGGCCTCCGGGGGGACGGACGTCGCACTGTAGTGAGGGGCGGGATGCCGGAAGCGCATCCCGCCCCTCACGCCGTACGTCACCACCGTTGTGGTGCGATGTACAGCGCGTACGTCGCCGGACTTCGCCGGCCCCTCTCGATGTAGCATGTACGTAGTCAGGTGCCGACCGGGAGGGGCGTCATGAGTCATCCACTGTCCGCACGGTGCGTCCGCGGAGGCAGGGTCCTCGTTCTGTTCCTCGTCGGCTGCGGCCTCGTCGCCGCTCTCGCCGCCGGGCCCGCGGCGGCGGTGATGAACAACCAGCAGTACGGGTTCCTGAACCAGATCGGCGGACCGGGTGCGGGCGTCGGGCAGTTCGGGGGCGGGTCGAATCCGGGCCCCTACGGCGTGGCCGTCGACGCCGTTGGGAACGTCTTCGCCGTCGACCCCAACACATCCGGGGACCACGTCCAGAAGTTCGCCTCGAACGGCTCGTTCGTCTGCTCGTTCGGCTCATTCGGCCAGAACGAGGGAGAGCTCTCGGTGCCCTACGGCATCGCCGTCGGCGCCGATGGCACTGTCTACGTGCTCGACACCTACCGCGCCAACCAGAACCGCATCCAGAAATACGTCTCCGCGGACGGGGGACTGACCTACTCGTCGGCGGGGCAGGTGAGCATCTCGCCTCTCGACGGCGATGCCTACTTCATGGCCGTCGATGCCGGCGGCAACATGTACGTCGCCGAGAAGAACGGTGGTGTCGGCAACGACGTGAACCGGATCCTCAAGTACGCGCCGGGCGGAGGGGCTGCGGTGGCGACTATCGGGTCTACGGGCTCCGGCGTCGGCCAGATCGATGGAGCTAACGGCGTGGCCGTGTCGTCCGATGGCTCCGATGTGTACGTGGCGAATGGCGGGGGCGGGAACGTCAAGCGCTTTCACAGTGCCAACGGCACCGACTACGTCGAGGCCCAGCTGTTCAGCGGCGCCGACGCCGGCGTGCCGCTGGGCTACCCGCTTGGGCTCTGCGTCGACGCGGCCGGCAACGTCTTCGTGGTCGACAACAACGTCGACCGCGTCGTGAAGTTCGCCGCGGACGGTGACGTAGTCACCTCCTGGGGCTCCACTGGCCCCGGCGACTACCAGACGAGATACGGCTGGGGCGTGGCGGTGAACGCCACGGGGTGCGTCTGTGTGAGCGACCCCGGAAGTGGAGGCGGCCCCGACAACCATCGCGTCATGCGCTACGCGCGCGACCTCACGCCGCCGACGTCGGTGGTGAGCGGAGCGCCGAGCGGCTGGACGAACGCCGCCCGGGTCGCCCTCACGTTCTCCGGCACCGACCCGGTCGTGGCCGACGAGTTCAGCTCCGGCTATCAAGTCACGCAACTCTTCATCGGCGGGATCTGGTCCGCGTACTCCGGCGACTACCCCATCAGCCGCGAGGGGGTCACCACGGTGCAGTATCGCGCCACCGACCGGCGCAACAACGTCGAGACCGACCAGTCACTGGAGGTGCGCATCGATCGCACCAAGCCGACGATCGCGGCCCACGGCATCCGCGTCGGCTGGAGCAAGACCCCCGCCTCGGTGACGTTCGACGCCGACGACGCCCTCTCGGGCGTGGCCCGGACCGAGTACAGCACCAACGGCGGCTCCACGTGGACGGCCGCCGCATCGGTGACCATCCCGGCCCGCGGGGCGACGATGCTCTCCTACCGCTCGGTGGACAACGCCGGCAACGTGGCGGATACGCAGAACGCCGCGGTGCTGGCGGACGGCGTCAAGCCGGTGCCCAGACCGCTGGCCGACGTCACCGTCCGGCGCGGCAAGAGCGCCAGGCTACGGTATCGAGTCACGGATGCGGCCTGTCCGCAGGTGAAGGTGACGATCAGGATCCGCAAGGGTGGCAAGACGCGCAAGACGCTGCCGCTCGCCGCGCAGGCGACCGGCCGTGACCTCTCGTACTCCTGGAAGTGCACGCTGGCCAAAGGCGCCTACACCTGGACCGTCTACGCCACGGACCTGGCCGGCAATGCGCAGGCCAAGATCGTGACCAGGAAGCTGATCGTCAGGTAGCACGCGGGCGGCGGGAGGCCGCGGGGCCTGACTAGGCGTTCAGGGCGAACCCGCTCTCGCGGCACACGGCGATGGTCGCGTCGCAGATCGCCGCGTCGTAGAGCCGGCCGGCGCCTTTCTTGAGTTCGTCCATCGCGGCGTCGAGGGGCAGCGCCGCCCGATAGGGACGATGGCTGATCATCGCCTCGACGACGTCGGCCACGGCGAGGATGCGAGCCTCCGGGAGGATCGCCTCTCCTCTCAGCCCGGCGGGATAGCCGGAGCCGTCCAGACGCTCGTGATGCTGCACGACGATGTCGCCGACCGGGAAGTCGAACTCGATCGACGAGAGGATCTCGTAGGCCGCCTGTGCGTGCGCCTTGGACTTCTATCATCTCCCCGCGGGGCGGGCGCTCGACCAGTCGTGACCCGGCGGTCCCCAGGCTGCGGCAAGCTCTCCGCGCGCCGCCTGCGCGCACCGCTCGGTGTGCCTGCCGGCGGGCAGGGGTAGACCGCTCGGACGGCGAACCAAGTCGGGATGACCACAAGGGGGTTACGCATGAGCTCGAGCCAGGAGCAGCCGCAGGTGCAGATGCAGAGCGATCGAAATGCCGGCGGCGGTCCGGCTTACGCGAAGTTGATCGCGCCCGCTGTGGTCGCGATCGTCATCATCATCCTGATCCTCCAGAACACCAAGGAGGACTGGCGCTTCCACTTCTTCTTCTGGTGGGTCTCGCTGCCGGCATGGCTGATGCTGGTGGTGCTGCTCGTCGGCGGGTTCCTCATCGGGATGCTCGCGAGCACGCTGCTGGCGCGGCGCAGGCGCAAGGCCCGCCGCCGGGCCGCCGGCTACTGAGCTGACGGGTCGGGCGGCGCGCCGTAGCCGCCGCCGCCCGGCGTCTCCACGACCAGCACGTCGCCCGGCTCCACGCGCGCCTGCGCCACGCCGGGCAGTTCCTCGATGCTCCCGTCCGCCCGTTCGACGGCGTTGCGGCCGCAGGCTCCGGGGAGGCCGCCGGCGAGCCCGTAGGGCGGCACCCGGCGGCTGCTCGAGACGATCGCCGCCGTGAGCGGCTCCAGGAACCGCAGCCGCCGGACGACGCCGTCTCCGCCCGTATGCTCGCCCTCGCCGCCGCTGCCCGTGCGCACGCGGAACTCCTCGACGCGCACCGGATAGCGCCACTCCAGCACCTCCGGGTCGGTGAGGCGCGAGTTGGTCATGTGCGTGTGCACGGCGCTGCAGCCGTCCCAGTCCGGTCCGGCCCCGGCGCCGCCGCACAGCGTCTCGTAGTACTGGTAGCGGTCGTCGCCGAAGGTGAGGTTGTTCATGGTGCCCTGGCTGGCCGCGGCCGCGCCGAGCGCCCCGAGCAGCGCGGCCGTCACCGCCTGCGAGGTCTCCACATTGCCGGCCGCCACGGCGGCCGGGCGCACCGGCGAGAGCATGCTTCCCGGCGGGATCACGATGTCGATGGGCTTGAGGCAGCCGTCGTTGAGCGGGATGTCGGCGTCGACGAGGGTGCGGAACACGTAGAGCACGGCCGCCGCCGTCACCGCCTCGGGCGCGTTGAAGTTGTCGGGGCGCTGCGGGGAGGTGCCGGTGAAGTCCACGAGCGCCCGGCGTCCGACGCTGTCGATGGTCACCGAGACGACGACGGCGCTGCCGTCGTCGAGTTCCTGCCGGAAGCGTCGCGGCGCGTCCGCCGCGCCGGCGAACCTGTCGAGCACGCGGCGGACGGCCTCCGCGGCGTTGTCCTGCACGTGGCGCATGTACGCGATGACCACGGGGAGACCGAACTCGGCGACCATGCGGCCGAGCTCGGCCGCGCCGCGGGCGTTGGCCGCGACCTGGGCGCGCAGGTCGGCGAGGTTCTGCTGCAGATCGCGGACCGGATGGGCGGCGCTCGTGAGCAGTTCCGCCACTTCGGCTTCGCGCAGCCGGCCGTCCGCGACCAGCCGGAAGTCCTCGATGAGGACGCCCTCGTCGTCGATCGTCCGGCTGCCGGGCGGCATCGAGCCGGGCGTCAGGCCGCCGACATCGGCGTGGTGGGCGCGCGAGGCGACGAAGAACAGAGGTCCGGCGGGGTCGGCTGCGCCGCCCGCCTCACGCGCCGTATGGCCGCCGGCCGGCCCGGTGTCGCGCCCGTCCGGGAACACCGGCGTGACGACCGTCAGGTCGGGGAGGTGGGTCCCCCCGGCGTACGGGGAGTTGAGCAGCCAGGCGTCGCCGGGGCAGAGCTCTCCACGGTGCCGCTCGAGCACCGCCTGCACCGAGGCTCCCATCGATCCGAGGTGCACCGGCAGGTGCGGCGCATTGGCGACGAGGCCGCCGTCGGCGTCGAACACCGCGCAGCTGAAGTCGAGTCGCTCCTTGATGTTCACGGAGACCGCGGTGTTGGCGAGCGTCGCTCCCATCTGCTCGGCGATCGACATGAACAGGCTGTTGAAGACCTCGAGCAGCAAGGGCGAGACGTGAGCGGGGTCGGCCGACGGCCGGACCGGCGGCGAGGTCCTGCGCAGCAGCAGCTCGCCGCCGGTCCGCGCCTCGGCGCGCCAGCCCGGTTCCACCACGGTGGTGCTGGTGTCCTCGCAGACGATCGCCGGCCCCTGGACGGAGGCGCCCGGCGCGAGGTCCTCGCGCACGAACACCGGCGCTTCGTACCGGCGGCCGCCGGTGAAGACGCCCGCCGTCTCGCGAGGCTTGGGCGCAACGGCGCGGCCGGCCCTTGCCGTCGCTCCACGACGCGCGAGACCGGCGCTGGGGTCATCGTCTGCTTCGGGCTCACCGACGTCCGTGCTCGCCCCGGCTCCGACCGCCTCCGCGGCGAGGGCCTCGAGCGTCAGGTCCCGCCCGGGCATGAGGAACCCGTAGCGGTCGAGGTGCAGCTCGAGGAAGGCGGCCGTCATCTGCTCCGGGGCTGCCCAGGGCACCGGCAGCGAGACGTCGGTGCCGCGGTACTTCACGAGGCCGCGGCACACCACATGCGCCTCCTCGGCCGCGATGCCCTGCCGCTGAAGTTCGTCGAGGGCCGCCGCCGCAAGCTCCTCCAGGGCGGCGGCCGTCGCGGGGCTGCTCGCCTCCCGGAGGGGCGCCTCGACGCTGCGTTCGCGCAGCGCGCGCACGTCGGCGAGGCCCATGCCGTAGGCGCTGAGGACTCCGGCCAGCGGGTGCAGGAGCACCTGCGTCATGCCGAGCGCGTCGGCCACCAGGCAGGCATGTTGGCCTGCCGCCCCGCCGAAGCAGCAGAGCACGTGGTCGGTGACGTCGTGCCCGCGCTGGGTCGAGATCCGCTTGATCGCCCGGGCCATCGCCTCGCACGCCACGCGTACGAGATCGTCGGCGAGCTGCTCCGGCGCCGGCGGCTCGACGCCGGCGGCGCGCATGCTCGCGGCCACGGCCGCGAGCGCCTCGCGGGCCGCCTCTTCGGAGACGGGCCCGGCGCCGTCCGTTCCGAAGACGCGCGGGAAGAATGCCGGCCGCAACTTGCCGGTCACCAGGTTGCAGTCGGTGATGGTCAGCGGCCCGTCCTTGCCGTAGCACGCCGGTCCGGGATCGGCGCCGGCACTGCGCGGTCCCACGCGGTACCGCCCGCCCTCGAAGCTGCAGATGGACCCGCCGCCGGCGGCGACTGTATGCACGCGCAGCATCGGCGCCCGCAGCCGCACGCCGCCGACCATGCTCTCGTAGCTGCGCTCCAGCTCGCCGGCGTAGTGGCTCACATCGGTGGAGGTGCCGCCCATGTCGAAGGCGATCACCTTTTCGAACCCGGCGCGCCGGCTGACCGCCACCGCTCCGACAACGCCGCCGGCGGGTCCGGAGAGGATCGCGTCCTTGCCGCGGAAGAGCCCGGCGTCAGTGAGGCCGCCGTGCGACTGCATGAAGCGCAGCCGCACGCCGCCGAGCTGCGCCGCTACACCGTCCACGTACCGGCGCAGGACGGGGGAGAGGTACGCGTCGACGACGGTCGTCTCGCCGCGGCCGACCAGCTTCATGAGCGGGCTGGTCTCGTGCGAGACGGAGACCTGGGAGAAGCCGGCGGCGCGCGCCAGCTCGGCCACGCGCCGCTCGTGTTCCGGGTGCGCGTACCCGTGCATGAAGGCGATCGCGACCGCATCCAGACCGGCGCTGCGGGCCTCCTCCAGCCCCCTCCGCGCGCCCTCCTCGTCGAGTGGCCGCACGACCTTTCCGTCCGCGCTCACGCGTTCGTCCACCTCGAGCACGCGCGCGTAGGCCGGCGCCGGCAGGCGGATGTCGAGCGCGAAGATGTCCGGCCGGTCCTGGTAGCCGATGCGCAGGGCATCGCCGAACCCGCGCGTGGTCACGTACAGCGTCGGCGACCCTTCGCGCTCGAGGAGCGCGTTGGTCGCCACGGTCGTGCCCATGCGGACCTCGGCGACGAGCTCGGCCGGGATCGGCTCATCGCTCCCCAGGCCGAGCAGACGCCGCACCCCTTCGACGGCGGCGTCCTCGTACCGCGCCGGGTCTTCCGAGAGAAGCTTGAGCGTCCGCAGGCCGCCGCCCGGCGCGCGCGCCACCACGTCGGTGAACGTGCCGCCGCGATCGATCCAGAAGCGCCAGCCTTTCGCTGCGCGCGTACCCGGCGCTTCAGTCACGCTGCTCCCCGGCATGGCCGACTTCGTCCATGCCGGGGAGGCTACCATGCGACGGCTACCGGCCGGCCGGAGTCACCGGCCGGTCAGCACGTGCTGGTCCTCGAACAGGATGTGCTCTCCGAGGTCCGCCAGCGACAGGTTGAGGAAGATGCGGTGCCCATCGAAGTCGAGCACCCGCATGTCGTCGTGCGTCTCCAGCTGCTCGGCGATGTCGCGGAAGCTGTAGCCGTAGAGATCGCGCAGATGGTCGATCGGGACCTCCCAGGCCAGGAACTTGGCCAATCCCTTGGCGCGCAGCTTGGCGATCAGGGCCGGGTCGTCGATGGATGGGTACGAGCTCAGGAGCAGCAGCGGTCCCGAGCCGCTGAGCACGAGGATGCCCTTCATGTCCTTCACCCCCTCCCGAAAGCCCTCAGGAGGATGGTTCCCGCCACCGAGCCGCCGGAAAGACGTTGGCATGCGCTCTCGTCGTGAGCGCACCGTCACCCCAGAAGCGCCGGACGGCCGCGACGCTTCCTGCCAGAGAGTACCTCGAACGGGTATGAAAGAGCTCTACGCCGATCCATTCCAGAAGCCAAAGGAGGGGCGAACGTGCCCACTCTCGTCGATTTCGAGAACGTGTCCGTGGAGGGCCTGGAGTCTTCACCCGTGGCGGAAGCGCTCGCCGGGCTGCGTGCCAACGAGGCGCGGTACTTCATGAACAAGTACAAGCACGCGTTCACGGTCGTGCCGGCCCGCGAGAGCCAGGACACACTGGACTACGTGAACCGGGTGCTCAAGGAGGAGCGCGACATCGAGTTCGCCGCGAAGCCTTTGGAGACGTCACGCTTCGAGGTGGATGGCATCCGCTTCGCCTACGTGTTCTACGAGGACGGCCTGGGGGTCAACGTGATGTACACGATCGCGGATCCCAAGAAGCGGGCCGTCGGGTTCAAGCTCTCCGAGGGGATGGAAGTGCCCAGGGAGCTCGACGGCAAGTTCAAGTTCGCCCGGCAGAAGTCCAAGCTGGCCGGGACGATCCGGGGCTCGTTCTTCGTGATCAAGGGCGAGTACTAGACCCGGCCCGGTATACTCTCTCGCCGTGAGCGCACCGTCACCCAAGCAGAGGCTCAAGCAGGCGACCGACCTTCTCGACGACTTCTACGGTCGCCCCGTGCTCTCGCCGCGCTACCCGCCGGTGGATGAGCTCGTCTTCACCGTGCTCTCGCAGAACACCGCCGACGTGAACACCGAGCGCACCTTCGCGTCGCTCAAGGCGCGGTTCCCGGAGTGGACCGCGGCGCGCGACGCGTCCGCCGAGGAGATCGAGGAGGCCATCGCCCTCGGCGGCCTGGCTCACACCAAGGCGCCCCGCATCAAGCGCATCCTCGAAGCGATCAGCGTGCGGACGGGTGCGCCCGAGCTGAGCGAACTCGACGACATGACCGACCCGCAGGCGCAGGACTACCTCGTCGCGTTGCCCGGGGTCGGGCCGAAGACGGCCGCGTGCGTGCTGCTCTTCGCGCTCGGGCGGCCGGTCATGCCCGTGGACACGCACGTGCACCGCCTCGCGCGGCGGCTCGGCATCATCGACGAGAAGGTGACCGCCGACCAGGCGCACCCGCTGCTCACGGAACTCGCCGGAGCGGACGACGCGGAGCAGGTCTACGCCGTGCACGTGGACTTCGTGCGGCACGGCCGCCGTATCTGCCACGCCCGGCGGCCGGCGTGCGGGGAGTGCCCGCTCGCGGCGATGTGCCCGTCGGCCGGGCTCGCCTGACCGGGACCCCGGCCGGGCTCGTCGAGCGCCCGCCGGCGACGGCGTGGCGGCAGCGGTGACACACCTCTAGCTGCCTCGCGAAGCCGGGCCTTGTAGTGCGTTTCGTTGCAGCACCGCCGCGCGGTGCCGTTCTCGGTGCCGCGGTGTGACGGCGACAGCGGCGCGAACAGCGTCAACGCCTCGAAGTACCGGCACGTGGCCCGCGGCGCGGAACGGCAGGCAGCGCCGCGGATCTGCGAGCGGCACCGCGTGCGGTCCTGAGTGTCAAACGATCATGTCGGGTCAGTCCGCGACGCTGCCTCCGCAGGCTGCGCGACCGGGGCCGCCTGGCTGTGACCCGCCCGGACCCGCCTAGCGTCCGCCGGCCTCAGTGGTGGCCTTGGCCGCCGCCTTCGCGCACACGTTGCCCGGATCCTCAGCCGACCCGAGCCAGCGGTCGAGCAGGTGCGTCTTCCACACGAGCAGGCAGAGCTGGCTCCACGCGAACGCGAGCCCGAGAAGCACGAGGTACTGCCACCACGGCAGCGCGGTGATCTCGAAGAGCGTGCGGCCGAGCGGCACGGCGAGCACCACGAGCATGCAGGCGAACAGGAAGCCGACCACGGCCACCATGCGCCGGTCGTTGCGCACCACCGGGGCGCCGCCGGCCCACCACTTCGTCGGCGGCACGATCAGCAGGATGAGGAAGATGGCGGCGAAGCAGGCGAAGATCGTGAGCGCCGTCATCGCCGGCGGGTAGCCGCTCTCGGCCAGTTCCTTCTCGGTGGCGCCGGCGGCGGCGGCGACGACGCCGTTCTCCGCCGGGATGGCCCAGACCATGTACACGGCCGTCCCGATCCCCGCCATGAACACCACCGCCGGTGCGACGAAGCGCGCGAGCAGCTTGAAGAGCCCGACCTTCGGCGTGGGTCCCGGCTGCGCCCAGAGCGCGAAGGCGATCGCCGGCACCGTCGCGCCGAAGAACGAGAGCAGCGCCGACTGGCGCGGGGCGAAGGGGAATCCGCCGATCCCCATGACGATGGCGATCATCGTCGCCTTGAAGAAGATGCGCACCATGAAGATGCGCAGGATGTCGTTCATCCCGTTGATGATCCGCTGGCCCTCGCGGAAGGCGTAGGGGAGCGGGGCGAAGGTGTCCTTCATGAGGATGAGGTCGCCGACGCTGCGGGCGGCCTGGCTGCCGCCCTGCATGGCGACGGCGACGTTGGCCTGCTTGAGCGCGATGACGTCGTTGACGCCGTCGCCGATCATCGCGACGTAGCGCCCGCGGTCGCGCAGGGCCTCCACGAGGTCCTGCTTCTGCTCGGGCGTCACGCGGCCGAAGATGCCGGCCTCGTCGGCCTTGGCGGCGAAGTCCTCGGCCGAGAGTTCGGCGAGCTCGGCCCCGGAGACGGCGACGAGCGCGCGCTCGGGAGGTGCGGTGGCGCCGGCGCCGGCGTCGGCGGCCGCTGCCGGCTCGTCGGCCGCTGTGGCGTCGCCGGCCGGCGCGGCCGTCGCCGCGTCGGCGGTCACCATGTCGCAGTAGGAGTCGAGGCCCTCGCGGCGGCGCAGCGACTGCACGCCGGCCTGCGTGGCGAGGGCGACCACCGTCTTGGGGTTGTCGCCCGAGATGATCTTCACGTCGATGCCGGCGTCCGAGAACTCCTCGAGCGTGCCGCGCACGCCGGGACGGAGCTCGTCGCTGAAGCAGATGAGGGCGAGCGCCTCGAGGCCGGCGGGGAGGACGGGCGGCGCGTCGGGATCCGCGCTGAAGGCGACCGGCTCGGCCAGCCCCGCGAACATGACGACGCGCAGGCCTCGCGCGGCCCAGGCGTCGGCCTGCGTGCGCCAGTCCGGGCCTGGGCTCAGTGCCGGCGACAGGATCTCGGGCGCGCCGAGCACGTAGGTGCCGCGCGCGTCCCCGTCCGCGAAGGCGAGGCCGCTCCACTTGCGGTCGGACGAGAAGAACGCCTCGTGCGCGGCGGTCAGGCGCTCCGCCGTGAAGGCGGTGCGGAGCGCCTCGATCGTCCGGTTGGCGTCCGTGGTACTGGCGGCGAAGGCGCCGAGCAGGCGCGCTGCGCGCGCGTCGTCGGCGCCCAGCCCTGCCAGCTCCTCGAAGGTCACGACGCCTGAGGTCAGCGTCCCCGTCTTGTCCGTGCAGAGGACGTCGACGTTACTCAGGCTCTCCACGGCGTTGAACTGCTGCACCAGTACGTCCTTGCCCAGCAGCCTGATGGCCCCGAGCGCGTAGGTGAGGGCGATGCTCAGCACGAGTCCGTTGGGGATGAGCGCCAGGATCACCGTCGACATGCGCACGCTCTCCACGAAAGGTACGCCGCCGATGACGTTGCGCACCCAGACGAGGATCTCGAACACGATCACGACGATGAGCAGGATGCGGACGATCTGCACGACCTGCCGCTGCAGCGGCGTGAGCTCGCGCTTGAACACCTTGGCCTTGGCGGTGAGCTTGTTGGCGAAGCTGTCCAGCCCGACCTGGGCGGCCTCGTAGTAGCCGCCGCCCGTCATGCAGAAGCTGCCCGACATGAGCTCGTCGCCGGGGTGTTTGGTGACCAGGTCCGACTCGCCGGTGAGCAGCGACTCGTCGACCTCCATGCGGCCCTCGCCGACCATCGGCCCGTCCACGACCACCTGGTCGCCGGGCTCGAGCCGCAGCACGTCGCCGAGCACGACCAGCGACGGGTCGATCTCCACGACCTGCCCGTCGCGCAGCACGTCCGCCTTGGGCCGCAGGAGGATCGCCATCTTGTCCATGACGCGCTTGGCGCGGATCTCCTGGAACAGGCTGATGACGGTGTTGGCGCCGATCACGAACACCACGGCGAACGCGTCCAGCGGCTTGCCCAGGACCAGGAGCAGGATCCCGAGGAAGTAGAAGAGGTTGTTGATGAAGTTGAACGCGTTGTCGCGGACGATGCGGCCGTAGGTGCGGCCGGCGCGGATCTCGACGTCGTTGCCCTGGCCCGCGGCGCGCCGCCGCTCGGCCTCAGCGGTGCTGAGGCCGGTGACCGGCGGCGTGTCCGTGCGTACCGAGTTCATGCCGGAGACCGTACCAGAACGGGACGCGGGACGCGGCCGGCGCGTCCGCGCGCGCGTCGTCCGGACGCCGTCTGACTGCCCCGAGCGGCGGCGTCAGTCTGCCGTCGCGTCCGACAGCGGAAGCGTAACGCGGAACACGGAGCCCTCGCCCGGCGTGCTCTCCACCAAGATCTCGCCTCCGTGAGCCTGCACCAGCTCCTTGACGATGGCGAGTCCGATGCCGGCCCCGCCGGTGTCCCGGGAGCGCGACTTCTCGCCGCGCCAGAAGCGGGTGAACACGCGCGGCAGGTCCTCGGGCGCGATCCCGATGCCGGTGTCGGCCACCTCGAGGAGCGCGTCGGCGCCGTCGCGGCGGACGGAGACGCGGACTGAGCCGCCGGCGTCCGTGTAGCGCAGCGCGTTCGAAAGCAGGTTCACGACGATCTGTTCGAGCCGCCTGGGCTCACCGTTCACGATCGCCGGCTCCAGGTCGGAGGAGAGGGTGATCCCCCCGTCGGCGAACGCTCCGGCGAACGCCGCCGTCTGCGAGCCCGCGATCTCTGCGAGGTCCACCGGCTCCGCGTCCAGCAGCAGCCCCGGTCGCTCGGCCTCGGCGAGCGCCGAGAGGTCGTCGAGCAGGCGGGCCAGGCGCAGCGCCTCGTCGTGCATGGCCGAGAGGTTGGCCATCTCGTCGTCCAGGACACCGTCCTGCGCCGCCTCGACGCGGGCGAGGATGCCCTGGACGGGGGTGCGCAGCTCGTGCGCAAGGTCGGCGACGCTCTCCTTGCGCAGGCTCTCCTCCTGCTGCAGCGTCTCGGCGAGACGGTTGAGCGCGTCGGCGACCGCGGCGATCTCGTCGTCCCCGCTCTCCGGGACGCGCGCGTCCAGGTCGCCGGCGCTCATGGCGTCGGCGCCGGCGCGGATGCGCCGCAGCGGCCGCGAGAGCGTCACCGCGAGGTACAGGGCGACCAGCACGGCGATCACCGCGGAGACGACGCCGGCCACCAGGTGCATGTTCAGGAGCTGCCGGCGCAGTTGGATCTCCTCGCCGGTGAACAGCCTGCCGTCGTCGCGGCTCACGACCACGGTGCCGATCCGCTTGTCGCCCACCTTGACCGGCGCCGTCGCGGCCGCGCCCTCCTCCACCGGCGCCGACGGCGGGTGCGAGAAGATCAGCCTACCGCTCGCGTCGTAGAGGTCCACGGCGAGGAAGTCGATCTGGGCCAGATGGTGCAGGGTCTCGATACTCAGCCGGGGCCAGCCGCCGTTCTGGGAGACGACCGCCGCCACGTCGCCGAAGTGGGTGGCGGAGTTGTGCAGGCGGGTCCTGGCGGACTCCTCGAGGTGCGAGCTGAGGCTGACGCTCGAGTAGACCGTGGTCACGACGGTGCCCAGCAGAGCCACGGCGACGAACGCGACCACGAGCCGGGCGCGCAGGCCGCCGCGCCGGGTGCCGTCGCTCACAGCTTCGCCAATCGGTAGCCGACGCCGGTGACCGTCTCCACGTAACGCGGCCTCGCTGGGTCGGGCTCGATCTTCTTGCGCAGGTTCTTGACGTGGACGTCGATCGTCCGCTCGTAGCCTTCGTAGTCGTAGCCCTGGACGCGGTTCACGAGCTCGAAGCGCGAGTAGGCGCGCCCCGGATATCGCGCCAGCGCCAGCAGCAGCTTGTACTCGTTCGGCGTGAGCTCGACCGGCGCGCCGTCACGCAGCACGGCGCGCTTGACCGTGTCGATCTCGAGACGCCCCTCGTCGAAGCGAAGGATCTCCACGAGGGGCGTCTCCACGCCTTTGGTCCTGCGCAGCACGGCGCGTACCCGCGCCACCAGCTCGCGCGGGCTGAACGGCTTGACCAGATAGTCGTCGGCGCCGGCGACGAGTCCGCCGACGCGTTCCTCCTCGCTCGCCTTGGCCGTGAGCATCACGATGGGCACGTCCGAGCGGCTGCGGACCTCCTGGCAGATCTCCTCGCCGGAGATGTCGGGGAGCATGAGGTCCAGGACGATGAGGTCCGGGTGGCACCGCTCGGCGAGCGCGAGCCCGTCGCGGCCGTTCGCGGCCGCGTACACGGTGAAGCCGTCCTTCTCCAGGTAGGCAGTGACGACCTCCCGCACGGACTCCTCGTCGTCGATCAGCACGATCTTGGCGGACTCGCTCACGGACCTCCTTCGGGCTTCGGCGTCACACGCGCCAACATACCCCGAAGGCGGCGCCACGAACGGGCGCGGGCCCTCAGAGACTCTTGAGGGACTCCGCCGCCTTGGCGCCCGCGCTCGAGCCGGGATCGATCGACACCGCCTTCTCATAGGCGACCCTCGCTTGCCGCAGCAGCGAATCCGCCCTGGCCGCCTGTCCGCCGTCACGGGACGCCTGCGCGGCCGTCTCGAGGTAGATCCCCTTGTTGAGATGGGCCGTCTGGAAGTCCGGACTCTCCGCCAGGACCTCCTTCACCTGCTTCAGCGCGCCGTCCGTGTCGCCGGAGTAGAAGAGGGAGGTCGCGTAGTCCGTGCCGACGCTGGGGTCGGTGGCCTGCTGCTCCCAGGCCGCCCCGTAGACCTTGGCGGCGGCTGCGAAGTACTGCTCGCCGGCGCTCTGCTGCTTCTGCTGGAACGCCTGGGCGCCCTGGTCGTAGAGGCCGTTGGCGCGCTGGACCAGGACGGTGTAGGAGCCCGAGGTGTCGGCCGAGACGGGGCCGGCGGTCTGGCCGACGCTCTGGGCGGCGCCCGAAGCGTCCGACTGGCTCCGGGTGATCGCGAACACGCCGCCGACGACGATCACCGCGATCGCGGCGAAGCTCATCCAGATGATGGCGGGGGAGATGCGCTTCGGTCCCGCGGCGCGCGACGGCTGAGCGCGTCCCGGCTGCGGCCGCGGCTTGGGCGCTCGAGACGTCGACGCGCGCGCCTGGTTCTTGCCGCGCGAGCCGGTCGTGCGCACGGCTGGGCGCGGTCTGCCGCCGGCCTCGCCGTCATGGTCGGCCTCGGTCGAGGCGGTGCGGAGCCGTTCGAGGCTGGTCCCGCACTCGGGGCAGAAGCGCGAATCCCGGGCGTCGTGCCCGCATTCCGGACAGAACATGTACTCCTCCAGGGGTGCGATGTGCGCGGTGATCGTGCGGCATGCGTGTGAAGACGATGTGAAGCCCGGCCGGCCGGATGCGCCCGGCTTCTACACAGCTTCTTCATCTCACCGCCCCTACGATGCGCCGCACTGCCAGCTCAGACGGCCCGGCGCGGACGCCGCCGGCCACGCACAGGAGGATGGTCTTGTCAGGGAAGCAGAACAAGAAGACGCGCACCGACGGGACGACGAGCCCGCAGACGACGGCGCGCGATGAGAAGCGCGCGCAGTTCGAGCAGCCCAAGAGCAGAACCGGGCTTCATCTCGCGATCGCCGGCATCGCGCTCATCGCCCTCATCTCGGTCGCGACCCTCGTCATGATGAACCGCGGCGGCGGCGAGACGGCCACGGCCACGGCCGCCGCTCCCAGCGGCGACGTCACCATCCCGGTCGCCCAGGTCAGCGACGGCAAGGCGCACTTCTACAGCTTCGACGCCGGCGGCACGACCGTGAAGTACTTCGTGCTGGCCGACAAGAACGGCAAGGTCCGCGCTGCGCTCGACGCCTGCGAGGTGTGCTTCGCCCAGAAGAAGGGCTACCACCAGGAGGGCGACACCATGGTGTGCAACAACTGCGGCAAGGTCTTCCCGAGCGACCAGATCAACGTCATCACCGGCGGCTGCAACCCCATCCCGCTCGACAAGACGATCTCCGGGGGCAAGCTGACGATCACGACCGACAGCCTGCAGCAGGGCGTCCAGTACTTCTGATCCCGCAGCGCACCGAGGTCTGATCCATGAGGCTGCGCACCGTCGCCTTCAGCAATCTGCGGCGCCGCAAGTCGCGGGCGGCGTTCCTCGTCGCCGGGCTGCTCGTCGGCATCGGCACGGTGGTCGCGCTGCTCACGCTCAGCCAGGCGCTGACCGTGCAGGCGCAGAACAGCCTCGAGACGTACGGCGCCAACATCGTCGTCGCGCCGCGGACGGACGGGCTCTCGCTGACCTACGGCGGGGTCACGGTCGGCGCCGTCAGCACCGGCGCCCGGGACATCCTGCAGTCCGACCTCGCCGGGATCGACACGATCGCCAACCGCAGGAACATCGCGATCATCGCCCCGGAGCTTCTCGGCGCCGTCAGCGTCGACGGCCGGCAGGGCCTGCTCATGGGCGTGCAGCCGAAGAACGAGTTCGACCTCAAGAAGTGGTGGAGCGTGGACGGGCGGCCGCCGCGGAACGGCCACGAGCTCGTGGCCGGCTCGGCCGCCGCCGCCGCCCTCAAGCTGCGGACGGGCGCCACCGTCAGCGTGGACGGCCGGCCGTTCACGGTCACCGGCATCCTCCGTCCGACCGGCTCCCAGGACGACGACCTGCTGATCACCGACCTCGGCGCGGCCCAGGGCGTGCTGAACAAGCCGGGCAAGGTCTCGATGATCCAGATCGCCGCGCTCTGCAGCAACTGCCCGGTGGAGAAGATCGTCGCCCAGGTCGGCGGCGCGCTGCCCGGCACCAAGGTCACCGCCCTGCAGGACAAGGTCAAGAACCGCATGCACGCCATCGACCAGTTCCGCTCGTTCAGCTGGCTCGTCGCCGGCGTGATCATCGGCATCGAGGCGCTCGTCGTCTTCGTGACCATGATGGGCTCGGTAAACGAGCGTACTCGCGAGATCGGCATCTTCCGCGCGCTCGGCTTCCGGCGCCTGCACGTGACCGGCCTGATCCTCATCGAGGCAGGCGTCGCCAGTCTGCTGGCCGGCGTGCTCGGCTATCTGGCAGGGATGGGCGTCAGCTACGCCCTGCTGCCGCTGCTCGCCGGCGACGGCGTGTCCGTGACCTGGGCGCCGGCGCTCGCCGGCGGGGCCGTCGGCCTCGCCGTCGCCATCGGCGCCGTCGCCTCGCTGTACCCGGCGCTGCGCGCCAGCCGCATGGACCCGACCGTCGCGCTGCGGGCGCTCTGAGGCCTCGAGTGACCCTGCTCACCGTCGCCCTGAACAACCTCCGCCGCCGGAAGGGCCGCGCCGCGTTCCTCGTGGCGGGCCTGCTCATCGGCGTCGGCACCGTGGTCGCGCTCATCTCGATCACCCAGTCCATGACCGGGCAGACCAAGGCCAACCTGCAGAGCTTCGGCGCCAACATCGTCGTGACCCCTCGCGCCAAGGACGTGACCCTCAGCTACGGCGGCATCACCGCCGGCGGCGTCTCCGTCGGGCAGCAGTCTCTGGCGCAGGCGGACGTGTCGCGCATCGGGACCATCGCGAGCCGGGCCGACATCTCGGCGATCGCGCCGCAACTGGTCGGCGCGGTGCAGGTCAAGGGACGGCGCGCCCTGCTGCTCGGCGTGCAGCCGGAGCAGCAGTTCAAGCTCAAGCGCTGGTGGTCGGTCGGATCCGGACACGCGCCGACCAACGACCACGAGCTGATCGCCGGTTCGGCCGCGGCACGGACCCTCGGTCTCACGATGGGCGACTACGTGCGCATCGGCGGCCGCCGCTTCACGGTGACCGGCGTGCTCGGTGAGACCGGCTCCCAGGACGACAGCCTGCTCATCGTCGACCTCGGCGCCGCCCAGCAGGTCCTGCGACGGCCGGGCGAGGTCACGCTGGTCGAGATCGCGGCGCTGTACGCCGGCGCACCCGTCGACAGGATCGCCGGCGAGATCGGCTCCCTCCTGCCGCAGGCCAAGGTCACGGCGATGCAGGAGGCTGTGAAGAGCCGCCAGCACGCCGTCGACCAGTTCCGCCGGTTCAGCTACGCCATCGTCGGCGTCGTGATCGCGATCGAGGCGCTCGTCGTCTTCCTCACCGTCATGGGCTCGGTCAGCGAGCGCACCCGCGAGATCGGCGTGTTCCGCGCCATCGGGTTCCGCCAGGTCCACATCACGCGGCTGATCCTCATCGAGGCGGTCATCGCCAGCATCGTCGCCGGCGTGCTGGGCTACGCGGCGGGGATGGCGGTCACCTACGTGGTGCTGCCGCTGGTCGCGCACAGCGCCGAGGTCGCCTGGGCGCCGCTGCTCGGCCTCACCGCCGTCGTCCTGGCGGTCGCCATCGGCGGTCTGGCCTCACTGTATCCGGCCCTGCACGCCGGCAAGATGGATCCCACCGAGGCGCTCCGCGCCCTGTGACGCGCGCGCCCCTGCAAGGAGAGAGAATGGCTGTCGTCATGAGCGAGACCGATCAGGAGACCCGGCCGCAGGCGACTGCGCCGGCGGCCTCGTCCGCGCAGGACGAGCGGGCCGCGCGCTTCATCGACGTGCGCGGCCTGCAGAAGACCTTCTCGGGCGACGGCGCTCCCGTGCACGCCCTCCGCGGCCTGGACCTCGTCGTGCCCGAGGGCTCCTTCCTCGGCGTCATGGGCCAGTCGGGGTCGGGCAAGAGCACCTTCCTGGCCATGCTCGGCGGCCTCAGCCACCCGACCGCCGGCTCCATCGCCGTCGACGGCATCGATCTCTACGCGCTCCCGGGCGAGCGGCTGGCCGACTTCCGTCGCGAGTACCTCGGGTTCGTCTTCCAGTCGTTCAACCTCGTGCCGTACCTGACGGCGCTCGAGAACGTCACCCTGCCGCTGGCGGTCAAGAAGATGCCCTCCGCCGACAAGCGCTCGCGCGCACTCGAGGTCCTGGAGCGTGTCGGGCTCGCCGACCGCGCCGGCCACCTTCCGGGCAAGCTCTCGGGCGGCGAACAGGAGCGCGTGGCCATCGCCCGCGCGCTCGTCAACGAGCCGCCGCTCATCCTCGCCGACGAGCCCACCGGCGCCCTCGACAGCGAGACGACCGTCGAGATCATGGACCTCTTCGCCGAGCTCCACCGCGAGGGCAACACGATCGTGATGGTCACGCACAACCCGGAGATCCAGCGGTACTTCGACCGCACGATCGTCCTGCGTGACGGCCGGCTGGAGTGCGACCTGCCGGCCTGTCCGGCCGACACTCCCGTCTGAGTCCGGACGTCGCGCCGGCGACGCCCGCTTGCCGCTTGGGCTACACTACGAGCGTGATGAAGGGGCACTCCACACACCTCCGCCGGTCCGCCGGCGCCCGCGCCGCGCTGGTCGCGGTGCTGGTCGCGCTGGCCCTGCTCGTGCTGCTCCCGACATCCGCCGCAATGGCCGGGGTCGACGACTGGCAGCACACGTGGGAGGTCGTGCAGCTCGCGACCGCCCTGCAGGACCAGGCCGTGCCGCCGCACGGCGCCATGGTCTACTACCTCGGCGATTCCATCGCCCGCGAGTCCACCGTCAGCGACGCCAGGTGGACCGACATGCTCGGCGCCAAGGCGAAGCGCGCCGGGAAGGTCCCGGCGTTCGGCTACACCGTGGCCGGGCACAATCAGACCTTCGGGATGGACGAGACGATCGTCCAGGGGCTACCGGCCACACAGGCCGGTCAGCCCGCCGGCATCCTCCTCATCGGCGTCGGCATCAGCCGGTTCATCGGACCGCCCTCGCCGCTGCAGCCGTTCCCCCTGGATCCGCCGCCATCGGGCGACCTGCCCAGGCTCAGCCCGTGGAACCAGCACCACTACGACGGGCGCGCGCCGCTCCCGTCCACGCGCAAGCGCGAGCTCGTGCAGCGCTGGATGGACCGTCGCTGGGCCGGCTTCGCACGCAACCAGGCGGCCAACTTCGCCGCCCTCCGCCGGATCGTCATCGCCGCGCAGGCCAAGGGCCTGAGGCCCGTGCTCCTCGACCTGCCGCTCAACGTCGCCGTCGTCGGCCGCGGGCTGGACAGGCCGCGCGCGGCGATCCGGGCCGGCTGCAGCGAGCTCGCGAGGATGCCCGGCGTCCGCTACCTGCGCTTCACCGATTCCATCGGGCTTCCCAGCGACCACTTCTGGGACCTGCACCACCTGCTCGAGCCCGGCTACAAGCGCTGGCAGGCGCGGCTCTCCGTCGAGCTTGTGAGGCTCCTCCCGGCGACGTCCGCCGGGGCGGCGCGGCCCATCAGGCTCTAGCCAGTCCTGCGGCGGGCGCGCCGCCGCGTCACGTTCCCGTGGGTTACCGCCCCGGCAGCGGGGAACATGCCGCCCATGACGTCCCAGCGCATCATCCGCACGTACCTCGGCGTTGCCGCCACCACGACGCTCGCCCAGTCGCTCATCTGGGGCGTCAACACGCTCTTCCTGCTGTCGGTGGGCCTCGACATCTTCCAGGTGATGCTGGTCAACGCCGCGTACACCGTGGCGCAGGTGATCTTCGAGGTGCCGACCGGGGTCGTCGCGGACACCGTCGGCCGCCGCGCGTCCTACCTGCTCGCGGTGGGGGTCATCCTCGTCTCGACACTGCTCTACGTCGGGTTCGGCCTCGCCGGGTACGGCCTGTGGCCCTTCGCGGCCGCGTCGGCGCTGCTGGGCATCGGCTACACCTTCTACACCGGCGCCGTCGACGCGTGGATGGTCGACGCGCTGCACTCGGTGGGGTACGAGGGCCGTCTGGAGCCGATCTTCGCCCGCTACGGGATCATGTTCGGGATCTTCATGCTGATCGGCACCACGCTCGGCGGCCTGCTGGGCCAGATCGACCTCTGGATCCCGTACGTGGCGCGGGCGGTCGTGCTGGTGCCCGCGTTCCTGCTCGGGCTCCTCGTGATGCGCGACCTCGGCTTCAAGGCCCGGCCGCTCACGCTCGGCAGCTTCGGCCACGAGACGCGCCGCATCGCCACCGAGGGCGTCACGTACGGCCTCCGCGACCGCGTCGTCCGGTTCATCATGTTCGCGTCGCTGGTCCAGGGCGTGTTCTTCATGTACGGCTTCTACTCGTGGCAGAAGTACTTCCTCGACCTCCTCGGCAAGGACCTGGTCTGGGTCACCGGCGTGATCGCCGCCGCCGTCGGGGTCACGCAGATCCTCGGCAACGTCCTGGTCGGGCGGATCACGGCGCGCGTCCCCGACCGCGGCCTGATCCTCATGGTGTGCAGCGGAGTGACGACGGTGGCGGTGATCGGGGCGGCGCTGGTGCAGCAGTTCTGGGTCGCCGTGCCGCTCTACCTGGTCTCGACGATCGCGTTCGGCATCTCCATGCCGGTCAAGCAGGGGTGGCTCAACTCGCGCATCCCGTCGGAGCAGCGCGCGACGATCATCTCGCTGGACGCGCTGTTCGGCGACGGGGGCTCGACGGTGGGGCAGGTCGGCCTCGGCTGGCTCTCGCAGACGATCTCGATCCCGTTCGCGTGGCTGGTCGGCGGCCTGGTGCAGGGCCTAGGCGTCCCGCTGCTCGGCGTGGCGCGGCGGGCGGAGCGGGCGGAGCCAGCCGGACCCGCCGCGAGGGAGCCGCAGTGCGAGCCCGGCCTCGAGGTGGGATCGCCGGGCTGCTTCGGCCCGGAGCCGGCGATCACAAGTGTGCCGGGCGAAGAGGCGGCCGGCGGCTGAGCCGCCGGGTGCGTCGCCTGAGCCGCCGGGAGCGTCGCCGGAGCCGGCTCAGGACGCCGGCGCTGGCGGCGCGTTCGGCTCCGCCTCCGCCGCCGGCTTCCTGCTCTTGCCGCCGGGCAGGAAGCAGCTCATGACGAAGCCGAAGAGGCCGAGCACGCCGATCGCGATCAGCGCGTTCTGCAGGCCCTTGTCGCGCGCGTCCTGGTTGAACTGGACGAACTTCTCGACCAGCGGCGCCGGTTCGCTCTTGCCCTTGAGGTAGGCCGCGACCTGCGCGTTGCTCACCGTCTGTGCGTCCTTGCGCAGGTCGTGGATGACGACGGCCTTCTCGCTGGCGGGGATGCCGTCGAACTGCTGTACCGCGCCGCTGAACGTCGCGATCAGCGTGCTCATGAGCACGGCGCCGGCCACGGCGGTGCCGAACGCGCCGCCGAGGTTGCTCATGGCGCGCGAGAGGCCGGAGATCTCGCTCTGCTCCTTCGCCGGGACCGCGCCCTGGGTGATGTTCATGAGGGGCGCGTTGATCAGCCCGATGCCGATGCCCGAGACGATCATGCCGGGCAGGAACGCCCACTGCTCGGCGGTCGCCTTGAGCTCCATCGCCACCAGCAGGATGCCGGCCACGAACACGAGCATGCCGACCTGCACGATGAGCTTGGGAGCCACGATCTGCGTGAGCTTGCTGACCCGCGTGGCGACGACGATGATCATGACCGTCATCGGCAGGATCAGCAGGCCGCTGTGGAAGGCGGTGTAGCCCAGCGCCATCTGCATGAACACCGGGCCGACGAAGAGGAAGCCGGCCTGCATGAACATGAAGGCGATGATCGCGAGCAGCCCGAACAGCACGGCGCGGTTCTTGAGCATCCCGATGTTGAGCAGCGCGTCCTTGCCGGAGCGCAGCATGTGCCGCTCCCAGAGGGCGAAGAGCAGCAGCACCACGACACCGGCGATGACGAACGGGATGACCGGCGAGATGCCGTCCTCGGGGATCAGCGTCTTGCCCCAGGCGACGAAGGGGACCCTGGCGGCCGTCCAGCCGTACTTGCTCGCCTGGAGCACGCCGAGCACGACGAGCGCCAGACCGAGCGCGGAGAGAAAGGCGCCGAGGTAATCGAGCCGGGCCTTGGGCCGCGGCTGCTTGGGTACCTTGATGCGCGTGGAGAGGGCGAGCGTGGCGAGGACGACGCAGACCTCCATCAGGAACGAGACGCGCCAGGTGAGATAGGTCGTCACGAATCCGCAGACCAGCGGACCGAGCGCCGCGCCCATGGCGGCCATGGCGCCCACGGCGGCGAACGCGGAGACACGCGGCTTGCCGGCAGGGTAGATGGTGCCGACGATGGCGAAGATCGCCGGGATCATCAGCGCGGAGCCGAGGCCCTCGAGCAGCGACCAGCCGAAGATCATCATCGGCAGGCCCATGCTGAACGCGGTGATCAGCGCGCCGACGCCGTACATGGAGATGCCGAGCGTGAACGTCGTGCGGCGGCCCCACACATCGCCGAGCTTGCCGCCGATCAGCATGAACGACGCCATCACGAGCGAGTAGAGGACGTACTTCGGTCGAGACCCGGCCGGGGACGATTTGCAGGATTTCCCGGCCGAAGAGCACGAGCAGACGGTCCATCACGGCGTCCAGCAATGCCTTGCCCGCTAGCGGACCGCCCTTGGGATCGGCCACTGCCTTGTCGAGGATGAACTGGTATTTTCGGCTTCTGCGAGGCCTGGAGGATGAGCGACGGGTTCGTGGTGGCGTCCTGCGGAAGATAGGCGCGCATCGATTCGAAATCCCCGGTGTCGGCCACGACCGTGGTGAAGGATTTGAGTTGCTCGAGAAGATTGGGTGTGGTGTTGCTCATGGTCCGCATACTTTACCCGCATCCGGCGCTTGCCAAGGGGAAATAAGGACGCCCAGCCATTCCGGCGGCATTTGACGGTATCACTGGACAGAACACCGGCCAGTGTACCATAGGCGTCCCGTCTGTGTCTCCCGGCCCCGCACCGGCAGGATGCCGGTGGCACACTCCGGGCCAGTGTACATAAGCGTCCCGCCGGTGTCTCCCGGCCCCGCACCGGCAAGATGCCGGGTGGCACATTCCGGGCGGGGAAATTTCACAATCCGCTTGTCACCCGGCCCGCCGCCCTTACCATATCGCCCGACGGAAACCCACCACCCCGCCCGCCATGGTAACCGACCCCACCCCCCTGTCGCCGCCTACGATTCGAAGATCGAGGGCAACGTGATTTTCACCAGGCTCGACGCCGCGATCAACTGGATGCGCAAAAACTCGCTGTGGCCGATGCCGATGGGGCTGGCCTGCTGCGCCATCGAGCTGATGGCCACGGGCGCTCGCCGTTTCGACATCTCGCGCTTCGGCATGGAGGTGATGCGCTTTTCGCCGCGGCAGTCGGACGTGATGATCGTCGCCGGCACGGTGACCTACAAGATGGCGCTGGCGGTGAAGCGGATCTACGACCAGATGCCCGAGCCGAAATGGGTCATCGCCATGGGCGCCTGCGCCTCCTCCGGCGGCATGTACCGCAGCTACGCCGTGCTGCAGGGCATCGACCAGCTGATCCCGGTGGACGTTTACATTTCCGGCTGCCCGCCGCGGCCCGAGGCGTTGCTCGAAGGCCTGATGCGCCTGCAGCGAAAAGATCGAGACCGAACATTCGCTTCGTCGACCAGAAGAAAGGAACTGCTCGATAGCCTCGCCTGAGCCACGCCATGACCGCCGCCGACGCCGCCCAACGCCTGACCGCGACCAATTTCGCCCACGCCGTCCTCGCCACCGCCGAATTCCGCGGCGAGATCACCATCCGCGTGCAACTGCCGATGCGCGCTCAAGCCGGTCTGCGCGCATTGCTGCCGAGATGCACTCGGGTTTCGACTACCTGATCGACATCACCAGCGTCGATCACTCGGCGACGACCCGCCGCTTCGAGATCGTCTACGAACTTTATCGGCCGCGGCCACCATTGCATCTGCGCGTCAAGGCGCTCCGTGCCGCGAGGACGACGCCGAGTTGCCGCTCGGTCACCGATCTCTGGCCCACCGCCAACTGGCACGAACGCGAGGTCTACGACATGATGGGCATCCGTTTTCGGAACCACCCCGATCTCCGGCGCATCCTGATGTGGGAGGGCTATCCGTTCTTTCCCCTGCGCAAAGATTTCCCGCTGGCCGGCAAACCCAGCGACATGCCCGACGTCGCCTTCACCGGCGTCGCGCCGCTGGAGGGCGGGCCGTTCGTCACCTCTCCCGGCGACAGCCACGTCGGCCGTGAACCGCGCGCCCACGGCGATGATTGAGCCATGACCGCAGCCATGGGTAATGCCCCCGGCGGCCCCATCGACATGGAAGCCGCCACATGGTTTGACAGCCACACCCGCCACCACGCGGAATTTCCCGTCGGCGGGTTGATGGAACTGAAGGCGGCCAAACGGCTGACGCTTGGCGTCGCCATCCCGACCCTGAACGAAGCCGCCAGCATCGCGGCCATTGTCGCGTCCGCCCGGCGGGCGCTGGTGGACGAATGCCCGTTGCTTGACGAAATCCTGGTTGTCGATTCCGGCTCCACGATGCCACCATGGAATCGCGGCGGCCGCCGGCGCGTCCGTCCATGCGGCTTCCGACATCCTGCCCGGCTACCCGTGCCCGGCGGCAAAGGGGAAAACTTATGGAAAGCCGGCTTCGTTTCCAATGCCGACGTCCTCTGTTTCGTCGACGGCGACATCCTGAACTTCAGACCGGATTTTGTCACCGGACTGCTCGGCCCGCTCCTGTGCGACGACTCCCTGCTCTTTTCCAAGGCATTTTACACGCGCCCGCTGGTGCCGGAAGGCAGCGCGCCCGACCCGGGCGGCGGCCGCGTCAGCGAGATTCTCGTCCGGCCGTTTTTCAGCCACTTCTTTCCGGCGCTCCGCGGCTTCATCCAGCCACTCAGCGGCGAATATGCCATGCGCCGCACGCTGTTCGAATCCCTGGGTTTTCCATCCGGCTACAGTGTGGAGGCGGCCCACCTCATGGACATCCACCGCGCCCACGGCCTCGACGCAATGGCGCAGGTGGATCTGGAACAACGCGTCCACCGGGTACGCACGACCGCCGAACTCGGCCGCATGGCCCACCGCATCATGCACGCGCTCCTGCGCCGGTTTCCGCGGCAACCGCGGCGAATGATGCCACAGCCGCCGCGCCTTACCATGGCATCCTCCGGGACGGCCAGGCATACCGGCTCACGACCGAGGAACTGGAGGAAATC
>CAVQLY010000005.1:0-169825 GCA_963713475.1 uncultured Thermoleophilia bacterium
TCGCTAGAGCGCGACCCGCTTGCCGTCGGCAAGGCCGCAGCTCGCGACGAGGTCGGCGAGCTGCTCGGCGGACATACGCTCGTCGAGCGTCAGGCCCATGACGGCCTTCTGCTCCTTGACCTCGCGGCCCACACCCATCTGGCCGATGTTGATGCCGAACTCGCCGACCTTGGTGCCGATCTTGCCGATCATGCCGGGCACGTCGGCGTAGCGCAGGAACACCATGTGCGGCGCCGGCTCGATGTCGACATCCTGGCGGTAGACCTTGACCAGACGCGGCCGGTGCTTCGGGCCCAGCGTGGTGCCCGACACCGAGAGCTCACCGCGGGCGTCGTACGTCGTCACCGTGATCAGGTTGAGGAAGTCGACCGCCGCCGGCTGCTTGCTCTCCTTGGCGGTGAGGCCGCGCTCCTCGGCGATGTTCTGCACGTTGACGAAGTTCACCGGGCCGTCGACCTTGTCGGCGAGCATGCCCTGGAGTACGCCGAGCGTGAGGATGCGCGTATCGTAGCGGGCGATGCCGCCGCCGTAGGCGATCTCGATCGTGTCGACCGGGCCATCGGCGATCTGCACGATGAGCTTGCCGAGCTGCTCGCAGAGGCCGAGGAACGGCATGAGCTCGTCGGCGTCTTCGCCGGGGGCGAGCGGGATGTTCACCGCGTTACTGGCGAACTGGCCGGTGAGCACCGCGGCGACCTGCTCGGCGATGATCATGCCGGCGCGAAGCTGAGCCTCGACGGTGCTGGCGCCGAGGTGCGGCGTCGCGACCACGCTGTCGTACTTGAACAGCGGGCTCTCAGTGGTCGGCTCCTTGGGATACACGTCGACGGCAGAGGCGACGACCTTGCCGCTCTCGATGGCGCGGGCCCAGGCCTCCTCGTCGATGATGCCGCCGCGGGCGACGTTGATGACGCGCACGCCGTCCTTCATCTTGGCGAACTCGTCGTCGCCGATGAACCCGAGCGTCTCCGCGTTCTTGGGCAGATGGATGGTGATGAAGTCCGCCTCGCGGTAGATCTTGTCCGGGCTGTCGGCGCGCTCGAGCCCGAGCTCGTGGAACTTCTCCGCCGGCACGAACGGGTCGTAGGCGAGCACGTTCATGCCGAGGCCGCGAGCGTCCTCGGCGACGAGGAACCCGATGCGGCCGAGGCCGATGATGCCCAGCGTCTTGCCGCGCACCTCGACGCCGCCCTTGCCCCACTTGCCCTTGGTCCACTCGCCGCCCTTGAGGTCGGCGTGGGCCTGGGCCAGATTGCGCGCGCAGGCCATGAGCAGGGCGATCGTCTGCTCGGCCGCGGAGAGCACGTTGCTCTGCGGGGCGTTGACGACGATGACACCGCGCTTGGTCGCCTCCTTGACGTCGACGTTGTCGACGCCGACGCCGGCGCGGCCGACCACCTGCAGGTTCGTGCCGGCCTGGATCACGTCGGCGGTCACCTTGGTGGCCGAGCGGATGATCAGCCCGTGATACTCGGGGATGCGCTTGAGGAGCTCGTCGGCGTCCCACTCGGTGCCGATGTCGACCTGGAAGCCGAGGTCCTCGAGGTACTTGACCCCCTCGGGAGCGAGCTTCTCCTTGACGAGTACTTTCTTCTGTTCGGTCATGTCACAGTCACCCTTCTCAGAGCATGACGGTGCTCGTCATGAACACCTGCTCGGCGGCGCCGACGGAGGCGCCGAACTTGACGTCATACCCGAGCTCGGCGAGCACCATCTCGACGGTGCTCAGGCCGACGACGATGTCGCTGTGGCCGAAGTAGCCGCAGTGGCCGAAGCGGAAGATCTTGCCCTTGACGGCGCCCTGGCCGCCGGCGAGCCACACGCCGTACTTGTCGCGCGCGATCTTGCCGATCTTGCCGCCGTCGACGCCCTCGGGCACCTTCACCGCGGTCACCGAGTTGGCCTCCGGGTCCTCGACGGCGAACAGCTCGAGGCCGAGCGCCTTGACGCCCTCGCGCGCGGCCTTGCCGAGCACGCGATGCCGCTCGAACACGTTCTGCAGGCCTTCTTCCTTGATCAGGTCGATGGCGGCGTTCTGCGCGACCATGAGGTTCACGGCCGGCGTGTACGGGGTCTGGGCGGAGTCGCCGGTCATCTTCTTGCGCATGGCGACGAAGTCGAAGTAGAAGCGCGGCGTCGTGCACTGCTCGATCACGGCCCACGCCTTGTCGCTGACGGCGGCATAGGCGAGGCCCGGCGGCACCATGAGCGCCTTCTGGGAGCCGGCGACGGCGATGTCGACCTTCCAGGCGTCGGTCTGCAGGTCGCTCGCGCCGAGGCCGCTGATGGCGTCCACGACGAGGATCGCCGGGGTCCTGGCGACGATCTCGCCGATCGCCTGGATGTCGTTGACGACGCCGGTGGACGTCTCGCTGTGCTGCACGTACACGGCCTTGATCGCCGGGTCGGCGGCGAGCGCCTTCTCGATGTCGGCCGGGACGGCCTTGGTGCCCCATGCGTAGTCGAGCGCGGTGACCTCGGCTCCCCACGTGGCGTTGAGCTTCTTCCAGCGCTCGCCGAAGTTGCCGATGGACGCGACCAGGACGTGGTCGCCGGGGTTCACGACGTTGGTGACGGCGGCCTCCATGGCGCCGGTGCCGCTGGCGGCGTACACCATGATGTCGTTCTCGGTCTGGTAGATGTACTTCATCCCCGCGACGACCTGCTTGAGGATCTCGGTGAACCGCGGCGCCCGGTGATGGATGACCGGTTCGGCCAGAGCCGAGAGCACCTCCGGCGGCACGGGCGTGGGGCCGGGAGTGATGAGGAAGCGCTTCTGCATCTTGTCGTCCTTTCTGGGGGGTGTCTTCGGCTGCCGGCGGACCGGCGGACCATCGTGAAAAAGGATCGGAAGCCGCGATTCTAGAGAACCCGCGCGGTCCATCACAAGCATTGAACGCTCAGTCAGGGGGCGCCCCGGGCGAGTGCCCGGCTCGCGCCCTGACGGGCGCGAGCACGGACGATCGGGCGACGGTGAGCCGCGGCTGCAGCCGGACGAACCGCAGGCGCCTCGGGCACGGGCGGCGGCGGCCGTGGCGTCTCGGATGGACGCCAGGGGCCCCGGTCGCGGTACCTTCAGGCACGCACGCAGTCACGTGGCGCGCGCAGGCGGCGACACACACAGTGGGGTCAGGAGAGAGCGGAGCCGGCTGGTGTGGCGCGGTCCGGGAGGACCGCGCCACACCAGCCGTCACGACGGGCGATGTGAAGAACTCCGCATGGGATGAGCATACCTTATCCGCGCCGGTTGTGTCCAGACGCACAAGCGGCGAGCGACGGACCGCGGCCCGGCCACACCCGGCCGAACGGTCAGTCCGACCCGTTTCCCGGGCAACCTTCGCCTATCCCATCAGAAAAGGAGTGATGCGAGATGGGCCTTTCGATCTCATCGGTCATGCCCACGATCGCGGTAGACGATCTGGACAGGGCCATCAAGTTCTACAGCGACACACTCGGGCTCTCCATACGGCGACTCGAGGGCGAGATGGGCGACGCCGCTCTCGTCGAAGTCGGCGACTCGGACCGGCTGCTCCTCTATCAGAGCACCTACAAGCGCGGCGAGACCACCTACGCGAGCTTCCTCTGCGACGGACGTTGAGGGCACCGTCGGCGAGTTGCGCGACAAGGGCGTCACGTTCGAGGAGTACGACTTCCCGGGACTCAAGACGGTACACGGCATCGCCACGACGGGCGAGCTCAAGACCGCCTGGTTCAGGGACAGCGAGGGCAACATCCTCGCGCTCTCGAACGAGGTCGCCGAGGTCATGCGCAAAGCCGCCTGAGCGCGCCGAGGCGCGATGAAGAACGGAGCGGCGGGATCCCTCTTCGGGATCCCGCCGCTCCGTCGTCTTCGCGCCGCCGGTGAGTCGCTACAGCTCGACCGCGCGTGCGTACTCGAGGCCGCAGCGGGCCACAAGGTCCGCCGTCTGCTCGTCGGTGAGAGACTCATCGAGCGTGAGCGCCATCACAGCCTCGTCGCCGAGCCTGCCGCGTCCCACCGACATGTGGCCGATGTTGACCCCCCACTCGCCCAGCAGCGTCCCGACCTTGCCGCCGATCCCGGGAGCGTCCACGTAGCGCAAGAACGCCATGTGGGGTGCGGGCTCGATGTCGACGTCCTCGCCGAACACGCGCACCAGGCGCTGCTTGTGCTCGGAGCCGAGCGACGTGCCTGAGACGGACATCGCGCCGCCCGAGCCGGCGACGGCGACGGTGATGAGCCGCGGGAAGTCGGGGATGCCCGACTGGCGCGTCTCGGAGGCGGTGACGCCGAGCTCTCCCGCGATGACCTCGGCGTTGACGAAGTTGACCGGGACGCGAGCGCGCTCGGCCAGCACGCCGCCGAGAATGCCGGTCGTGAGCAGGCGGGTGTCGAAGTAGGCCACGCTCCCGCCATACGCGATCTCGAGGGCATCCACGGGCTCGCCGGCGAGCTGCACGAGCAGCCGGCCCAGCCGGGAGCACAGACCCATGTACGGCATGAGCTCGTCGGCGTCGTCGCCCGCCGCCGCGGGCACGTTGACCGCGCCGCGCAGGAGCCGGCCGCTGAGGACGGCTGCGACCTGCTCGGCCACGGAGACGCCGGCGCGGCGGCGAGCGTCGGCGGTGGAGGATTCGGCAGCGCTCGTGAGCACCACATGCGGGGCGGTGACGAGAGGGTCGGCCGCGGCCGCGGCCGGCTCGACGGTCGCCGCCGCGGCGGCCACGCGACCATCGTGCAGAGCATGCGAGAGGGCGGCGTGGTCGACGGCCGCGCTGGACAGGCTGACGATGCGAGCGCCCGCCTTCAGCTGCCCGAGCTCGGCCTCGCCGAGCGCCGGCGCTCCGGCGGCGGGGGTGACGGCGACCAGGAAGTCGGCCTCGGCGTAGACGCGCGCCGGCTCGGCCGGCTCGAGCGCTCCGGCGACGGAGGCGTCTTCAGGCGCGCACGCGAGGACGGTCATGCCCAGGGCGCGGGCGCGCTCGGCCAGAAGGCCGGAGCTCGGGCCGACGCCCGCCAAGCCGAGCGTCTTCCCGCGTACCTCCACACCGGCGCCGGGACTCCGCGTCGCCGCGACGCCGCCGGCGCGCAGCGCCGCGTCGGCGCCGGACAGGTCGCGGGCGCAAGCCAGGACGAGCGCGAGCGCGTGTTCGGCCTCCGAGACGAGGCCGGCGTCGGGGGCGTGGACGACCACGATCCCGCGGCGCGTGGCCTCGGCGACATCGATACCGGCCACGTCCACGCCGGCACTGCCGACCACCTTGAGAGCGCGCCCCGCCGCCAGGACGGCGGCGGAGACCGGCGCGCCCGGGCCGGCGATCAGCGCGGCGTAGCCGTCGATGCCGGCCGCCAGCTCCGCCTCGCCCCACTCTGGATGCTCGTCGACGGGCAGACCCTCGTCCCGCAGGCGGGCGATGCACTCGGGGGCGAGATCGCCCACCGCCAGCACGCTCATCGTGCCGTTCATGTCACGCCCCCTTGGGATGCGTCGCCGCTGAACAGCTCAGACGTCGATATCGAAGCCGCTCTCGTCGTCGATCCAGCTCATCATGCCGCGGAGTTCCTTGCCCACGGTCTCGATGAGATGCTCCTTGCCCTGGCGCTTGAGCGCGCCGTACACGGGCCGGTTGGCCTGGTTCTCGATGATCCACTCGCGGGCGAACTCGCCGCTCTGGATCTCGCCGAGGATCTCGGCCATGGTCTCGCGCACGTTGGCGTCGATGACGCGCGGGCCGCGCGTGAGGTCACCGTACTCGGCGGTGTCGCTGATGCTGTAGCGCATGCCGGCGATGCCCTTCTCCTGCATGAGGTCGACGATGAGCTTGAGCTCGTGCAGGCACTCGAAGTAGGCGATCTCCGGCTGATAGCCGGCCTCGACCAAGGTCTCGAACCCGGCGGTGACGAGCTCGGTGCAGCCGCCGCAGAGCACGGCCTGCTCGCCGAAGAGGTCGGTCTCGGTCTCCTCCTCGAAGGTGGTCTCGAGGCCGCCGGCGCGCAGGCCGCCGAGCGCGCTCGCGTACGAGAGCGCCTGCTCGCGCGCCTTGCCGCTTGCGTCCTGGTACACGGCGATGAGCACCGGCACGCCCTTGCCCTCCTCGTACTGACGGCGCACGAGGTGACCGGGACCCTTGGGGGCGACCATGGTCACGTCGACGGTCGCCGGCGGCACGATCTGGCCGAAGTGGATGTTGAAGCCGTGGGCGAACATGAGCGTGGCGTCGTCCTTGAGGTTCGGCGCGACGTCGTTCTTGTACACGACCGCCTGGGTCTGGTCGGGGACCAGCATCATGATGACGTCGGCCTGCTTGGTGGCCTCGGCGGCGCTGAGCACCTCGAAGCCGGCCTTCTCGGCGCGCTCGCCGTTGGGCGTGCCCTTGAGCTCGCTGACCACGACCTTGACGCCGCTGTCGCGCAGGTTCTGGGCGTGAGCATGACCCTGGCTGCCGAAGCCGATGATGGCGACGGTCTTGCTCTGGATCAGGGAAAGGTCGGCGTCTTTGTCATAGAACATGCGGTGTCTCCTCCTCTTGACGGCCCGGCGGGCCGGCGTGCTCTCGAACGGTGAATGCTACCGCCTCGCGCAGGGCTCGGCAACGCGGGCGCCGAGGGCGGGCTGCTACGGCGCGGTCCCTGCGAGGAGGTCGATCCGTTCGCCCGAGCCCTTGATCTGCAGGACCAGCATGGTGAGGCGCCAGTCACCCAGGGATTTGGTCGCGCGGACATACAGCGTGCCGCTGCCGTCGGGACCAGAGACCGGGATCGCCAGGTCGGACTCCCCCGTCGAGCCGCTGCTCTCGATGTTCCCGCTGGGGAACCACCCGTCCTTGATGGGCGTGCCGAGAGCCTGGACGACGGCCGGGTTCGCGCGCGCGGCGGCCAGCGCCTCCGGGTAGCCGCCGGACGACTTCATCGAATGCAGGAAGAACTGCGCGAAGAAGTAGATCGCCGCCACCGGCAACGCGACGAGCAGGATGCCCGCCACCACGAGGACGGGGACGAACCACTTCCAGTTGCGGCTCCACCAGCTGGGTCGCGGCGTCTGGAGATCCATCACAGGCTCCTCGGCATCGTGCGGGACGGAGGGCGGCATCCGTCAGGCTGCGTCCATCCTAGTATATGCGGCGGTGCGCGCGGCGGCCTGTCTGCTCCTCACTGATACGTCCGCCCGTCGAGGCGCAGCCACCCGGGCGCGGCGAGCGCCACCAGAAGCAGCGCCGTCGTGGCCCGTCGCGAAGCCGCGCGACTCGTGGTCATCCCGCCTGCCCCCCGTCCGTCCTCGTCGCGACCGCCGGGCCGGCCGGCGCGAGCACCAGCGACGCGGCCAGGCCCAGGAACTCCCCATACCTGGCCGCCTCCTCCTCGAGCGCCCGAGTCTGTGCGGCGTCGAACGGTTCGAAGAGCGCCGCTTCGACGACGAGTGCGTCCTTCTTGATCGTGCGGCGCCAGAAGCCCCCTACCCGGCCGTCCAGCAGGATCACGAGGCGGCCGACGGGCGGGGTGGCGGCGACCCACGACGATCCGGGACGGGCCAGCAGCCACCGGGTCTCCGAATGACCGATGATGATCTCGTCGTAGCCCTGGATCAGGTGGACGGCGGGCGCGGCAGGTGCGCGGACGACCTCGATCGCCTCGTCCGGGTCATCGGCGGACCAGAGCTCGAGGCCGCCGGCCTCCTCGCGCCGCAGGCGGCCGCCGGCGCGCGCGATGCCGGCGCGCGCCTCCGCCTGCGTGAGGCTGCCCCACCACGCGAGGTCCTTGACCGTCGCCGGGCCGTGGCCGACGAAGAAGCGCGCCGCAAGCTCGCCGAGGGCCTCGTCGCGCGGCAGGTACTCGGCTTCCGGCGCGCGCTCGACGAGCAGCATGTACGTGTGCTGCTTCCCTCGCCGCGGGCCGCTGCAGACGAGCGCAGCGAGCTCGGCGCTCATCAGCAGGTACGGGAGGCGCTGGCCCTCCGGGGAGACCCCGGAGTCCGCGAGCTCGGCGGCAAGCTCGCCGCGCGTCAGGGCGTGACCCCCGCGGAGCGCCTTGGTGACGACCTCATGTGCGCGGCGCAGAGTCGTCTCGTCCAGCCCCAGCTCGGCGTAGCGCCGCGCGTCACGGACGCGGATGCGCGGCGCCGTCGCCGTGAGGAGCCAGCGAAGGTCGGCCGGGAGCACGAAGTGCCAGGTCGGCCGCAGCAGGTGCGTGCGCAGGATGCGGCCGGCGTCGAACGCCTCTTCGACCGACGCCTCCGTGGCGCCGGCCACCCGGGCGCCGACGGCCCAGGTGGCCGGTCCGTAGTCCTGCGCCTGCACGCCGAGGAGCCTGCCGACGGCCTCCTCGGGGGTGGCGCAGAGCGCGCCGGTCAGGCGCTGGGCGCGCAGCCGGCGCGCCACGATCCGCTCGCTCAGCTCAGGGTCCATCCGCGCTCACCTCCGGTGGAGGCGCAGCCGTCAGTCCGCGCCGATGCCCCAGTGCTCGATCACGTAGTCCATGTCCTTGTCGCCGCGGCCGCTGAGGTTGACGAGGATGGTCCCCGTCTTCATCTCGCGCGCCTTGACGAGCGCGTGCGCCACGGCGTGCGCGCTCTCGAGCGCAGGGATGATGCCCTCCTTGCGGCTGAGCGCGAAGAACGCGTCGCGGCAGGCGTCGTCGGAACAGGTGACGTACTGCACCCGGCCCGAGTCCTTGAGGTAGCTGTGCTCGGGCCCGACGCCCGGGTAGTCGAGGCCGCTGGCGCACGAGTACACCGGCGCCGGCTCGCCCTGGTCGTCCTGCAGCAGATAGCAGCGGAAGCCGTGGATCACGCCCTCCGTGCCGTAGGTCATGGTCGCGGCGTTCTCCCCCACTCCCTCGCCGCGCCCGAGCGGCTCGACACCGATCAGCTCGACCGGGTCGTCGAGGAAGCCGGAGAAGATACCGATCGCGTTCGAGCCGCCGCCCACGCAGGCCTCGACGACGTCGGGCAGGTTGCCGGTCATCTCGACGAACTGCTCGCGAGCCTCCATGCCGACGACCTTCTGGAAGTCGCGGACCATCAGCGGGAACGGGTGCGGGCCGACGACCGACCCGATGCAGTAGATGGAGTTCTCGTAGTCCGCGAGATACGCCTCGAACGCCGAGTCGACAGCCTCCTTGAGGGTCTGCAGGCCGTGCGTGACGGGCACGACCGTCGCGCCCAGGAGCTGCATGCGGCTCACGTTCGGCGCCTGCTTCTCGATGTCCACCACACCCATGTGGATCTCGCACTCGAGGCCAAAGTGCGCGGCCGCTGTGGCGAGCGCGACGCCGTGCTGGCCGGCGCCGGTCTCGGCGATGAGCTTCTTCTTGCCCATGTACTTGGCCAGCAGGCCTTCGCCCATGCAGTGGTTGAGCTTGTGCGCGCCGGTGTGGTTGAGGTCCTCGCGCTTCAGGTAGATCTGCGCTCCCCCGTTGGCCAGCGAGAGGGTGCGGGCGTGATACACGGGCGTCGGGCGTCCCTGGAAGTGCTTGCGCAGGTAGCGCAGCTCGGCGATGAAGGCCGCGTCGTTCTCGATCTCGTGATACGCCTTGACGATCTCGGCGAAGGGGGCCTCGAGTTGCGGCGGCAGGTACTGCCCGCCGTACTTGCCGAAGAACCCGGCCGCATCGGGCACCGACTGCCGCCTCGCCGCGTGTTCTGCCTCGGCCCCGTGGACCGTCGCCTGCTCCGCCATCGTGCTCACCTCGTGCGCTCGCGCGTGAATGGACCGCAGGTGAGTCTACGCGACCCGGCGGCCACGCGCCCCCCCACGGCATCACTCCACGAGCATGAAGTACTCGACGAACTCGCTCGCACGGCCGTCCTCGTCGAGCCGCACCAGCCAGAGGTTGTGGAAGGCCTCCGGGCCCTCCGCCTCGCTCGTCCCCTCAGGGTAGGTGGTCACGGCGCGCACGACGTACAGGTCGCCCTCCTGCGCCAGCACCTGGTACTCGAACGACCAGGGGATCTCTCCCTCCTTCTCGCCGAGCCAGTAGTCCTGCACCGCCGGGACGCCTTCGAGCGGCGGGCGGTACGGCGCCGTGAAGTAGCGGACGTCGGTGGTGAAGAGCCCCGCGACTTCCGCGGGGTCGTCGGTGGACCAGGCGCGGCGGTATGCCGCCAGCCAGTCGCGGATGCGGGTCTCGTCGATCATCGGAGCCTCCTCGCCGGGTCGGCGCGCCCCGCGCGCCGGCGGCAGTCGTCATCTTCTGGAGACGTGCCCGCGCCGGCGCCAGATCCAACCGTCGCCGCCGGCGGTCATTGCCGCAGGCACGGCGGCTTGGCGCTAGCGATAGCTGGGTAGTAAAGCTACGTTTCAATCAAGAGACTCAATCCGGCGAACCCCCGAGGCCCGCCCGGCGAAGGAGCACCATCATGAGACACACGACGCGAGCTGCACTGCTTGGGCTTTTCGCGGTCCTGGCGGCGTTGGCCGTCTTCCCTGCTGCATCCCTCGGCACCTCGAGTTCGTCCAACGCCTTCTCGTGGACGAAGGTCTATGAGGGCGGCGCCGACGGATGGGCTGGCCGCGCCGGCCTGCAGGCGGTGCAGGCCGGCGGCGATCTCTACGTGATGGGCGGCCGGACGCCGGCGCCCTCGCAGTTCGACCCGTTCGCCAGCATCCTGTGGAACGACGTCTGGCGAAGCTCCGACAAGGGCGCCACGTGGCGCCCGATCGGTGTGGCCCCGTGGGCGCCCAGGGCCTACTTCCAAGCCGTGACCAAGGACGGCGTCATGTACGTCCTCGGCGGCCAGGATCAGGTGTCCGGACAGCCCTCCACGTTCTACAACGACGTCTGGGCGTCTCGGGACGGGCGCTCGTGGGCGCGCTTGACCGAGCACGCTCCCTGGCAGGCGCGTGCGGGCCTGAGCGCGATCGTCAAGGACGGCTGGATCTACGTCGCCGGCGGCAGCAACGGCGACGACGTGGCCATCGGCGGCAGCGGGCGCGTGCTCTTCAACGACGTCTGGCGCTCGCGGGACGGCCGGTCCTGGCAGCGGGTGACCGCCAACGCTCCGTGGACCGCTCGTGCCGGTGGCGCACTCGTCGTCAAGGACGGCTATCTCTACCTGCTCGGCGGCGAGAACGGCTTCCTGTGCACGGCGGGGCCGAGCGGGCTGCAGTGTCCCTACTTCAACGACGTGTGGCGCTCGCGGACGGGAGCCGACTGGCGGCAGGTGACCCCGTCGGCCGCCTGGACGGCACGGCCGGGGCTCCAGAGCCAGGTGCTGGGAGACACCATCGTCGTGTTCGGCGGCTTCGGCTGGCCGTCGCTCGCCGATCCGGCGCAGCCGCCGGGACCCGGCAACCCGTTCCTGCCCGGCCACCCGACCGACCAGTGGGCCAGCCGCGACGGCCGCCACTGGACGAAGCTGGCCGGCAGCCCGTGGAACGCGGCCGATCCGTCGGCGATCAAGTACGACTTCGACTCGCTCGTCGTGAGGACCGGCGTGTTCGGACTGCGGCAGTCGATCCTGACCTTCGGCGGCGACAGGGAGATCTCGTTCGTGAATCCCGATCCGGGCGCGGTGGACAGCGACGTCTGGCGGGCCACCCCGCGGTTCTGGGTCTGGTGACGCGGCCCCGGTGAGACGCACCGCGGGCGGCGACGAGCCGCCGCCCGCGGTGCGTCGACGTGCGGCCGGCGCAAGGCCGGCCACGGACTCGGATCAACCGCGCCCGCGCCCCATGGCGATCGTGCCGGTGCGCACCACTTCGAGCACCCCGAGCGGCTGCAGGAGCTCCAGGAGCGCCTCGACCTTGTCGTTGGTGCCCACCACGCGCAGCGTGAGCTGACGCCGGTCGACGTCGACGATCTTGGCGTTGAAGATCTCGGCGATCTGCAGCACCTCGTCGCGCTTCTCGCCCTCGCCGGCGACGCGCACGAGCAGCAGCTCGGCCGACACCTGGTTGGCAGGGTCGAGGTCGCGGATCTTGAGCACGTTGATGAGCTTGTGCAGCTGCTTCGTGACCTGGTCGACCGGGTGTTCGTCGCCGTCGATGACGATGGTGATGCGCGAAAGGCGCGTGTCTTCGCTCAGGCCGACGGCGAGGCTCTCGATGTTGAAGCCGCGGCGGGCGAAGAGCCCGGCGACCCGGGTGAGCACGCCGGGCTTGTTCTCGACGAGGATGGAGAGGGTGTGCTTCACGGCTTCTTCCTCCCTCTCTTCGACTGGCCGCCGATCATCTCGGTGATCTCCTGACCGGCCGGGACCATGGGGTACACGTTCTCCTCGGCCGACGTCCGGAAGTCGATGACCGCCGGCCGTCCGCAGGCGATCGCCTCGCGCAGCGCCGGCTCGATCTCGTCCTTCTCCGTGACCGTGATGCCGACGGCGCCGAACGCCTCGGCGAGCAGCTTGAAGTCGGGCTGCGCGCGGCGCCCGCGGCGCATGCAGGTGGGCGCCTGCGGACACGCCGCGCAGTCGCTCGCGTCCATGCAGGTGTACGAGTAGCGCTTGTTCCAGAACAGGTCCTGCCACTGGCGGACCATGCCCAGGTAGCCGTTGTTGAGGATGCAGACGACCACGGGGACGTCGTCGCTCACGGCGGTGGCGAGCTCCTGCATCGTCATCTGGAAGCCGCCGTCGCCGCTGATGTCGATGACCGTCTTGTCCGGGTTGCCGATCTTGGCGCCGATGCTGGCCGGCAGGCCGAAGCCCATGGTGCCGAGGCCGCCCGAGCTGATGAACTGACGCGGGCGGGTGAACGTGTAGTACTGCGTCGCCCACATCTGGTGCTGGCCGACGTCGGTGCAGACGATCGCGTCGTGCCCCGTGATGCGGTCGATCTCCTGGATCACGAACTGCGGCGCGAGCTTGCCGTCCGCGGGGTCCTCGTAGTGCAGCGGGAACTCCTGCTTGCGCTCGGCGATGCGCGCCAGCCACTCGGCCGTGCGCTCCGGTGACCACTCCATGCCCTCGAGCTCCTTGACCAGCCCCGCGGCCACGTGCTTGGCGTCGCCGACGATCGGGATGAGCGGCGCGACGTTCTTGCCGATCTCCGCAGGGTCGACGTCCGCGTGGATGACCTTGGCGTGCGGCGCGAACGCCTTGAGCTTGCCGGTCACGCGGTCGTCGAAGCGCGCCCCGAGGTTGATGAGCAGGTCGCACTCGTGCACGGCGTAGTTGGCGGTCACGGTGCCGTGCATGCCGAGCATGCCCATCGAGAGCTCGTGCGTCTCGGGGAAGGCGCCGAGCGCCATGAGCGTGGTCGCCACCGGCAGCCGGCGCGCCTCGGCCAGCCTGAGGATCTCGGGGGCGGCGTCGGAGGCGATGGCGCCCCCGCCCAGGTACAGCACCGGGCGCTGGGCCTCGTTGATGGCCCTGGCGGCGGCGCGGATCTGCTTGATGTGGCCCTTGAAGGTCGGCTTGTAGCCGGGCAGGTCGAGCGTGTCGGCGTCGCGGTAGCTGAGCTCGCCGAGCGCGATGTCGACGGGGATGTCGATCACCACCGGGCCGGGTCTGCCGGTGGAGGCGATGTGGAACGCCTCGTGGACGATCCCGGGCAGTTCGGCCGGGTTCTTGACCAGGTACGAGTGCTTCACGATCGGCAGCGTGATGCCGGTGATGTCCGCCTCCTGGAAGGCGTCGGTGCCGATCAGGTCGCTGCGCACCTGCCAGGTGATGGCGACCAGCGGCGACGAGTCCAGGTACGCCGTGGCGATACCGGTGACGAGGTTGGTGGCGCCGGGGCCGCTGGTGGCGGTGCAGACGCCCACCTTGCCCGTCGCGCGGGCGTAGCCGTCCGCGGCGTGCGCGGCGCCCTGCTCGTGCCGCACGAGCACGTGGCGCAGCTTCTTGGCGTCGTAGAGCGCGTCGTAGAACGGGATGGCGACGCCCCCGGGGTAGCCGAACAGGACGTCGCACCCCTCGTGCTCGAGGGCCGCGACAAGGGCCTGCGAGCCCTTCATCTTCTTGTCTGGCGTCATTGCAGGACAGCTCCCTTCTCCGCACCGGAGACGAGTTTGACGTAACGGGCGAGATAGCCGGTTACGCCGTCGCGCGGCGCTGGCTGCCAATCGGCGAGCCGCCGCGCGACCTCCTCCTCGGAGAGCTCGAGCGTGAGCGTGCGAGCGGGGATGTCGATGCTGATGATGTCGCCGTCGCGCACGGCGGCGATGGGGCCGCCGGCGTGCGCCTCCGGCGAGACGTGGCCGATCGCCGCGCCGCGCGTGGCGCCGCTGAAGCGGCCGTCGGTGATGAGGGCCACGTCCTTGTCCCGGCCCTGGCCGGCGAGCATGGACGTCGCGCTGAGCATCTCGGGCATGCCGGGCGCGCCCTTGGGACCCTCGCCGCGGATGACGACGACCGAGCCGTCGGCGATGTCGCGCGCGGCGATCGCCGCCACGGCGTCGGCCTCGCTCTCGAACACACGCGCCGGACCGCGATGCCGCAGCATCTCGTCGGCGACGGCGCCCTCCTTGACCACGGCGCCGGCCGGGGCGAGGTTGCCGAAGAGCACGGCGAGGCCGCCGGTGGCGTGCCACGGGTCGTCGATCGGCCGGATGACGGTGTCGTCGTGGACGCGCGCGCTCGCGACCGCCTCGCCGACGGTGCCGCCGGCGACGCTGAGCGCGGACCCGTCCATGAGGCCGGCGGCGATGAGGCGGTTCATGACCGCCTGGATGCCGCCGGCGTGGTACAGGTCTTCCATGTGGTGAGTGCCGGCCGGGGCGATCTTGCAGATGTGCGGCACCTTGGCCGCGACCTCGTTGATCTGGTTCAGGTCGAAGTCGAGGCCCGCCTCGGTGGCGATGGCCGCGAGGTGGAGCACGGTGTTGGTGCTGCAGCCCAGGCTGGCATCGGCGGCGAGCGCGTTGCCCACGGCCTTCTCGGTGAGGATGTCGCGCGGCTTGCGGTCGGCGGCGAGCACCTGCATGACTTTCTCGCCGCTGTCCTTGGCAAAGCGGATGCGCTCGCTGTAGACCGCCGGGATCGTGCCGTTGCCGGGGAGCGCCATGCCGATCACCTCGGCCAGGCAGTTCATCGAGTTGGCGGTGAACATGCCCGAGCACGACCCGCAGGTGGGGCAGGCGTTGCACTCGATGTCGTACAGGCCCTGGTCGTCGAGCTTGCCGGCCTGGTGCTGGCCGACGGCTTCGAAGACGCTGTTGAGGTCGAGCGTGCGGCCCTCGTGGTGGCCGGCGAGCATCGCGCCGCCGCCGACCATGATCGCCGGCACGTTCAGGCGCATCGCGGCCATGAGCATGCCGGGGACGATCTTGTCGCAGCACGGCACGAGGACGAGCGCGTCGAAGGCGTGGGCGATGGTCATGGACTCGACGGTGTCGGCGATGAGCTCGCGGCTGGGCAGCGAGTAGAGCATGCCGCGGTGGTTCATCGCGAGGCCGTCGCAGATACCCATCACGCCGAACTCCATGGGCACACCGCCGCCCGAGCGCACGCCGGCCTTGACCGCGTCGACGACGCTGCGCAGGTGAAGGTGTCCCGGGACGACTTCGCTGAAGGCGTTGACGACGCCGATGAACGGACGCTCCATCTCGGCATCGCTGATCCCCAGCGCGCGCAGCAGCGAACGATGAGGCGCGCGCGCCAGACCCTGCTTGATCTCGTCGCTTCTCACAGCTCTCTCTCCTCGTCGCCGGCGGACGGCCGCCCCCTGCTGTCGACGGCCATGAACCTCAAATGATAGCGGAAACGCCGTGCCTGCGGCGAGGCCGGCCGCGGGTCTGGCGCGATTGGCGCCCGCGGCCGGTGGGCATCTTGGTCCTGAACACTGCGGTGGGACTGAGGAGTGACTGTATACCCCCATGGGTATAAGCGTCGCAGTCCCTACCCTGCCAGGAGGTTCTGCCATGCAAAGCGTGGAGTACGGTGTCGGCCGCTACCTCGACGAGCCCTACGAGGCGGCTCTCCCCCGAGTCGTCGAGGCTCTCAAGACCGAGGGCTTCGGGGTGATCACGGAGATCGACGTCAAGAAGACGATGAAGGAGAAGCTCGACGTCGACGTCCCGTCGCACACCATCCTCGGCGCCTGCAACCCCAAGCTGGCGCACGCGGCGCTCGAGGTCGAGCCCGACCTCGGCGTGCTGCTCCCGTGCAACGTGGTCGTCTACGCGACCGACAAGGGGACGCGCGTCACCGCGGTGAACGCCGGCGCCATGCTCGGGATGGTAGGCAACGACCGGCTGGGCCCCATCGCCGATGAGGTCCAGGCGCGGCTCGACCGCGTCCTGCAGAGCCTGTGAGACAATCACGACCAACTGGCAGGGCCAGGACCTGCCGCGCCAAGGAGGAACCACGTGTCTGAAGTGAAGACCCTGACCGACGCGACGTTCGACACTGAAGTGGCGGACGCCGGCACGCCGATGATCGTCGACTTCTGGGCGCCGTGGTGCGGCCCCTGTCGCATGGTCGGCCCCGTCATCGACGAGATCGCCCAAGAGCACGGCGACAAGGTGTGCGTAGGCAAGCTCAACGTCGACGAGAACCCGGCGACGGCCCAGAAGTACGGGATCATGAGCATCCCCACGATCATCCTGTTCAAGGACGGCGCGGAGGCCAAGAAGGTCATCGGCGCCCGCTCGAAGGCGGACTTCCTGCGGGAGTTCGAGCTCGCCTGACGGCGACCGCCGCTCGCGCGGCGTTCGAGAACGCAAGGAAACGACGAGGGGCCCGGCGTGAACCGGGCCCCTCGTCGTTCTGCTCTTGTGGGCGGCCGCAAGGGCCGCAGGCGGCTCAGATGATGGCGTCGCGGCCGCGCGCACCGGTGCGCGTGCGCACGGCGTCGTCGATCGGGAGCACGAAGATCTTGCCCTCGCCGATCTGGTTGCTCTTGAGAGAGTCGGTGATGGCGGTGATGATGCGCTCGACGTCCTTCTCGAGCACGACCATCTCGACCTTCATCTTGGGGTGGAAGCGGTACTCGCCCGGCTTGACGTCCTCGCCGCGCGTGAACCCCTTCTGGACGCCGAAGCCCTTGACCTCGGCGACCGACATGCCTACCACGCCCTCGACCGCCAGGGCCTCAGCCACGGCGTCGAGGTTGTACGGCTGGATGTAGCACTCGATCTTCTTCATTCTGCTTCGCCGCTCCTTTCAGCCCGCTGCGCGCTTGCGCGACGGGATGTGCTCACTGGTCCACACGTTGTGCCGCTCGCGTCGTAGATACCCGGAATCCGCGGCTCAGACGACGCCCTGGTCGAGCATGGAGTCGGCGACCTTGAGGAAGCCGGCGATGTTGGCGCCCGCGACGTAGTTGCCCTCCATGCCGTAGGCGGCGGAAGCGTCGACGCACTGGCGATGGATGGCCTTCATGATGCCGTGGAGGCGGGCGTCGACTTCCTCGCGCGTCCACGAGAGGCGCAGGCTGTTCTGCGACATCTCGAGGCCGGAGGTGGCCACGCCGCCGGCGTTGGCGGCCTTGCCGGGACCGTACAGGATGCCCTTGTCCACGAAGAGGTTGACGCCCTCGGGGACGGTCGGCATGTTGGCGCCTTCGGAGACCACGTACACGCCGTTCTTGAGCAGGTTCGCGGCGTCCTTGGCGTTGATCTCGTTCTGCGTCGCGCTCGGGAAGGCGCACTCGGCCTTGTGGTCCCACAGCGGGTTGAAGTCCTTGGCCTTGTCCACGGGCGTGTACACGGCGCTCTTGAACTTGTCGGCGTACTCGCTGATGCGGCCGCGCTTGACGTTCTTGAGCTCGAGGAGGAAGGCGAGCTTCTCGCGATCGAAGCCGGCCTCGTCGTAGATGTAGCCGCCCGAGTCGGAGCACGTGACGGGCTTGCCGCCGAGGTCGAGGATCTTCTCGATAGCGTACTGGGCCACGTTGCCGGAGCCGCTGACGAGGCAGGTCTTGCCTTCGAGGGTCTCGCCGCGCGTCGTGAGCATCTCGGCGGCGAAGTACACGGCGCCGTAGCCGGTCGCCTCGGGACGGATCAGCGAGCCGCCCCAGTTGAGGCCCTTGCCGGTGAGCACGCCGACGAACTCGTTGCGAATGCGCTTGTACTGGCCGAACATGAAGCCGATCTCACGGCCGCCCACGCCGATGTCGCCGGCGGGCACGTCGGTGAACTGGCCGATGTGGCGGCACAGCTCGGTCATCAGGCTCTGGCAGAACCGCATGACCTCGAGATCGCTCTTGCCCTTGGGATCGAAGTCCGAGCCGCCCTTGCCGCCGCCCATGGGGAGCGTCGTCAGGGAGTTCTTGAAGACCTGCTCGAAGGCGAGGAACTTGAGGAGGCCGAGGTAGACGGTCGGGTGGAAGCGCATGCCGCCCTTGTAGGGGCCGATGGCGCTGTTCATCTCGATGCGGAAGCCGCGGTTGACCTGGACCTCGCCCTTGTCGTCCACCCACGGGACGCGGAACATGATCACGCGCTCGGGCTCGGAGATACGCTCGAGGATCTTGGCTTCGCGGTACTTGGGGTTCTTCTCGAGGACGACCTCGAGGGACTCGGCCACTTCCATCGCAGCCTGATGGAACTCGACCTCGGCCGGGTTCTTGGCCTTGAGCCAGGCCATGTATTCGTCGACGAATGCGCTCATGTAGTGCCCTCCACGTAGGCATATGGGTGTGATGACGGCTCCGTGCCTCGCGCGTACGCAAACCGACGGGGCGCGCGGCGCCCGCAGCATACGCCCTCACCGGGCACGAGTCAGTCGCCATACGGGCCAAACTTGGGCCGCGTTGCTGGGCCACTTGGTACACCATGGCGAACCGTTCGTCCGGGCGGCCAACGCTGCCGGCTGCCGCGTCGGCCGCGAGTGGCGGGCCGTCGCTTCCGAACCCGCCACTCACAGCCTCCGTCAGTTGTACATTCCGTACAAGATGGCCCCCTCTGATTGGCTGTCCGTTCGCCCTCATTGACTAAGAGGAGGCGCCCTCCTATAGTGAGATGCGAGCGGGCGTCAGGACCCCCCGGACCCTTCCGCCCCCGCCGCACCGAATCACCGCGCGAGCGCTCCCGCCCTTTGCGCGCGCCCGCGCCGCAAGGCCAGCGCAGCGCCGCGATCCCAGCGGCGCCAGGAAGGAGTGCACCGCATGGCTCTCAGAACACCTGAGGAGTTCGTCCAGAGCCTCGCCGATCTGCACCTGCAGATCTACATGTTCGGCGAGAAGATCGACGACTACGTCAACCACCCGCTCATCCGCCCCAGCATCAACTGCATCGCCATGACCTACGAGCTCGCGGCCCAGCCCGAGTACGAAGACCTCATGCTCGCCACGAGCCACCTCACCGGCAAGCGGATCAACCGCTTCGCCCACATCCACCAGTCCACCGAGGACCTCTCCAAGAAGGTCAAGATGCAGCGCCTGCTGGGCCAGAAGACCGGCTCCTGCTTCCAGCGCTGCGTGGGCATGGACGCCATCAACGCCCTCTACTCGGTCACCTACGAGACCGACCAGGCCAGGGGCACCGACTACCACGAGCGTTTCAAGAAGTACGTCCAGTACCTGCAGGACAACGACCTCGTCGCCGACGGCGCGATGACCGACCCCAAGGGCGATCGCTCGCTGGCTCCGCACGACCAGCCCGACCCGGACGTCTTCGTCCACGTCGTCGAGAAGCGTGACGACGGCATCGTCGTCCGCGGCGCCAAGGCCCACCAGACCGGCGCCTGCAACTCGCACGAGATCATCGTCATGCCGACGCTCGCGATGCGCGAGGGTGACGAGGACTTCGCGGTGAGCTTCAGCTGCCCGGCCAACGCCGAGGGCATCTACTACATCTACGGCCGCCAGAGCTGCGACACGCGCAAGTTCGAAGACTCGGACCTCGACGTCGGCAACATGCGCTACGGCGGCCAAGAGGCCCTGATGGTCTTCGACGACGTCTTCATCCCGTGGGACCGCGTCTACATGTGCGGCGAGCTGGAGTTCTCCGGCGCGCTCGTCGAGCGCTTCGCCGGCTTCCACCGCCAGAGCTACGGCGGCTGCAAGGTCGGCGTCGGCGACGTGCTCATCGGAGCGGCCGCCCTGGCCGCCGACTACAACGGCGCCGCCCGGGCCAGCCACATCAAGGACAAGATCATCGAGATGACGCACCTCAACGAGACGCTGTTCAGCTGCGGGCTCGCCTGCTCCTACGAGGGCGTCAAGATGCCGGCCGGCAACTACCAGATCGACATGCTGCTCGCCAACGTCTGCAAGCAGAACGTCACGCGCTTCCCCTACGAGATCGCCCGCCTCGCCGAGGACATCGCCGGCGGGCTCATGGTCACCATGCCGTCGGCCCAGGACCTCGCCTCAGAGAAGATCGGCCCCATCGTCGAGAAGTTCTTCGTCGGCCAGTGCGACACGCCGACCATCGACCGAATGCGCGTCATGCGCCTGATCGAGAACCTCACCATCGGCGCCGGCGCCGTGGGCTACCGCACCGAGTCGATGCACGGCGCGGGCTCGCCGCAGGCGCAGCGCATCATGATCTCCCGCCAGTCCAACCTGAACCACAAGAAGGAGCTGGCGAAAGCCATCGCCGAAGTCGGCAAGCCGTGGAACAAGCAGCAGGTCAAGGTCCCCACGGCCGTGCCCGCCGACTGACGGACTGACGATGACCGACGAAGGCACGCCGGCGGACGCACGCGTGAAGGTGGTCTACTGCGGGGGCTGCAATCCCCACATCGACCGCTCCGCCGTGGCCGCCGGCCTGCCCGTCGACGACCCGGACGTACGTCCCGGGACGACCGTGCACATCAGCGGCTGTCCCCGGGCCTGCGCGTCCGGGCACCAGCTCGTCGCGGAGGGCGACGAGCAGGCCGGTGCGGGCGCGGAGGGCGCCTCCGCCGGCCCTGACGGACCACCCGTCGTCGTAGTGGCGGGCGAGCTCGTGGACGGCGTTCCGACGCCGTCCGAGCAGCTCGCCCCCGCCGTGACGCGCAAGCTCAAGGAGTGAAGGGGATGGACTGGAAGACCGAGTACGCCGGCAAGCGCACCACGGCCGTCGAGGCCCTCGCGTGCGTCAAGTCCGGCGACCGCGTCGTGTTCGCACACGCCTGCGGCGAGCCGCTCGACCTCGTCGACGCGCTCGTGGCGCGGGCCGGCGAGCTCGAGCGCGTCGAGATCAACCACATGGTCGCGATGGGCAAGGGCGAGTACTGCAAGCCGGAGTACGCCGACGCCTTCTACCACAAGTCGCTGTTCGTCGGCGCCTCGTCCCGCGCCGCCGTCAAGGACGGCCGCGGCGACTACATCCCGGTGTTCTTCCACGAGATCCCCAAGCTCTTCTGCGAGGGCTACCTCACGCCGGATGTGGTCCTCATCCAGGTCTCCCCGCCGGACAAGCACGGCTTCTGCTCGTTCGGCATCTCCGTCGACTACACCAAGCCGGCGGCCCAGGTCGCGAAGACCGTCATCGCCCAGGTGAACCCCAAGATGCCGCGCACCCACGGTGACGCCTTCATCCACGTCTCCGAGATCGACGTCATCGTCGAGAGCGACCAGGAGATCATCGAGCTGCAGCCGCCCCGGATCGGCCCCATCGAGGAGGCCATCGGCAAGCACATCGCCGGCCTCGTCGAGGACGGGTCGTGCCTGCAGCTCGGCATCGGCGGCATCCCCGACGCCGTGCTGCTGTTCCTGCACGAGAAGAACGACCTGGGCATCCACAGCGAGATGTTCAGCGAGGGCGTCGTCGACCTCTACAACGAGGGCGTGATCACCAACAGCGCCAAGTCGTACTTCCCCGGCAAGATGGTCGCGACGTTCCTCATGGGCACGCGGCGCCTCTACGACTTCGTCGACGACAACCCGGTGGTCAACATGCTGCCGGTCAACATCGTGAACGACCCGTACGTCATCGGGCAGAACGACCGCGTCGTGGCCATCAACTCCGCCATCCAGGTGGACATCATGGGCCAGGTCGTCGCCGACTCCATGGGCGCGGCGCAGTTCACCGGCATCGGCGGCCAGGTCGACTTCGTGCGCGGCGCCGCCCGCAGCCGCGACGGCAAGGCGATCATCGCCCTGCCGAGCACGGCGAAGAAGGGCACGGTGAGCCGCATCGTGGCGGCCATCGCCCCCGGCACCGCGGTCACGACCATGCGCGCCGACGTCGACTACATCGTCACCGAGCACGGGGTCGCGCACCTGCGCGGCCTCGGGCTGCGCGAACGCGCAGAGGCGCTCATCGAGATCGCCGACCCCGCGTTCCGCGATCAGATCCGGGAGGAGGCGGCCGAGGTCTACGGGGTCGGCCGCCTGCCCCGCCACCCCTCCACCAAGGAGAACTAGAGCCATGGATACCAAGATCCGCGTCCACCGGGCGCCCAAGACGCTCATCACGGGCAACGGCTGCGTCGCCCAGATCGGCGCCGAGGCCAAGAAGCTCCGCGCCAGCAAGGTCCTGATCCTCACCGACCCCGGCGTCGCCTGCTGCGGCACCGTCGACGACGTCCAGCGGCCGCTGGTCGACGCCGGTCTCGAGGTCGGCATCTACGACCACGCCGTGCCCGAGCCTCCCATGAGCAGCGTGCACGAGATCGTCGACTTCACCAAGCAGGGCGGCTACGACCTCATCGTCGGCTTCGGCGGCGGCTCGCCGATCGACGTCGCCAAGGTCGTCGCGATCCTCGCCACCAACGACGACAAGCTCGAGGACTACGTCGGCGTCGACCAGGTCCCCAAGAAGGGCCTGCCGCTGATCGCCGTCCCGACCACGGCCGGCACCGGCTCCGAGGTCACCGCGATCGCCATCTTCGCCAACGAGAAGCTCAACGTGAAGCAGGGCGTCGTCAGCCCGCACCTGATCCCGAACATCGCGCTGGTCGATCCCGTGCTCACCTACAGCTGCCCGCCGAACGTCACCGCCGCGAGCGGCATGGACGCCCTCATCCACAACATCGAGGCCTACATCTCGGTGAACGCGACCATGCACACCGACCCGCTGGCCGCCGAGGGCATCAAGCTGATCAGCAAGAGCATCCGCACCGCCGTCTACGACGGCTCCAGCGCCTGGGCCCGCCACAACATGGCGATGGGCTCGCTGCTCGGCGGCATCTCCTTCGGCAACGCCGGCGTCGGCGCCGTGCACGCCATGAGCTATCCGATCGGCGGCGCGTTCCACATCTCGCACGGCGTGGCCAACACGATGATGCTGCCGTGGGTCATGGAGTACAACATGATGAGCTGCCTCCAGTGGTTCAAGGAGATCGGCGAGTTCATGGGCGAGAACATGGACGGCCTGAGCGACCGCGAAGCCGCGCAGAAGACGGTCGACGCGATGCGCACGCTCGCCGAGGACCTGGCCGTGCCGCTGTACCTGAGCGACGTCGGCATCCCCGAGTCGGCCATCCCCGGTCTCGTCGAAGGGGCCCTCACGCAGGCGCGCCTGTGGAACAACAACCCGCGCAAGTTCACCGCCGAGGACATGGCGCAGGTGTACACCAACATGGCCGTGCGCCCGGAAGCCACGGTCTAGCGCAAGCGGCCCGCGGCCTTCCGGCTCGCGGGGGAAGACGCGTCGGTGGTCGTCGGGGGGCGGCGACCGGCGCATCAGGGCGGGTGTGGCGCGTGAGCGCCGCGCCCGCCCTTTCGCATACCATGGGTGCCGCGCAGAGCTCACGACCGGCCCACGGAGGATACGCATGTACGACTGGCGCACTGACTGGAAGGCCCTCTTCGGGCGCACCGAGCCCAAGATCGTGTGCGTCGGCCTCAACTACACCGACCACGCGGCCGAGCAGGGCGCCAAGCTGCCGGCGAACCCCATGCTGTTCGCCAAGTTCGCCAACGCGCTGTGCGGTGACGGCGAGGACATCGTCGTCTCCGCCGGCATCGGGCACGTCGACGCCGAGGCCGAGCTCGCCGTGGTCATCGGCCGGGAGGCGCACGACGTCCCCGCCGACGACGCCCTGGACGTCGTGCACGGCTACCTCTGCGGCAACGACGTGAGCGCCCGCGACCTGCAGTTCGGCGACCGCCAGTGGTTCCGCGGCAAGAGTCAGGACACCTTCTGCCCCGTCGGTCCCGGCATCGTCCCGGTGAGCGAGCTCGGCGACGCCGGCGACCTGCGCGTGGTGCAGCGGCTGAACGGCGAGACGCTCCAGGACTCACGCACGAGCAACCTGATCTTCGATGTGCGCACGCTGGTCGCGTTCATCTCGCACGCGCTCACGCTGCTGCCCGGCGACCTCATCATGACGGGCACGCCGGAGGGCGTCGGCGTGTTCCGCGAGCCCAAGCTCTCGATGAAGCACGGCGACGTCGTCGAGGTCGAGGTGGAAGGGATCGGCGTGCTGCGCAACCGGGTCAGGGACCTGGCGCAGAGCTGAACGGGGCGGGGCGGCCCGCGACGGCCGCCGCCCCCATCACCCTCAGGCGCCGAGGACCTTCGCCACTCCGGCGATCGCCGCCTCGAGTCCTTCGTCGTCCACGTCGAGGTGCGTGACGAAGCGCACGGACCACGGCGCCTCGTCGAGGCAGAGCACGCCGTGGGCGGCGAGGCGCGCCACCAGCTCGGCCGCCGGCACGCCCGTCCCCCGCGTGCCGGCGAACACCATGTTGGTCTGCACGGTGCCGAGGTCGACGTCCAGCCCGGGGAGCGCGGCGAGGGCCTCGGCGAGGCGCCGCGCGCGGCGGTGGTCGTCGGCGAGCCGCGTCACGTTGTTCTGCAGGGCGTAGAGCCCGCCGGCGGCGATGACGCCCGCCTGGCGCATGCCGCCGCCGAGCACCTTGCGGGCGCGCGCCGCCGCCGGCAGCGTCGCGGCGTCCATCACCAGCACCGAGCCGACGGGCGCGCCGAGGCCCTTCGACAGGCAGATGCTCACGGTGTCGAAGGGCGCCGCGTACTCGGCGGCGCTCACACCGGTAGCCGCCACGGCGTTGAACAGCCGGGCGCCGTCGAGGTGCATCCTGAGGCCGTGCCGGTCGCAGAACTCGCGCACGGCCAGGATGTGCTCCATCGGGACGACCACGCCACCACAGTGGTTGTGGGTCTGCTCCAGACACACCAGCCGGGTGGGCGCCCAGTGCACGTCGGCGTCCGTGTGGACGTACTCCTCCATCTTCTCGAGGTCGAGCGTCCCGTCCGGGGAGTCGAACACGCGCAGCTGCACCTGGCTGAGCGCCGACGCAGCGCCCTGCTCGTAGAACACGATGTGCGCCTGGGCGTGGAGGAAGACCTCGTCCCCGCGCCCCGTCAGCGCCCGGACGGCCGCCTGGTTGCACATGGTGCCGGACGGGAAGTAGAGCGCGGACTCCTTGCCGAGCAGTCCGGCGGCGTACTCCTGGAGGGCGATCACGGTCGGATCGTCGCCGAGCACGTCGTCGCCGACCTCGGCCTCGAGCATCGCCGCGCGCATCTCGGGTGAAGGCCGCGTGACGGTGTCGCTGCGCAGGTCGACGGTCTTCATGGGGCCTCCTCGGCGGGACGGACGGGTGCGGCCGAGAGCCTATCGCACCGCGAAGCGAGAGACAGGCCGGAGCGGCGGGCGCGGCGGGTGTCGGGCGCTCCTATGGCGTCACATGCGCGCTGCGGGCCCGCGACCGCGCCGGGGCTTCAGGCGCGCTGCGGGCGGCGCGACCGCGCCGGCGGCGCGTGCGTCCGGCGCCTGCCTGCCGGCGCGCCGTCCGTGCAGACGGCGGCGCCTGGAGCGCCCCTCGGCCGGCAGGAGGCCGTCGCCGTCCAGCCGGCCGGCGCCCAGCAGGCGCGCAAGCGCGTTCCAGAGCAGGATCAGCGAGAGGCCGGCGACCAGCAGCAGCACGCGCCACGCCGGCGCCGGCGTCCAGTAGATCGCCAGCTGGTCGGAGACCTCCTGGCCCAGCTGGAAGTCCTTGGGCCAGTGCAGGAAGAAGTGGCCGTCCTCACTGCCGGCGAACTGCACGCCGGCGTTCTCCATGGCGTTCGCCTGCTTGCCGGGGTAGTCCACCCAGATGTGGTCGAGGCTCAGGCGCAGCTCATTGGGGATGCCCTTGGCGGTGAGGATGCTGGCGAGCACCACGGCCCGGCTCTCGCAGTCGCCGGCCCCGGCTCGCACGGCCTCGGCCGTCGTCGGGAAGTACCAAGGCACGCCGGCCGACTGCCAGTCGTAGGCGTAGGGCACCTGGTGGTCCAGCACGTAGGCCTCGATGGCCTTGGGATCGTCGGGCAGACGCGCGGCGATCGCTGCGACCGCCTGCGGCTGGATCTGTGGCCGCGCGGTGTTGCGGACGCTGCGCAGCAGCATCCCCGGATCCGGATAGAGCATCACGAGGATCCAGGTGAAGGCGAGGAAGATCAGGGCGCGGCGCGGCAGCATTGTCGTCTTCATGATACCCGGGACGCAGGACGACGCAGCCGGGTTCGCCACGCGAGCGTCCTCCCTACGTCGCGAGCGTCATTGAGCGGTGCGCCTTCGGTGCCCCGCACGGTAACCCGCCTGCGGAGAGCCGCGGAGCGGCTCGCCTCCGGAGGTTACTCCCACTCGATGGTGCTCGGCGGCTTGCTCGAGACGTCGTAGACGACGCGGTTGACCTCGGGCACCTCGTTGATGATGCGCGAGGAGAGCGTCTCGAGCAGCTCATACGGCAGGTGTGCCCAGTCGGCGGTCATGGCGTCGTCGCTTGTGACGGCGCGGATCGCGATGGGATAGCCGTAGGTGCGTTCGTCGCCCTGCACGCCGACGCTGCGGATAACGGGCAGGATCGCAAAGCACTGCCAGAGCTCGCGGTAGAGGCCGGCCTTGCGGATCTCCTCCTGGACGATCGCGTCCGCGCGCTGCAGCACATCGACGCGCTCGCGCGTGATCTCACCGATGATGCGGATGGCGAGGCCGGGACCCGGGAAGGGCTGCCGCCAGACGATGTGCTCCGGCAGCCCCAGCTCCTCGCCCACGGCGCGGACTTCGTCCTTGAACAGCCAGCGCAGTGGCTCGACGAGCTCGAAGTCCATCTTCTCGGGCAGGCCGCCGACGTTGTGGTGGCTCTTGATCTTGGCGGCCTGCCGCGTGCCGCTCTCGATCACGTCGCTGTACAGCGTGCCCTGGACGAGGAACCTGGCGTCGGTGAGCTTGCGCGCCTCTTCCTCGAAGCAGCGGATGAACTCCTCGCCGATGATCTTGCGCTTGCGCTCGGGCTCGGTGACGTCCTTGAGCTTGTCGAGGAAGCGGTCGCTGGCGTCGACCGCGACGAGCGGGATGCCGAAGGTGCCGGAGAAGGTCTCGACGACGCGGTCGGCCTCGCGCATGCGCATCATGCCCTGGTCGACGAACACGCAGGTGAGGCGGTCGCCGATGGCCCTGTACATGAGCAGAGCGGCCACCGACGAGTCGACGCCGCCGGAGAGGCCGAGGATCGCCTTGGAGTCGCCGACCTGCTCGCGGATCTTGCGGATGGACTCCTCGATGATCGACTCCGGCGTGAAGCTCGGGGCGCAGCCGCAGGCCTTGTAGAGGAACGCGCGCAGGACGTCCATGCCCTTGGGCGTGTGGACGACCTCGGGGTGGAACTGCACGGCGTAGAAGCCGCGCTCGCGATCTTCCATCGCGGCCACGGGCGCGCCGCTGCTCGCCGCCAGCACCTCGAAGCCGGGCGGCGGCTCGGTGATGCTGTCGCGGTGGCTCATCCAGCACTGCTCTTCGCCCCGCATCCCGTCGAGGACGAGTCCCGGCTTGATGACGGTGAGCGTCGTCTTGCCGAACTCGCTGAGGCCGGTGCGCGCGACGGTGCCGCCGAGCTCGAGGGCGATGCCTTGGGCGCCGTAGCAGATGCCCAGGACGGGGACGCCCAGCTCGAAGATCTCCGGGTTCACCCTGGGCGCGTCGTCCACGTAGACGCTCATGGGCCCGCCGGAGAGGATGATGCCCTTGGGGTCGTAGCTCTTGATGCGCTCGATCGACGCGTCGTGCGGGATGAGCTCCGAGTACACCCTGCACTCGCGCACGCGGCGCGCGATGAGCTGTCCGTACTGCGCCCCGTAGTCGAGGACCAGGACGGTGTCGAACCCCTTTGCCTCCGGCGAACCTTGCGTCACTGCGCCTCCCTCTGTGGCCTCAACCCATGCCTACGTCTTGTTCCTTCTGCAGCTTCTTGCCCTCGGTCATGAGCGCCGGCGCGACCATGACCTCCGCCTTCTGGAACGAGCTCAGCGTCTCGTAGCCGCACGTTGCCATGCTCGTGCGCAGGGCGCCGAACAGGTTGCGCGTGCCGTCGTTCTCGTGCGCCGGGCCGAGGAGGATCTCCTCGAGGGTACCCTTGGTGCCGGCCTTGACCCGCGTGCCGCGCGGCAGCTCCGGGTGGAAGGTCGCCATGCCCCAGTGGTAGCCGCGGCCGGGCGCCTCGCTGGCGGTCGCCAGCGGCGAGCCGATCATGACGGCGTCGGCGCCGAGGGCGATCGCTTTGCTCACGTCGCCGCCGGTGCGCATGCCGCCGTCGGCGATGACGTTGCAGTACTGGCCCGTCTCGAGCACATGCTGGACGCGCGCGGCGGCGGCGTCGGCGATGGCCGTCGCCTGCGGGACGCCGATGCCGAGCACGCCGCGCGTGGTGCAGGCGTGGCCCGGGCCGACGCCGACGAGCACGCCGACGGCGCCGGTGCGCATGAGGTGCAGCGTGGTGGCGTAGCTGGCCACGCCGCCCACGATCACCGGCACCTCGCAGCCGGAGATGAACTTCTTGAGGTCGAGGGGCTCGACCTTGGTGCTGACGTGCTCGGCCGAGACGACCGTGCCCTGGATGATGAGCACGTCGAGGCCGGCGTCGAGCGCGATCTGGTAGTACTCCTCCACGCGCTGCGGCGTGAGCGACGCGGCGGCGAGCACGCCGCCCGCCTTGATCTCCTTGATGCGCTTCGCGACGAGCTCGGCCTTGATGGGCTCCTTGTAGATCTCCTGCATCGTGCGCGTCGCCGTGTCGTTCGGCAGCGCGGCGATGCGGTCGAGCTGCTCGTCGGCGTTCTCGTAGCGGGTCTGGACGCCCTCGAGGTTGAGCACGGCGAGGCCGCCGAGCTTGCCCATGGTGACGGCGAACCCGGGGTCGACCACGCCGTCCATCGCCGAGGCGAGGCACGGCAGCGGCAGCGTGTGCTCGCCGAGCTTCCAGGTGATGTCGACGTCCTCGGCGTCGCGCGTGCGACGGCTGGGGACGATGGCGATGTCGTCGAATCCGTAGGCCCTGCGGCCCTTCTTGCCGCGGCCGATCTCTACTTCCATGCGGTCCTCCTGACAGGGGCGCGACGCGAGATAAACAAAAGACCCGGGCACGGACGTCCCTGGGTCTCTGAGCTCTGTGTGGTGTCTCTTGCTGTCTGCGGTGGCAACGTGCCCCGACTCTACCAGCGGCCCCGCCGAGGGTCAACGCGCGCGCGCTGCGCGCGGGGAGCTCCGGCCCGTGGGCGTGGACGACGGCCTCAGGCCCCCTGCTCCTCGTCGGCCGGCAGGCGGAGACGGACGCCGGCGGTCTCCTCGTAGAGGCGGACCGGCGTCATCTCCCCGGCGTCGTCGCCGAAGACGGCGCGCGCCCTCACGAAGAGCTGCTCGACGACGGCGCTGAGCTCGGCCGGCACGCCTGCCGAGCGCGCGAGGTCCACGGCCAGACGCAGGTCCTTGGTGGCCAGCGCCATGGAGAACCCCTCTTCGTACTCTCCCTTCCGCAGCAGCGGGAGCAGGTCCCGCGCGAGCAGGAGGCTCGAGGTCGGGCCCTCGACCAGTGCCCGGTGCAGGACCTCCAGGTCCACCCCGGCCCGCACGCCGATGGTGAGCACCTCGGCGATGGCGACGAGCTGGTCGAACCAGAGCAGGTTCAGCATGAGCTTGACCGCGTAGCCGGCGCCGTGGCCGCCGACGTGAAGGATCCGGTCCGGGTCGCCGAGGTGCTCCAGGATAGGGCGAGCGCGCTCGACGTCGGCGGCGTCCCCGCCGACGAAGATCTCGAGCGTGCCGGCGTCCGCGCCGATGGACATGCCGGCGACCGGCGCGTCGAGCACGTGGATGCCACCGCCCTCGCCACGCGCCCTCACCCGATCGGCGACCGCCGGCGAAGACGTGGACATGTCGATCCAGAGAGCGCCGCTCGGCAGAGCCTCGAGCACGCCGCCGCGGCCGAGCATCACCTCTTCCACGGCGGCCGGCGTCGGCAGCATGGTGATGAGGACATCGGCCTCGGACGCGGCCGCGGACGCCGAGGCGGCGAGACGCGCGCCGCGCTCGAGCGCGGAGGCAGCGCGCGTGGCGTCGAGGTCGAACACGGTGACGTCCAGGCCGGCCTCGGCGAGGCGCCGGCTCATGGGGCCGCCCATGTGCCCGAGCCCGATGAACGCGATCCTCATCGCCGACCTCTCCGCCTCACCGTGGGCGGAAGAACGGGTTCCAGGGCTCGTCGCGCGCCGCCAGTACGTCCTCGACGGACGGCGCGCCGTCCCGCGCGTTGCGCAGCGCGGTCAGCGTGGCCTCGCGGTTGTTGGCGAACACGGCCTGCTCGTCGCTCGCGGCCGGATTGACCCAGACTGCCGCGATCAGCGCCAGTTCCGTGACCTTCCCAGCATCCACGATCCCTTCGGCGACCGCGTCGGTCACGCCGGCCGCGACGCCGGCCTGCGCCGCGCCCCAGGTGAGATCGGCGTGGCGGCCGGGCTCGATGGCCGCCTTGTTGACGAACAGCGTGGGCGGCTGCACGGCAAGTCCCGGCTGCAGAACGGCGACGAAGGGCACGTGCCCGGCGCGCGGAGTGGCGAGCGCCGTCGCCCACGCCGTCCCGGCGGGGCCGTCCCGCGGCCCGAGCACGACGTTGACGTGGGCCGCGTCGGCGCCGTCGCCGACGAAGGACTCTCCGATCAGGAACTCGCTCATCGCCGCCTCCGCTCCCGTGTGCCGGCGTTCGCCCGGAACGAGCGCCGTGGGCCGCGTGCACCGGCCCTGCCTCTCGCTTGCCCGGTCGACCGCCGCTCGCAACCGAGAGACGTTGCTCTCCCTCCCGCCCCCGTACGCGGCCAGGGCGAGCGACGGTCCAGGAAGACCGCGCTCGCCCCTTTTGGGCCAGGCAAGGTGATGAGCGTTTGGGACGTGACCGGGCGCGCCTCCTTGTCAGGGAATTGGGGAGTCCCACCGGGGCCGGGTCACAGGGAGCATTGCGCGCTTCCCCTTCGCGTCTTCGCACGACCCGGCGGTCCTCTGCCGTCACCAGTAACCATCGTCGTACGGCTTCCCTTGGAATAGGGACGCACTCCCGAATCGAGGGGGACGGCTGGGCGCGGCGCCTGTACCGGGCGCGCCGCGCCCGTCGGCGCTATCTGGCTTCCGGCCGGCGCCGGCGCAGAAGCGCGAAGCCCATGATGAGCACGATGACGACGAGGCCGCCGATGAGTCCGTACATCAGCCACGGAGTGCTCGAGGCGGCAGCCTGCTCTCCCGTTGGGACCAGACGATCCGCCAGCTCATCCATGTCACCCTTTTCGACTGTGAAGTCCCCAGACCAAGTGGCGAGCTTGGTGTCGTCGTCGTAGTGGATCTGGACCTGCGCTTGGTACGTCCCTTCGGCCGGATCGGTCTTCCATTTGACCGGGTACCGGGTACTCGACTGCGGGATCATGTCGCCCCCGGAAGCGGGGCCCGCGCGTCCGGCGCTCTAGCCCTTGCTGTCGATGAGGTGCAGCTCCATGCCCTTGACGATGGCCTCGGAGCGGCTGCGCACGTCGAGCTTGCGGTAGATCGCCGAGATGTGGTTCTGCACCGTCTTCTTCGAGAGGAACAGCTGGGAGGCCATCTGCGCCGGTGACTTGGGCGTCGCCAGCAGGCGCAGGATCTCGAGCTCGCGGTCGGTGAGCGCCAGCCGCCGCTGCTCGTAGGCGCCGGGGGCGTAGTCGAGCTGGCGGATGCCCTCACCGAGGTTCTGGGCGATGCCGGTGCTGAGCACGGTCCCGCCGCGCAGCACCAGGTCGATGGCGGCGAAGAGCTGATCCGGCTCGGCGTCCTTGGCCACGTAGCCGCGGGCGCCGGCGGAGATGGCGCTGAACAGCGCGTCCCTGTCCTCGCGCGCGCTCAGCATGACCACCTTGACGTCGTCGCCGCGCTCGGCCAGCCGCCGGGCGACTTCGAGCCCGTTCATGCCCGGCATGGCGATGTCGAGCAGCAGGACGCAGCCCTGGTGCTCGGCGACCGCGGTCAGCGCCTCCTCGCCCGAGGTGGCCTCTGCCTCGACCGCGTAGCCCTCGGTCTCGAGCAGCTGGCGCAGCCCTTGACGGAACAGGCCGTGATCGTCGGCGATGATCACTCTTCCCTTGTCGCTCATGTCGCCCCCACGAGAAGTGAGACGAGGTCGAGATAGACGTCGACCTCGAACGGTTTCGGCAGGTACCAGGCGCGCCTCCCACGCACCTCCGCGAGGGCGACGCCCGCCGCCGGGTCGCCGCTCACCAGAAGCACGGGCGTGGCGGGAGCCAGCCGCGTCGCGATCTCGATGCCGTCCATGTCCGGCAGGTGATAGTCGAGGACGGCGCACCTCCACTCGCCGGCCTCCAGTGGCACATCTTTCCCCGACACGGCCGCGGTCACTCGCGCGCCGCAGCGTTCCAGGGCTGCAGTGGTCGCCCGACGCAGGGAGGCGTCGTCCTCGATGAGAAGGATGGGGACGTCTCGGAGGCGGTCGCAGCGCGGCAGCGGCAGGCGCACGGTGAACTCTGCGCCGCCGCCACGCCGTCCTCCGGCGGTGATCGTCCCTCCGGCATCCTCCACGACCCTGCGCACGAGCCAGAGACCGAGGCCGGTGCCACTCGACCGCGTCGTGTAGAAGGCCTCGAACACATCGCCGTCCGGCAGCCCGGGCCCCCGGTCCGCGACGGTCAGCGTGACCGTGTCCGCGTCGTTGCGCGCGCTCACCGACACAGGCCCTTTGCCGCCGGTCACCTGGAGCGCGTTCGTGATGAGGTTCGTCACGACCGAGCGAAGGTCGTTCGCCGCCAGCGCCGCCCGCGGATCGCCGTCGCCCACGACCCGCAGCGCAAGGCGGGCGCCTTCGTGTCTCCCACGCAGGACGTCGACGACGTTGTGCACGACCGGCAGGACCGGCGTCAGCGTCATCCCATCGGCACGAGCGGCGTCCGGATTGATGGAGTGCATGATGGCGCCGATGCGGTCGAGGCAGAGCCGCGTCTGATCCTTGATCACGTCCAGCTGCTGGACGGCGCCGGGATTCTCCCCCAAGGCGCGGCGCAGCAGGTTGACGTACAGCTCGACGGTCGCCAGCGGCGTCTTGAGCTCGTGTGCCATTGCGCCGGCGATACGACCGACTTCCGCGAAGCGCTGCGCTTCGGCCGCGCGCCCCTCTTCCGCGAGCGCGTCGGTGAGGTCGGTGAAGAACAGCGCGGTCGCGCCGCCCCCGCCGAGCAGCGACGAGGTGTAGCCGAGCGTGCGCGTGCCGTCGGGCATGGTCACGGTGACTTGATGACGGGCCTGGGCCACGCCCGTGCGGCGCGTCTCCCGAAGGACGCCGGCGAGGGCGGCGAGGGCCGGCTCGGCGCCGGTCAGCTCGTCGAGGTCGCGTCCGAGGACGCGCTCGACGGGAACGTCGAGCACGCGCGCGGCCGCGGGATTGAACACCCCGACGCGGCCAAGCTCGTCGACGGCGATGGCCGCGGTCTGCACGTGCAGCAGGACTGTGCCCTCAAGCTGGTCTATGTCTCCGACCTCCGATGCCCGCGCCTCACTCACTTCTCGACACTCAGTATGTCCCCCGAGCGTGAGATGTGAACGTCTTCGTAGCACGGCGGCCCGGCAGGGGCCGCCGGAGTAGCGTCAGGAGCGGAGGTTCAGCTCCTCGACCTCGGTGGTGTCGAGGAGTTGGGTGGCGAGATGGGCATCGAGGACGCCGGCGCCGTACTGCTGCGTGTTCGAGGCGCCGGCGGCCAGCGCGTGCCGCAGGCACTCCGCGAAGTCGAGCTTGCGGAAGCGGGCGCTGACGAACCCGGCGAGGAACGCGTCGCCCGAGCCAACGGTGCTCACCACCGACTCGAGGGGAGCGATGGAGCCGCGGAACACGCGCTGCTTGCGTCCCACCTGGAACCGCGCCACACAGCCGTGCTGCGTCTTGACGATCACGTTGCGCGCGCCCATCTCGCAGATCATCCCGGTGGCGTCGACGAGGTCCTGGTCGTCGTGGAACTCGTGCCCGACCAGGTCCTCCGCCTCCCGCAGGTTGGGCAGCACCAGGTTGGGGCGTCCGCGTACGCCGCGGCGCAGCGGCTCGCCGGCGCTGTCGAGCACGGTGAAGCAGCGGTGCTTGCGGATGCGCAGCAACACCGCGGCGTAGAAGTCCTCCGAGACCTTGCGCGGCAGCGAGCCGGCCAGCACCACGAAGCGGGCGCCCTTGGCCAGGTACTCGATCTTGTCGAGCAGAGCCTGGGTCTCCGGCTCGGTGACCACAGGGCCGTACTCCACGACCTCGGTCTGGGTCATGGTCGTGGGGTCCACGACGGCGGTCGAAGTACGCGATTCGCCGCCGATGTGCACGAAGTCGCTCAGGACGTTCTCGCGCTGCAGGCCTTCGACGATCTGCTGGCCGGCGCGGCCGCCGACGAGGCCCGTGACGACCACGGGTTCGCCGAGCGTCTTGAGTGCGCGCGCGATGTTGACGCCCTTGCCGCCGGGGAGCGTGAGACTCTCGCTCGCGCGGTGGCGGAACCCAGTCTGGAAGTTGGGGACGGTGAGCGTCTTGTCGACCGCGGCGTTGGGCGTGATGGTGATGATCACGCAGGCCTCCTGTGAGCCTTCGCACAGAAGCCGGCGCCCTGTGTGGCGCCGGCCCTCGGCGGCGCCCAGTATACCACCGCGCCTGCCTTGACACTGTCTGAGCGTGGCGGTACGTTCTTGAAGCGTCAACCACGCGCATTCCTCGTTAGGTGAGGCTCCGGCACACATAGAGGCCGTTGCCCGGAAACGTCCAGAGACGCCAACGGGTAGGACAGGCACTACCGGCACAAGGTTTTGCCCGAAACGGCTGAGGCCCTGACCTCTACGGTGTGTTGTGCTAAAGCTGGGACGAGTGAGGATCGCCCCTTCGCTCTGCGCGCCCGGAGCCTCCCCGACAGGGAGGCTTTTGTATGTCTGGTGACCGCGCGTCATCACGCGAAGGAGGTGAGGCCTGTGTTCTACCTGAGCAAGCTGCTCGGCAGTCCGGTGAAGGACGTCGAGAACAAGTCCGCCGGGACGCTCGACGACCTGGTGGTCAGCACCAGACAGGCCTACCCGCGTGTGACCGCCGTGGGCGTCAAGCGGCGCGGCAAGACGCTCTACGCGCCGTGGGACGCCGTCAGCAGCTTCGAGGAGTCGGGGCTGATGCTGCGCATCCCCGCCTCCGAGCTCGCCGAGCGTGAGCTCGAGACCGACGAGCTCCACCTCTCGGCGACGTTCCTCGACAAGCAGCTGGTCGACACCGAGGGCCGCAAGGTCATCCGCGTCAATGACATCCAGTTGCTGCGCAACGGGCCCTTCGTGCACGTCGCCGCGGTGGACGTCTCCAGCAACGCCATCCTGCGGCGCGTCGGCCTCGCCAAGGTCGGCGACCGCCTCTCCAAGACGCGCCAGAAGCCCAAGCCGCACCTGATCGACTGGAAGGACGTCGACATCGAGCAGACGGACGACGCCGCGGTGCGTCTCGCCGTGCCGCAGACCAAGCTCGAGCTGCTGCACCCCGCCGATATCGCCGAGCTCGTCCACGAGCTCTCCCCGGAGGAGCGGGCCGCCGTCTTCGACGCCCTCGAGGACGACCTCGCCGCCGACACCTTCGAGGAGCTGCACCCGTCCTACCAGGCGTCGCTCATGCTCGACCTGCCGGACGACAAGGCCAGCGAGATCCTCAACGAGATGTCGCCGGACGACGCCGCCGACCTGCTGGCGGACCTGCCGGACGACCGCCGCCAGCACTTCATCGCCATGATGGAGAAGGACGACGCCGAGGACATGCGCGAGCTGCTCAGCTACCCGGAGCACTCCGCCGGCGGCATCATGACGACCAACTACGCCTGGGCGCGCCTGGACGACACCGCCTACAAGGCGATCGAGAGGCTGCGCGAGCAGGAAGAAGAGGCGGAGACCGTCTACTACATCTACGTCGTCGACCGCTCCGAGCACCTGCGCGGCGTCTTCTCGCTGCGCGAGCTGGTCATGACGACGCCGGACAGGAAGGTACGCGAGTTCATGACGGAGAATCCCGTCTCCGTGCGCCCCGAAGCCAGCGAAGAGGAGATCACTGAGGTGATCGCCAAGTACAACCTGCTCGCCCTGCCGGTGGTCGACGCCGAGGGCGAGCTGCACGGCATCATCACGATCGACGACGCCATCGACCTGGTGCTTCCGCTCGCCTGGAAGAAGCGCCTGCCGAGGATCTTCCATTGAGGAGGCCTCGACGATGGCGCAGACTCCGCGCAGGGTAGGCGGCCTGCGGCTGGCCGGCCGCGTCGGCCGCACCCGGCTCCTCGTCATCCTGGCGATGGTGGGGCCCGGCTTCATCGCCGCCAACGCCGGCAACGACGCCGGCGGCATCACCACCTGGTCGGTGATCGGCTCGCGTTACGGCTACAGCATGATCTGGCTGCTGGTGCTGATCACGCCCGTCCTCGCCATCGTCCAGGAGATGAACGCCCGCGTCGGCGTCGTCACGGGACGCGGGCTCGCCGGGCTCATCCGCGAGAACTTCAGCCTCAAGATCACCGCCCTCGCGATCCTCGCCACGGTGATCGCCAACTTCGGCACCACCGTGGCGGAGTTCTCGGGCGTGGCCGCGGCGAGCAGCCTCTTCCACGTGCCGCCTTACGTGGCCGTGCCCGTGGTCGCCGTGGGCATCTGGCTGCTCGTCACCCGCGGCTCATACCGCAAGGTGGAGCGGGTGCTCCTCATCCTCGGCTTCGTGCTGCTCACCTACGTCGTCTCCGGGATCCTCGCCAAACCGGACTGGGGCGCGGCCTTGCACGGCGCCACCCACCCGTACATCCAATGGGACAGCCTGTGGATCTTCACGGTCATCGCCGCCATCGGCACCACGCTCACGCCCTGGGGCCAGTTCTTCATCCAGGCGGCCGTGGTCGACAAGAAGGTGCCGTGGCGGCAGTTCAAGTACACCAAGTACGAGATCTACGCCGGCTCCGTCTTCATGACGACGATCGACTTCTTCATCGTCATCGCCTGCGCCGCCACGCTCTACAAGGAAGGCATCGTCGTCCAGTCCGCCGAGGAGGCGGCCCAGGCCCTGGTGCCGTTCCTCGGCGCAGCGGCACAGTACCTCTTCGCCATCGGCCTGCTGAGCGTCTCGATCCTCGCCGCCGGCGTGCTGCCGCTGGCCACCGCCTACGTGGTCTGCGAGGCCTTCGGCTTCGAGAGCGGCCTGGACAACTCGTTCCGCGATGCGCCGGTGTTCAACGGGCTGATCACGTTCCTCATGTTCGTGCCGGCGGCCGTGGCCATCATCCCCGGCCTCCCGCTCGTGAACGTCATCCTCGTCGCCCAGTCGCTCAACGGCATCCTGCTCCCGGTGATCCTCATCTTCACGCTGCTCATGATCAACGACCCGCACGTGATGGGCGAGCACGTGAACGGGAGGGTCCGCAACGTGATCGCCTGGGGCTTCACCATCGCGCTCATCGCGATGAGCGCCATCCTGCTCCTCTCTCCCCTCTTCACCTGATGCCCGGGGGGTGACCGGATGGGGCGCCTGACCCGACGGACCGCGGGCGGGACGCTGCGGCGAGTCGGACGCAGCCGCCTCATGATGGTGTTCGCCGTCGTCGGCCCCGGGCTGATCGCCGCCGCGTCCGACAACGACGCCGGCGGCATCACGACCTGGTCGGTGATCGGCTCGCGCTGGGGCTACAGCCTGCTGTGGCTGCTGGTGCTGATCACGCCCATCCTGGCGGTGACGCAGGAGATGGGCGCGCGCATGGGCGCCGTGACCGGCAAGGGCCTGGCGGCGCTCATCCGTGAGAAGTTCAGCCTGAAGGTGACGGCCTTCGCCATGCTCGCCCTTCTGATCGCGAACTTCGGCACCACCGTCGCCGAGTTCTCCGGCGTGGCCGCGGCCTTCAGCCTCGCGCGCGTGCCGGCCTGGCTGTGCGTGCCGCCGGTGGCGCTCGGCGTCTGGCTGCTGGTGACGCGCGCGAGCTTCCGCAAGGTCGAGCGCGTGTTCCTGGTCCTGACGGCCGTCTACGCCGCCTACATCGTGGCGGGCTTCCTCGCGAAGCCCGACTGGGGGGCGGCGCTGCACGGCTCGGTGCGACCGCAGGCGACGATGAGCAGCGTCTGGCTCCTGACCGTGGTCGCCGCCATCGGCACCACGATCACGCCCTGGGGCCAGTTCTTCATCCAGGCGTACATCGTCGACAAGCGGGTCTCGATCCGGCAGTACGTCACCACGCGGATCGAGGTCTTCGTCGGCGCCGTCTTCACCAACACTATCGACCTCTTCATCGTGGTCGCCTGCGCGGCCACGCTGTGGAAGTCGGGCATCGTCGTCGAGACGGCTCAGGAGGCGGCCCGCGCGCTCGAGCCGGTCGCGGGCCGGGCCGCCGAGTTCCTCTTCGGCTTCGGCCTCCTGAACGTCTCCATCCTCGGGGCCGCGATCCTGCCGCTCACGACCGCCTACGCCGTCTGCGAGGCGTTCGGCCTCGAGAGCGGCCTGGACAAGAAGTTCGACGAGGCGCCGGCGTTCAACGGCCTCTTGACCGCCTTCATCGCCCTGCCGGCGTTGGTCGCGATCGTCCCGGGCCTGCCGCTCGTCAAGGTGATGATCCTGAGCCAGGACGTGAACGGCATCCTGCTGCCCATCATCCTCATCTACGTGCTCAAGATCATCAACGACCCGCACGTCATGGGCGACCACGTGAACGGCCGCGTCTACAACACCGTGGCGTGGGCCTTCTCCGTCGCGCTGATCGGGCTCTCGGTGACGCTGGTCGCGTCGCCGTTCATCTTCTAGCCGGCCGCCTCGCCGTCGTCGCCGGGAGGGGCGGCTTCACTCTCGTCGCGCCGCGGCGTGGCGGCCTCGCCGCCCTCCCCTTTGTGCGTGCGAGGCTCGACATGGACGAGCACGTCCGTGTTGGGGATACAGGCGCGGATGTCGTCTTCGATGTGCTCGGCGATGTCGTGCGCCTCCGTGATCGTGAGGTTCTCGTCCACGAGCACGTGCAGGTCGACGTGCCGGCGGCTGCCGGCGCGCCTCGCCCGCAGCTTGTGGTAGCCGCTGATGATGTCGCCGCGGTGCTCGCGCACGCAGCGCCTGATCTCCTCGAGCTCCTCGTCGGGCAGCGTCTCGTCGAGCAGCACGCGCGTCGACTGCATGACCAGGTCGTAGCCGGTCTTGATGATGAGGACGGCGACGGCGATGGCCGCGATCGGGTCGAAGTAGGGCCATCCGGTGACCTTGACGAGCAGCAGTCCGAAGGCCACGCCGAAGGACGTGTAGACGTCGGTGAGCAGGTGGGCGGCATCGGCCTCGAGCGCCGCCGACTGGGTGCGCATCGCGACCGGATAGAGCACCTTGCGCGAGACGATGAGGTTGGTGACGCCGGAGACGACCATGACGCCGATGCCGAGCCAGATGTGGTCGAGCTCGGGGCCGTCGATGATCTTCATGACGCCCTCGAAGATGATGACGCCGGCGGCGGCGATGATGAGCAGGGCCTCGATGACGCCGCTCAGGTTCTCGACCTTCTCATGGCCGTAGTGATGGCGCTCGTCCGGCGGCTCGGCGGCGCGGCGCACCGACCAGAACGCGATGAGCGCCGCGACGAGGTCCGAGCCGGAGTGCAGCGCTTCGGAGATGATCGCGATCGAGCCGGAGAGGATGCCGACCGTGAGCTTGAACGCGATGAGGATCGCGTTCGACGCGATGGAGACCGCCGCGGCTCGCGACTTCAGCGAGTGATTGGTGAGGTCGGCCAGGGACGCGGCCGACCCGGTCGACTTAGGCTTCTTGGACCCCATGCAGCAGACCCTCCCGTCGCAAGACATCGACGAGGGTCCTCCCGGCCAGTGCGCGGTGGCTGGCCTGGTCCTTGGCTTCCTGCGGCCACTCGGCCACGGAGAGGTCTGACCCTTCTGGGATGAAGACGGGGTCGTACCCGAACCCGCCTTCGCCGCGCGGCGCCTCAGCGATGGCGCCCCACCAGTATCCCGTTGCGGCGTAGTGTGTCATGTCCGGCGCGACGGCGACAACCGAGCAGACGAAGCGCGCCCGGCGCGCGACGGGGCCGGCGAGGCCGGCCAGCTCGCGCAGGAGGCGCGTGTAGTTGGCCACGTCGGCGCCGGGCCCCTCCACGCCCGCGTAGCGGGCGCTGGTGACGCCCGGCGCCCACCCCAATGCTTCGACCTCGAGCCCGGAGTCGTCGGCGAGGAACAGGACGTCGTCGTCTGGGGCCAGGCCGAGCTCCTCGAGCAGCGCGGGATCACCCTCCACCGCCCGCGCCAGCCCCTCGGCCTTGCCCAGGGCGTTCTCGGCGAACGACTCGACGCCCTCCGGCGGCAGCTCGACGCCGGCCGGCATCGGGTCCACGCGGCACGGCGCCAGGATGGCGCCGAACTCCTTGGCCTTGTGCCGGTTGCCGGTGGCGAGCACGAAGCGCATCAGGCCTGCTCCAGCTCCGCGCACGCGACGGTCTGCGCGGCGGCGAGCGTCTTCGCACCCGCCGAGACCAGGTCGAGCATCGCGTCCAGGGCCGCCCGCGAGTACGGCTCGCCCTCGGCGGTCGCCTGGACTTCCACGAGGCGGCCGTCGCCGGTGACCACCGCGTTGAGGTCCACCTCCGCGGCCGAGTCCTCCTCGTAGTCGAGGTCCAGCCGGTGCTCGCCCTCGACGATCCCGGCGGAAACGGCCGAGATGGAGTCGAACAGGGGCAGCTCGTGCAGGCCCAGCAGGTCTTTGATCTTGAGGGCGACCTGGTAGACGGCGACGTAGGCGCCGGTGACGCTCGCGGTACGCGTGCCGCCGTCGGCCTGCAGGACGTCGCAGTCCACGGCGATGGTGCGCTCGCCGATGATCCCGAGGTCCATCACCCCGCGCAGGCTGCGCCCGATGAGGCGCTGGATCTCCATGGTGCGGCCGGACTGCTTGCCGCGCACCGCCTCGCGCTGGGTGCGCGACGGGGTCGCCCCCGGCAGCATGCTGTACTCGGCAGTGAGCCAGCCGCGGCCGGAGCCGCGCAACCAGCCGGGCACGCCGTCGCTCAGCGAAGCCGTGCAGAAGACGTGCGTGTCGCCCAGCTCGATGCGCGCCGAGCCGGCGGCGAACTTGGCCACCGCCGGCGTGATGCGCAGCGGCCGGAGCTCGTCGGGCCTGCGTCCTTTTCTCACGTCTTCCTCCTCGCCGCCGATGGCGGCTGCGGCCGCATCAGGCGGCCGGTCGCGGTAGTCCGAACAGCTCGCGGCGTCTGCGCACCACGAGGAACAGGGCGAGGCCCAGCGTGAACAGCACCGCGGCCTCGCCGATGCCGACCCAGACCACGCTGGCCCAGTACGGCAACTCGAGCAGGAGCGCCAGCATCGCCGCCACGCCGAATGCGTTGACGACCACCGGCACGGCCAGCGCGACCACCCGCGGCCCGATGGCGTGCATGATGGCGGCGGCGAGCAGCGTGAGCGCCGCCCCGACCACCGTGTCCACGGGCATCATCGGGCTGCCGAGATTGGCGATCGCCGTGCCTGCCGTCAGGCCGAGCACGGCCGCCGGGTCGAAGCAGGCGAAGATCAGGAGCGCCTCGGAGACGCGGAACTGGACCTGCCCATACGCGAGCGCGTTGAGGCCCGGAGCAAGGGTGAGCGCAGCGTAGAGGGCGGCGTACACCGCCGCCCGCACCAGGAAGCGGCTGGTCATGGCGCGACGAGCTCGCCGAGCTTCTCGAGCGGGAGCGCGCGCACGCGCGTGAGCGGCATCTGGAGGAAGCGGGCGCCGGTGTCGCGGAACCGGTCGACGTCGCCGGTGGTGTAGAAGCGGTACGAGCCCATGGCGTCGCCCGGGCGCTCGAGGCCCTGCCGCAGGAGCATGGCCTCGACCTCCCGGGCGATCTCCGCGGCCGGGTTGATGAGCGTGACGTCGCGCCCCAGGAAGCGCTGCAGCATGGGCGCGATCAGCGGGTAGTGCGTGCAGCCCAGGATGACCACGTCCGGGCGCTGCGCCTTGAGCGGCTCGGTGAAGCCGCGCACGGCGTCGGCCAGCGCCTGGCTGGCCACGTCGCCGGCCTCGATGAAATCGACGAGGCCGGGGCACGCCTGCTGGATGACCTCGGCGCCGGAGTCGAGGCTGTGGATGGCCCGCGGGTACGCCCCGCTGGCCACCGTCGCCTCCGTGGCGAGGACGCCGATGCGGCGGTAGCGCGAGCTCTCCACGGCGGCTCGCGCCCCCGGCATGACCACGCCGATGATCGGCGTCTCGAACCGCTCCTGCAGCGCCGGCAGCGCGGCCGAGGTGGCCGAGTAGCAGGCGACGACGATGAGCTTGACCGGGACCGTCTCGAGGAACGCGGTGATCTGCCGCGAGAAGAGCTCCAGCTCCCCCGGGCTCTTCTCGCCGTACGGGAACCGCGCCGTGTCGCCGACGTAGGCGAAGTGCTCCCCGGGCAGCTGGACGAGGCACTCGTGGAGCACGGTGAGACCGCCCATGCCCGAGTCGAACATGCCGATGGGCAGGGCGGCGAGCTCTTGCAGGCTGTCGGAGGGAGAAAGGGTCATGACAAGGGCGCGGTGAGGCGTCCCGGTAGTATCCCCCACCGCGCGCGGGCCTGTCCAGATGACGCGCGCGCCGGCTCGGGGGCACCCAGGAGCGGAATGTCGGCCAAGACACTCAAGCGGCGCCGACGTCCGTCCGATACGTACAGCATGAGGGACGAGACCTACAAGATCGAACTGTTCGTGTTTCCCGACGGAACGCCGGTCGAGATGATCGTCTTCGATCCTGCCGTTCGCCGGTGTCGCACCGCGACGCGGCCTGCGCCCGCCGTCCAGTCCCAGAACGCCTCAGCGGCCCGTCAGGCTCCCTCTCCGTGCCGCGTGCCGGCACCCCCGCGGGAAGACCCCGAGGCGTACACCTGCCCCGTCTGCGGCAGCCGGCTCGTCTATCCGGTCGACTGGGAGCGCTCCGGCGACGCCGCCTGGACGCTGCAGCTTCGCTGCCCCGAGTGCGAGACGAGGCGCGAGGTGACGCTGGGTCGCGCCTCCGTGGAGCACTTCAACCGCGAGTTGTATCAGGGCGCGCAGGCCATGGCCCGCGAGGCCGAGCGCATGAGTCGGCGCAACTTCGAGGACGAGGTCGAGCGGATCGTGGTCGCGCTGGAGCGCGACCTCATCCAGCCGATGGACTTCTAGGCGCGGCCTCCGCGTCTGCGCCGCGCCCTCCGCTGTTCGCCAGCCACACCCCCGCCACGACCACGATCGCCGCTGCCGCCTGCGCGAGCGTGAGCCGCTCGCCGAGCAGCACGAAGGCGCTGGCGACGGCCACGATCGGCGTCAGGTTGATGAACACGCTCACCCGGTTGGCCGGCAGGAACCGGAACGCGTAGTTCAGCAGCAGGTAGGCGACGATCGAGCACACGAGTGTGAGGAAGAGGACGCCGCCGGCCGCCTCCGCGGTGGGCCGGCGGACTCCCACGACGAGCGCCTCGACGAGCGCCAGCGGCGCCATGAACAGGGCGCCGAAGAGATTCTGCCAGGCCGTGACGAACAGCGCCGAGCGGCTGACGAGCAGGCGCCGCGCCAGGATGCTGTAGACGGCGGCTGAGACGGAGGCGGCGAGCACCAGCAGGTTCCCGCCGAGCGAGCCGCCCCCCGCGCCGCCGGCGGCGAGCACCAGCGCCAGGATCCCGGCGAACGAGAGCAGGATGCCGGCCCACTGCCGCCCGCTCGCGCGCTCGGTCCGCGCAAGGATCCCGAGGACGGCGACGAAGATGGGGATCGTCGCGATCAGGATCGCGGCCTCCGAGGCGCTCGTCCGCGCGATCCCCATGTTCTCGAAGCTGAAGTAGACGGTGAGAGAGACGAAGCCGATGAGCGCCATCCGCCCCAGTTCGCGGCGCGTGAGCTGCTCGCGCACCGGACGGAGCCGCCAGACGACCCAGAGGATGCCTCCGGCCAGCGCGAAGCGAAGCAGCGCCAGCAGCAGCGGCTCGAACCCCTTGAGCGCTGTCTTGGTGGCGACGAACGACAGCCCGAAGGCGAGCGTCATGCCGACGGCGGCGGCGTAGGCGGAGACTGGGGGGCGTCGCTCCATCGCGCAAGCGTATCCCAGGCGAGGCTCGGAGCACTTGCCCGAGCCCGGCTGGACGGCCGGTCGCCCGAGTGGCGTCAGCGACCGATGTCGCGCCGCCGCAGCCCGGCCAGGCCGGCGGCTCCAAGCAGTGCGGCGACCGCCGTCAGGGCGATGAGCGGTACCGGGCTGAACGCCCCGCCGGGCAGCTTGGGCACGTGCGCGAAAGGCGAGAGATCCAGGACCCACTGGCTGAGGCCGAACAGCGGACCCAGCTCGCCCAGCATGACGAACGCCGCCAGCGCGACCCAGCCGGCGACGGCGATCGCGGCGCCAGACCGAAGGCAGCCACCACGATGGCTGCCAGGACCCACGTCGCGGGTAGCTGCACGAGCGCCGCCGCGAACACGCGGACGGCCTCGCCGGCGGCGCCGGTCTGGATGCCGCGCACGAGGCCGGCGCCGGCGCCGACGAGGACCATCAGGAGCGTGGTACCGGCGAGCGCGATCACGACGTGGCTCATCGCCCACCGGACCCGGCCGGCAGCCGTGGCGAGCAGGGGTTCGGCGCGAAGCCCCACCTCCTCCGCGCGCATCACGACCTGGATGCCGTAGGCCGCGGCGACGATCCCGGCGAAGGCGAGCTCAAGGGAGAGGAAGGCGTCGATCAGCCCCTTCTCCCCGCCGAGTCTGGTGATGAAGTCGCGGGCGTTCGGGTTGTTGAGGAAGCCCTCGACGTTCGCGGCCAGTCCGCCGACGAGCGCGCCGACCAGAGCGAACCCGACGGCCCAGCCGGCGAGCGCGCCGCGATGGAGCCGCCAGGCGAGCGCCAGCGGGCTGCTCAGCGAGCGGCCGGCGCCCCCCGGCCCGCTGCGGTCCGGGAGCAGGCCGGCCCCGAGGTCGCGCCGCGCTGCGAGCCCCAGCGCGGCGGCCGCGGCCAGGGCGGCGAAGCCGAGCGTGATCAGCAGCACCCACCAGCGGTCGCCGGCGTAGGGCGGACCTCACCGCGCTCGACGGCGAACGTCAGCCCGTCGAGCGCGCGTGCGCGCCCGAACGACTTGACCAAACCGGTGGTGATGATCGCGGCTGCCACTTGGGACCTCCTGCCCGGTCGGTGTCCGTGATGAGCTTGTGTTCGCGACGAGACCGATACGGCCTCGGCAAGGCGAAGGCGCTACGCAGCCTCCAGCGTCGCCCGGGGAGAGGGAGGCTCATGCCGATCGGCGCTCACGATGTCGCACAGGGACCTTCGCGCCGATCCCGCTCAGGCCGCCCTGCCTGGCGAGATTGATGCAGCACGGAAGACGGCGGTCCTCACGAGCTCCGTCCCACGGCGTTCAAGGAGTCTGGCCGTTCCGCCTCCTGCGACTCCGTCGTGCGCTCGTCGGCGCCTGACGGCGCATCGCGGAGATGAGGCGCAACGGCGAGGACGTGCACGGGCCGCATGGTCGCGCGCACGGTAGCGCCGAGCGCGAGCTCGGCGCTCTCCGCGCTCGGCACCTGCACGAGCGCTATAGTCCCGGCCGCAAGCCGGATGCGAAGCAGGCAGATCGGTCCTCGGAAGCTCAACGCCGCCACCGTCGCGTTACCCTCAGCGGACGGCGTGACCTGTATCGATTCGGGGCGCACCAGCACCGTCACGTCGCCGGACTCTGCGGACCCATCGAGCAACGGCACGCGGCTGTCGAGCACGTCGACCATACCGGCCTTGGCCACTCCCGGCAGCCGGTTGGTCAGGCCGACGAACTCCGCCACGAACGCCGTCCGCGGCCTCTGATAGATCTCCGTGGGCGGCGCAACTTGTTCGAGCCGGCCGAGGTTCATCACCGCGACCCGGTCGGCGAGGGCAAACGCCTCCTCCTGGTCGTGTGTCACGAAGATGGTCGTGGTACCGACCTCTACCTGGATGCGCCGGATCTCATCGCGGAGCTCGCCCCGCACTTTGGCGTCGAGCGCAGACAGCGGCTCGTCGAGGAGCAGCACCCTCGGCTCGATGGCGAGGGCTCGCGCCAACGCCACGCGCTGCTGTTGCCCGCCGGACATCTCACTGGGGTACCGGCCGGCCTGCGCAGCCAGGCCGACGAGCTCGAGTAGATCGTTCGCGCGCCGGCGCCTCTCGGCTTTGCCCACCTTTCGCATCTGCAGTCCGAAGGCGACGTTGTCGCGAGCCGTCATGTTGGGGAACAGACTGTAGGCCTGATGGACCATGCCCATGCCACGCCGGCTTGCGCGGACCCCGCTGATATCGTCTCCCTCCACGAGGACCTGGCCCGAATCTGCCTCGTCGAGTCCCGCGATGATCCTCAGTGCGGTCGTCTTGCCGCAGCCGGAAGGCCCAAGGAAGGCCACGAGCTCACCCGCCGCTATATCGAGTGACAGACCGTCGAGGGCGCGTGTCGCGCCCCAGGACCGGTGCAGCTCGACGAGCTGCAGTGCGACACCCGAGCCGGTCGAGCGATCGACCCCACCGGTCCTTTCGATCTGGGAAGTCACTACTGCAAGCCTCCTTCCAGGGGCGCCAGGGCCGATTCCTCACGATCAGAAGCTCCGCGGCGTCGAGAGCCCGCGGATGACACGATGAAGAGCAGGACGAAGCCGAAGATGAGGGCTGCCAGCGACACCGCGACGGATACCGCAGCGTCCCGCAGCCCCACCTGGTACAGGACGACCTGCAACGTGTTGTAGTTGAGCAATGACGCGATGGTGTATTCGCCCATGACGAGCGCGATTGAGAGGACCGCGGCGGAGAGGAGCGCTCCTCGAATACTCGGTATCACGATCCGGAACAGGGTGCCCCACCACGATGCGCCCAGGCCGAGCGCGGCCTCAGACAGGGTCTCGATGTCCACGGCCCGCAGCCCCGCGTCGATTGCGCGGTAGGCGAACGGCATGACGAGGACGACGAAGACGAACGCGAGCACCAGCGGGGTGTCCCCGAAGAGTAGTGCAAGCCAGGAGAAGACCGGCGCCAGTCCCACGACGAGCACGATGGCCGGGATCGTCAGCGGCAACAGACAGAAGAACTCCATCACGCGACGCACGCCGGGCAGACGCAGGTGGACCCACACCATCGTCGGCACGAGGAGGCAGAGCATCCCCGCCACGGTGAGCACGGCGAGCTCGAGCGTGACCGCGATCGCGCTGACCAGTTCCGTATAGCTGGCGATGGCCGTCCAGGCTTCCAGGGTGCGAGTCGAGCCCGCGCCCCGGGTCGAGAAGTCCAGCATGGACAGGAGAGGCACGAGCAGGTAGGCGCCCACGACCGTGAGCACGATCCATCTCACGAGAGTCCGAGACCAGGTCCGGCGGGAACCGCCGGATGTCCGAGCCTTTGCTAGGCGCGCCATTTGGCGCCCTTTCGCTGCAGCAGGGCGTACAGCGACATCACGATGGCGACGACCACGACCATGCCGAACGCCAAGGCCTTGCCCACGTTAGCCTGACCAAGGACCACCTCGCTCTGAAGGAAGGTGCGGATCTGCAGGGGCACGATCGGGCTCCCCTGGCTGATGAGGGCGGCAGCCGTCGCATACGCCGAGAAGGCGCTGACGAAGAGCAGCAGCAAGCCGGCCACGAAGCTCGGCGCGAGGATCGGCCCCGCCACATACCGCCAGTAGGCCCAGGAGCCCCCGCCGAGGTTGTCTGACGCCTCACGCCACTGCACCTGAAGGCCGTCGACTGCCGGGAGAAAGATCAGGACCATCAACGGGATCTGGAAGAACGTGTAGACGACGGCGAGGCCGGTGAAGCTGTAGATCCACCCGCCGATGGCGAGGGGGTCGACTCCCGCCACGCTCTGCAGGCCCAGAGTGATCACGCCGGCGTAGCCGAACGTGGCCAGGAACGCGAAGGCGAGCATCACGCCGCCGAACTGGGCCAGCACTCCAGACCAAGCCACCGCCTGACGGCGGAACACGCCGTTTGGATTGCCCTCGGCGACCGCCCAGGCCAGCAGCGCACCGAACACGCCGCCGGCCAGGGCGGTCACCACCGAGAGCTTGATCGAATACCAGAACGCCTGGAGATAGGCGCTGGTTCCCAGGACCGTCTTGATGTTGTCGAGGGTCAGCTGGCCGTCGCTGCTCTGGAACGCGCCTGCGATCACGAGGACCGTCGGCCAGAGCAGGAAGATAGCGATGTACCCAAAGAAGGGGACCACCCCGAGCTGGCGTCTCGTCGGTCGCAGCGACTTCAGAGCACCACTCGGACGCGCCGGGCGAGGAACTCCGCCCACGCTCAGACCATGGTCCCCGACATCGGTCAGGGGAACATCAGCGCCTTGGGTCACTGGACCGCCTGGTTCCAGTTGGCGAGCAGGTACTCCTGCCCGGCAGTGATCTGCGCTTCGGTGAGCACGACCGGTGTTCCCTCGACGGCCGGCAGCAACGCAAGGGCCGCCTCATCGACCGTCCCGTCCGTCGTCATCTGGTCGAGAAGGACCGGGCGAGCGGCTCCCTTGAGCCAGATGTTCTGGCCCTCGGGCGAGAACACGAACTCCTGCCACAGCCGAGCCGCCGCGGGGTGCGGCGCGTCGAGGTTGATCGCCTGGTTGTAGTAGGCGGCCACCACCTCGTTCGCGGGGATGACGACCTTCCAGTCGACCTTGCCCTCAAGCGCGGCGGTCTGCGCCACGTTGTTGTAGTCCCAATCGATCACGATTGGCGTCTGTCCCGAGGCGATCGTCGCCGGCGTCGGGTCCACCGGCAGGAGATTGCCGGCCTTGTTGAGCTGCGAGAAGAAGTCCACGCCCGGGGCGAAGTCGTCGGCCGAGCCACCGTTTGCGATCGTGGCCATGACCACGCCGTTGAAGCCCGCAGAAGCCTGCGTCGGGTTGCCGTTGAGGGCGACCGTGCCCTTGTAGTCGGGCTTGAGCAGGTCGGTGATCGTGGCCGGCTCCGGCACCTTGTCGGCGTTATAACCGATGGACATGTAGCCGGTGTAGTCGCTCACCCACAGGCCGGTCGGATCCTTCAAGTTCTCGGGAATCTGATCCCACGCGACGACCATGTAGGGGGCGAACATGCTGAGGTTGGCGAGAGCCACGCTGCCACCCAGGTCGAAGACGTCCGGCGCGCGATCCGTGCCCTTCAGCTGGGTCGCCGCATTGATTTCGTCCTGGCTGCTGCCGTCGGGCTGCGCCGAGTTGACCGTGATCCCGTACTTGGACTCGAAGGTCGAGATCATCTCGCCGTAGTTCGCCCAGTCCGGAGGCAGGGCGATCACGTTGAGCGTGCCCTCTTCCTTGGCGGCCGCGACGAGTGCGTCCATATCCCCGAAGTCCGCGACGGACGTCGCCGTCGCGGCATCCGTCGCGCCGGACGTCGCGCCGTCGCTGGTGTCGTCTGACGACCCGCAGGCGGCCACACCCATGACCAGCAACACTGCCGACAACGCCATCGCCAGCACAAGACTCAACTTACGGACACTGAACATGGTGCCTCCAAATCCTAGGATTGCAGTGAGCTGGCCGCTCGCTGACCACGAGGTCATCCGGCCAAGGCCCTCAGGCCCGGCAGCGCCGTTGCCCCGATGCGCTCACCGTCGTCTGAAAAGCTGAACTAGATCCCCGCGAAGCCGTCCCCCCGACGGCATGGCCTCTGCTCCCAAGAGCACCTCCCCCTGTCTCGCTTGCCCCAGACACGGTTGCGGGCGACGCGCAGGCACTCGCCCGCTTCCATAGTACTCACAGTATGCCGAGCGCTGCGGAATCCGTCTAGAACCAACCCGCTGATCACAGCTCATCATTCGCGCTCCGCCTTCAGCCGCGGCGCTTGACGGCCGCATCCGAAAGTACGTCTGCCGCCTCGTTGAGACGCAGGCCCACGACGTCGAGTCTCCTCAGCAGTTCGCGGGACTTGAGCACGTCCATGGTGAGCTCTCCGCTGAACAGGCGTCCCACCTCAGCGTCGTACAGACGCCGGATCTCGTTGGCGGCCTTCTTGGACGCGAGGGCGGACTGACCGGTGTCTTCCGAGTCACTGGCGATCGTTCGCACAGCGAGGCGCAGGTCGTCGACCCCGTTCGCGATGGCGTCGAGGATCCCGAGAAAGAGATCGCCGCCTTCGATCTCGTAGAGGTCCCACTCGCGCACGAAGTCACGAAGATTGTCCAGCACGTCGTCGATGGAGCGCGAGAGCCGGAAGAGGTCCTCGCGATCGATGGGGGAGACCACCACGCCCTCAAGCCTCGTCACGAGCTCGCCGCGCAGCACATCGCCGCGGTGCTCGATATCCGCCATCCGCTCGTGGGCCCGGCTCGGGACGGCGCTTCCCTCGGCCACGGCCCGGGCCAGCCTGCAGGCGGCGATGGTCTCTTCGAGTTGACGTTCGAGAATGGCGGTCAGGGGAGCGCGTTCCCCTCGTCCGAGCTCTCGGATCGCCCTGCGAACCCGACCTAACCCTGCCACGTCGCCCCCCCGCCGCAGCTCGCGCGACCCAAGGCACCTGGAGGGGCAGGGTGACGACACGCGCTCACGTGATCGGTGCTCCTTCGCTCCACCGCAGACGATGCCGCCAAGTGGCGTCGCCGCAGTCTGCCAGAAGGCTACCACCGCCAGGCCAATGAAACGGTCGCCCCCCGTTTCCTCAGGACCGTCGCGCGCACTCCGCCTGATGCCCTTCCCGGCAGCCCCAGAGCGCTCTCGACGACTCGTCCGGCTCAGCGACAGACGCCGTCACCCCGCGAGCGCCGGCTCTCGTACTATGATCGGGCATGGACGAACGATCGGAGACGGGGCCGGTGAGCATCGCACACTCCGGAGGACCCTCCCAGGACTCCCGGCCGATGGGCGCCTCGGGCGTCGCGCGCCATGCGCGACTGCATCGCTGGCTGCCGATCACCGCGTGGGCGGGCGCCTACCAGCGGCGATGGCTGAGACCGGATACCATCGCCGCGCTGACGGTGATCGGCCTGCTGGTACCTGAGAGCATGGCGTACGCGCAGATCGCCGGCGTCCCTCCTAAGGCCGGCCTGTACGCGACGTTGGCCGGCCTGGTCATCTACGGGCTCTTCGGGACTTCCCGTCAGATCGCCTGCTCGCCCACGTCGACCGCGGCCATCATGACGGCGGCGGTCGTGGCCGTCCACGGCGCCGGCCCTGGGCAGGTACTCACGCTGGTGGCCATGGTCGCCATCCTCGTGGGTCTCGTCAGCCTGGCCGCCGGAATCGGTAGGCTGGGCTTCATCTCGGAGTTCCTCGCGCGCCCGGTGGTCAGCGGCTACGTGACCGGCCTTGCCTTGACCATCATCGCCGGCCAGGTGCCCAAGCTGCTCGGCCTGGACGTGCCGCCGTCATCCAACTTCGTGCGGATCGTCTGGCAGGACATCGCCCACCTCCAGGAGACGAGCGCCGTGACCGCCGTTCTGAGCGCCATCGCGCTGCTCCTGCTGTTCTCGTTGCGACGCTGGCCGAAGATCCCGGGTGCGCTGACCGTCCTCGTGCTCGGCGTCGCCGCTGCGGCCGCGTTGCATCTCGGCGAGCACGGCGTCACGATGGTCGGCTCCATTCCCGGGGGTCTCCCGTCGCCGGGACTGCCGGACTTCGACCTCGGCGAGATACTCGGCCTGCTGCCAAGCGCCGCAGGCATAGCCATCGTGGTCTACGCTGAGGCGCTGAGCGGCGCTCGGACGTTTGCCATCCGGCACCGGTACGAGATCGACGCCAACCAGGAGCTGGTCGCCCTCGGTCTCGCCAACGTCGGCTCCGGCGCGTTCGGCGGCATCGTCGTCAGCGGCGGGCTCTCCGGCTCGGCGCTCAGCGACTCGAGCGGCGCCAAGTCGCAGCTGACCGGGCTCATCGGCGCGGCCGTCATGGTCGTGGTGCTGCTCCTGGTCACCCGGGTGGGGCACGACCTGCCCGAGGCGATCCTCGGGGCCATCGTCGTGCGCGCCGTGTGGGGCCTCATCGACCTGGAAGCCCTGCGCCGGTTCGCCCGCGTCCGCGCCGCGGATGTCACCCCGGCGCTCGCCGCGTTCCTCGGCGTGCTCCTGCTGGGCGTGCTGCCGGGCCTGGGCATCGCCGTCGGTCTCTCGCTCGCCATCCTCATCTACCGCGCGAGCCGGCCGCATGCGGCCGCGCTCGGCCGGGTGCCCAACGAGCGCACGTACAGCGACATGGCGCGTCATCCCGAGAACGAGACCCTCCCCGGCCTGCTCCTCTTCCGCCTGGACGGGCAGCTCTTCTTCGCCAACTCGGGCTTCGCCGTCGACCGCCTGAACCAGCTCCTCAGCGTCACCGAGCCCCCGCCGCGCGTCGTGATCTGGAATCTGGAATCGACGACCGACATGGACGTCACCGCAGCCGAGTCACTCATCCGGCTGGTGCACGACCTGCGCGAGAGCGGACGTGATCTCGTGTTCGCCCGCGTGGGCTCCTCAGTACTCGGCGTGTTCGAGCGCAGTGGGCTGCTGGACCTGCTCGGCGAGGACCACTTCTACCTGACCGTGGACAGCGCGGTGAAGGACTGTCTGCACAGCCGGCTCGCCGTCATCGCCACGCTCGAGGCCCAACTCACGGAAGCCGCAGCTGCGTGCCGCCTGGCCCGCTCGGTGGCTGAAGGACGGATCACCTCTGCCGACGCTCTCCTTCGGATCGCCGAGATCGAGCACCGTGGCGACGCCATGCGATCGGAGTTGGTGACCCGGCTCACGGGGGTCCTGGCGGCTCCGATCGATCGCGAGGACCTCTTCCGTCTCTCGCGCTCGATCGATGACGTGCTGGACAACCTGCGCGACTTCGTGCGTGCGTGGGACATGTACGACGTCGCAGCGGCCGGCAGGTTCTCCGGCCTTCTCGACGCCGCCGCCCGCGGGATCGAAGACCTGCAGCTGGCGATCCAGGCGATCGCCCGTGACCCGAACGACGTGACGACCGCCTTGGCGACAAAGAAGTCGGCGAACGAGATCCGCCGTCAGTACGAGATCGAGCTGGGGCGCCTCTTCCGCGGCGAACCCACCATGGAGGTCGTCAAGTCCCGGGAGCTGCTACGGCGGCTCGACGTCGTGGGCCTGCGCCTCAACGAGGCCGCCGACCGTCTCTCGGATGCGGCCATCAAGCGCTGGGGCTGAGGCACCGTCGTGCCTGCGTCATCCACCGGTGGAGGATGGAGGCGCGGATGAGGGGAGCAGGTCGCTCAGTCGGTGCAGGACGTAGGTGGGCTGGATGGACGAGCTCTCCAAAGCCGACTCAGAAGTCGCGCCCGTGAGCGGCAGCGCGGTGGACATGCCTGCCTCCAGGCCCATGAGTATGTCCGTCTCAAGCCGGTCACCCGTCATCAGACAGTCCGCCGCCGGCAGGCTCATCAACCCCAGCGCGGCGTCGATCATGTAGCTGGACGGCTTGCCGACCACAGCTTCGACCTGCGCGCCGGTGCAGGCCTCGATCGCAGCGATGACGGCGGCGCAGTCAGGCTCACCGCCGCCGGGGACCGGGCAGAACGGGTCGGCGTTGGTGGCGAAGAACCGTGCTCCGGCCCGGATGGCGTCGAAGGCGGTCTGCAGCTTGTGGTAGACGAAGGTGCGGTCGAAGCTGGCGATCACCGCATCGACGCGGTCAGCCTGTTCGGTCAGCTCGAACCCGGCACGGCGCAGTTCCGCGCAGAGCGGCTCCTCGCCGACGACGAACAGGCGGGCGCCGGGCATGCGCCGCTGGAGGAAGTCCACCAGCACGAGCGATGACGTCAGGATGTCCTCGATGGAGGTCGGCACGCCCAGGCGGGTGAGCTTGTCCGCGTAGTCCTCGCGCGCATGCGTGGGGTTGTTGGAGACGAAGATGGTGCGCAGGCCGCGCGCGCGCAGCACCCTCAGCGTCTCACCCGCCGTGGGAAGCAGGGCCTCGCCCAGGTAGACCGTCCCGTCCAGGTCGAAGATGTAGCCGCCGAAGAGGCGTGTCGGGGTGGGCAGGCCGCGCAACGCAGGCGCGGTCAACTGCCACCGATCATCGTCCGGATGACCTTGTGTCCGTCCGCCTCGAACGCCGATGCGACCGTGTTCTGAAGCTCCGCTCCGGGAGTCAACGAGACCATGTAGCCGCCTCTGCCGCCTCCCGTGACCTTCGCCCCCAGCGCGCCCTTCTCGAGGGCTGTCCTGCACATGTGGTCGAGAGTCTCGTGGGACATCCCCATGACGGTCAGGAGCTCGTGGTTCGCGGTCATGATCTTGCCGACGCTCTCCAGACTGCCGGCCTCAAGCGCCTTCTTCATGTCGACGACCTGGGCCCTGATGGCGTCGAGACGCGACGCGAACAGCTCCGGATCGCCTGTCTTCTGCTCATCGATGAACTCGTCCAGCGCCGCCGTATTGACCGTGACGCCGCTGTTGGCCAGGACGATCTCGAAGGCCCTTGGGCTCTCGATCCTCTCGAAATGCTGTTGTCCATCCTCCAACCAGAAGAGAAGAAGCCCGCCATAGGTCGAGGCGGTATTGTCGACTCCGCTGGCGATCCCGTGATAAGGGAACTCACCCTGCCAGGCTACCCGGTTGATCTCCTCGATCGAGTAGCCCAAGCCGAATTCCGCGTCCAGCGCCCGCGCGAGCGAGACGCAGATGGCGGCGCTCGCGCCCACGCCGCTTCCGGCCAGCAGCGTTCCCCCGACCGTGATCTTGATCGGGGTCGCTTTGACGTCGATACCCATGACATCGAGGATCCTGTCGATGGATTCGCCCTGCTGTTCCCGCTTCTTGTCCTTGTAGCCGGGGACCTCGATGCGGTCGTCTTGCAGGACCCATCCCTCTCCGTCGATCCGCTCCACCGTCGCCACGGTCTCGAAGGGGATCGCCGAGACGATCGCCGAGACTCCGTCGAGCACGAATTGGTCGCCGATGAGGATCGTCTTTCCGAACCCTCTGCCTTCAGCCATGAGACCCTCCGTCCAGGATGCGTTCCATTTCGTCGATCAATTGCTCTTCCTTGCCGATGGCCACCGTGGTGGCGGCCGTAAGACTGTGGCAGGCGTCAGAGAACCCTCCAAGCCTGCTTGTCGCCTCGGGAAGCAGTATGTTGAGTCCCATCGCCCGGCCCGCCCTGATCTCGCCCTCCATGAAAGGGGAGACCCGCATGGAGATCTTCACCTGGTCGAAGCTGATCGCGCCGAAGTCAGGGATCTCATCCGGAATGATCTGGAATCCGGCGATGTACTTGTAGGGGTCGACGAGGTCCATGGTCCTGATGGCATCGCAGAATGCCCCGACCATCTTCACCCCCATCGGGAAGAGGCGTGACTCGACGTGAAACCACTGGATGTGAGGCGACTGTCGCAGGGCGCCGGCCCGAAGCCTTGCGATCTCCTGGTCGAAGATCGTCGTCCTCACGGCCTTCAGCTCTTCCACCAGCCGGTCTGACTCCGGCGAGATACCTTCAAGGCAGACCTTCACTCCCGTGCCCGGCCCGTCCTGGTAGTAGCCGACTCCCCCCAGGACATCGAGATAGTCGCCGACGTCGATCAGGTCCATCTGCCCCTGGGGACCGTTCAGCAGGTACTGCTCTCCGTCCTCATGCTTCCTGATCTCGACCAGACCCTGTCGAGCGGCTTCCACGGCGACCTCGCGGTTCTCGCTCACCAGCTCGCCGTCCACGAAGAAGCCGTCACCCACCGCTCCGACGGCGGCGATGTGGGCCATGTCGCGATTGACCGGATCCAGCGTCCGCGCGAAGAGGTAGCACGTCGTCGACCCGGAGATGTCCCGGTCCCCCTTCAACCCGAACAGGTCCGGGTCGAGGTTGATGACTCTCGGCTCGGTCGAGGCCTCAGCGACATGATGATCCAAGATGATGGTCAGGTTCCTTCCCTGGTTCAACTCGGACAGCAGCGGGGCGATCCTGCCGGCGAAATCGGCGAAGACGAGGATCTTGCCCTCCTGCTCGAAGACCCTTTCCAGCACTGCCGGATACGGCTTCTCCAGACAGAAGCGCCGGACGGCATAGCCCTGCCGCTCGAACGCGCGGGTGAGTATGGCACCCGACGTGAGTCCGTCGGAGTCGTTGTGGTGGAAGACCTGGACGACCTCCTCAGGCATCTTCCTGACTTCCCGGATCGCCTGTTCCATAGCGTCGATCAAGGTACTGAGCATGGTTCTCCTCGGCCTGGCCGCTTCGCGTGCAGCGCTTGATGCCACACAGTCTCCCAGTCGTTGAACAACGCAGTCAATCCGCTTAGGCCGTATCCGGCCCTCGCCGCCCGGGCTCCCCGTTTCGAGCGCATCCTCGCCGCCGTCAACCCCCATCCTTGCGACGAGGACCACCCTGGCGTCAGCACCCAGATCATGCAGCTGGCAACCTCGCTCGCGCGGCAGGAAGGCAGCGAACTGCGGGTCGTCCACGCCTGGGACCATCCGGGAGAGGAGGTGCTTCGCACGCACGGGCGCCTGCCGGCGGCAGAGGTCGACCAAATCGTGTGCGACACCGGCGCGACGCACGAGTCGTGGCTGCACGGACTCCTGGCCAGACACCCGCTCAGCGGCATCCGGCACAATCTCCACCTGCTCAGAGGTGAGCCGGCCGAGGTGATCATCGAACTGGCGGCCCAGAGGAGCATCGACCTGATCGTCATGGGCACGGTCGCCCGCACGGGGATTCCCGGTCTCTTCATCGGCAACACGGCCGAGACCGTGCTGCGCCAGGTCGACTGCTCCGTGCTGACCGTCAAGCCCGAAGGCTTCGTCACCCCGGTTCGACTTGACCAGGTGAAGGGAGCCAGTCATGAAGCTGTTCGAGAGGATCCGGGTGGCTACCGAGTTCGGCCAGAGTGAGAAGACCCAGACAACGACGGGGGCCGTTCTTGCACGGAGAGAGTCGTGACTTTGACAACTTTGGTGCCCCCGGAAGGATTCGAACCTTCGACCTCGCGCTCCGGAGGCGCGCGCTCTAATCCCCTGAGCTACGAGGGCACGGTCAGGCATTCTAGCACGGCGGGCCTTCGGGCCGCGCACAGCGGCGGGCGCGCGGGGCCCTCCGGGCCGCGCCCGCCTCACGCCAGGTGCTGGATCGCCTCCGCGAGGTGCACGTCGCGCATGGTCACGCCGCCGGCGTCGTGGCTCGAGAGGCGCAGCGTCACCTTGTTGTAGCGGATGTCGATGTCCGGATGGTGCTGCTGCTCCTCGGCCACCTCGGCGAGGTGCTCGACGAAGCCGATGGCGTGGACGAAGTCGGCGAAGCGGAACGTGCGCGTGAGCGCCTCGCCCTCCGCGGCCCAGCCGTCGAGGTCCCAGAGGGCCGCCGCGATCTGCTCCTGATTCAGCGTGTCCACGAGCGACCTCCCCTTCCGACCTTCCGGCCGGCGCGCCGAAGCGGCGCCGGCCCCTACCGCCTGTCTTCCCCGCGGCCGCGCAGGGCACGCTGCATGTCCCGCTTGGCGTCCTTGTCGGCCATGTCGTGGCGCTTGTCGTAGAGCTTCTTGCCGCGCCCCAGACCGACCTCGATCTTGGCGCGCCCGTCCTTGAAGTAGACCTTGGTCGGCACGATCGTGTAGCCCTTCTCGCGGACCTTGCCGGCGAGGCGCTCGATCTCGTGCCGGTGCATGAGCAGCTTGCGCGCCCGCAACGGATCGTGGTTCCAGATGTTGCCCTGGTCGTAGGGGCTGATGTGGGCGCCGATGAGAAAGAGCTCCGGCGCGTGCGCGCTGCCGCGGACTTCGACGTAGCTGTCGCGGAGATTGACGCGGCCTTCGCGCAGCGACTTCACCTCCGTGCCGACGAGCGCGATGCCCGCCTCGAAGGTGTCGTCGATGAAGTAGTCGTGGCGCGCCTTGCGGTTCTCGGCGACGCGTTTGATCCCGGTCTCTCGTGGCATGCCGACTAGCGTACCCCATCGGGGACGGCGGAGGCGCAGGGCGGCCTGCGCGGACGTCCCACCGGCGCTCGTGCCGGCGTGCGACGCGGATCTCGCAGCCGACCGCCCTGCGGGTGAGCTCGCCTGAGTCACGCCCGACACGGGACGAGTACGTGCGGCGTCAGCGTACGTCCGTGCGTACGCGACCGGACGAATCGCGTACGTCCGAACGTACGTGATCGCCGCAGACTCATACCGTGAGGCGGGGCTTCGCGAAGAGGCGCGAGGCGCCGGAGAGCGGATCGCGCGGCGATGGGCGCAGGCCGGGAGGGGACCGGCGCGGCGGCGCCCACAGCGCTTGCGGCGGGTCTGGCGGCCGCCTCAGCGCTTGCGGCGGGTCTGGCGGCCGGGCGCGCGGCGGCGCGGCGGGCGGGAGCCCGTGGTCCGCCGCGCCGGCTGGCGGCCGGCAGCCGTCGCCGGCCGGCCGCCATCCGGAAGGGCCGGCGCAAGGTCGACCTTCCCGGTCAGGCGGTCGACGCGCTCGACCTTGACGTCGACCGGATCGCCGAGCCGGTACCGCGTGCCGGTGGCCTCGCCGACGAGCGCCGTCTCGTACTCGCTGGTCTCGAAGCGCTCGCCGCCCAGCCGCCGCGACGAGAGAAAGCCCTCGAAGACGCCGCCGAAGCGGATGAAGAGGCCGCCGCCGACCAGACCGACGATCTCGCCGGTGAACGTCTGCTCCCAGCCCTCCGCGTCGAGGCGGCGCTGGAGCAGGAAGCACAGCGCGATGTCGTCGCCCGTGAGCTCGATGCGGGAGAAGTCCCTCTCGCGCGTCGAGCAGTCCTCGGCGGCGGTCGCCAGCTCGGCCTCGCTCAGCTCCGCGCCGTCCTCCCCGAGGTGGGAGAGCAGGCTGCGGTGGGTCACGAGGTCGGGGTAGCGCCGGATCGGTGACGTGAAGTGCAGGTACGCCGGGCTGGCAAGGCCGAAGTGGCCCAGGTTGCCCGGCGCGTACCTCGCCTGCTTGAGCGAGCGCAGGATGAGCGTGGACCACGCCAGCCGGCCGCGGCGCTCGCGGGCGCTCGCCTGCGCGACGAGCCGGGAGAGGCGGCCGTAGGCCTCCTGCAGCTGGGCCGCCGGGACCGCCGCGCCCGTGGGGAACGCCGGCGTGGCGATACCGAGCTCCTCGAGCTGGTCGAGCAGCTGACGCATGCTCGCCGCCTCCGGCGGCTCGTGCACGCGGTACAGCGCGTGCGCCTTCTTGCGCAGGAGGTACTCGGCCACAGCCTCGTTGGCGGCGAGCATGAACTCCTCCACCAGCGCGTGCGAGGGCGTCTCCGGGCGCGCCGCGGCGCCGCTGAGCGCGCCCGCGTGGTCGAACGCATACTCGGGCTCGAACGAGCCGATGGTGAGGGCGCCGCGGGCGAGGCGCCGGCGGCGCAGCACCCCGGCGAGCTCGGCGGCCAGTAGCAGCTCTTCACGCAGCGCGTCGTCCGCCTGCATGGTCGCGTCGGGCACGTCGCGCGGCGGCTCCGGCCGTCCGGCGACCAGGTGGGCGCCCGGCAGCGCCGCGACGGCGGCCTTGGGGTCGGCGAGCGGGAGCGCGGCCGCTGCGGCGCCGGCGGCGTCCTCCCCGCCGGCCAGTTCCACGGCGGCCGGACCGATCACGGTGTCGGCGAAGCCGTAGGTGAGGCGGTGGTCGCTGCTGATCAGTGAGCGGTAGTACTGCGTCGCGGTGCGGCGGCCCGCGGCGTCAAAGGTGAACTCGACGGTGACGCACTTGCGTGGCTGCCGCGGCACCAGGCTGCAGAGGTCGCTGCTGAGGGCTGCCGGCAGCATGGGCTCGGCGAACAGCGGCAGGTACAGACTGGAGGTGCGGCGGCGAGCCTCGCGCTCGATCTCGCCGTCGTCGTCGACGAAGTACGAGACGTCGGCGATGTGCACGTGCGCCCTGTAGCCCGAACCCTCGCGCGCGACCGAGATGGCGTCGTCGAAGTCGCGCGCGGTGTCGGGGTCGATGGTGAAGGTGGGCAGCGCCGTGAGGTCGTGGCGGCCGTGGTCGGCGCGCGTCGCACGCGCCTTCACTGCGGCCGCCTCGTCGGTCACGGCGTTCGAGAAGCCCTGGCGCACGCCCTTGGCGTGGAGCAGGGCTCGCAGCACGGCCTCGAGGTCGTCCGCGCCGCCGAGGACCTCGACGATCCGGCGGCGGTCGCCGTGAGAAGGCACGGCGAGGACGAGCTCGTCCTGTCGCGGCGGCACGCCGCCTTTGGCGACCAGGTAGGAGCGGACATCGGCGAACAGGGGCTCGAGCGACCAGAACTTGCCCCAGCGGGTGACGCGGTACGGGAGCGGGCGGCCGCGGTCCGAAGGCTCCTGCGGCTGCTGCGGGCCATCTCCGCGGCGGCGTCCGCCGCCTCGAGGACCGCGCTCCCCTCCGTGTCTCGCACTGTCACCCGGACCGCCCGGGTGCCGCGAGGGACTCACCGGCTACTTCGCGCGGCGGGCGATGTACTGCAGCGCCGTCTGCAACGCGTCGTCGGGCTTCGTCTTCGGCTTGTCGGGCGCCACGATGTCCGGCGTGATGCCCTTCTTGTTGATGTTGGTGCCGTTCGGCGTGAGGTACACCGCCGTGGTGAGCTTGAGGGCGGCACCGTTGCCCAGCGTGATGATGCTCTGGACCAGGCCCTTGCCGAAGGTGGTCGTGCCGATGATCGTCGCCCGCTTGTGATCCTTGAGGGCGCCGGTGACGATCTCCGACGCGCTCGCCGAGAAGCCGTTGACGAGCACGACCATCGGCAGCTTCGTCGCCACCGGACCGGTCGCCGTGAGCTCTTCCCTGGGAGAGTGCAGGCCCGCGGTCGAGGTGACGAGGCCCTGCTGGAAGACGTTGGTGACGTCCACGGCCTGCGTCAGCAGGCCGCCGCCGTTATAGCGCAGGTCGAGGATGAACCACTGGGCGCCCTGCTTCTTCAGTGCGTCGACGTCCTCGCGCACGTCCTTGCCGGCGAGCCCGCCGAACTCGAAGAGCTGGATGTAGCCGACCTTGGTGCCCTTGTCGTTGATGATCCGCTTGCTGGTCTCGGGGATCTCGATGGTCTTGCGCACCACCTTGAGCTCCTTGGGAGCCTGTTTCTTGTCCTTGGGCTGGACGGTGAGCGTGACCGTGGATCCCTCGGCGCCCTTGATGCGGCTGATGCTTGTCTCGATGGAGGTGCCCTTGGTGGACTGGCCGTCGACGGCCTGGATGGTGTCGCCGGGGGCGAGGCCTGCGGCCTTCGCCGGCGACCCCGCGAACACCGAGGTGATCACGAGGCCGTCCTTGGTCTTCTGCAGCGACGCGCCGATGCCGGAGTAGGAACCTTTCTCCTTCTCCGCGAAGTCCTGCACCTCTTTGGGCGTGAGGTACACGGTGTAGGGGTCCTTGAGCGACTTGAGCATGCCGTTCACGCCGGCCGTGGACAGCTGGTTGACGCTGACAGGCTTGTAGTACCGGCCCTGCAGCTCCTCGATGATCTTCTGCTGGAGCTTGCCGGCCTCTTTCGCCGACGTCTGCGCGGTCGGAGTGAGGCGCACGGTGTTCTCCCCATGCAGGTACCAGCCGGCGAAGTAGCCGCCGAGGAACCCGAGCGAGACGAGAAGGACGACGATGATCGTGCGTAGGGCGCGCATCAGTCGTAGATGGTAGTCGGTCGCGGGAGGGGCGGCAAACGGCGCCGCCGGCTCACAGGTAGCCCATGGGGTCGACGGGGTTGCCGTTGACCCGCACCTCGAAGTGCAGGTGCGGACCCGTGCTGAACCCCGTGGAGCCCACGTAGCCGACGGTCTGCCCGCGCGCGACGCGGGCGCCGTTGCCCACGGCAAGACTCGACTGGTGCGCGTACAGCGTCGACAGGCCGTCGCCGTGGTCGACGATGATCACGTTACCGTAGCCGCCCATCCAGGTGGCGTAGATGACGGTGCCGGCCGCGGAGGAGTGGATGGGCACGCCGTACCCGACGCTGATGTCGACGCCGGTGTGGAACTTCCGGTAGCCGAGGATCGGGTGGATCCGCCAGCCGAACGGCGAGCTGACAGAGCCGTTCACCGGCCAGCTCAGCGCCCCCGAGCCGCTGCCGGAGCTGCCGCCCCCGCCGACGACCCCGGTGATGGCCTGGCTCTCGGCGAGCAGCTGGTTCTCCTGCTTCTCGAGCTCGGCCAGATCCTTGTTGACGCCCTTGAGCGCGCCCTGCTTCTCCTGGCGGACGGCGAGCGCGGCCGCCTGGCTCGCCGCCTGGGCGGCGCGCAGGGCGGCGAGCTCGTCGCTCTTCTCCTGCAGCACCCTGGCGGCGTCGGCGACGGCGTTCTCCCGCTTCGCGATCGCGTCCTTCTCCGCGTCGACCTCGTCGCGGGCCGTCTCCAGGCCGCCGACGAGGACGTTGTTGCCGCCGAGGAGGTCGTGGATCACGTTCACGCGGCTGATGAGGTCCTCGAAGTCCGAGGAGGAGAGCATCACGTCCACGTAGTCGAGGTCGTCGCTCTTGTAGCTGAGTACGGCGCGCTCCGCGAAGTTCTTCTGCTCCAGCTCGAGCTCGGCCTGGGCCTCCGCGAGCTCCAGCTTCTTGAGCCGGAGTTCCTTGCGCAGGACCCCGAGCTTCTCCCGGGTGACGGAGAGCTTCTCCTCGACGCCGGCGATCTGGTCGCCGAGCCCGGCGAGCTTGTCCTGGATGGCCGCGAGCCTGCCGTCGAGGTTGCTGATCTGCTCGCTCAGCGACGCCTTGTGCTTCTTGGCGGCGTCGATCTTGCTGCGTGCGGCCTTGAGCTTCTGCTGCAGCTCCGCGGCAGTCTCGGCCCGCGCGGCGGTCGCGACCGCCCCTGCGAAGGCCAAGACGAGGGTCGCAAGGACGAGTGCGAAGATGAGCTTGCGCGAACGAGTCATACCAAGGAAGAGAGTTCGGCGGCCGGCGGCGGCGTCCTGTACGCCCCCGCCGGCCGCCTCTCAGCGGCGCGCCGCGACGCGCCTCAGGTCTTGAGGTAGCGCCGCAGCGCCACCATGCTGCCCAGGGCGCCGAGGACGGCGCCGAGGACGGCGAGCGTCGGCAGCAGGCCGGCAGGCCAGGAGCCGCTCTGCCACCACATGCTGAACACCCTGATGTCGAGGAAGTTGATGTCGCTGCTCTCGAGCCAGTTGGCCAGCGCCCAGTTCGAGAGCCAGACGAAGCCTGCGGCAAGGATCGCCCCGATGAGCCCCGTGATGAAGCCCTCGAGCACGAACGGCCAGCGGATGAACCAGTTGGTGGCGCCCACCAGCCGCATGATCTCGACCTCGCGCCGCCGCGCGAAGATGCTGAGGCGCACGGTCGTGCTGATGAGCAGGACGGCGGCCAGGGCGAAGATGCCGGTGGCGATCCACATGCCGATGCCGATCAGGTTGATCGTGCCGAGCATCTTGCGCACCGTCTCGCGGGCGTACTTCACCCCGTTGTGCGTGCCTGGGTCGTTGTCGACCGCCGGGTCGTCGAAGAACTTGGCCGCCACCATATCGACCTGGTTGGCGTCCTTGACCTGGACCTCATAGCTGGCCGGCAGCGGGTTGATCGGGAGGTTCTGGACGATGCGCTCGCCGAACCGCTTGCGGAACCGGTCGAGCGCCTCTTCCTTGCTGATGTACTTGTAGGACTTGACCTCGGGGATGGCCTGGATCTTCTGCTCCAGGGCCGCCTTCTGCTCCTCGGTGGCGTCGTCCTTGATGAAGACCTCGATCATGACGCGGTTCTTGAGGCTCGTGGCGCCCTGGTTGAGGTTGTCGCGCGTCACGAGGACGGCGCCGAGGATGGCCGTGCTGATGAACACGGTGATCACGGCCGCCATGGCCATGACCCAGTTGCGGCGCATGGAGCCGAACGCCTCTTTGAGGAAGAAGCCGAGTCTCACGTGAGCGCCTCCTGCTCCTCGGCGTCCGCGACCTGGTCGTAGCCGCCCCGGCGCTCGTCGCGCACGAGCCGGCCGCCGTCGAGCTGCAGCACGCGCCGGCGCATCCGGTTCACCATGTCGCGGTCGTGCGTGGCGACGACCACCGTGGTCCCGGTGCGGTTGATGCGCACGAGCAGCTGCATGATGCCGACCGCAGTCTCGGGGTCGATGTTGCCCGTGGGCTCGTCGGCGAGCAGCAGCGGTGGGTGGTTGACGAACGCGCGCGCCACACTGACGCGCTGCTGCTCGCCGCCGCTGATCTCGTGCGGATAGCTGTTGGTCTTGTCGGCGAGGCCGACGAGGCTGAGGATCTCCGGCACCTTGCGGCGGATGCTGCGCCGCGGCTCGCCGACCACCTCGAGGGCGTAGGCGACGTTGTCGAAGATGGTCTTGTTGGGCAGCAGCTTGAAGTCCTGGAACACGCAGCCGATGTTGCGCCGCAAGAGCGGCACCTTGCTGCGTCGGAGGGTGCCGAGGTTGCGGCCGGCCACGAGGATACGCCCCGTCTCGGGGACGAGTTCCTTGAGCACCAGCTTGATGAGCGTTGACTTGCCGGAGCCGGAGGCGCCCACCAGGAACACGAACTCACCCTTGCCGATGTGGCAGGTGAAATCCTGGAGGCCGACCACGTCCGGGTCGTAGGTCTTGGTGACGTCTTCGAAGACGATCATGGGATGGGCTCTCCCTTGTCAGCCGTCTGCGGCCAAGCCACGATTATGGGGGCTTGTGCCGGCTTGCTCAACCCGCGCACTCATGCGTCTCCGACCTCCTCCGGTGCCCGCCCAACAAACAGGGGCCGCCGTTGAGCTGAGAAGGACCAGCGGAGCGAGCCAAGGAGCACTGGTATGGCCGGCGACCCCGAGGATGGGTTCGCTGCCGGCGTGAGGGTTCCTGCCGCAGTCGCGGAGGAGCGGCGGAGTGAGGGCAAAGAAAAGGGCCAACCGGGGGTAAGCAAAGCCTGGCGAGTCAATGCTAAGAGGGGAGGTTGGCCCTGACCGAGACTTTACGACACAACACGTTATCTGTCACGTAGTCCGTTCGTCTAGGGTCTCGGCGAAGGCCTTGAACGCCCGCAGGTCGTCGCGTACGCGGGCGTGCAGGCACGCGCGCAGACCCTCCGGATCGACGCCCCATGCCTCCGGCTGGTACTCGAGCTGGTAGTGGACGAGCGTCTCGTCGGCATCCAGCTTCTGGAAGTCCACGTCGCCGGTCTCGCGGCCGTCGGTGGCCCGCCAGCGCACTCTGGTGTCCTCCACGTGATCCACCACGTCCGTCTCCCACTCGAGGGACTCCCCGCAGGCGCGCCCGCGCCAGCGGAGACGGCAGTAGCCCACGACGAGGACCTGGTCCATCCCGCTCATGAAGCGCGGGTAGCCCTCGTAGTCCAGCCAGAGGGAGTACACGTCCTGCACGTCGGCGCGCACGACGATGGAATCGTCCACGAATCCCATGCGCCCTCCACGGTCCGAGGCCGGCGACGTCCGCCGACACCCACTCTCTACCGCGATGACGCAGGTCTCAGACGTTGCCGAGGCGGCACGCCTCACAGGCGCACGCCGGCACATGGCGCCAGGGTCCCGGAGGGATCTCGTCCAGGTCCCCCGCGGGCCTGCGCCACGCGCCGGCGGTGACGTCGGTGACGAGGAAGCGGTGGCCGTCGTACTCCCAGAACATCCCGTCCTGGGTGCGACACACCGCCGGCTCGCGGTGGAGCAGCAGTTCCTCGCGCGCGAAGGCGAGATAGGGCCAGCGCAGCGGCCCGAGGTCAGGCCACTCCAGGTGGTCCGCGCGTGCGGTGGTGCGAAGACAGCTCGGCGAAAGGCTCATGTGCCACCCCTTCTCCCGGCGCGCACCGGTGCGCGCTCCCTCGGTGACGAATGTCGGCGGCGGTCGGCGGGACTCCATGGGGCCGCGTTCCCGGGTTGGATGGAACGCATCCCCAGGGCCTCCGGGAGCAGCCTCGCGAGCCGCGGCTTCGTCGTCCGATCAGGCGACGCGAAGCCGCTCAGACAGGTCCGCCGCCGGTCACCAGCGCTCGTAGCGGACGAGCTCCTCGAGCGGGCGGCGGCCGGTGTCCGCCGGGTCCCTGGCCGGGTAGCCGAGCGGCGTGAGGGCGACGAGTTCGACTTCGTCGGGGAGTCCGAAGACCTCACGCGCCGCGTCCGGGTCGAAGGCGGCGATCCAGCAGGTGCCGAGACCCAGGGCCGTCGCGGCGAGGACGAGGTGGTCCATGGCGATCGTCGCATCCACCTCGTCGTACGGCTTGTCGTCCATGCGCCTCCAGGCCTCGCCCGGAACGGCAACGAAGGCGATCACCAGCGGGGCCTGCGTCAGCCAGCGACGGCCGTACACGCGGGCCAGCTCCTCCTCCCTGCCCTTCGTGTGCACCACGAGCATGCGGAACGGCTGCCGGTTGGCGGCGGTGGGAGCCTGACGCGCCGCCTCGAGCACCTGGGCGAGCTTCTCGTCCTCGACGGCGTCGGGCGTGTACCCGCGCACGCTGTAGCGCTTCTCGATGGCCTCGAACACGTCCACTTCAGTCTCCTTCACTGGTCAACGACCTTCGCGTGGCGACCCAAGACGGACCGGGTCGTCGCCGCCATCGTATCTTGCGCCCGGCCGGTCGCGCGCCGCCGCCAGACGATAGGATGAGCGGCGCCCGCTCACAGGGAGGACCCGCAGGTGTCGCGCAAAGGCTGGCTGCTCTTCATCACCCTCTGCGTGATCTGGGGTCTGCCCTATCTCTTCATCCGCATCGCCGTGCGCGAGCTGCCGCCACCGGCACTCGTCTTTCTGCGCACGGCGCCGGCGGCGCTCCTGCTGCTTCCCTTCGCCCTGCGCAGCGGCGAGGTCCGGAGGATGCTCCGGAGCTGGCCGTGGGTGCTCCTGTACACGCTCGTCGAGCTCTGCATCCCCTGGCTGCTCCTGGCGCACGCCGAGGAGCGCATCTCCAGCTCGCTCGCCGGACTGCTGATCGCGACGGTGCCGCTCATCGGCGCGGTGCTGTACCGCGCGCTCGGAGTAGCCGACCACTTCGACGCGCGCCGGCTCGCCGGCCTCTTCATCGGGTTCGCCGGCGTCGCCGCCCTGGTCGGCCTGGACATCGCGCGCAGCGACGTGCTGGGGATCGCGGAGACGCTCGTCGTCGCGCTGTGCTACGCGACCGGCCCAGTCGTCATCAGCCGCAAGCTGGCCCACCTGCCGGCGATCGGCGTCATCACCGCGTCGCTCGTGGTGACCGCGGCCCTCTACGCGCCGGCCGGCATCGCGACCATGCCGTCGTCGCTCTCGGCAGAGACCATCGGCTCCGTCGCGGTGCTGGCGCTGGTGTGCACGGTCGCCGCCTTCCTCATCTTCTTCGCGCTGATCCGGGAGGTGGGGCCGTCACGGACCACGGTGATCACGTACGTGAACCCCCTGGTCGCCGTCCTGCTCGGGGTGGCGCTGCTGAGCGAGCCGTTCACGCTCGGCATCGCCGTCGGCATGCCGCTGATCCTGGCGGGCTCGCTGCTCGGCACGGCGCGGTCGCGGCGGCCGGCGGAGGACGCCGAGCCGCTCGAAGACGAGCTCGCCTCGGGGCCGCCGGCCCCTTGACGCCGCCGGCGCGGCCTCTCAGGCCGGCGGCGAGAGCGTCCGCGCGTTCCTCGCCACCCAGTCCCGCGTCTGCTCCACCTGGTTGAAGGTGAAGAGGTGGGCGCCGCTGAGGCCGAGGGCAGGATCGCCGGCGTAGCCGGCTACCGCCTCGGCCAACGACGTCGGATCGTACCGGCGGGAGCGAGCCAGCGTGATGATCTCCCGGCCGTGCTTGCGCAAGTAGCTCAGCGAGGCGCCGACCCCGGTCTTGAGCGAGATCTCGGCCAGCTTGCGCCGCTCCACGACTCCGGGCAGCCCGACGACCACCGGCAGATCGACGCCGGCGGCTCGGATCTGACGCGTCCACGCGGCGAGGGCCCCGGCGTCGAAGCACAGCTGCGTGACCACGTGGGTGGCGAACGGCTGCTTGCGGCGCAGCGCCTCCAGCAACTGGTCGTCGCCGATCAGCGGGTGGCCCTCCGGATAGCCCCCGATGCCCACACGCGTGAACGGGTGGGCGAGCCCGGAGAGCTCATCGAGCAGGTCGCCGGCGTCGGTGTACCGGCCCGCCGGCGGATCGGCGTCACCGCCGATCACGAACGCCTCGTGGATGTCCGAGCCCTCGAGGCGCTGTACCAGGCGCTCGAGATGGCTGCGACCCGCGACCATGCGAGCCGCCAGGTGCGGCACCACGCGGAAGCCGCGCGCCGCGAGGGCGATGCTCACGTCGAGCGTCCGGTCGATGCCCAGCTTGGGCGAGGCGGTGACGGTGACGGTGGCGCCGTAAGGCAGCGCTGCCACCTTCTGCTCGATCCCCTGGACGGGGATGACTTCGTACCGCGGTTCCTTCAGCAGAAGGGACAGGGCCGACTGGTCGACGATCGCGGGCGCTCCGCCACGGCTCATTGGCCACCTCGCTCAGGTAAAAGAGGACTGAAATCATCCTGTTCATACCCCGTCACGCGAAGAACCGCACGGCGACTCCTCCGGGCGGCCGCGCGGACGCCCGGCCTGCGCTAGGATGGCGGCCGCTCCGCCCTCATACGGAAGGGATCGCCCGTGAACGACTTCCAGATACGGCCGCTGCCCGGCGTCACCGTGACCATCGGCCGGCGTGCCGTGCGCGTCACCGGCACGGAGCCGCTGCGCGTGATCAGCTCGGCGGTCGTGGGCGGTGGCTACGGCGCCACGCAGGAGATCCTGAACGTGCACGTCGACGACAAGTACGACGGCGAGCGGCCGGAAGACGACCTCGCCGCCACGGCCGCGGAGCTCGGCGTCGCCGGGCCCTTCGTCGGTCTCATGACGGCGGCCTACACGGAGCACGCCCGCTGCGCCGTCGAGTCGCTCGGCGACCTCACCGTCGCGGCGGTGGTCTCGGTGGGGCTCAGCAACACCTCGTCGGCGGGCGTGACACCGCCGATCGGGGCGGACGCGGCCGGCCACGACGCGGCGCCCGGCCCGGGCACCATCAACGTGATCCTGCTCGTCGACGGCGCGCTCACGCCGGCGGCGATGGTGAACGCGGTGATCACCACGACGGAGGCCAAGACGATGACGCTCGCGGAGTGGGACGTGAAGACGCCCGAGGGAGAGGCTGCGAGCGGCACGTCCACCGACACGGTGGTGGTCGCCTGCACGGGGCGCGGCGCCGAGCTCCCCTACGCGGGCCCGGCGACGCCGGTGGGCTGGCTGGCGGCGCGCGCAGTGCGCTCCGCGATGACGCGCATCTGCGAGGAGAAGGTGGCGCGCGACGGCGGCCGCGACGGGTGGTGAGGCCGCGGCCGCCGAAGGTGGTGCCGCGGCTCAGTCGCCGGCGTTCAGGACCTCGTCGATCCAGCTGAGGCCGGCGATGGCCGTCGGGAAGCCGCAGGTCGTGATCGCGAGGATGCCGACCTGACGTACCTCTGCGGGTGACGCGCCGGCCGCCAGGGCCTTGCGCGCGTTCGACTTGACCGCACCCTCGGCGAGCGCCCCGACGGCGAGGCCGAGCTTGACGAGCCGGTTGCTGCGCTCGTCGAGCGGTCCTGCGCCGTCTACTGCCTCGCCCAGCCCGTCGAGCGCGGCCGCGACGGCAGGGTAGTCCTCACGGAAGCCGAGATACACGTCCGGCAGATGACCGTCGGCCATGGGATCCCTCCTTGATCGGGGTCGGCGCGGCCACGATGCGCACGCCGTCTTCGCTCCCGTCATTTCACGCCGCCGCCGACCCGAAACGGAGCGCTCGCGTCATCGCGCCGGGAGCCGGCGGGGGCGGGCGGAGGTCAGTACGCCGAGGTGTGCGCCTCTTCGTACACGATGACGCGGGTGGTCGGCGCCTTCACGGTCGCCCAGTGCATGGCCTGCTCCAGCTCGAACGAGCCGGCGAACTCACGCGCGTGCTCCGCGGTGTCCCACTCCATCACGACGCTGACCTGGTTGGGGTCGTCGACGCCCCGCCAGATGCGCCCGCCGACGCAGCCCATGCGCCGCCGGCGCTCGGCGTCGTCGGAGTAGACCTGCTTGAGAGTGTCGAAGTCGTGGATCTGGTGCTCGAGGACCACATACACCGTCATGGACGCCACCTTTCTCTCGCCACGGGTACCGGGATCACGAAGAGGGTCAGCGAGGCGACTGCAGGGCCTGTTCGAGCACGGTGACCCGAGGCGTGGCGACGTGGCTCGCGGACCACTCCATCGCCTGCTCGAACTCCAGCGACCCGGCGAACTCGCGGGCGCCCTCCAGGGTCTCCCACTCCAGGATGACGATCACGTTGTCGGGGTCGTCGGCGACGCGGTACACGACGCCGCCCGTGGAGCCGAGCTCCTCGCGGCGCTCGGCATCGTCCGAGAAGACCTTCTTGAAGGTCTCGAAGTCACTGACCCGGTGCTCGATCAGCACATACGCCATCGCTGCCGCCTTTCAGTCGCCGCGTCTGCCGCAGTCTATTCCCGTTCCCGCGGCGTTCTGCGTGCAGGCGTCGTCACGTCAGCCGAGGTCGCATCGCCGGCCGGTCACGGCGTCAGCCGCCGGCCGCCGGCGAACTCGCTGCGGTACGGTTCGTGCGCCAGCGATTCGATCCGGACGGAGCTGCCGGACTTCGGCGCATGGATCATCCGGCCGTCGCCGACGTACAGGCCGACGTGGTGGATAGCGCCCGAAGAGCCGCGGAAGAAGACCAGGTCGCCGGGGCGAAGGGCGCTCCGCGTGGCGATCCGGCGGCCCACCGCCGCCTGGTCGGCGGCGTCCCGCGGGATCGTCACCCCCAGCACGCGGTAGACCAGGTGGGTGAAGCCGGAGCAGTCCACACAGAAGCCGGAGGTCCCGGCCCAGACGTACGGCCGGCCGATGAAGCGGCGCGCCTGCTTCACGAGCTGCGCGCCGGTCGGGGCCGGCCACGACGTGCCCGCCTCGTGCAGGACGACGCCGGCGCGCCGCACGTAGGCGTGCTCGCCACCCGTCTGCACGACCTCGACGGCCTCGTCGCCGGCCGAGACCACCGGGAGGCGCGTGCCGGCTGAGACCTCGAGCACGCGCCCGGTCAGCGCCTCCGTCTCGTAGAGCCACACGGTCGGCGCCAGCACCAGCGCCACGGACGTCGCGGCGGCGGGCTCGACGTCTGTCAGTTGCCGCGTCGGCACCCAGCCCGGGTAGCCCCAGCGGTTTCGCGGCGTCGGCTGCCCGGCCACGGCGACGTGCGACCAGGCGCCGGAGGTGCCGAGAAGGTAGACCTTGGCGCCGTACAGCGCCTGCGTCTCAAGCCTGCCGACGAGCCAGCGCTTCTGCGAGGTGTCCATGGTGACCCAGGTGCGCAGGTCGGCCGGGACGGCGCAGGCCGGCGCGTCGACGCTGCGCGCCTCGCCCGGGCGCACCCAGAGGGTCGCCACCGAGACGCGCACCCAGCGCGCCGGCGGGCGCGCCGTGGCCGTCCGGGCGGGCGACGCGCCGGTCGAGGCGCCGGCCGTCGCGCCCACACCCGGCGCGCAGAAGCCCGCCCCCGCCAGTGCGGCGAGGACCAGCATCGGCAGCGCCGCGCGCCTCAGCCCTTGAGGTAGCGGTCGAACCACTCGACGACCAGTTCGAACCGCTGCACGCGGTGCACCGGGCTGCCGGAGCGCGTGAGCTCGTGCGACTCCGCCGGGAAGCGCACGAACTCCACCGGCCGCTTGAGCAGCCGCAGGGTGGTGAAGAGGTGCTCCGCCTGCTCCACCGGGCAGCGCAGGTCGTCCTCGGAGTGCAGGATGAGCAGCGGCGTGTGGATGCTCTCGGCGTAGCTCACCGGCGAGACCTTGCGGTACATGTCCAGGTCCTCGAAGAGGAACTTGTCCGTGTAGCCCTTGAAATCCCAGCCGAAGTCGCTGGAGCCCCACTGCGAGTCGAAGTTGTTGACGGCGCGCTCGGAGACGGCGGCCTTGAAGCGGTCGGTGTGGCCGACGATCCAGGAGGTCATGTAGCCGCCGTAGGACCCGCCGATGACGCCGAGGCGGTCCGCATCGACGAAGTCGAAGCGGCGGACCGCCTCGTCGGTCACCGCCATGCAGTCCTCGTAGTCGACGGAGCCCCAGCCCGGGCCGCTCTCGCCGGGGCCGCGGATGGCCCGCGCCCACTCCTCGGTGCCGCCGGAGGAGCCTCGCGGGTTGCTGAAGACGACCGCGTAGCCGGCGCCGCAGTACACCTGGAACTCGTCGAAGAAGCCGACGCCGTACTGGCCGTAGGGCCCGCCGTGGATGTTGAGCAGGGTGGGGTACTTCTTGCCCTGCTCACAGCCGGCGGGCCGCATGATCCAGCCGTCGACCTCGCTGCCGTCCGCCGAGACGGCCGTGAAGCGCTCGGGCCTGACCAGCTCACGGCCGGCGCTGAAGGCGGCGCCGGCGGAGGTGAGGCGGCGGCCGGCGGCCGCGGCGTCGACGGCTCCGGCGGCCGGGCCGCCGTCGTAGAGCTCGCTCAGCTGCCCCGGCTCGCTCGCCGTGAACACGAGCCGACCGGCGGCCACATCGAGGCCGGTGACGACGCGCTCGCCGCCGACGACGAGGCGCGGCTCGCCCGAGCCGTCGGCCGCGGCGCGGTAGATGTGCACACGGCCGTGGTCCTCCACGACGAAGACGAGCCCGCCCGCGTCCCAGAGCGGCTCCCGCATGCCCGGGTAGGTCGTGCAGTTGAGGTCGAGCTCGCCGGTGAGCACCGCGAACTCCCCGCTCGCGACGTCGACCAGGGCGATCTGAGAATGCTTCGGGTCGTCGAACACGCCGGCGTACCGCTCGACGGCGAGCCGCGACCCGTCCGGAGCCCAGGAGAGGCTGCCGACGGTGCCGCCGCCCTGCGTGAGCCGCCGCGGCTCTCCGCCGGCGGCGTCCACCAGGTACACGTCGTTCACCATCTCGAGGTCCCAGTCGGGGTGGCGCGCGGAGACGAAGGCGATCGTCTTGCCGTCGGGCGACCAGGACGGCGAGTGGTCCTCGTAGTCGCCGTCCGTGAGCTGCACCGGCTCGGACGATCCGTCGGCCGGGACGACGAAGAGGTGCTGCGGCCGGTCCGCCGTCCAGCCCACGCTGTCGAGCTTGTACTGCAGGCGCGTGAGCCGCCGCGGCCGGCGCTTCTTGTCGTCCTCTTCTTCGTAGGCCTCGTCGCGCACGCGCGCCGTGAAGGCGAGGCGCGTACCGTCCGGCGACCAGACGGCCTGCGTCACGTCTTCTTTGAGGCTCGTCAGCTTGCGCGGCTCGCCCCCGGCGACGGGCATCACGTACAGCTGCGACGCCTTGTCGGAGCGGTTGGACGTGAACGCCAGCTGGCGCGCCGTCGGGCGACCAGCGCGGGTCGCCGTCGGCCTTCTCGCCGCTCGTGAACCGGCGCGGCGGCGCCGACCCGTCGGCCGCCGCCAGCCAGACCGCGGCCTTGTACTCGTTCGCGTCCTTGTCGACCGCGCCGACGATGTACGCCACCGTCGTCCCGTCCGGCGAGAGCCGCGGATCCGCGACCCCCGTGAGCTCGTAGACGTCTTCCGGAACCATGCCCGTCATGCACTCGCCCCCTTGTCCCCTACCCGAGGTCGCGCCGCCAGTCCCACTCCGGCGCGATGATCTGCGTCCCCTCCGTCTCCTCTATCTCCCGCCGCCAGGCGACCCGCTCGCCCACGGTCGCCCGCAGCCGCCAGCGGATGCTCTTGCTCGCGCTCTCCACCGACTCCTTGATCGCGGCCAGCCGAGCATACACGCGGTCCTGCTGCGACTCCGTGAGTCCGTAGTCGTCGACCATGGCCAGGGCGACGTCGAGGTTGGTCGTGATGTCCTGGTACAGCCCCCAGTCGTGCGAGCACACCTCAGCGATGTGGAGCAGGTCGAGGGAGTGATCGTCGTCCACGTCGCGCAGCGGCACGTCCTTGACCAGGGCGATGACGTCGTGGATGTCCTTCTGGTTGATCTTGCCGATCTGCATCTTGGCGATGAACGCGTCGGCCGGAGAGATCGCGTAGTCGTCGATCTCGAGCCGATCGCGCACGTCGATGTCGTGGTCCATGCGCATGACGTCGAGGAAGATGTCGATGTGGTCGACGAGCGGCGGCTCGTAGGCGCTGGTCAGCCCGGCCGCCGACGCCTGCATCTCCGCCTGCATGCCCTCGAGCGCCTCGTTCTTGATGTACTGCAGCTGCCCCGAGTCCGTGGACTGCGTGACGTACCGGTTCTCGGTGTAGTCGAGGCTCTCGAAGACCTCGTGGATCTCCTTCTTCTGGTCGGCGAGCCCGATGAAGTCGATGTCCGAGTACTCGCGGTCCATGAAGTCGAGGTCGATGCAGTAGCGGCGCACGGCGAGGCCGCCGGTGAGGCGCAGCTGCACGCCTTTCGCCCGGGCCGCGTCGATGGTGTCCATGGCCTCGGCCATGAGGCGGTCGGCGCGGCGCACTGGCTTCTCCAACGCCTGCGCGGCCTCGGACTTGACCACCGCGCTCGGCTGGGCCGCGCCCGGCCCGCTGCGCAGGTCCTCGAGCGGGTGGAGCACGGCGTCGAGGACGTGACGCGCCAGGTAGACGCGCGGCCAGCGCTTCTCGGACCACTCGACGAGAAGGCCGCGCGCCTCGAGCTCGCGCACCGCGCGGCGCGCCGTCGGGTCGGTCACCTCGAGGATGCGCTTGGCCTCCGGGACGGTCATGGCCGGAGTGCGGAAGAGCTCGTCGGCCAGGCGCAGGGCGTGGCCCTTGACCTTCTCGCGGTCGCGCTCGTAGTGGCGGATGAGCGCGCGCGCCTGACGGGTCGCGCGCTCGGCCGTCTCGTGGACGCCGACGGCGAAGAAGGTCAGCCACGGTGTCCACTCGTTGTGCGTGCGCACGCGCTGGAGCAGCGCGTAGTACTCGTCACGGTGACCCTCCAGGAACGCCGACAGATACAGCAGCGGCCTGGTGAGACGCTGGCGCTCGATCAGGAACAGCGTGATGAGCAGCCGGCCCAGGCGGCCGTTGCCGCCGACGAACGGGTGGATGGTCTCGAACTGCGCGTGGAGCATCGCACACTGGATCAGGTCGGGCAGCGTCCCGCGCTCCTGCAGGAACCCCTCGAACGCCGCCAGCACCTCCGGCAGTTGCTCGACGGGCGCCGGGACGTAGGTCGCCGTCGCCATGGTGGCGCCGGGCAGGCCGAGCCAGTTCTGCGAGGTGCGGAACTCGCCCGGCGTGCGCGCGCCGCCGACCTCGCCGCGCAGCAGGCGCTCGTGCAGCGCCTTGATGAACTCGAGCGAGAGCGGCTCCTCGCGCAGATGCTCGACGCCGAAGCGCAGGGTCGAGATGCAGGCGCGGACCTCGCGCAGGTGGTCGCGCGGCACGCTCTGGCGCGCGGCGCCGACCTGGTCGAGGTACAGGTCGGAGAGGCTCACCTCCGCGCCCTCGATGCGCGACGAGCAGAGCGCCTCCTGGCGCTTGAACGACGCGTCCAGCAGCGGCGGGTCCGGCAGCTCGCCGCCGACGCCGGAGAGCTCTCCGAGCGCGGCGTCGGCGCGCGACAGCGCCAGTACCAGGTCCTTGGTGTAGGTGACCCTGGGAGGGAGCGGCGCCGGGACAAAGGCCGCGTACCCCTCCGGGGAATTCACGACCTTGCCGGCGCCCGGGGCGTGGAACTCGCTTGGATCCATGACGCTGCCTCGCTTCGATGAGCTTTCTCGGTCTCGCTACTTTGAAAGCATACCGCACAAACGTTACGAATCAGCGAAGACCGTGCAAAGACTCACGCATGCCGCGCCACGTTGCCCGCGCGCAGCTCGACGATCTGGCGGCGCAGTTCCTTCTCGTCGAGGAATTCGTCGTCCGCCGCCCGGTCGTGGTGGACCATCTCGTCGAGACCGCGCGTCAGCTTGGTGGCGACCGGCTTGTCCTTCGCCGGCCGGCCGACGAGCACGAGGTCGTAGAGGTAGATCCAGTCGGGCAGGTTCAGCAGGTGCTTCACGTGGCCCTGCACGGAGGGGTACTTGACCCCGGAGACGGGCTGGGCCGCGAGCCCGAGGCTGTGCGCGGCCAGCAGGAGGTACATGAACGCGTTGGCGAGCGACGACTCGAAGATGGAGTCGCCCTTCTGCCGCGCGTAGCGCGCGGCCATGGGCAGGCCGACCCGCCGGCGGGTGTCGCCCAGCACGGCGATCATCACCGGAGCATCGGGACAGCGCCAGGCGCCGTGCGTCTCGATGGACCAGGGAGAACCCTGCCACGCCTCCCGCGTCGCCTCGAGGGCGAAGAAGTCGGCGTTCTTGTAGTCGTCGACGATGCGCCGGACCTGCGCCCGGAGTCCGGCGTCGTCCACCACGAGCAGTTCGACCGGCTGCATGTTGAAGCCGGTCGGCGCCCAGCGCGCCGCCTCGAGCAGCTTCTCGACCACGTCGTCGGGCACCGGGTCAGGCTCGATGGCGCGGATGGTCCGGCGGCTCCTGACGAACTCGAGGAACTCTTCGTACTGCACGTGGTCCTCCCCGGGGCGTGGCTCAGCGACGGCGCCATCCTACCCCGGCGCTCAGTCGGCGGCGGTGAGGGTCTCCTGCAGGCGAGAGCCGAAGCTCGCCATCGACTCGCCCTTGTACGCGTAGATGCGCGCCAGCGAGAAGAGGTCGCGCGGCGTGGCCGCGCCGTAGCGCGTCCCGGTCGCCGCGAGGTAGCCGGCGCGGCGCACGGCCAGCTTGACGCGCCGGTCGTAGATCCCGCCCGGGAAGCAGAAGAAGTCCACCCGCACGTCGAACAGGTCTTCCAGCCGCGCCCTGGAATCGACGAGCTCGCGGCGCAGCTTCTTGCCCCAGAGCTCGGTGAGGTCGAGGTGCGACGCGGAGTGCGACTCGAGCCCCCACCCCGCATCGAGCAGCCCCTGCACCATCTCCGGCGTCAGGCTGACGGCCGGGGGGTCGTCGCCCGCGTACACGGCGGTGGAGACGAGGTCGAGCTCCGCCGGCCAGTGATACTGGCGGAGCACCGGCGCGGCGTTACGCACCTGGTCGACGTAGCCGTCGTCGAACGTGATCACGACCGGGTGCGGCGGCAGGACGCCGTCGCCGGTCCACGCGTCGTAGACGCGGCGCAAGGTGACGGCCTGATAGCCGTGCGCCGACAGCCAGGCCATCTGGGCGCGGAAGCGGTCGATGCTCATGACGACGAGCGGCGGACCCTTGGGCCGCTCGAGCACGTGGTGGTACACGAGGATCGGCACCGGCTGCGGGTCGGCGACGATGTGCGGCCGCGGTGGCAGCGCCGCACCCGCGGCCTCGACGGGCGCCGGCGACGGAGAGGCTGACGATGGGTCCGGGCTTCCGGCGAGCTCGGCCGGTGAAGACGCCGGTGAAGGTGCGGCGGAGGCCACCGCGCCAGGATCTTCGGCGTGAGGGCGCCGCGTCACCACGAAGAGGCCGCCGACGGCGACCGCGGCGATCGCGACTGCGGCGAGCACGAACGGCCACGCCGAAGCCGTGCGGCGACGTCGCCGAGGGCCGCGCGGGGTGAAGGGCGCCCCGGTCATGCGCTCCAGCGTAGCGCATGCTGAGGGCGCCGTCAGGCAGCGAGCAACCGCTCGGCCTCGAGCGCGCCGCCGGCGTCCTCCTCGTGCTTGAAGAGCACGTAGACGTCGCGGCCGCCGTCCAGGTGCTCGCCCGCCCGGCGCCGCAGGCGCGCGATGGCGAGCTCGTCATACGGCGGCTTGCGAAGCCGGTAGTAGGAGAATCCGGCGGTCACCACGTCCGGCACGACGAGCCGGTCGGACTCGGAGACGCAAAGCGCGACGCCGTGCTCGCGCAGAAGCTCGTAGACGTCGTCGCGGAACCACGAGGCCTCGCGGAACTCGAACGTGAACCGCAGTCCGCGCGGCAGGAGGTCGAGAAAGCCCGCCAGGCGTTCGAGGTCGACCTTCAGATTCGGCGGGAGCTGCAGGAGCACCGGCCCCAGCCGGCCCGCCTGCCGCAGCGGCTCCAGCGTCCCGAGGAAGTACTCGAGCGGCTCGCGGGCGCCTTCCTTCAGCCGATTCCTGTGGGTGATCGCCTGGTGGGCCTTGACCGCGAACAGGAAGCCGGGCGAGGTGGTCCCGACCCACGAGGCGACCGTCTTCTCCGACGGCATGTGGCGGAAGGTGTAGTTGATCTCGACGCAGTTCAGCCGGCCGGCGTAGTGCTGCAGAAACCGCGTCGCCGGCAGGTCCTCCGGATAGAAGCCGGGCTTCCAGGCCGGGTACGCGTAGCCCGATGTCCCTGCGTAGAGCGTGGCCATCTCTCGTCCTGCCGTTCCTCTCGGGGCCGTTCAGACGGGCGGCGCGCAGAGGAGGGTCCTGCCGCGCCACCCGTCTGCTTTGGACCTGCCCGGTGGCGAGCCCGGCAAACGCGCCGCCGTCGCTCCGCAGGGCGGCGCTCCACGCCAACTCTGGGCTCGCGTCACCGGCGCCGCCCGCGGGAAAGCAACCAGCAGATGCGGGGATCGCTCACGCATCCGAGAGTCCACGACAACCGAGGAGATCGACGATGAGCGCCCTTGCGCAAGACGTATCCCGGCCCGACCTCGAGGCGGTCCGCGAGCTCGCCCGGCAGCTGCGCGTCGACAGCATCCGCTGCGTCGCCGCCGCCGGCTCCGGCCACCCGACCTCGAGCCTGTCCGCCGCCGACCTGATGGCCGTGCTGTTCGCCCGCCATCTGCACTACGACTGGGTCCGTCCTGACAGGCCCGACAACGACCACCTCATCTTCTCCAAGGGGCACGCCTCGCCCCTCCTGTACTCCCTGTTCAAGGCCGTCGGCGCGATCAGCGACCGGGAACTGGTGGAGACGTACCGGCAGGCAGGTTCTCCCCTGCAGGGTCACCCCACGCCCGTCCTCCCCTGGGTCGATGTGGCCACCGGCTCGCTCGGCCAGGGCCTGCCCGACGGCGTCGGCGTAGCACTGGCCGGCAAGCGGCTCGACAAGCTCGACTACCGCGTCTGGGTGCTGTGTGGCGACAGCGAGCTGGCCGAGGGCTCGATCTGGGAAGCGCTCGACAAGGCTTCCTTCTACGAGCTGAACAACCTCACGGCGATCGTCGACGTCAACCGGCTGGGACAGTCCGGACCCACCGAGCTGGAATGGGACATGGACGAGTACCGGCGGCGCGTCGAGTCGTTCGGCTGCAGGGCGGTGGTGATCGACGGCCACGACCCGCAGCAGATCGACGACGCCTTCGCCCTCGCAGAACGGTCGCAGGTGCCTACGGTCATCCTGGCGCGGACCGTCAAGGGAAAAGGTGTACCTGAGGTCGAGGACAAGAACGGTTGGCACGGAAAGCCGCTGCCCGACGACGTGGCCAAGGAGGCGGTGCGCGCGCTCGGCGGCGTCACCGCGCGCACGGTCGCGACGCCCGCTCGTCCGGCGCGTCCGTCGGCCGTCGTCACCGCAGAGCGTCACCCCGTCTTGCTGCCCAAGTACGAGATGGGCATGAAGGTCGCGACCCGGGTCGCCTTCGGCGACGCGCTCGTCGCTCTCGGTGCCCGCCCGGAGGTCGTCGCCATCGACGGCGAGGTCGGCAACTCGACCTACACCGAGAAGTTCGGCAAGGCCTACCCCGACCGCTTCTTCCAGATGTACATCTCCGAGCAGCAGATGGTCGGCGCGGCCGTGGGCCTGAGCGTGCGCGGCTACGTCCCCTTCGCCGCGACCTTCGCGGCGTTCTTCGCGCGCGCCTACGACTTCATCCGCATGGCCGCGGTCTCCCAGGCCGACATCCGGCTCTGCGGCTCGCACGCCGGGACCGAGATCGGCCAGGACGGGCCCTCGCAGATGGGCCTCGAGGACCTCGCCGCCATGCGCGCCGTGCACGGCTCCACGGTGCTCTATCCCAGCGACGCGAACAGCGCCGCGGTGCTGACCGCCGCGATGGCGGACCTGACCGGCGTGAGCTACCTGCGCACCACGCGCGGCGCGTATCCGGTGCTGTACGCGGCCGACGAGGCGTTCCCGGTCGGCGGGTCCAAGGTCCTGCGCCTGTCCGACGACGACCACGTGCTGCTTGCCGGCGCCGGCGTCACCGTGCACACCTGTCTCGAGGCCGCCGAACGGCTCATCGAGCGAGGGATCCCGGCGCGGGTCATCGACCTGTACTCGGTGAAGCCCCTGGACGCCGAGGGCCTGGTGGCGGCGGCCCGCGCCGCCGGACGGCGGATCGTCGTCGTCGAAGACCACTACCCGGAGGGCGGCCTGGGGGAGGCCGTGCTGGCCGCCCTCGCGCCCTTCGACGAGGTGTTCCGTCTGGAGCATCTGGCGGTGCGCGGCCTACCGGGTTCCGGCACCCCGGCCGAGCTGATGGAGGCGGCCGGCATCTCGACCGGCGACGTCGAGGCGGCGGCGCTGCGCCTGCTCACGCACTGAGATCGCGGGCGGCGGGCGGCCCTCCAGCCTCCCGCCGCCTCGCGCAGCTAGGCCACGACGTGGAGGGCACGGAAGTGGCAGGGCCGGAGAAGCCGCCGTCGGGGAAGGGGACGGCGCCGGAGCCGCTATGATGCAGGCTCCGCAGGGTACGACGGCGAACGAGGGTCACAGATGAGGGCTCATCCACGGAACGACGACATGCCCCGCAGCGGCGGCCGGCGCGGCACGCGCCTGCTGGCCGCCGCGCTCGCGGTCGCGACGCTCTCCCTTGCGGCGGGCGGCTGTGCCGCGGCCTCTTCGGACACGGCCCCCTCGGCCAGCCCGAGTCCGAGCCCCACGCTCTCCGCCGCCCACATCAAGATCACGCCTGCGAACCGCGCCCGTCAGGCCAAGCCACACCGCGGCATCACGGTGACCGTGCGCGACGGGACCCTGACCTCGGTGACGGCGCGGGGCGGCGGCGTCACCGTCGCCGGCGAGCTCGATCCCACCTCCACGACGTGGCAGAGCCGCTGGACCCTCTCGACCGACAAGCAGTACGTGGTCCGCGCCACGGCGATCGACGCCGAGGGCCGGAGCATCACCAAGGTGAGCCGCTTTCGCACGTTGAAGCCGGACACCACCGCCGATATCCAGATCTTCGAGGGACACAACGTCACCTACGGCGTCGGGATGCCGGTGATGATCACGTTCAGCAAGCCCGTCGAGGACAAGAAGGCCGTCGAGCGCGCGCTCGTCCTGAAGACCTCGCGCCAGGTCGTGGGCGCCTGGTACTGGGACGGCGACCAGGCGCTCTGGTTCCGTCCGCGCGCCTACTGGCCGCAGAACACCAAGGTGAGCTTCATCGGCCACTTCGACGGCGTGCAGCTCTCCCCCGGCGTCTACGCGACGCACACGCTGCGGCAGGACTTCAAGATCGGGCGCTCGCTCATCGTGGTGGCCAGTGCGAGCGGCCACAGCATGAAGGTCTACAAGGACCGCAAGCTCTACGCCACGTGGCCGATCAGCACCGGGCGGCCCGGCAAGGACACCCCCAACGGGACGTATCTCTCGATCGAGAAGGCGAACCCGCAGCACATGGTGGGCCCGGACTACGACATCCAGGTGCCCTACTCGGTGCGCTTCACCTGGAGCGGCGACTTCATCCACGCCGCGCCGTGGTCGGTGGGCTCGCAGGGCTACGCCAATGTCAGCCACGGGTGCGTCAACGTGGCTCCGGACCACGCGCAGACGTACTACTACTGGTCGATCCCCGGCGACCCGGTGACGGTCACCGGCAGCCCCAAGGCGGGCGGTTGGGACGACGGCTACACCGTCTGGTTCCTCTCCTGGAAGGAACTCGTCAAGGGCAGCGCGCTGCACAAGGCGGTGCGGGTGGGGCCGGACGGCAGTACCCTGGTCCGGCCCTCGGAGCTCAAGAAGTCGCGCGCGAAGGCGCCGCTCGGGCGGCCGAAGCCGGACAACGCCTCGCCTTCCTGATCGGCGGCGACGACGGCCGGCCGCCTCACGGACGGACGCCGGCCGGCCCGATCAGAAGAGGTCGAACAGGTCGCCCGGACGCCGGGCGATGAGGTCCGGCTCGGCGCTCAGGAGCCGCTCCTCCCCGTGCCATCCCCAAGCCACACCGACGGTGACGGCGCCGGCGTCCCGTGCCTCGTGCACGTCGCCGACCGTGTCGCACACGTACCAGGCCTCCCGCGACTCGCCGTAGCGCCGCCGCGCGGAGCGGATCTTGCGCGTCTTGCTCGGCTCCACGTCGCCGCCGATCACCTCCGAGACGCCGGTCACGCCGTGCTCGTCGAGGATGGCCTGGACGTCGGCGGTGCGACTCGACGTGATGACGACGACGGGATGCTCGGCCGCAAGGCGCTCGATGACCTCGGCCATCTCCGGGAAGAGGTCGGGGCTGGGGACGGCGCCGAAGGCGTCCTCCACCTCGGTGACCACGCGCTCGGAGACGCCGGACGCGGCCAGCGCCTCGAACCAGTTCGTCTCGGTGAAGTCGAGGAACGTGGACGGGGTCGCGAGCTCGTCGAGCCCGTGCGCGCGCAGGGTGTCAACGAAGGCGCGCGACTGGTCGTCCAGCGAGTCGACGATGACGCCGTCGAAGTCGAACATGATCAGCTTGTCGCGCGACACGACGCCTCCCGGAGACGCATCAGATGCGCCAGACCTGGAGGGCCGGACGACCGGGCGGCAGCCTACCCGGCGCGCGACCGTGCGGCAACCCGGGGCGCCGGCGACGGACGACGAAGACGAGCGGTCGTCAGCGTGCGGCGGCCAGCAGGGCGGCGCGCATCCCGGCCCCGAGGCGGTGACTGCTCAGCTCCACGGTGATGATCGGGATGCCGTACCGCTCGGGCACGAAGCGGCCCAGCGAGCCGGTGATGTACGGGTCGTACCAGAGCTTGCCGACCGGGAGGCCGCTGAGCGCCGACATGCGCCGTCCCAAGGCGCGCGCGCCCGGGCCGCTGCAGTCGATGATGCCGCCCCGCGAGTGCAGGCTCACGACGACGTCGAAGCGCCCACGGAGGTGCGCCAGCAGTGCCTTCGTCTCGGGCTCCGATCCCGGCGTCGACCCGCCGGTCAGGCCGGGCGCGCCCGGCTCGTTCAGGGGGCCGAGCCGCCGGCGCCAGTTCCGCGTCGGCAGGTTGCGGTTCAGGTCGACGTCGCGGGCGTTGCCGCGCGTACGGCGCGCGTGACCATCCGGGTTGGCGCACACCAGCACGTCGATGCGGGTCTGCGCCGGGAGCGCCCGCGGGTGCGCGAGAAGGTAGCTCACCAGCCGACGCGCGACCGGCGTCCCGGACTCGTTGCCGTGGACGCCGCCGACGACCAGCAGCCGCCGTCCGGCGCCGCCGAAGCGGGTGACGGTGATCGGCCGACCGCGGACCGAGCGCCCGATCGTGAGCGTGGTCAGTTCCTTCACGTCGAGGGTGGCCGGGCTGGAGGCGGCCGCATTGCCGGCCAGGTCCTGCGCCGCGACCGCGTAGTGGAAGACGCCCGCGGCGGCGGGAGTCCAGCGGGCGCGCCGCCACTCCCCCATGCTCGCCGAGCCCAGCGCCGCGGTCGCCACGGTCTCCCCCGCGGCGTCGCTGACGACGAGGCCCAGCTCGCGCGCCGTCGGGCTGAGCCGGTCGCGGACGCGGAAGCTCAGGGTCACGGCGCGGCCGGCGTAGCCGGCGGCCGCCAGGACCGTCACGACCGGCGCTTCGGTGTCGACGCACAGTTGCGCGACGCGCGCGGTCTCGGTGTTGCCGGAGGCATCCACGGAGTAGTACCGAAGCGCGTGCACGCCGTCGAACGAGTGATCGGCGGGCGCCGGGATCTCCAGCGAGCCGCCTGCCGAACCGCCTACCTGCGCCGGCTGACCGTCGTCTATCGCCGCCCAGATCGCGGCGACGCCCGACCCGGCGTCGGTGGCGGCGAAGCGTACGACGAACGATGCGCGCTGCCACCCGGCGGGCGCGTCGCAGGTCGTCACGGGCGGAGTCGCGTCGGCCGCGGCCGCGGCCGGAGCGGCCTGAAGGAGCGCACAGGTCAGCGCCGCGAGCACGGCGGCCGCCAGCGGCGTCCATCTCATCGTCGGCACCCCCAGGATCACGGCCCGGGCGCGTCGCCCCCGGTCAGCGGAGCATAGCACCGGCCCTCGGGGGATCGACGGCGGAGCCGGCCTCGTGGCCTCTGCCGGCGGCTCCGGGCGACCGGACGGCCTGCTGCCGCTATCATAGGAGGCCGACAACCTTCGGTGGCTCTCGGCGCCGCGCCCGCCCGGGCACGCCCTCCGCCGCCGCACAACACAGCATCGAGAGGGGCGACGTGCATCCCACATCCATCACCCGAGGCATCCATCGGACGGCGATCGTCGGCGCGGCGATCGCGCTGGCCCTGATGCTGGCAGCGCCGGCATTCGCCGCCAGCGGCTGGAAGGCCGCGGCGAGCGGCACCGGCGCGAACCTGACCGGCGTCGCGGCCCCGACCACCGGCCTGCGCTGGGCGGTGGGCGCCGGCGGCGTCATCGTCGCCTCCACCGACGGCGGGACGACGTGGGCGGCGCAGGCGTCGGGCACCACCCAGGACCTGCATGCCGTGGCCTTCGTGAGCGCGACCCACGGCTGGGCCGTGGGCGCAGCCGGCGCCATCGTCGCGACCGCCGACGGCGGCGCCACGTGGACGCCGCAGACTTCGGGCACGAGCAGCGACCTGAACGGCGTCGCCTTCGTCGACTCGAGCCACGGCTGGGCCGTCGGCTCCGGCGGCGTGATCGTCGCCACCAGCGACGGCGGCGCTACCTGGACACCGCAAACGTCGGGTACGAGCAGCGACCTCCTCGGGGTCGCGTTCGCGGACGCGACGCACGGCTGGGCCGTCGGCCTCGGCGGAGCGATCGTCGCGACCAGCGACGGCGCCGCTTGGACGGGGCAGACGTCGGGCACCACTCAGACGCTTCACGCCGTCGCCGCCGCCGACGCGACGCACGTGGTCGCCGTCGGCTCCGGCGGCACGATCGTGGCCACCGCCGACGGCTCCGGCTGGGCGGCGCGGACCTCGGGCACGACGAGTGACCTGCTCGGCGTCGACTACGGCGACCCCGCGTATGTGTGGGCGTCCGGCGCGGGCGGCATCGTCCTCCGCTCGGCGAACGGCGGCGTCAAATGGGCGGACCAGGGGACGGGGTCGGCGCGCGACCTCGCCGCGGTCGCGTTCGTCGACCCGGGTCGCGGAGCGGTGGTCGGCGCCGCCGGCACGATCCTCAGCACCACCAGCGGAGGGGTGGTCGACGCCACCGCGCCCAAGACGACCGCCACCGGCCTGCAGGCCGGCGCGACCAAGGGCTGGCGACACACCGCCCAGACCGTAGCGCTCAAGGCCACCGATGCCGGCTCCGGCGTGGCCGCGACGTACTACTCCGTCGACGGCGGCGCCCGGCAGACCTACGCCGGGCCGTTCGCCATCGCGGCCGCGGGCTCGCACGTGGTCAAGTACTGGTCGGCCGACTGGGCCGGCAACCTGGAGACCAAGCGCACCGGCTACGTCAACATCGACCTCAGCAAGCCGGTCTGCAAGGCGATCGGCAACATCACCGCCTACACCGGGACCTCCGTCAAATTCATGTTCAAGGTGACGGACGCCAAGCCGACGTGCGGCGCCGGATCGGTGCGCATCTCGATCCAGAAGAACGGCAAGACCAAGCAGAGGATCACGATCTCGCGGACCACCTTCAACGTCGCGCACTCGCGCTCGGCCGTCGTGAAGCTCGCGGCCGGCCAGTACACCTGGGTGGTCACCGCGACCGACCTCGCCGGGAACGTCCAGAAGACCAAGGGCCATGCCAGGCTGACCCTCAAGAAGATGCCGCTGCCGACCCTGGCGGACGTCCAGCGGCGCCTGATCCAGCTCAAGTATCTGCCCTCCGGTGCGGTCACCGGCAAGGCCGACTACCGCACCTCACAGGCCCTCATGGCCTTCCAGGCCTGGAACCACCTCCCGCGCGACGGAGTCGCCGGCGTCCAGACGCGGAAGAAGCTCGCCAGCGCCTCGGTGCCCACACCGCGTCCGGTGAGCTCCGGCGGCCACTCTATCCAGATCTATCGCAGCCTCGGCGTCGCCCTCTGCATCGACAACGGGACGCTCGTGCGCGCCATCCACTGCTCCACCGGCCGGCCCGGCCTCGAGACGACGGCCGGCACCTGGTCCGTCTACCTCAAGTCGCTGAAGTTCTGGTCGGAGAAGTACAGCTCGTGGATGCCGTATGCGAGCTTCTTCCACGGCGGCGAGGGGCTGCACGGGTACGGGGACGTGCCCGCCTACCCGGCATCGCACGGCTGCGTACGCCTGCCGATGCCCGAGGCGCCGTGGGTGTACGACTTCGCCTACATGGGGAGCACGGTCTTCGTCTACTAGAAGCGATGGAGGGGCGCGGCGCAGCACGACGGCGCCGCGCCCCTTCTGCGTCTTCAGAGGACGGCGGAAGGGCTCACCGCTGCAGCCTGAAGCGGCCGCCGTCAGCCTCGGGCAAGCGGTCAACGGAATAGTACGCTTGCCTTTGCGCCCATTTGCCGTACTCTGGATAAAGCACTCACGCTTCGGGGGACTCCGGGCCCGCGGATCGCGCCACGCGCAGCAGCAGACACCCGGCAGTCCGTCAGGTCCCCAGGAGGTCGAGGCTACCCTCGAACGACCACCCCGCTAGTTCCGCATGGTTCGGCCGCGCCGTGCGCCGGCGACCCTGCGTCCCATCCGCGAGAAAGTGACCCCGCATGAAGATCCGTCTGATCGAACCCGCCCCCGCCCATGTCCACATGTGGTCCTACACGTTCTATCCGCGCCTCGGTCTGCCCATGATCGGCGCCGCGCTCAACGCCGCCGGCCACGACGTGGTCATCTATTGTCCCCAGCTCTCGCCGATCGACTGGACGGACGTGGAGGACGCCGACATCGTCGGCATCTCGACGACGACGTCGACGACCCCGGCGGGCTACGAGATGTCCGACCGGCTGCGCGCCGCCGGCGTGCCCGTGATCATGGGCGGCTCGCACGTCACTTTCATGGCCGACGAAGCACTGCAGCACGCCGACTATGTCGCGCGCGGGGAGGGCGGCGACTCCTTGATGCTCGAGCTCATCGAAGCCCTCAGGGGCGAACGGCGACTCGAGGCCATCGCCGGCCTCTCCTACATGCGCGACGGCAAGGCCGTGCACAACGCGGCGCGAGAGGCGTGCGCCGACCTCGACACTCTGCCCGTGCCCGACCTATCGCTCATCGTCGGCACCGAAGGCATGCGCGCGACGACGCCCATCATGACGAGCTGGGGTTGCCCCTTCGCCTGCAACTTCTGTTCAGTCACCGCGATGTTCGGGCGCAAGTACCGCTACCGCAGCGCCGAGAGCGTCATGGCCGAGATCGAGGCCAAGCGCCCGGAGACGATCTTCTTCTACGACGACAACTTCGCAGCCGACAAACGCCGGCTCAAGAAGTTCCTTCGGATGTTCATCGACAGCGGGCTCACGGTCCCGTGGTGGGCGCAAGCTCGCACCGACGTCGTCGACGACCCCGAGCTTCTCGACTTGCTGCGGGAGTCCAAGTGCCAGACGCTGGCGATCGGCCTCGAGTCGGTCAACCAGGAGACGCTGGACAGCTACGAGAAGTCGCAGAGCCTCGCCGACATCGTGCGCGCAATAGACACGTTGCACGCTTGCGGCATCAACAGCCACGGGATGTTCGTCCTAGGCGCGGACACCGACACTCCCGAGACGATCCGTGACACTGCGCGCTTCGCCCGCAGACACCACATCGACACGCTGATGCTCAATATCCTGACGCCGGTTCCAGGCACGCAGCAGTTCGCCGACCTGGATGCCGCCGGCCGCATCTTCGACCGGCGCTGGGACCTCTACGACGGCCAGCATGTAGTCTTCAGGCCCGCTCGAATGAGTGCCGGAGAGCTGCAGCGCGAGACACTGAGGGCGTATGCGCGCTTCTACTCCTTCGGTCAGTGGCTCAAGTACCTGGCGACCTTCCGATACGGCACGATGGCGCTGTACAGCTGGCACTGGGTGTTCCTGCGCCGTTGGCGCAGGGAGAAGGGCAATCGGGACTACCTCGAGATGCTGAAGCATCTGAGCCCCGCCGGGCGGGTGACGGCCACGGGCGCACGGGGCTGACGGCTCGGGCGGCGCGGAGGTCAGGAGCGCTCCTTCGGTCGCTACGCCAGCGAGGCCCGCAACTCTCCGGCCTCCTGGAGCGCGGGGCCGGCGCCGAGACGCTCGAAGATCTTCGTCGCGGCGTCGAGCGGCGCGACGGCCTCGGCCGCCCGGCCGAGAGCTGCCCGGCAGCACGCGAGGCCGAAGCGGGCGTGCGCCTCCTCATACGGCATCTCGAACCTCTGCCACCGCGAGGCGGCGTCGGCGAAGCCCGCCGCCGCCGTCTCGAGCTCGGTGTCCGCCTGCGCGAGAAGGGCACCCACGGTCGCGACGACGTTCTCGAACAGCGGCAGCCTCGGCTCCGGGAAGCCGGTGAGGCAGCATTCGAGGAACCCCGCCGCGATCGCACGCTCTCCGCACCGAAGAGCGGCTCTCACGGCGGTTGGGACGAGCTCGACGACCGCTGTGACGGCCGGCGGCGACGCCAGGCACTCAGCCAGAAGCGCGGCCGCTTCTTCGGTCTCGCCGGTCCGCACAGACACGAGAGCGGCTCCGAGCAGGGCAGAACCCTTGAGATGTCCGATGTCACTCTCCCGGCCCCTGTCCGCCATCCAGGAAAGCAGCGGTGCTACCTGCGCGCCTTCTCCGCGCTCCGCGAGCCACTGCGCCAGCAGAGACCTGACGTACAGAGCATCGGAGACGTCGTCGCTGTCTTCCAGAAGTGCCAGCAGATCGGCAGCTTCCCTGAGCGCGCGGTCCCAGTCCCCTGCCTCGCGCAGATAGACGACGAGACCCACGCGGCAGTTCATCACGTACGCTTCCAGTCCGTGCCTGCGATCGAACTCCATCGTCTCTGTAATGGCGCGGCAGGCGGCGCGCGGCCCTTCCAGCGCGAAGATCGACACCGTGCGGTTGCCCTCGATGGCCGCGCGTTCGCGGCCAAGCCCCTGGGCTCGCGCAGCCGCGACCGCCCGTTCGTAATCCTCCATGCCCTTGCGATCGCCCAGCGTCAGACGCGCGTCCGCGCGGCAATGCAGCGCCACCGCCGGCTCTGGAAGCCCCAGGAGGTCGCAGATCTCCACCGCCCTGGTCGCCGCGTCGATCACCTCCCGTGGGTCACTGTTCTCGATCGACACGCTGAGAGCATGCATCCCCAGCACCTCGGCTTTCTCGGGGGATGGGCCGTCGTCGGCGAGCAGGCCCACGGCCTCCCGCGTCAGGCCGCGGTCGGACTCGCCCATCCGCGGAAGCGTGTGGGCCAACATGCACATCGCGACCGCCTCGGCCCGCCTGTCGCCTGCGGCCCGATACCGCTCGATGGCCTCCTCGAGGACCTCCGCCGCCTCCCGAAGGCGGTTCGTGAGGAAGAGCGCCTCGGCCAGGCGCGAAAGCAGCTTCGTCCACTCGGTGCCGTCAGGACCGGTGAGCTCCAGCGCACGCCTCAGGTGGCGCTCGGCCGCGGTCGCGTCGAGGCGCAGGGCTCGTTCGCCGGCGAGCGTGAGACTCCGGAGCGTCGGAGCGACGAGCGATGCAGCGAGCTGGTACGCGCCGTCGGCCCGGGCGAGCTCCCTGGCGGTCTCGTAGTGGTGGACGAGGATCTCGGCATACTCGGAGCTCCGCTCGCCGGTGGTCCGCGTGACCCACGTTGCGACGGCCGCGTGCTGCTGTGCCCGGACCCCGCGCGGCAGTTGTCCGTACGCGACATCGCGGGCCAGGGCGTGCCAGAAGAGGTACTCCTCTTCTCCCTGGATGGACGAAGTGATCACGGGACGGATCAGGTCGCGTGCGGCGAGCGCGGCCATGATCTCGTCGACCGCCGAGAGATCGCGGCCGGAGAGCTCCGCGACGGCGCCTCCCCAGAACGTCTCACCCACCACGGCCGCGTCGCAGAGCAGCGCTTTGTGCTCGGGCGGCAGCGTGTCGAGCCGGGCGGCGAGTACCGCCTGCACCGTCTTCGGCAGAGGCAGCGCCTCATCCACGAGGCGCAGGCCGGCAGGCGAAGGCGCCAGGTGGTCCCCATCGAGCAGCAGGCGCACGTACTGCTCGGCGTGGAGCGGGTTACCCGCGATCAGCTCGACGATCCGCGAGCGGACGTCCGCAGCGAGCTCAGCGCCGAGCAGGTCATCGACGAGGGCGCCGGCTGCCCGGTCCGGGAGTGACGACAGCGTCAGCCGACGAAGGCGCTCAGCGCCGGTGGTGAGCGCGCCGTCGTGCTGCCGGAGCAGCTCGGGTCGCGCCGTCGCGACGACGAGAAGCGGGGCCTCGAGCGCCTCTGAGAGGAGATGCTCGATGAAGTCGAGCATGGCCCCGCCCGCCCACTGCAGGTCTTCGAAGACGAGGACCGTGGGCCGATCGGCGGCCATGAGCCCCACGAAGCGCGTCCAGGCCGCGAGGTTCTCCTCGCGGGAGGCGCGCGCGGCGTCCAGGCCGAGCAGAGGTCGAAGATGCTGCTGCAACCACGCCCCGTCCGCGTGTCCGCGCACGCCGGCCGCGAGCTTCGCCTCGACAGCGGCGACATCATCCGACTCGAAGATGCCCAGGTGCGCCTTGACGATGTCGGCCAGCGCCCAGTACGTGACGCCCTCGCCGTACGGCAGGCATCGCCCCTGCCTCCACGTGGTCAGGTCGGGCCGGGCGTCGAGGGAGCGCGCGAACTCGAGCACGAGACGGCTCTTGCCGATCCCCGGCTCGCCGATCACCAGCACGAAGTGACTCCGGACCCGGCGCGCGGCCGCGCCGAGCGCCTCTTCAAGCGCCTGCAGTTCCAGCTCCCGCCCGAGGAACGGTGACGACGTGAGCGCGGCGGTGCGAAGCCCGGTCCGCGCATACGGACGCCGGGCGAGCCACATCCGGACCGGCTCCGCCTTACCCTTGGCGACGACCGGCGGCGCCTGCTCGTACTCGATCGCTTCGACGCTCAACTCATGGGCCAGCGCGCCGACGGCGACTCCCATCGGCGGAGCGCCCGCCTGGAGGCGGGCTGCGGTGTTCACCACATCGCCGGTGACGAAGCCGCGACCCGAGCGCGGGTCCACGTCGAGACGCACCAGCGCCTCGCCGGTATTGACTCCACAGCGAGCCTGCAGCGGCGTTCCGTCCGGACGTCTGAGGCCCACGGCACGCAGCGTCTCGAGCAGGCGGAGAGCGGCTCTGACCGCCCGTTCCGGATCATCCTCGTGAACGACGGGGACTCCGAAGACCCCGACCACCGCGTCACCGATGAACTTCTCCACGATGCCGCCGTGAGACTCGATCACCCTGCGCGCGTGCGATGCGTACTGGCTGAGGAGGCGGTCCACGTCTTCCGGGTCCGCCACCTCGCTCATTGCGGTGAAGCCCACGAGGTCGCAGAAGAGAGCCGTCACGACCTTGCGCTCCTCGGGCCGGACGATGAGGCGACCGACCGGGGCGCCGCACGCCATACAGAAGCCGGCGTGGTCTGGATTCTCGGCGCCGCACGCGAGACAGGCGGTCATGACTCACGCCCTCGGACCCGCTCGCTGCACCCCACGCAGTGCATCCGTCCCTCCCCGGCAACCTCCGTGATTGTACCGTGGGCGAGCGCTCCCCCCCAGGCCATGCGTCAGCCCGCGGGGAGGGTCAGGTCAGCGAGGTGACGAAGCCCGAGGACTCCGCGTCCTCGCCGCGGAGCACGGCCAGGTAACGCTCCCGGATCCTCTCCGTGACGGGGCCGATCCGGCTGCCGTTGACCATGCGCGCGTCGACCTCCTTGACCGGCGCGACGTAGGTCGAGGTGCCGCAGGCGAACACCTCATCGGCGATGTACAGCTCGGTCAGGTCGACCTCGCGCTCGCAGGTCTCGATGCCCAGACCTTCGGCGATCCGCAGCACGGTGTCACGGTTGATGCCCTCGAGCAGGTCGCTCGCCGTGCTGGGGGTGATGAGCACGCCGCCACGCACGATGAAGATGTTGGCGGCGCTGAGCTCGCATACGTGTCCCGAGGCGTCGAGGAAGATGCAGTCGTCGTAGCCGCTGTCGATGGCGTCCTGCTTGGCGAGCACCGAGTTGACGTAGGCGCCGTTGACCTTGGCGCGCGACGGGATCGCGTAGTCGGGGATGCGCCGCCACACGCTCGTCTTCAGGCGCGCGCCGTCGAGCGGCAGGATGGACTCGGCCCGGTACACGAACATGCTCAGCGTCGTCGTCGTGCCCCGCGAGCGCGTCCCCGGCAGTTCCTCGCTCACGTGGACGCTCACACGCACGAAGACGTCCTCGGTCACCTCGTTCGCGAGGACGACGTCACGGAGGGCCTGGACGAAGCGCTCCTCGCTCCAGGCCGGCTCGAACGTGTCGATGCCGATGATCCTCGCGGAGTTCACGAGACGCCGGTAGTGGTCGCCGAGGCGGAAGGCGATGGGCCGGCCGTCTCGCGCCAGAGTCACCGGCAAGACGGTGTATACGCTCAGCCCGTACAGCACGGCCGCGCTGGTGATGCTCAGGGTGGCGTCGCCGGTGGCGATGAGCTGGTCGCCGAAGTAGGTGACGGGATACACGTGGGCCATGCCGCGGATACTTCCAGAAGCCGGAGGCACATGCCAGCCGCGAGCTCGCGCCGGGCGCGCGGCCGACGAGCTGCGGGCGCTCCGGTCCGCGGCTACCGCCAGCTCCCGGGCCCAGAGCGCCAGCGCGGGCGCCGCCCGCCGCAGTGCACGCCACGCAGTGACGCCCCCGACGAGCGTGGCCAGCGGCCGGTGGAGCTCGCGCTCCGGCGTGTCGAGCACGACGCGCAGCACGGCCAGCGGCCTCCCGGCCGCCGCTTGCGCCAGCCACGCCGACTCCATGTCGGCGGCCAGGGCGCCCTCGCCGGCCAGCGCGGAGCGCTCGGCGCCGCGCACCACGTGATCGACCGAGACCACAGGCCCGACGCGGACGCGCCGGATCCCCAGCGCCGCCAGCGCCGCGACCAGCGGGCCGCTGGAGCACTCGGTGATGCCCGACGGCCCGCGCACCTCTGTGGCGACGACGACGTCCCCGGGGCGCAGACCCCGGTCGACCGCCCCGCAGAAGCCCGCGATCGCGACCACGTCCGCGGGGATGCGCGCGGCGACCAGCGCGGCGGCCTGCGCCCGGGCCGCGCCCATGCCGGAGCACAGCACCAGCGCCCGAGGAAGACGGCTCTTCAGGGCCGAGCGCTCGAGGCGAAGCGGAGCGATCACGAGCAGACGAGCGTTTCGAGCGTTCACCTCGGCCACGCCGTGCGACCCCCCGGTAGCGTGGCCTCACCCTACCAAACGCAGCCAGAGGCGCAGAGAGGGTAGAGTGCGGGTGACCTGGGGGCTACTTTGCGGAGGCGGGACGCGATGATGACTCGGCTGTCCACCGGTGTTCTTCTGCTCGGACTCTTCGTGGCGCTCGGGGCCGTGGTCGCCGATACGTCAGGGGCGGCGCCCACCGTGCCCGATCCCGCCACCGGCTTCCTGCTCAACGGTCGCCAGCTCACCCCGCAGGGGGCGCAGGTGAGCCTCGGCAACTTCCCCACCGGGGGAGCGGTCACGGCGGACGGGCGGTTTCTCTGGACCGTGTCCGCCGGCCAGGGCGCCAACGACGTCCGCATCGTCGACACGGCTCGCCGGCGCGTGATCCAGGTCATCGCCCTCGCCGGCGCCTCGGGCGGCGTCGCCCTGGACTCGGGCCGCCGGCGCGCCTACATCTCCGCCGTGGGCGTCTCTCGCTGGTGGCCGACGCAGACCGGTCTGCCCGGAGCCGCGGGCAACTACGTCCTCGTCTACGGCTGGAACGCGACGTCCGGCAAGGCCCACTTCGTCGATGCCATCCCCGTGCCCCCGCAGCCGGGAGCCCCGCCGATCCAGATGTTCCCGGTCCCGACCACCCCGTCGACAGACGCCTGGCCGCAGAAGCTCGCGGTCTCGCCCGACGGCCGCCGTCTGCTGGTGCCGCTCAACCTCGCCGGCAGCGCCGACGTGATCGACCTGCGGCACCACCGCGTGCGCAACGTCGTGACCGGCAGCTTCCCGTTCGGCGCGGCGATCCTGCCCGATGGCCGCACCGGCCTGGTGAGCAACGAGGCGGCCGGCACGCTCTCCGTCGTCGACCTGCGGAAGGGCGTGAAGCTCCGCGACATCCAGGTCGGCCCGCCGCTCTCGCATCCCCAGGGCGTCGTCGTCGACCGCGCGGGCCGGCGCGCCTACGTCGCCCTCTCGGCCCTCGACGAGGTGGTCGTCGTCGACCTGCGGCGCCGGCGCGTCGAGCGCACGATCTCGGTGGGTCGCAGCGCCGGCCTCGGGACGATGCCGGTGGCGCTCGCGCTCAGTCCCGACGGCGCGCGCCTGTTCGTGGCCGAGTCGGGCGCCGACGAGATCGCCGTCATCCGTCTTCCGAGCCCGAGGACGAGGCCCCGGCTCGAGTGGACGCTCCTCGGGCGCATCCCGACCGCCGAAGACCCCCAGGCCGTGGCGACGGCCGCGGCCCGCGGCGGCCGCGCGGCCCAGCTCCTCTACGTCGCCGCCCGCGGCGTCGGCGTCGGCGCCAACCCGACCGGCCCTGTCCCCACGAAGCCCCTCGACCCCATCTTCTGGGCCTTCAACTGGCTCGCTCCCACCACCGACGTCTTCAGCCTCACCAGCGGGACCACGTACCTTCCGGCCATGGTCCGCGGCCATGCGGGGCTGATGCGGCTGCCGTCGGACGCGACCGTCAAACGGCTCTCCTCCCGGGCGACGCGCCAGATCCACCCGCGCGACGCGCAGGCGGCTCCCGAGGGGACCCCGCTGCGCGCCGGCGGACCGATCAAGCACGTCTTCTTCGTGGTGCGTGAGAACCGGACCTACGACCAGCTCCTCGGCGACCTCGGGCGCGGCAACAGCGACCCCCACCTGGTCGTGTTCGGGAAGAAGGTGACGCCCAACCTGCACGCCCTGGTCACGCGATTCCCGCTCCTCGACCACGTGTTCGCCAACTCGGAGGCGTCCATCCAGGGGCACTTCTGGACCGCCGCGGCGAGCGTCCCCGACTACGTCGACCGCAACTGGGTGCAGGAGTACGGCGGGCGCGGGCGCCCCAACGACTTCGGCGTGTACGCCGTGACCTTCCCCGGCAACGGCTTCCTGTTCAACCAGGCCGAGCGCCAGCACATCTCGTACTTCAACTACGGCGAGGCGATCGCCGGCGATGAGCCGGACATCAGCGATCGCGACCGCACTCCAGAGGTGCTGGCCGACGAGAAACTGGTGGCCGCCAACTCCGATCTCGGTCCGGGTTTCACGCCCGGCGGCACCTACCCCAACGACCTGTCCATCGGCAGCACCGGCCAGCAGCCCTACCCCGGAGAGATCTTCAACTCGAGCTTCTCGACCCTCCCGAGCCCCCCGCCGGCGGGCAGCCTGTCGTGCATGGACTCCTTTCAGGCGAGGTTCGAGACGCAGCTCGCCGCCGACGCCGTCCCGACCTTCAACTACCTGACGATGACCGGCGACCACACGCGCGGCACGCAGACCGGCTTCCCAACGCCGAACGCCATGGTGGCCGACTGCGACCTGGCGCTGGGCCAGCTCGTCGATCTGATCTCGCACTCGAAGATCTGGTCGTCCTCGGTCATCTTCGTCGTCGAGGACGACTCCCAGGACGGCGCCGATCACGTCAACGCGCACCGCATCCCGGTGGCGATCATCAGTCCCTACGCAAAGCAGGGCGCGATCATCCACCGGCGCTATGACCTGCTCTCGGTGGTGCGCTCGATGGAGCTGATCATGGGCATGAAGGCGCTCTCACTGAACGACGCGCTGGCGACGCCGATGTACGACGCCTTCACCTCCGAGCCGCTCAACTCGGCCCCGGTGGACTGCCTCCCCGCCCAGGTCGACCTGCTGGAGCGGAACACGCAGGCCGCTCCCTGGGCGGCGCTCTCGAACCGCCTGGCGCTGGGCAAGCTCGACGCCGTCCCGCAGTGGCAGCTGGACGCGATCCTCTGGAAGTCGGTGTACGGCGCGGACAGCACGCCGCCGCCGCCGGGGCCCGACGCGGAAGCATACGAGTAGGCGGTCCGGACCGGCGCCGCAAAGCCGGAAGGCCCGGCGGCTCTGAGAGCCGCCGGGCCTTCCGGTGAAGCTACGACGCTGGTGTCGTTGTTACGACAGCACGCGCACGTTGGTCGCCTGAGGCTTGTTGTTCTTGCCGGTGCCCTGCTCGAACGAGACGGCCTGACCCTCGTCGAGGGACTTGAAGCCCTCGCTCTGGATCTCCGAGAAGTGAACGAAGAGGTCGTCGCCGCCCTCATGCTCGATGAAGCCGTAACCCTTGTCGGCGCTGAACCACTTTACTTTGCCTGTCGCCATGCTGATATCAATCCCTTCGCCCACTTTGGGGCAAACAAAAACGACGTGACTACCGCGTAGAAGTGCGGTGTGTCACGTCGCAATCCTGCGGGCCCACTCGGCCCGTCTTCGAACATCATAGCAGATTTCGCGGCGTCGTGCACGCGCCGCCGGCGCACGCGCCCATCGCGCAGCCGTGGGACTCTAGCGGGCGGCGGTCGACTGCGGTGGAGCGGGGCCTGCCGGACCCGTCTCCCTCACCTCGGCGGGCCGCCGCCTCCCGCTCCGCATCCCGAACAGGAACCTGGTGACCGACCAGCGCCGCACCCCTTCGTAGAGCGCGAACGTGCCGAGGACCGAGAGCGCGAGCAACGCCACCCACTGCAGCGGCTCCCACACCGCCCAGCCGACGAGGTAGAAGGCGAGGACCACGATCACCGTCTGGTGCAGCACGTAGACGGGATACGATCCCTCCGCCAGGTAGGCGAGGGCGGGCGAAGAACGGTCGAGGTAGCGCCTGCCGTAGCCCAGCAGCCCGACCATCATCAACCACGTCCCCATCATGCCCACATAGACGATCGCGACGCGCTGTGGCGAGGGGTCGGGCAGCGAGTCGCGGAAGCCCTGAGTCAGTGACCACCACGCGCACAGGGCGAGACCCAGCGCGAGGGCCGGCAGGCGAAAGCGCTCGGCCGATTTGATGAAGGCCTCGTCCCGCACTACGAGGTAGCCGAGCACGAAGAGCACGAGGAAGTACCACACGCCCTGTCCAGACGGATCGGGGAAGGCGTCGGCGACGAAGAGGAGGAACGCCGGCAGCAGCCACCAAACGAGCCGGCCGAGCCCGCGCGAGAGGCTCTGCAGGAAGGCGCCGCCACGTCTGCCCCGCCCCCACGCGAACAGCGGCAGCGCGATGAGAGAAAGCATCAGCAGCAGCAGGATGAACCAGAGCTGGCCGAGGCCGAAGTACCCCAGGAAGTCGCTGCCGGCCTCAGAGCTGAACCGGAAGAAGTCGCCGCTCGAGAGGTAGTCCCAGTACGAGCCGGTGTACCCGGCGTTGGACCGCGCCCCGTAGTAGCACTGCGGCGGCACCAGGACGAGGACGCCGAACACGAACGGGACCCCCAGGCGCACGAAGCGCTCGCCCACGTACTGCCGGTTGCTGCGCTTGCGCAGCGCCAGGCAGGTCGAGGCGCCGGCCAGCAGGAAGAGCAGTTGCATGTGCCATGCGCGGACGAAGTCGAGCAGGTAGCTCAGAGGGATCGAGAGCTGGGCGGCCTTCACGTAAAAGGGGTCGTCGGCGTTGTAGACGCGCAGGGTGTGGAAAGGGAAGAGGAGCAGAACGGCCAGCACGCGCAGCCAGTCGATGTAGTGCTGGCGCGCGAACGACTGCTGCGGTGCGGGCGCCTCGAGCGTCCCGGCCTGCGTCTCCAGAGTCCCCACGTTCACGGCTCCCCCCGGCCCATGGCCCTTCCGAGAATCTACTCACTTCGGAGCCTGAGGACCAGCGTTTAGTGCGCCTCCCGGACGAGGAGGAGATCCGCGTCACTCGACCCACATGTCGAAACTGTAGTCGAGCCAACCCTGCCCACCGGCCGCGGTGTGCGTGGGCCGGGCGGGATCGCCGGAGTACAGCATCTCGTTGACCGGGCGCGCCGTCCACCAACTCTCGGTCACGGTGTACTTGCCGGCCTCCGGGAACGGGCCCACGGGCAACATCACGTTGTTGCCGTACACGCCCGCGCCGATCGTGGGCTTGAAGGGCGTCGGCGTCCAGTCGGTCATCCAGAACCACTGGTAGAAGTCGTTCCACCACTTGTCCCAGACGTAGGGCCCCGTCCAGTGTGCCTTCACGGTCGCCGGGCCGTAGTGCTTGCTGTAGCCGTTCGGGCCCGTCACGTCGTAGCTGAACAGCACGTTCTTCGGAGCATTGTTCATGAACCCGTAGCCGACGCCGATCCACATCGCCATGAGCCTGACTTTGCCGTCTTTCGGGACCGCCTTGAACCAGTCCTTGAGGTCCGGGTCGTTGGGGTCGAAGGACTGATAGAAGGTCGCTTCGTCGATGAACTCCCCGGTCGAGGGTGAGTACTCCCACCACCAGGCATCCCAGACGGTCGATACGTCGGTGCGTGGGCGGTAGGTCTGCACCTTCTTGCCTGCGAGGGCGGGCGCGGCGAGCGCGCCCATGCAGACCGCGATACAGATGAGCAGAAGCAAGATGCGTTTCATCGAGCACCTCCAGTCGAGATGATGCGCGTGGCCGACCGCGCGGGCCGCCGGCAGATCGGCGCTCCACACACTCCGACTGTCGCGCGCCCGACGCGCCGCTGTCATCACCGGAATCCGGTGATTTTGGGGCGGCCCAAGCGCGAGAGACGCCCGTCTGCAGGAGTGACGTTGGGGGGGCCGGAGGCGCGCCGGCGCCGGCACAACCGGGACACGCGGCGATCGCAGGCCCTACGCGCGCTCGAAGATCCAGGCCGCGACCCTGGTGTTGAGTTCCTCGGCGCCAGCCTCACGGCGAACACCTGCAGCCGGTTTCCACGGCCGGGGATGGCGATGAGGTCCCGCCTCTTGCACGCGGCCGTCAATGGAACCAGGCAGAAGCGGGCGCCGGAGGCCGCGTTGAGGATCGCCCCGACCGGCGCCAGCGCGCCTGCCGTCGTCGTCGCCGGGAGAGGGTCTGCCGCGCCTGCCCGACAGGTCGTGTGCGTCGGTGATGGCTGTGATGGCCGAACGGCATACACACTGGCGACGTCGCCTGAAGGACGTCGACCATGGACTCGAAGAGCCGTACCCGCGAACAGATGCCACGCGGGGCGGCACGGCATGGCAAGGGGCGGGCGGCCACGAAGGGCCGCCCGCCCCATCAGTCGTCAGCGCCCGAGGCTCGGATAGACCTCGATGAAGTGCCACTTGCCCACGCCGCGGTTGCCGGCCTGGTCGTAGGCGACGACGCGCCAGCACCAGGTGCCGACGCCGAGGTCGCAGGTCACGGCGGTCACGAGGCGGTGATTGGCCGGGCGAACGCCAAGCTTGTACTGCTGGATCGGTACATGGTAGCGGGTGACCGCCAGCTTGGTGGTGACCCGCTTGGACGTGGCGTCGGTGACCTTGTAGGCGCACTGCATGATGCCGCCCTGCCACGTGACCGGGCTGCCGTAGTCGTGGACCACCGGGGCGACGCTGTCGACGCGCACCGTGCACGTCTTGGCGGTCTCGACGTTGCCCAGGGTGTCGGCGGAGCGGTAGCTGACCTTCGTCGCTCCCTGGCGCTTGATGGTCACGTGGGTACCCCTGATCCACTTCCCCGAGGCGACGCGATACTCGGTGTAGGCAACGGGAGCGCCGTCGGGGGCCGCGGTAGCGACGAAGCGCAGGCTGACCGCGTGCCGCGCCCAGCCACCGCGGGCACCCTTGACCACCGTCGTCGGAGGATTCGTGACGAGCGGGGCGGTGAAGCTCATCTCCTCACCGTAGGCCACGGCCTCTCCCGCGGCCTTGGCGCGGAAGTAGTAGGTGGCGCCCGGCGTCAGGCCGCTGATGCGCGGCGCTGAAGGCGCCCGTCGCGGTCCTGGCCGCCGGGGTCGTCTCAGTCGTGTAGGTCCCTGAGGCGGTCCCGTACTCGAAGGAGACGTTCACGGTCGTGCTGGATCCCAGGTCCTCGAGGGTGCCGTTCAGGGTGGCCGCCTGGCTGGTGACGGACGTGGCGGCGTTGGTCGCGACCCTGGGCGGGATGTAGGAGCTGCCCTTCAGCAGCGTCAGCATCGCCCAGCAGGTGCTGCGGAGCGTCGACTCGTCCTCGTCGTAGCCGCCGCCCTCCCAGTGCCCGTCCGCGAACTGGTTGGCGACGATGACGTCGCTGAAGTCCGCGTACCAGTCGATCCCGTTGAACGTCTCGATACCCAGCGCGGTGAACCCCTTCATGGCCGCCGCCGTGGCGATGTACGACGGCTTCTGCTGCCAGGGATTCTCTGAGGCGGGATCTCCGCGCCAGCCGTAGTCATTCGAGGAGTCGTAGCCGTTGGTCTTGTCGGCCCAGTGCGTGGTCATGAAGGTCAGGGCGTCCTGCACGCGCTGGGTGGCGACGGTGTCGCCGCAGAGGCTCTGGTTGAACAGCAGGTGTCCCGTCTTGTAGGTGTTGATCCAACCCACCGTATTCGGTGTACGCGGCGCCGCCGAACGTCGGGGCCCGGGCGTAGTCGACTGGATGAAGTCGTTCCAGGTCGACAGCCGAGTGAGCGTGTCCGCCGGAATCGTGCAGCCCATGCTGTGGGCGGCGTAGCCGAGTCCCATGCCGACCCAGCCGGTCGCCGACTGGTCGCCGTAGGTCGCTGCCCTTGTAGTAGTACCAGGCGCCGTTGGCGTCGCCGGTGGTGACCTGCGCCGAGGCGAGCCAGTCGACCGCCATCTGCGCGACCTGCTTGTACGTGAATCCGTTCAGATCTCCGCCGACCACGGTGGCGTTCGGCGTCCCCGAGCGAGCGATCGCCATCAGGCAGGGGCCCGTCTGATAGGCATTGATGCCGTTGTCGTTCCAGTAGACCCAGTGGTCCGCTGGTTCATAGACCGCCGATGCGAAGAGGAAATCGAGCCCGGCCTGGACGTTTGCGGCGTAGGCATATGACGGATCGAGCGGGGCCTTGCGGAGCTGCTCGGCGTAGTGCTCGAGCACCGCCACCGCGAAGCCGGTATTGGCGCTGTAGTACTCGTCCGACGGCCACGCGCCGGTCGGCGCTCCGCCGGTCGACTGCAGCGGCACGAGGTAGCCGACGCCCTTGGCGAGCGCCGCGTCGATGTCGGCTTTGCTGGCGGCCCCGGCCGACGCGGCAAACACAAGGCCTAACAGGAGCAGCACCAGTACCAGCAGGACAGGGATGTGCCGAGATGTCTTCATTGGATCTCCCCTCCAGTCGATGCCAATCCAAGACCATCGACGCGGGGTATCGGCCCTCCCCGCAGCCGTCATCCCATTCTAGTCCCACGCTCCTCGTCGCGTCGAGGGTGTCGGAACGTAGTCGTTGGCCGGTGGCTGCGGGCTCGGCCGCGATGCCTGACACCCAGGGATCGGAGCAGCCGCCACTCCAGGCCGCCGACGATGATCTCGAGTCCCTCCTCATAGGCCGCCTCGGAAAACGTGGCAGGCACGCTCACCGTCGCGTCGAGGGTGTCGGGACGGATTCATCGCCGGCGGCTGCGTTCTCGACCGCGATGACTGCCGCCCACGGGGCCCGGATCAGACCGCTCCGGGCGCCAGACCGGCGCCGCCCAGGGATCAGAGGAGCCGCCGCTCCAGGCCGCCGACGATGATCTCGAGTCCCTCCTCGTAGGCCGCCTCGGAGAGAGTGGCGGGCATGCGGTCGGCGAGCTCGCTCGCCTCCTGGTCGAGTTCGTCGTGCGGCGCCGTCGCGCGCCGCATCACCGCCTGCGTCTCCAGCAGGAGGAAGCCCGTCTCGAACGCGTCGAGCACGCTCCAGACCTCGACGAAGGCTTCGATCGGCGCGCCCAGCGCGACGTAGAAGTCGCGCAGACGGCGGGCGAAGTCGAGCAGCGGCGGCTCGTCGCTGGCCGCGGCGGCGACGAGCGCGAAGGCGCGCGGGTGGCGCAGCGCCATCGCGCGCAGCGAGCGGCCGACCTGCTTGGCGCCGTCGCGCCAGGTGAGGCCGGGGCTGATCGTCAGGTCCATCTCGGCGACGAGCAGGGCCACGATGTCCGCGACCAGAGCCTCGCGCGACGGCACGTAGTGGTAGAGCGTCATCGTGCCCACACCGAGCTCGCCGGCCACCTTGCGGAGGCTGAGCGCCTCGGAGCCGTCGCGGTCGACGACGGCCAGCGCGGCCCGCGCGATCGAGTCGCGATTCAGGTGCGCGTGGCGGTTTCCCCTGGGGTCCTTTGACATCCGCGCAAGCTTATCAGAGGATAGTCGTACAGTGTACGAGTCCGGTCTCGCGAACACGTCACCGACCACGCAGGAGGGGAACGTGAAACGCTTCATCTCTACGATCGTCCTTGCCTTGGCGCTGTTGCTCACGGTCGCCGCCGCGCCGGCGCTCGCCACGCCGCGCACCATCGTCGAACGACCGGCGGTGGCCTCCGCGGAGGCCCTCACGCAGCAGCTGCAGGCGGTCATGGCCGACCAGGTCATGCCGATCCTGGCCATGCAGGCCGTCGTCGTGAAGGACGGCAAGGTCGTCTACGTGAAGAGCCTCGGCCCGCGGTACGTCGACAACGCCGTGCCGGCCAACGACCTGCCCGTCATGAACGACACCAAGTACCGCATCGCCTCGATCTCCAAGATGGTCGCGGCGATCGGCGTCATGCAGCAGGTCGAGAAGGGCAAGATCAGGCTCGACGCCGACGTGAGCCGCTACCTCGGCTTCACGTTCCGCAATCCCAACTTCCCGGGCGAGAAGATCACCGCCCGCATGCTGCTCTCGCACACGTCGTCACTCCGCGACGGCGACTACTACACGTTCCCCGCCACCGACAAGCTCAGCGACTACGTGACTCCGACGGGCGGCCACTTCGAGGATGGCGCCCGCTGGCAGACGCCGATCGACGGCACCGACGCCGGTCCCGGGCACTACTTCTCCTACCAGAACCTCAACTACGGCGTGCTCGCCACCATCCTCGAGTCGGTGACGCACCAGCGCTTCGACCGCTACATGTGGGCGCACGTGCTGAAGCCGCTCGGCTGCGACGCGAGCTACGACGTGCGCGCGTTCTCGCCCAAGGATCTGGCCAAGGTCGGCGTGCTGTACCGGAAGATGGACGACCAGGGCGTGTGGGACACGGCCGGCCCGTGGTACCCGCAGGTCGACGACTACCGCGGCGTGCGCCCGCCGGCGCCGGTGGGCTCCGTCCATTACGTGCCCGGCACCAACGCGACGTGGGAGTCGCCCCAGGGCGGCCTGCGCATCTCCGCCCTCGACCTCTCGAAGGTCATGCGCATGTTCATGAACGGCGGCAGCTACCACGGTCACCGGCTGCTCGAGCGGGCCACGGTGCGCCTCATGTTCAAGCCCGAGTGGACCTATGACGCGGCCGCCAACAACGGCGACACCCAGGGCTGGTGCGCGGAGTGGGGTCTCGGCGTGCAGATCCTCAAGAACGACCCGGACGTCGGCGACCGGCTCCTCCCCACGCCCGACAGCCCGCACTGGCAGGGTCACCTGGGCGAGGCCTACGGCATGATCAGCAACATGCTGTTCGACCGGCGGACCGGCGACGGCTACATCTACTACTGCGCCGGCATGGGCGCCGACCCGTTCGAGCACTGGAGCGACTACGCGCCGGCGTTCTTCTCCTTCGACTCGACGATCGTCCAGGCGATCTTCGAGAACTACTTCAGCAACTAGCGCCGACGCACACCCGAGGCGACGACGGAGGGGGCCGGTCGGCCCCCTCCGTCGTTTGGAACGTCAGTCCAGCGCCACGACCCGGTAGGTGTTCTCGCACGGCCGCCCCGCGCAGACGTGCATGCGGCGCTCTTCCAGTTCGATGATCACGCTGCCCGTCGTAGGGCCGTCGTGCGGATCGTCCGGCACGGGATGAGCGCAGATCGAGGTCGGCGCGTTGACGTGATCCCGGAGGACGCCGGCGACGATGGCGAACGGGTCGTCGCCGGTAGCCATGCCCGCCGCCGTCAGCTCGCGCCCGCGCTCCAACCGCAGCCGCGATCCCGCGGATTCGGAGCGTTCGACGTCCTGCATCTCGGCGGCCGTGAAGTGGTTGGTGTGCACCAGCCAGCCGTCGGCCTCGATGGTCACCGCGCGCTCGGACGAGACCTCGAGGTCCCAGATGGCGCCGCCGGCCTCGGCGTTGAGGTGGTTGGAACCGCGGGCGCGCCCACGCATGCAGGCGCGTGCGTCCGCCTCCGCGCGCATGGCCGCCTCGAGCAGCCAGCGATGCTTGAAGGAGTTGGGCATCCCGGGGCGCTCGTCACGTGCGTAGAGCGTGTTGCCGTAGAAGGCGATCCCGTGCGAGTTCACGCCGCACATGGGCAGGTAGGCGGCTCCGGTCAGCGAGAGGATGCGCGTGCCGTCGGGCACCGTCAGTGAGAGCAGCACCATGTTCTCGACGTCGGCCTCGATCCAGTCTTCGTTGTGCCCGACGACCGTGCGCCCCTGAGCGTTCAGTGCGAGACAGGTGCACCGGTCCGGAGGCCGCAGCGGCGCGGTCGCGCCCGGCCCCGCGGCGCCCGGCTCCGCGGCACAGAGGATCTCCTCGCCGCAGTTCAGCACGAGGAGCTTCTCGAACGGCACGCCCGCGCCCTCGGCCATGCCGGCGAGCTCGTCGACGTACTGTGGAAGCTCGCGTTCGGCGTGCCGTAGAAGCGGCAGTGCACGTGCTTCGGCTGCCGCGAACGACATCCCCGCGAGCCACTCGATGTGCTCCTCGTAGTAGGCGACCGAGCGCCGGATAGGTTCGCGCCCCGCCTCGCCCACCTGGCGCCCGATCTCCCGATGCGTTCCGCGCGCCTCGATCAGGGGCAGCGAAGCCTGCAGGTCCCGTCCCACCTTCACCTCACCTCTTCGTGGTCCTGGGCGAGCGCACGGAAGCCATGACGCCGGAGCGTCCGGGCGACCCGACCCCGCCGAGACTATCGCGGTACGGCGTGGTGCGCCGAGGCGCGGCGTCTTGTCGGCGATCCGTCGGCGTCAACTCGTGCAAGCAACTGCGCAGTTGCCGGCCGCCTACCACACGAAGGGCACCAGGCTGTGTCGTACCTCCTGGCGATACGCCTCGTACTCGGGGTGCTCCTCGCTCAGCCAGGCCTCCTCCCGGCGACGCTTGGCGTCCAGGAACAGCGCGCCGGCGCCCCACGGAGCCAGCACGACGGGCGACGACGCAAGCGACCAGGCCAGGGCGAGAAGGAGTACCCCGCCGTAGATGGGATGGCGGACGAGCCCGTACGCGCCGTCCCGCCTCAGGCTCGCCTCCGGGACGGGCTTGGGAAAGGGCGTGAGCTGCGTGCCGAGTCCGCCTGCCCCGCCTGCGAACAGATAGGTGCCGGCCAGCGCGGTCGGGCCGGCGATCAACAGACGCAGACCGCGGGTCCTGGCGGGCCATCGCCGCCCGCGCATCCCAGCCGCGACCATGGCGGCAAGGAGCAGGACCTGCACCGCCACCCACCCCTCTCCCCGCGGCCCCATCTCCGGAAAGGTCCAGGCCGCGCCCGCCGTGCCGGGTCCGTCCCGGCCTGCCGTCTCGGTCACGATGCGCCTCCTCCGATCGGTGAGCGGAAGTCCTCCCGTCTCGTCCGGTCTTCTCTCCTCACGGCGCCGACGAGGATCTCAGGCCCGATGAAGACCGCGAGAGACGACCAAACGAGCCTATCACCGACCCACGCCTGGGCAGCGACGAGAAGCGTGAGGCCGATCGGATGGCCCTCGACGTCGCTCGGCCACGACTCCAGCCTGCAACCTTCAACGGCCGCTTCCCTGGACCGCGCTGCTAGAATCCTGGCGTCCGCCGTCCCGTCGTGAGGTCCGCGTGGCCACACTCTCGCAGCCGACCCTTGCGCCGCCCCAGCCCGCCGCCGTGGTGGAGCAGTACGGGCGCCTCGTCTCCTCGATCTGCTGGCGCATGACGCAGGACCAGGATGCGGCGCGCGAGGCGGCGCAGGAGGTGTGGATCGCCGTCCTCGAGGGGCTGCCCGGCTTCCGCGGCGACTCGTCCCTGTCGACCTGGATCTACACCATCGCGCGGCGCGTGGTCGGCCGCTATGCGCAGGCCCGTCGCACCCAGAACGTGCGCTTCCTCAGTGCGGCGTACGAAGCCCCGGGGGAGCTCGACCCCCCGGACACCCCCGACCTCGACCACGACCTGTGGGTGCGCGAGATGTGCGACCTGTGCATCTCCGGGATGCTCCAGTGCCTGGACCCCGACGTGCGCCTGGCCTATCTGCTGCGCGAGGTCGCCGAGCTGGACTACGACGACGTCGCCCGGGTGCTCGAGGTCCAGCCGGAGGCCGCGCGCCAGATGGTGTCGCGGGCGCGCCGTAAGCTGAACCGCTTCATGAGCGGGCACTGCGCCCTCGCCAACCCGACGGGCGCCTGCCGCTGCCGCATGCGCCGGCGGGTGCAGGACGTCGACCTGCCCGCCGAATACGCGCGCCTGCGGAAGACCAGGCACCAGGCGCGCGTCATCAAGGAATCCGAACAGGTGCTGCCGCCCAAAGATTACTGGCTGGAGTTGTCACAAGCCGTCGCCTAGGGCCACTCATGTCCATAGAGAGCCCCGACCAGAGAGGGCTCGCGACCGGACGGGAGAGACCCGATGGAACCCACCACAAGGCCAGGCCGGACGGCCGCACCGCCTCGTTCACCGAGCGTCTCGCTCGCAGCAGCGCCAGCCACCCGTGGCGCACCATGGGCATGTGGCTGGCGATCATCATCGCCGCCGTCCTCGGCGTGAGCTCGCTGCTCGGCGGCGGCCTCACCTCCGAGATGAAGCAGCACGGCCGCCAGCCCGACAGCACGATCGCCCAGCGCCTCATCGAGGATCGCATCACCGGCCCGCAGAAGACGACCGAGTTCGTGATCGTCCGGTCCGCCGCTTACACGGCCGAAGACGCCGCCTTCAAGGCCTACGTGACGGGGCTCGCGAGCGAGATCGATGGACTCGGCAGCGGCGTCGTCGAGGGCGTGGCCACCTTCTACCAGACCGAGGATCCGACGCTGGTCTCCGAGGACGGCCACGTGATGCTCGTCCCGGTGATCCTGGCCGGTGACCTGAACGCGGCCATCGCCAACGTCGACGCGCTGCACGCCGTCGTCACCGCCGGCCAAGATGGGGACTTCACCGTGCAGCAGACGGGCGCCGCCAGCCTGAAGCAGATGGGCAACCGGCTCGCCGAGAGCGACATGCAGAAGACCGAGGTCTTCGGCGTGCCGGTCGCGCTGATCGTGCTGGTCGCGGTCTTCGGCGCCCTGCTGGCCGCGTTCATGCCGCTGATGCTCAGCGTCGTGAGCATCATCCTGGCGCTCGCGCTCACGGCCCTGCTCGGGCAGCTCTACCCCATGAACACCTTCGTGCTCAATATCCTCACGACGATGGGCCTCGCCGTCGGCATCGACTACACGCTGTTCATCCTCAGCCGCTATCGCGAAGAGCGTGCCCGCGGCCTGGAGAAGATCGAGGCCATCGCCGCCACCGGCGCCAGCGCCAACCGGGCCATCTTCTTCAGCGGCATGACCGTCATCCTCGCCATGCTCGGCATGGTCGTCGTCCCCATCGACCTCACCATCAGCATGGGCATCGGCGCGATGCTGGTCGTCTTCACCACGCTGCTCACCTCGCTCACGCTGCTGCCCGCGCTGCTGGGCCTGCTCGGCGACCGCGTCAACGCCGCGCGCGTGCCGCTCCTGAGCCGGCTCGGCACGCGCCGCGCCAGCGGCCACGGCGGCGTCTGGGAGCGCCTCTCGCACAGCGTCATGCGGCGGCCGGTGATCTGGCTGGTGGCCGCCGTGACCCTGCTCCTCCTGGCCGCCTCGCCCATCGTCTTCATGCAGACCGGCAGCACCGCCGCGACAGCGGCGGGCTACCCCGACGACCAGTACGCCAAGCAGGGCTGGGACACCCTGGGCCGCGACTTCTCGCTCGGCAAGGCCGACCCGGTCCAGATCGTCGTCGACGGGCCGGCCGGTTCCGCCGCCGTCAAGGCCGGCGTCGCGCGTCTGCAGGCCGCAGTCGAGGCCGACCGCCGCTTCGGGCCGGCGCAGGTCGCGGTGAGCAAGGCCGGCGACCTGACCGTGCTCTCCGCGCCGCTCGCCGGCGACCCCGCCAGCGCCGACACGCAGGACGTCGTCAAGCGCCTGCGTGACAGCGTCGTGCCCGCCGCCTTCGGCGCCACCGCCTCGCACGTGTACGTCGCGGGCACCACGGCCGGCGTGGTCGACTACCTCGACTTCTTCGATCGCTGGCTGCCGATCGCCCTGGCCGTGGTCCTGAGCCTCAGCTTCGTGCTCCTGCTGCTCGCCTTCCGCTCCGTGGTCATCCCGGCCAAGGCGATCCTGATGAACCTGCTCTCGGTCGGCGCGGCCTACGGCCTCCTCGTGCTGGTCTTCCAGAAGGGCGTCGGCGCCCATCTGCTCGGCTTCCAGCAGGTCGACAGCATCGAGGCGTGGGTGCCGCTGTTCCTCTTCAGCCTCCTCTTCGGACTCTCGATGGACTACCAGGTGTTCCTGCTCACGCGCATCAAGGAACGCTTCGACCGTACCGGCGACACCCGCGAGGCCGTGGCCCACGGCATCGGCCGCACGGCCGGGATCATCACCGGCGCCGCCGCGATCATGGTCTGCGTCTTCGGCGGCATGGCGACGGGCGAGCTGGCCATGTTCCAGCAGATGGGCTTCGGCCTCGCCGTCGCGATCTTCCTGGACGCGACCGTGGTCCGCACGATCATCGTGCCGGCCGGCATGGAGCTGCTCGGCTCCTGGAACTGGTACCTGCCGCGCTGGCTCGAGTGGCTGCCGAACATCAGCGTCGAGGGACCTCAGCCGCCGGTCGGCGAGCAGCCGCCGGTCGAGGAGGGTGGCGAGCGCGAGGACGAAGCCGGCCACACCCGCAGGCCGCACGCCCAGGGCGCGCCCGCCTTCAGGACGCCGGCTCACGGGGGCGCCCCTGCTCGCTGAGATCTGCTCCCCGAGTGCCGGCGCACTTGGCGACCGGGGCCGGCGTCAGCCGGCCCCGGTCGCATGCCCAAAGGACGACTCCGACTCCTGGTCACGGGCAACGCGACAACGCATCGCCGAGGGACAGTGCGTCTCGTCAGGCGGCATGTCGGCAGTCCTGCCCACCGCCACGCTCACCGTCGCCCAGGAATCACTGGATTCCGGTGAAGACAACGCCATCCATCGCCCGTAGCGTTACCTGTGACATCGCGCGAGAGGGGGCACCTCATGAGCGACGAACCGACTTCCGAGAACTCTCCCACTCCATCAGACGAGGGCGGCCTGGTGATGAGGTCCACCGACCCGCCGCCGGGACAGGTCGAGAGTGCGGCGGGCGAAAGCCGCGGGCGGTGGATGCGCTGGAAGGCGAGGGCGAACAGGATCCTCCCTCGCCGTCCGTCCGAGCCCGAAGATGGCATGACCAGCCTCGTACCAGGGGTCATCCTGTTCCTGTGTCTTCTGGGCGTGGCCGTGCTGTCCATCCTCGCGATCACGCTGCCCACTCCGCTGCCGGAGAGCGCACCGGTGGACCAGTACTCCGCGGCGCGGGCCATGGCCCACATCCGGTCGCTGGCCGCACGATCCCACGCGGTCGGCACGCCGGCGCACGCCGAGGCGGAGGCGTACCTCATCGCTCAGCTGAAGCAGCTCGGGCTCGAGACCCAGGTGCAGCGGTCGCTTGGGGTCAATCCCGAGAACCTCAAGGACGTGACACACGTGGAGAACGTCCTCGCCCGGCTGCGTGGCTCCGAAAGCGGAGGGAAGGCCGTCCTTCTGATGGCGCACTACGACTCCGTGCCGACCGGGCCCGGGGCAGCCGATGACGCCTCGGGCTGCGCCACCCTGCTGGAGACCGCCCGTGCCCTGACGGCCGGAGGCCCGTCGCCGGCGAACGACGTCATCTTCCTGTTCACCGATGGAGAGGAAGAGTGGGTGATGGGCTCGGAGGCCTTCGTCCGGGAGCACCCCTGGGCGAAGGACGTCGGCGTCGCACTCAACGTGGATTGCGAGGGCCTGACCGGCGGCGCAGTCAGGATCAACGACGTCAGCCCTGACAGCGAGTGGCTGATCTCAGAGTTGACCGGCGCTGCCCCAAACGCCTACGCCACCTCCTTCATTCCGGACTTCGACCGCGTGTTCCCGACCGGTGGAGCCAACGACTTCACCACAGTCTTCAAGACTGCCGGCATTCCAGGCTTCCTGGCCAGCTCCGATGGCGGCCCCATCTATCACGTCAGCGTGCTGGAGGATCCTGCACACGTGCACCTGGACTCCCTGCAACACCAGGGGACGTACGCCCTTGCGTTCGCTCGCCGCTTCGGGAGTCTCGATCTCACCGTTGCGCATCACGGTGCGGCCGTCTATTTCAACGCGGTCGGGAACCACCTCATGGTCGTCTACCCGACCAGCTGGGTCATTCCGCTGGCGATCCTGGCAGCCCTGGCGTGGGCCTGCGCGCTGGTGTTCGGGCTGCGCTGGGGGCAGGTCTCGGTGCGGGGCATCCTCCTGGGGGTGTTGGCCTCGCTCATCGTCATGGCAGCCATGGCCGCGATGGGCTTCCTGCTCTGGCGCCTGATAACGACCATCTATCCGCAGTACACGAAGTGGGGCGGTGACATCTTCAACGCCCTCTACTACTGGCTCGCCTTCCTGGCGCTCGGCGTGGGGCTGGGCGCGCTGCTCCACATCGGCTTTCGCACCCGGATCCGGACGGCGGAACTGGCGCTGGGAGGTCTGTCGGTGTGGCTGGCGTTGGCCGTGATCTTCGGCATCTGGGTGCCAGGCGCCTCCTACGTCGTCACTTGGCCGTTGCTGTTCGCCGGCATCGGCGTATCGGGATGGTTCGCCCTGCGCCACCGAGGCTCCGCGACGGCCTGGAGGATCGGCTGGCTGGTGCTGTATGCAGTCCCTGCCTTCGCGCTGATGGTCCCCTTGTTCTACCTGGCGCTGTTCCCGCCGGACTTCTGGATCGTCTTGCTCTTCGCGGGTCTGCTGGTCGGGCTGCTGGCGCCGCATCTTGCGATCGTCGCACGGCCGCGCAAGTGGTGGCTCCCGGTCCTCATGGGAGTCGTCGCCGTGGCCTTCCTCGTCGCCGGGCATCTCACGTCGGCCTACACGCCCCAGCGCCCGCTCCCCGACGGCGTCACGTATGCCCTGAGCGCGGACACGGGCAAGGCCTACTGGGTCTCGTGGTACGAGCTGGATCCCTGGACGGAGCAGTTCTTCCAGGAGGCGGACGCCGGCGGTGACTGCAGTGACATCTGGCCTGAGGTCACGTCGTCCTACAAGGCGCAGGCTCCTCGGGCCGATCTCGCTGCGCCGACTGTGGAAGTACTGCCCACGACGGCTTCCGGCATCTTCCGTCTGCGAATCGTACCGGCCCCGGGGACGTGGTCGATCTACGTCAGCACCGTGCCAAAGGCGAGACCGGTCACGTACTACGTGGACGCCAAGCCTCTGAAGTCCGACGGCTGGACCGCCTACTGGGCTCCGCCCGCGGAGGGCTACAACCTGTCCGTGAAGACACGTGGTCACTCGCTCAAGCTGCGCGTGATGGCTCAGACCCTCGGGCTGCCGACGATCCCGGACTTCACGTACGAGGCTCGTCCGGCTTGGATCGTGCCCTCGGAGGACTACTGGGAGAACACGACCTGGGTCGCCAAGACCGTCTCCCTTGAGAAGGAGTAGGCGTCAGGCCCACGGGCTTTGATACCACTGACGGAGGTGCTGCAGTTCCACCCCGCGGTGTTCTGCTGTCTCGGTGGCTGCCCATGAGGTGCGTGGAGCGCCTGCAAATGGGCGGAGGCTGTGCGCTCTCGGCGTCACCCGTCTCGCAGACGCGAGGTTGAGTCAGGCCAGTCCCGTGGGCAGATCCGTGGGCAGCAGGCCGGCCGCGAAAGAGGCCCGCCGCCCTCACGGGTAGCGGGCCTCTTCGGGAAGCTGGCGGCCGGGTTCCGATCAGAGAGGCCGGGCCGCCTGCGAGAGGCTGCGCTCAGCACACGTCTCGATCGGTAGCGCCGCCCAAGCCGCACTCGGCGGCCGACGCATCACTTGACCACGAAGGTCACGTCGTCCCAACTGGTCCAGTCGTGCGGAGGCACGAGCTGGTACTCCCACGGATGGGCGAACAGCGGGTCGGCCATCGTGCGCGGGAACTTGTCGCTGTAGGACACCTTGTAGGTGCCGCGCGCGAGCGGCGGCATCGGGACGAGCCAGTCCCTGCCCCACACCCCCGCTTGGCTGCCGTTGTAGGGAGCGACCATCATTTCGGGATGGTCGGTCATCCAGGCGTTCCAGAGATATGGGGCGCCCCAGTAGCTCTGGCACGTGGAGGCATCGACCGTCTTGATCACCAACGCCGGCCGCGGAGACACTCTCGTGACCTCGAGCTTGATCAACATGCTCTCCGACTGATTGATGATGCCGCCACGAGTGATGGCGACCCAGGAGGAGCCGACCCTGACGTCGGCCCTCGCCGTCGCGGGCACGCTCTTCGCGGGCCCCCACGTCATGGTCGCATCATCCACCCAGCTGACGCTTCCGTCGGGACCCACCTGGTAGTAGAAGTCGGCCAGCGCGGGCGCCGCGCTCGCCAGGAGCAACAGCAAGGCGCAACACAGCAGGAACAGCAGCTTCGTCATGACGCCCTCCGATCTTCGGCACTCGGACTACGAGATCATCATCGAAGCGTCGGGCGGCCCCGTCATCACCGGAATCCGGTGATTCTTGCGTGCCGATGAGCGTGACAGATCGCAGTCGATGCTCTGTGCGTGTGGGCAAAGTCCCCGAAACGGTGGCCGGCCGCAGAAGGGGCCCGCCGCCCTCACGGGCGGCGGGCCTCCGCGCAGAGTGAGCGGTATGGACGCGACCATTCCGCGCGCAATGGCGTGGGCGACGCGGCCGATACCGTCGTGAACTGGTTGCGACGTCACGCGGCTATCGCGGGCGGCCCGTGCGCGTCAGGCTGATGCGCTGGTCAGGCCACCGGCTTCGCCGGCGGTGAATGATGCCGCAACAGGGTCATGACGAATGTGACCACGGCGCCGATGATGCCCACCGCAAGTCCAAGAACGCCGCCGAAGGCGATTAGGGACCCGACGGCGGTAGTACCCGTGCTGGATTGGTCGCTGATGGTTGCGCCGAGGACGAACGCGAGGACCGACACGGCGGCCAGCAGCAGGAACCACCACGTCCGTTTCCACTTCGATGTCGAGAGTACCCCAGACATGACTCCCGCCCCTTTCTGGCTCCGGCTCCGGGGAGTACCCCGAGAAGCGCGGAGACCGGCCTCGCGGGCCGGTCTCACCAGTGGCTCACCGCCGGTGCGTGGTGGCCGCGTACGTGCCGCCGACGGGTCAACGCCTCCCACAAGCATGGTACTCCCCGGTCAACGCGCCCTCGTGTTCATCGGGGCCACACGCGGAGAGAAGTTGGAGGCGGCGAGCGGAGTCGAACCGCTGATGGAGGTTTTGCAGTTCCATCCCGCAGTGTTCTGCTGTCCCAGTGGCTGCCCGTGAGTTGCACAGAACGCCTGCAAATGAGCGGAGGCTGTGCGCTCTCGGCGTCACCCGTCTCGCAGGCGCGAGATTGGGGCGGGCCAGTCCCGTGGGCAGATCGGTGCGCAGATCGGTGGGCAGCCCGGCCGATATCTGCGGACTGGGTTCGCCACGGCGGCGGCCCGTGCCGGCGCCGAGGAACGCGACATCATGCGGCAGACGGGACGCCGTTCCACGGTCATGGTCAGGCGCTACATACGCGGCGGCAGTCTGTTCCGCAGCAACGCAGCCTCGGTGGTCGGCCTCTAGAGAGGCTCGTGAAGAGGCCCACCGCCGTCACGGGTAGCGGGCCTCGGTGCGAAGAAGGCGGCCGGGACCCGGGCACTCAACCTAAGGCGTGGGCGAGGCGACCGACACCGGGCGGAACTTGAAGTTGGGGGTCATGAAAAGATACCCCGACTCGCGCGTGGGGTAGACGAATCCCTCGGCCTCCTCGTCGGCTTCGAAGAAGTCCACCTCCCCCTGCGCGCGGTTGCCTGTCTCGGCCGCCCACACCAGACCCTTGGGGAAGTTGACCTCCGGGTCGAAGGGCGCCATGGCGTAGGTGACGACGATGTACGTCCTGCCAGCACGCAGGGTGACCGGCGCGACCTTGACGAAACGGTAGCACGCTTCCAGTGGACTGTTCCGCTGGACCATGCCTCTGACGAGCAGCTTCTTCGTCGCCATATCGTAGATGCCCGTGGGGTGGGCGTGGCGCAGCCCGTTGCCGCCGTCGTCGAAGTAGCCGAGGTGCGTCACTTGGATGTCGACCGTGGGCTTGAAGGTCCAGCCGAGCGAAGTCTCACCGATGTCGGTGGTCGCGTCATCAGGGGGAGGGAACGTGGCGGCCGGGATGGGCTTGGCTCCCGGCGTCCACGTGTGGGTCGGAGTGGGCGTCGGCGTACTGCTGACGGTGGCAGCGACGCTCGGAGACGGTGCCGCAGTCCCGGTTGTTGCGGTGTCCGAGCCGCCGCAGGCGGCGAGCACCAGAGCTACGGCGGCGAACGCCGCCAGCGCGGCGGCCCAGATGATCTTCCTCAGACGAGATTCCATGGCCCCGATCCCTCCCATCGTGTGACCACGTCGGACGCCGCGTCAGTCCGCCTTCGGGAGTCCCGTATGACGAGACTTGTACGCCCGGTTCGTCATGGCGACAAGCGTTTATCGCCCCTGCAGGCCGACGGGAGCGTGGCTGCCGATCTCGCGTGGCCGGACGTCCTCTGTGCGTGTGGGCCGGTCCACGAACGGCGGCCGGCCAGTCGCAGGGAGGACGGCCGGTCTGCCGGCAGGGACGGTGCAGCAGGAGGGCATCATTGGGCAAGACGCAGGCAGCCATGCTGCTTCGCAGGAATGCGGGACTGCAGCGGGCACCAGAAGGTGGCCAGGCACAGGACAGAAGTTGGAGGCGGCGAGCGGAGTCGAACCGCTGATGGAGGTCTTGCAGTCCCATCCCGCAGTGTTCCGCTGTCTCAGTGGCCGCCCCTGAGTTGCACAGAACGCCTGCAAATGTGCGGAGGCTGTGCGCCCTCGGCGTCACCCGTCTCGCTGACGCGAGGTTGAGTCAGGCCAGTCCCGTGGGCAGATGCGTGGGCAACGCCGCGGGCGACTTGCCGGTCGCGGATGAGGCCCGCTGCCCTCACGGGGGGCGGGCCTCCTGCTATCAGATGTCCGGGTGCGTTCGGTACCCGATCACCGTCCCGCGATGAAGATGTCTGCGTAGCCGGTGATGTAGACCGGCCCGGCCTCGTTCAGCGCAGAGGTGAGGCCTATCGCCTTCGTCTTGTGTCCGACCAGCCACTGGTACTGCGGCGAGGCGGCCGTCACCCGCCCGTTGGCCTGGAACCTGTAGGTGCTCACGAAGTTGTAGACGCCCACCTGGTAGCCGCTGATCGTCACGGGGGCGACGGCGTCAGCGTCGTACCCGCCGACGTAGATGGTCCAGTCCTCGATGAAGTGCTGGGTCCTGCCGGTGTACCGGCTGAGTGCGCCGCCGTCCCGCTCGACGTAGGCGATGTCGCCGTTGATGGCGCCCGTGATGGGGCCGAACCAGTCGCCAATGGGGTTGATGTCAGGAGCGACCGAGAGGTCCGTATGGCACCTGAGCGGCGCGTTGCTCTTGGACTGCGCCGCAGCCGGCCCCGCCAGCGCGAGCACGAGCAGTGCCAGAGTGATGAACAGTACCTTTCTCATTGCGCTACCTCCCCAGTGTCGTGACCTGCGATGCATCAGTGTGCGGCGTTCGCGGCGCACTGTCATCACCGGAATCCGGTGATTTCTGGGTGCCGGCGAACGTGACAGATGCTGTCGGTGCGCTTGGTGCGTGTGGACAAAGTCCCCGAAGCGGTGGCCGGTCAAAGAAGAGGCCCGCTGCCCTCACGGGTGGCGGGCCTCTGCCAGCTGAACTGAGAGCCGCCCGCCGCAGCTCGGGAGAATGCTGACAAGTCAGCCGTCCAAGACGTGCCTACCTTGTCGCTTCCCCAGCGCATCACGCCGGTATCCATCCCTAGCGTGTCGCGCTGCGCCATGCCGAGCATCTGCGACGGGCACCTTGATACTGCGCGCCTTCGGCGGCGGCCACAAGCGTTGGCCCCAGCGTTCAGGCAAGAAGGCCCGCTGCCCTCACGGGTGGCGGGCCTCCTGCTGTCGTGCGCCGTCAGGGCAACTGGCTCACAAGGCCGGCGAACTCCTCAGGCGTGAAGGCGCGGAGCGTCTGAGTGGTGACATAGCCCTGAGCGGCCAGCGCCATCGCCGTCACGGCTGCGACCTCGTCGCTGGGACCTTCTGCCACCGCCACGTAGTCGTAGGCGCCCATCGTGGCTCTGAAGCAGACCATCTTCCCGCCCGCGGCCTCGAGCGCCTTGATGCCCGCGTCGATCCGCGCCGGCGCGCCCTTGAGGTCGGCAAGTCCCTTCGGGGTCATGTTGAAGAGAAGGACGAACTGCGCCATGGTGCACCTCCTGTGCCGTGGCGTCGCATCCTCTGTGCGGCGCCGTCACCAACCACCTCTACGGTAGGTGTGGCGAGCGCCGCCGTCTTCACCGGAATCCGGTGATTCTTGGGCGACGGCGAGCATCGGCGGCGACTTCCCCCGGCCAGCAAAGTGGCCCGCTGCCCTCACGGGTGGCGGGCCTCTGTGTGAGGCGGGCGGCGGTCACAAGGCTCCTCGGGCGCATGACGAGTGGCGATCCCGGCGACGCACCGTGCCGGATGCGGAGCCGTCCAGTCAGTAGGTTGTCGGCATGTCACGGGGCGGGACTGGCGGTCGGCAGATCCTTCAGGTGCACGGTCTTGTCGTACACGACTCTGTTTGTGCTCTTCTGGTCGTTGTCGTTGGCCCCGACGCTTCCCGCGAGGCCCTCCTCCGCAGTCCAGACCAGGCTGTCGGGGTCGTCCGGCGCCTTGGCGATCTGGAAGCCCCACGTGTAGCCCGAGTCCTTGTTGTACATGGTGAATCGAATCGCTGTCCTTCCACCGGTTCTTCTTCACGTATTCCGTGATGTCGATCCACCCGCTGTCGTCGAGGTAGCCGGCCTTCTTCACAAGGTCCCCGTTGACATACGCCTTGCCCACTTCATCGACGTTGTAGATGCGGAGATACCATCCTTCACTCGCCGGAGTGGGGCTGGGCGTCGGGCTGACGGCCACCGCCGCGATGGGCGAGCTCGAAGGCGAGTCAGACGCAATGGTAGTTGTGCCACCGCAGGCTGCGAGCACCAGAGCCGCAGCGATGAACAGCGCGAGCGTCGCAACCCAGATGGACTTCCTCAGGCTTGAGCGTCTCATGACTCCGATCCCCCCCCATCGCGCCACCACGTCGGACGCCCGTGCCGGTCCGCTCTCGGGAGTCCCGTATGACGAAACTTGTACGCCCGGTTCGTCGTGGCGACAAGCGTTTGTCACCGTCGCCGGACAACGGGTGGGTGGACCGCTTTCGGACCTGACCGGACGCTCTGTGCGTGGACGGAGGCCCCTAGACGGCAGTCGGTCGGCCGTCGCAAAAGAGGCCCGCTGCCCTCACGGGTGGCGGGCCTCTGGCGAGACGAACGACCCTGCCCGCCATACCTCGGGTCTACGGCGCCCGCGAAGTGACCTAGAGCGGCTTGTACTTGAAGTTGGCGGTGATGAACTCGTTCGGGTTGGTCGGCGGGTAGACGAACTCGTCGGTCAGCGTCTCGCGGTAGCCTACGTACTCGATCTCGGGCGCGAAAACCAGCCCCGTCGGGCCGTTGACCTCGGGGTCGAAGGGCGGGTATGGAGACGGTGGCCACCACGTAGGACGCGCCCGCCGCGAGGGTCACGGGCTGGATCCTCGTGAAGCGGTAGGCCCCGTCCAGCGAGCTCTTCTTCTCGACGGTGGTCTTCACCAGCAGCTTCTGTGTGGATACATCGAAGATGCCCACTGGATGCGGGTGGCGCAGGCCGTTCCCGCTGTCGTCGAAGTAGCCGAGGTGCGTCACTTGGATATCGACCGTTGGCTTGAACTCCCAGCCGTTCGTGCTCGACTGGAAGCCCTCTGTAGTGCCCTCCTGAGCAGGGATGGATGCGGCCGGGATGGGCTTCGCGCCAGGCGCCCAAGTACCGGTCCAGTCGGCGTCGGCGTACTGCTGATGGTGGCAGCGACGCTCGGAGATGGTGCCGCAGTCCCAGTCGTTGCGGTGTCCGAGCCGCCGCAGGCGGCGAGCACGAGAGCCGCGGCGACGACCAGCGGCCAGCGTGGCAGCCCAGATGGACGTCCTCAAACGAGACGTTTCATGGTCCCGATCCCTCCCATCGTGTGACCACGTCGGACGCCCGCGCCGGTCCGTCGTCGGGAGTCCCGTATGACGAAACTTGTACGCCCGGTTCGTCGCGGCGACAAGCGTTTGTCACGCCGGAGACCGAACGTCCGCGTCGCTCAGGCGCGATGGTCCATTCAGCCCGATTCGAGTAGCTTCGACGGGATGTCGGCATCTAGGCCGTCAAGAGTGTCGATGCACACAGAGTAGGCATCCATGCGCGGAGAGAAGTTGGAGGCGGCGAGCGGAGTCGAACCGCTGATGAAGGTTCTGCAGTCGTCAGGCGGTCATGCGCGCCGGTAGTCGCCTGGACGCGATTGTGCTGCAAAGTCCAGGTTTCCGGCCGCCCTCCGTGATGCGCGCTGCACGGCTGTGGTGCGCCGTGCTGAGGCGTCTTATCGGCCGTTCGTCGGCAGGTGAGCCGCCTGGCAACGCGATGATTGAAGGCCAGGGGGCTGCCTTTGCGGATCAGCTCGGTCTCTTGCCGGCGACCCTACGTCGGCGCCATCCCCGGCCCAAGAGGCAGAGAAGCCGCCGATGGGGGCTCACCGGCGGCTTCTTTTCGCTACGGTCCTTCTGTCAACGGGGTGACGGGGCATGCGACCTCGAGTCGCTTCAAGGCGGCTCGACGTCGTGTCGATTGCCGGCACGTCTCGCAGCTGGCAACGACGGCCCTCACCACCCCGCGCCGGCCCAATCGGCGGCACGAGCCGGGACGCGAGGCGACCCCGCCTTCACCGTCGTTAGTACTCCCTTTCCACCGAGCGCCGCCGGCGCCGCATCGCGATGATGCCGAGAACGCCGAGCACCACCACAGCGCCGACAACGACGAACACCGTCGTGGAGCCGCTTTTGCCGGACGAGGTGCCCGTGCCCATCGTCCCCGTCAGGGGATGGACGAGACGGTAGGTGTCTATGTTGAAGTAGCAGTAGAGGACCGAGCCTTGCTGGCCGCTCGGGGCATCGCTGGGCACTTCGACCCAGCCCGCCCAGTCGCGGGTGTTGAAGGCCTGCAGCGAGTCGGGGTAGGCGAGGATGGCATAGGGCGCGGCGTCGTAGAAGAGCTGCTGCATCTGCCTGACGATCTCGATGCGCTTCGTCTGGTCGAGGGTCCGAGACTGCTGCTGGAAGAGCCTCGTGTACTCTGGGCTCGTCCAGTTGCAGTCGCTGCCAGTGCCGATCTGCTTCGGCGTAAACAGGCCGAGGATGTAGTTGGGGTCGGGCTCCGCGGTCCAGTACCACACGCACATGTCCCAGTCGGGCGCGAAGGTGTCGGCCTCCCAGTTGAGTTGCATGTCGCCGAACGCGCTGGGGTCAATGACCTGATAGGTCACCTTGATGCCCACGTCCTTGAGCCAGCCTGCGATCAGCTTGGCTGCCGTCTGGTCCTCGACGGAGTCGGTCGTCGCGGCGAGGCGCAGGTCCAGCTTCTTGCCGGCAGGAGTCTCGCGGTAACCGTCTCCGTTCACATCGCCGTAGCCGGCGGCGTCGAGGATCTGCCTCGCTGTGGCCGGGTCGTACCTGAACGCCGTCGCGGCCGGTGGCTGCAAGTGATACGGCGAGTACGGCACCATGAGCGTCGAGCCGACCGTGGCGTATCCGCTGTAGGCCAGCGCGACCACTTTCTCGCGGTCAACGGCCCAGTTGACGGCCTGCCGGAAGCGCTGGTCGAGGAGCACCGGATTGCCCTTCGAGTCCGGGCTGTCGTAGCAGTTCATCGCAAGTTGGCTGAAGCGCCAGAGCGCGCCCTCGACGCCGGAGAAACCAGGCCGGGTGGAGACGGAGGCGAACTGCGCCATCGGTACGTCGATCGCGCCGGCGAGCGCGCCCGACTCGAGGTCGCTGACCATCGAGCTGGGGTTCGAATATGTCTGGAAGATGACCTCGTCCACCTTGGGAGCGCCGGCCCAGTAGTCCTTGTTGGCGACGAGGCGCACGAACTTGCCCTTCTGCCACTCGACGACCTGGAACGGCCCGCTGCCGATCACCGGGGGGTTGTTCTGGAACGTCGTCCTCGCCGCCTTGCCGCTGACCTTGCTCCAGATGTGCTCCGGGATGATCGGCACGATCATCTGCAGCATGTTCGCCTTAGGCGCCGTGGTGTAGATCTTCACGGTGACGTCGTCGACCGCCACGGCCTTCGTGATCCCGTCGGTGTACGAGGCGAGGTTCCAGAGGTTGTTATCGAGCTGGTAGTTGAACGTGAAGGCGACGTCTCTGGCCGTGAGCGGTACGCCGTCCTGCCACTTCACCCCGCTGCGGATGGTGAAGGTCCACACGGTGCCGTCGGGGGACACGGACCACTTCGTAGCCAGCTCCGGGCGCGGCTGCAGCGTCTTTGCGTCCAGGCTGGTGAGGAAGTCGTAGTTCATGTGGTAGAGCTGGTACGAAGTGGCCTGCCAGCCGACGAAGGGGTTCAGGCTGTCCGGCTCCTGGACCCACCCGACGCGCAGGATGGACGCGGCGCCGGGCGACGCGCTGGGGGACGCGGCCGGGGACGCGGCCGCCGAGCCGCACGCGAAGAGCAGGAGGGCGAGCGCGACGGCTGCCGAGACGACACGGCCTCCTCCGAGACCTCCAGCGTGGCTGCGGCAGCGACCACTGTACACGTGCCTCATAGATGCTCCTTTCGGCGCCCGCGGGGGGAGGCGCTCCCGGCATGACGCGCGTACGCTTCGAAGGTTCGCATGATCGCCGCGCGGACGAGGCCGGGTCGACGGCCTCGCTCCGCGGCGCGGTCGCCGGTCTCGCCAGCCCAAGCGACGGTCCGCACCATCGGCCAGCGCAGCGGCTCCGGCGGTAGCTTGGCCCGCGGCGGGCCAACGACCGGCATGCGGCTCCAGCGGTCGTCCTCGCCGAGGACGAGCGAGGCGAGGATGCGGCCGCCGAGCCTGGTGGCAGCCAGTCCGTGCCCTGAAAACCCGAGCCCGGCATGCACGCTGCCGTCCGGAGAGCTCTCGAAGAACGGGAGTCCCGACGGCGTCAGGTCCATCGGGCCGCTCCAGGCGGCATCGACACGGACGCCGTCGAGTTGCGGGAACAGCCAGATCAAGCAGCGGGCCGCGACCTCGGCCATCCGTGCCGAGGACGGGTCGGGCGCGGCGATGCGGCCCGCGAAGACCGCGCCCATGGCGCCTCCGCCGACGGCGATACGCCCGTCGTCGGTGGTGCGAAGGTACGCCGCCAGCTCCCGGACGTCAGCGAGCGGCGCTCGACGTCCACCCGATCTGCGCGATCAGCTCCGGGATCGGTTCGTCACGACCATTGCGTTCGTGCAGACGGCGAAGGCGCGACGGAAGTGCGGCCGGGACGCTGCCCACGCCCCGTTTGCCAGCACGACACGCCGTGCCGAGACGTAGCCGCCCGGCGTCTCCACACGCGCCGGGCGGCCCGGCGTGAAAGCGGTCATGGGAGTGCCTTCGCAAATCCACACGCCGCGCTCGAGAAGCACGCGGCGAAGCTCGCGCGCCAGGCTTGCCGGCTGGATCACGGCGAGGTCGTCGGTCACGACGCCGCCGCAGAAACGCGGCGAGTCGGCGACCTGCCGCGCCGCGGCGGCATCGACGACCCGCAGCCGGCCGGCGAGCCCGTGCTTCTCCAACAGGCGCAGATCCTCGTCGCCCGGATCCTCCTGCCATTCCACGGTCTTCGCGTACAAGATGCCGTTCGAGTGCAGGCCGATCGCGGCGTGATGCCGTGCAGTCCACGCCTCAAGGCCCGGCACCTCGTCTGCAGCGCCGCGGCGTACTCGATCCCCTGCTCCTCGCCGAGATGGTGGCAGAGGGAGGCGACCCCGATCCACGACGGCGAGAAGAAGCCGCCGTTGGAGCCGCTCCCGCCGGCGCCACACACGTCCGCCTCAAGAAGCGTGATGCCGAGATCCGGCCGGCGCTCGCTCAGTTCGTAGGCAGTCCAGAGGCCCGCGAAGCCGCCGCCCACGACGCAGACGTCGGCGTCCGTCTCCTCAGCGAGCGGAGGGCACGGGGAGGGTCGATGCGCAGGGCTTCAAGAGCCAGTAGCTGCGCGCACCACGGCGGGGACGCACGCGCCATCATCGGCGGTTTGTCTGTGGCCTCGTCGCACCGTCGTCATCTGAGGACACCTGGCGACCGCTCAGCGGGTTCGCCATGTGTAGTTGTACTTCTGCGTATGCAGGACGGATCAGGTTCTAACCCTTGTATTCTCAATTCGCAGGACGTTCGTGATGAATGAAGAGGTCTCATCGTCTTGACATGCACTCGATGAGGATGTCGATGCTCCCGCGAGGCAGGCACGTCGAGACGCTGTCAGCGCCGCAAGCCTGTCGGCGACGACCTCAGGCTGTCGGCCTGACTTTCAGCCGATGACGACCTCTCTCTCCAGGCTAGGGCGGCGGGTTGAGTACGCATGATGTCGAGAACAGCCGCGTAAGAGGCGGTCCAGCCGGTTGCGTACCGTCTGCATCGACTTGCCGACAATGCGCGCATGTCGGCGTGCGAGCGACGACCGTCTTCCTGCAGCAGGCTGATGATCTGCAGGTCGAGCTCGTCGAGCTCGAGACGCTGGGGCGGTTTCTGTCTCTTCGCATCGATTCGCGGCGATGGCCGGCGCAGACCTGCAGAAGGGAGTTGCACTGTGGGTGCTTGTACGCGTAGAGTGGAGTATGTCAATTCTTTTGCCATGAAGTCGTCATTAGTTACCATGATTATGAGATATTTCTTGACTATCATCCTCTACCTTTCCATATTGCTGAGATAATGCCATATGTAAGAGGGGTGAGCGGATTGCGCGCGCGTGAACTGTGTGCCGCACCGTCGCTGCTCGATCGCGCGCGGTGCCTATACTTCCCGGGTTGCCACGGTTGCGAGTGTCCCACTGGGGCTACCTGCTTAACGGCAGAATGCGAGTGAAATACGCCAACCACGAAGAAGTCATCACGGCAGGGGAAGCCTACTATTTGGCCCCGGGTCATATTCCGGTGATGGAAGAAGATTGTGAGATGGTCGAATTCAGCCCCAAAGACGAAAGCCGGAGGATGCTGGCGTTCGCAAGTCGCAGCACGGCGCCGAAGTGACTAGGTGTTCCAGTCGCTCACCGTACGGTGGTGAGGACACTGTCGGCTCACTTCATTCCGCGATGGCTCTCCGGCAGGACTGTAGGCGTCGCCCCGGTCAACCTGCAAGGGTCACAGGAGCTTAGAGCCTCCGCTGCCATGTGCCGCATCCGGAGGTGGCGGAACTCGAGGCCCCCGGCCGGGTCGAAGCGCTAAATCAGCCGTCCGCGCCGAGCGAACACGACGGTGCCGGGTGGTGTCCGTCCCGCGGGTGCCGCTGCATCCGCCACGCTTAGCCCCCCGGCACGGCTGGGGCGGGATGCTCCGGCTCGGCGGTTGCCTGCCGCTGGAGCAGATCGAGGATCTGGTCGGTGTTCGCTCGGATCGCCGTGACGTTGTTGAAGATCCACTTCGGCGGAGCGCTGTCCGGCATCGCCGCGATCCGCGACGCGAAGTCGAACTGGCCGGCACGCGGTCCCAGCCACTTCGCCAGCAGTACAGCGACGGCAACGATGGGTATGAGCACTGCGATGCGCTTCATGCGTTCCTCCTGTCAGACGCTTGCCCGTACCGCCGGAGCCGGCGTGAGCACGAACTCCCTCCCGAAATCTCCTGCGCCGCCGCGACTCTGGCGGAGGCGCTGATCCGCTCACGCGCCCGAGACCAGATGCCCGTGGCTCCGCCGCTCATGACGTCTGACCAGCAAGTCGGCGCCCGTCACAGCCGCCGCGCCCATGGCGCCAGGTAGATAGAGGAGTGCGAGAGCCTCCACCCTGTCTTGATCGGGCGTGAGTCCCCTCGCCCAGACGATCCAGCCCACGACGAAGGCGGCGTAGGCGACGGTCGCGAGCAGACGGAGGATGTCGAGCCGCACGTGCTCACGCCGGCGCGGCGAGAGGTCACGCAGCGCGTCGACGGTGAGCCACACGGCCACGGCGAGGGACGCCGCGACGACGACCGTCACGGCTGTCCATGAGAGGTTCTCTTGGGACATGCCCAAGAGGCTGCCCAGCGCGCCGACGGCGAGGAACGCGACGACCGCGCCGACGATGAAGCCCAGGATCGCCCCAAGCGTGGCCGTGACGTCGACGTGACGGCCGTACAGCGACCACGCGAGCAAGGGTGCGAGGAGCACGGCTGCGACCACGAGGACGCCCCACCCGCCAAAGGTGTGCACAAGCAACGCCGGCAGCCCCACGACGATTGCGATCGCTGCGGCCGTCAGCAGGCCGCCGTCGCCCGCCTGCAGCGCACGCGGGCCCACCTTGAAAGTCCGAGCGGATGCCATGACGCTCGCCCCCTTCACCCCTCGGTCGGCACGGCGTCGACGCGCCGCGCCACATAGATGGAATATGCCCAACCGTGCATGAGTACTCCGTTGTGCCGGAGTGGAGGATGACTCTCTTCATCGGCGAGCAGCGTAGCTGACGGCGGGCGGCGGGCCTCTTCTCACTGCCGATTCGGAAGGAAATGGGCAGGAGGCGGCCACAAGAAAGTGCCCATTTGCAGGAGAAAGATTGGAGGCGGCGAGCGGAGTCGAACCGCTGATGGAGGTTTTGCAGTCGTCAGGCGGCGGTGCTGGGCCGGAGCGTCCCGTGCGCCATTGCGCTGCACAGTCCGAGTTACCGATTGGACTCGATGCTGCCTCGTCCTCGGCTGTTGTGGGTCGTGAGGAGGCGTCTCGTCGGCAACTTGTCGGCAGTGCCGCGAGGGTTCACGAATCGGCATGATCCCAAGGCGCTAACCCGGTTGCGCCGCGCCCACGGCCAGCTCCAAGAGGAGACACCAACCAGTGCGAGACCAAGCCCTGGACCGAATCGCCGGCTGGACGGACGCGCTGGTGGCTGGTCCAGCCCGTCCGTCCATACCGGCAGCCCCCCAAGGGGGTAAGGGGGACATGTCGCGCCGCCATCCGGGCGGTTTCCCTGCACATCTTTGACACGAGAGAGACGGAAGCTCCTTGGCCAACCTGCGTGGACCACAGGGAGCTTGGACGGCGACGCCGGCGTGAGTCGGAGTGCGACAGCACCGGCGTCGCCCTGTACGTCTTCAGTCAGACAAGCTCGCGGTCGGAGGTCACAGCTGCGTCGGTCGGCACAACGACGACGGGCGCGAGGAGGGGCGGAAGCCCAAGCGCCTGACGCTTGACCGGAGGCAGAGCCTCCAGGAAGAGCTCGTCGACCCGATCCTTCTCTTCCTGGGACTGGCCAGTCAAGGCCGATACGAGTATGTACGCAGCGAAGTTGACAGCAAGGCCGACGACTCCGGCTGTGAGTCCGCCCAATTCCGGGATCGCGTCGATCCACTTGGTCGTCAGCACGATAGCGACGACGGATCCACTGATCATGCCGCTGATGGCGCCGTATCGGTTGCCGAACTTCGTGAACATGCCGAGGAACAACGGGATGGAGATCTGGATGATCAGGTAGTAGGACATCTGCGCCAGCAGCTGCAGACGCGCCATGTTGAAGGTAGCGTAGGCCAGCACCGCGGCGATGGCCATGAAGCGGCCATGCTCGTCTTTGCGATGCAGCGTCAGCTGACTGTCCTTCAGCGGCTTGAAGTGGTTGACGATGTCGTTTGCGATCTGCGTGCCGCAGACCTGGACGCAGCCGTCCACGTGGCCCATGGCTGCACCGAGTACCATGACGACTCCCAGACCCAGCAGCCAGACGCCGCCGTAGTGCTGCAGAGATGGTGAACCAGGTCGTGGTCGGACTGTCGATGGCCGCTGGCAACGTCGCCGCGGCCAGCGTGAAGATGGTGAGAAAACCGTAGAAGATGCCGGCGATGCCGATGCCGTATACCGTGCCGGCCTTCACCGACTTGACGCCGCTCGCCGTGTAGATGCGCTGGAAGCTCATCGGCCAGGCCAATGCGCCGATGGTGCCCATGAAGATCAGCGAGAACACGTAGAACACGCCGTACCCGCTGCCGGGCATCCCCGCCAGAGTCGTCAGTATCTCCGGTAGCTGTGCCAGGTTGGAGTAAGGAGCCGGCGAGTTCCGTCCGAAAGAATGACGAGGCACACGACCGCGGCGACGAGGTAGGCGACGATGCCCTGCAGCATGTCGGTCATGATGAGGCCTCGCATGCCCATGCGAACGGTCCAGTACTGCCGGACGACGATGAGGGCAATGCCCACCAGCAAGCAAGTCGTCAGTGACCAGGCGCCGGCCGTGGAGACCTCGAAGAGGAGGGCCATCGCCTGCAGGCCGAGGATGACCCATGGCAGGACCGCGACGATGCCGATGACGCTGGCCACGATCTTCACCCAGCTGCTGTTGAAGCGGAGCTCCAGAAGGTGGGGCTGCGAGCGCAGGTCGTACCGGTGACCCCAGCGCCAGGCGCGGTTGCCCATGAAATACATGGCGGTCAGGCCGAGAAGCGAGTAGGCGAGGCAGTAGAACATCAGCGTGCCGAGAGTGACGCCCAGCGAGACGAAGGCGATGAACATGGCGCCCGGGAACCACGACTGGACGTACGACATGCCGATGAAGGCGGGTCCGTAGCGGCGTCCGCCGACCGCGTACTCGTCGAAGTCCACGTGGCCCCGCTGCTTCGTGAAGTAAAGAAGCGCCGATCACGATGGCGTAGAAGATCGCGATACAGGCGAAGACCTGCCACATGTCACACCCCCGTCTTCTGAGCGATGGAGGGCTCGACGTGCTCTTCGTTCTCGCCCCTGACGGACTGCACCCCGTAGCAGCGCCCAGATGGCGAAGAAGATCCACAGGGCGTTCACGTTCCAGTACCACATGGAGAAGGGCAGGCCCAGGATCACGAACCCGGACTTCCAGTGTGACCCCCAGAGGTACAGCGGCGGGAACAGCGCGGCCACGAAGGGGACGAGGAACAGGACTGCGAAGACGGTGGTGACCGTTCTTGATGAAAGCCCGCGCAACCACTCTTTCATGCGAACTCCTCTTGTAGCGGGAAGGTCAGCAGCTTGATCACGGATCGAGGTCCAGAGGCATAGGCTTCCTTTCGCGTTGGGATAACGGCCATGGCTCTCAGACGCGCCGCAACTGGTCGTCCCAGTCCGGAGCCAGCGTCTCGAAGAGGGCTCTGCGCAGGTCCCAGAGCCCGTACTTGTAGTAATCGAAGTCGCCACCGGACCAGGCCTTGGCGTTGACGAGGCCCCAGAAGCCCCACTTCACGTCTGCGACCATGCGCACCACCTGTACTCGCGCCCAGAGGCGCGGGTCCCAGTGGCCGAGGTAGGACTCGATGGCGTGTCTGGTCTGAGCCTCGTCGAAGAAGTTGAAGCCGACGAATACGCCGATCTCGTAGGCGCGCTCGTTGTTAGAGGCGTAGTCGTAGTCGATGAGCCTCATTGGCTTGGGCGGGACGGCAGTGGAGCGCATGTAGTTGCCGGCGCCCGGGTCGTTGTGGCAAGGGACGATGTCGAGCCCCGAGGCGATGAACCTCGCCTTGGCCTCGTTGTACGCGCTGAGTACGGCCTGCACCCACTGCGGGAATGTCGTGCCGTCGCGAAGCACCTGCTCGTAGTGCTCGTCGACCATGTCGAACACCGTCTTGGTCTGCGGCAAGGGTGGGCCCGAATTCCAGGAACGAAAGAGGCCCATGAGCTCGGCGCACACGTCCGGCGCCCGACCTCCCACGCGGTACAGGTCTGGTAGCCCTCCAGGAACTCCCCCACCTCGATACCGGACACCGGATCCTGGAAGTAGACGGCCGGGCCGACACCCACCTCGGCCGCGTGCAGCGAAGCGGCGGCGGCGGTCGCGCGATCGATGAACCCCTCGGTCCCAGGACCCGGAACCTTGACGAAGAACGGCCCGTCGGCGCCGCCCACCTCCACGCGGTAGTTGCTATTGGTGAGCCCGCCCGAGCACCGGCGACACCGTGAGCTCCCGGTCGCCCCAGATGCCGGGAACCCTGCCAGCACCGTGCGCAGTTCGTTGGCGGTTCTCAGGACGCGGCGCGTTCACGACGCCTCCTTCATCCATCGCTCGACCTGGCCTTCCGTCACCGCGAACCGGGCCTTGAACAGCCGCCAGTGGCCGTACCGCTGGTACTCCACTGGGGAGTCCGGGTCCTCCGCCCTCGCGATGGAGCCGATCAGGCCCCAGCGAACGTCGTCGGCGACGCCGTACAGGTGGGCCCGGGCGAGCCGGGCCACATCTGGCTCGCCCAACCTCGCCTCGAAGACCTCGGCCGCATCCGCGACGAACGGGACGAACTCCGTGAGCACGGAGCCGAGCTCCTCCAGCGGGTCCATACGGGCCGTACTGCGTCCAGCCGACCAGCCGGACCTCGTCGCCGCGGAACATGAGGTTCGAGACCGCGCCATCGCCGTGGCAGGGCACCGGCTCCGCCGGAGCATCCAAGAGGCCGCGAATCTGCGTGAGAAGGTCGACGAGGCTGGCGACCGGGGAGCGGGACGGCGAGCGCGCTGTCGCGGACGTGCCCGTAAAGACTGTCGATCTGGTCGAACACCGACACCACGGGAAGATCGACGGCCAACTCGGCAAACCGGCGTCGCGCATCCAGCGACGCGCGCCATAGGCGCGGTTCGAGATGGAGACGGTAGAGCGTGCCGAGCTTCCACTCCCCATCCAGCACCTCCTGGACGCTGATACCGGCAGCGGCGTCGTGGAACACGAGCGGCGGAGCGATACCGGCGGCCGCGGCTACCTCCATGGCCGCGAACATGGCCGGCTGGTCCACCCGGACGAGGGCCGCCGGCCTGAGGCGGCGTGCGACGAGTCGCGCGCCGCCGGGAGAGGTGGCGGCGAAGAAGACACTGTCCCCGCCGACCCATGAAGGGCTGGCGATGGTCGGCAGCGCCGGCGCCCACGCGAGACGAGCCAGCTCATCCGGGAGGAGCCCACTGAGGCCCAGGCCGTCCACCACGGCGGTCTCAGACATTGGAGAGCTCCCCGCCGACAAGGTTCGGCCAGGGCAGTTCGAGGTCGAGCGCCTCCTCGAGCAGAACGGCCACGCGCAGTACGTCGGCATCGCGGAACCGCTTCCCGACGATCTGGACGCCAATCGGCATCCCGGTGTCTGCGGTCCGCCCGCCGCAGATGCTGGCAGCGGGCTGACCCGTCTGGTTGAACCAGGCGGTGAAGCTCGCGTGGTACAGGAGCGGCACCCCGGGGGCTGGGCCGAATCTGTCGGCAGGGAACACGGGGACGGGCATGACCGGCGCGACGATGAGGTCGAGGTGCTCCGTGGCGCGCGACGACACGGTCTCGCGTCGCCGCCACGATGTTGGCGGCGGCCATGGCGTCCGAGCCGCTCACACCGCGCGCCGTCTCGCACCACTCCTTTACGATGCCGAGGAGGCGCTCCCCGTGGTGGTCGGGCGCGCCGTCCGCTTCGGCCAGCGCACCCAACTTGAGGCCAAGATCCAGAGCTGCGTATTCGTCGTCGGTGACGTCGAGCCGAAGCTCCTCGACTTCCGCTCCCCACGACACGAGCTGTTCACCAGCCTTGGCCACGACGGCGAGCGTCTCGTCGTCGGCGGGCAGCCCGTACCCCATGGCCGTGAGCATGGCCACGCGCTTGCCGCGGATGCGATCGACGCCCCATGTGGCTGCCTCGAACTGGCCGGGCAGGCACCACGGGTCGCTCGCATCCGCTTGGCCAACGCACACGAGCATGGTCTCCAGGTCGGCGGCGCGGCGCGCCATGGGCCCAGCCGAGCGGGCCATGCTGGCCGGCGCATATGCGATGCGCCCCTGGGTCGGCTTGATCGCCGCGGCGCCGCAGTGCGCTGCCGGAAGCCGCACCGAGCCGGCGACGTCGGTACCCATCGCGACGGGCACGACGCCGGCCGCCAGCGTGACGGCCGCTCCGGCGCTCGATCCACCCGGGGTGTACTCCGGACCCCACGGGTTGCGGATGACCCCGAACTCGAATGATGCCGGATGCCAGCATGCCAAAGTCCGGCATGGCGGTCTTGGCGACGAGGACCGCGCCCGCCTCCTTGAGGCGCAGCACCGGTGCCGAATCGGCCACTGAGACGCCGGCGCCGTCGTGGACAGCGCTGCCGTGCCAGCGGCGAAGGCCAGCGACCCGGTAGCTGTCCTTGACCGTCACGGGGACGCCATCAAGAGGGCCGAGGCCGCAGCCGGCGCGGAAACGTTCCCGGCTGGCTTCCGCCGGCCGCAGGCAGTCCTCGTTGAAAGCGGCGATCGCATTGAACGAGTCCTGAGCAGCATGGGCGGCCTCGAGCGCAGCCTCGGCGACTTGGACGGGATCGAGCTCGAGCGTCCGGTACAATGCGGCGAGATCTCCTGCGCTATGGTAAGAAGCTCCCATTTAGCTCCCCCAAAGTAATACCTTTTACCGGTATTGGTATGGATATTTGGTCCGTACCAAAATATAGCCGCACAGTAGACCCAAATTCCGACCTCGTCAAGGGGGTCTCAGGAGTCCATCTTGGTCCCGCTGATGCCCGGATCGAACCGGAATGCTTGTCGGACAGCAGACCATTTGTGGTATGATTTAGGCATCATGCGAGGGAAAGCAGCAAGTCATGGCTACGAAACAGCAACTGCTTGATGATCTGGAGGCGCGCTGCGCCGCGCTCCGTGCGCAGGGCGGGGGCAAGCTGCCGCCGGAGCGCGCACTCGCGGAGGAGCTCGGGGCTTCTCGCTCCACCGTCCGCCGAGCACTTTCGGAGCTCGCGGCGATGGGCGCGGTCACCATCCGGCGCGGCCGCGCCGGCGGCGCGGTGGTTGAGGGCACGCCCCGCACTGGGCGCGAGCGGCGCGAAGAGCGACTCCTCGCCGTCTGGAGCACGGATGGCGGCAAGGTCACCCGCAGCCTCAACCACATCAGCGGGATTCCCCAGACCCTGGCCGGAGAGGGGCTGGCTGTGGGTATTCGCGTCCTCTCGCTGGCGCTCGAAGCGCCAGACCCCAAGATCGCAGAGCGGCTGGGCGTCGACCCGGTCGAACCGGTGGTCGCGCTGACCCGCATCCGCGTCGCCAATGGGCAAGCCCTCTCCCTCGAGCGCATGTACCTCAGCTATGGCCGCTTCCCCACCCTCGTGGAGGAGGGCCTCGGCGGCGCGACGTCCATGTACCTGCTGCTGCGCGAGCGCTACGGCGTATCAGTCGCGTATATTGAGGAGGAGATCGAGATCGCGGGGGCCACGCCGCGGGAAGCTGCACTGCTCACGATCGAGACGGGCGCCCCCGTCCTGGTGCTTCACAGGCTGGCTTCGGACACGGACGGCGTCCCCATCGAGTGCTCCTTCGACCTCTTTCGCGGCGACCGGACGCGCCTGACCGTGCGGACCGCCGACGCGAGCGCCGCGGCCGCAGGCAACGCGCTAGGGGTGGCGCTCAAGCCAAAGCGATAGCACGATGCCCCAATGGGCGGGCCTCCGCACAAATCGGCAGCCAGGCGGGTCCCGGTGCGATTCGCCTAGGTTGCGGGACCAGGCGCCACCGCGAGCACGCTCTGCAGAAGCATTTCGGCCCCAGCCTCGCAGTGCGCCCAGTCCGTGTCCTCCACCTCGGCGTGGCTGCGACCGCCGATACTCGGCACGAAGATCATTGCGGTCGGGGCGACCCTCGCCACGTACACCGAGTCGTGACCGGAGCCGCTGACGAACGACATCGGCGAGTGGCCCAGGTCTGCGGCCACGCGGCGGACCACGGCAACCAGGCCGTCATCGAACTCGGTGCGCCCGGTCCGCCAGGGGGGGTCTATCCGAAGCCCGCATCCGTGCGCCCCCGCGATGGCCGAGAACGAGCCGGCCAGGTCATCCCAGGCGCGAACCGCCAGGTCTTCGTCCCACGAGCGCATGTCGACAGTGAAATGGACGTGGTCGGCAATCACGTTGGAGGCGTTCGGGCGCACATCGAGCCTGCCGACCGTGGCGACCAGGCCGCCGGACGTCTTGGATGGCAGCTCGCGCGTCGCGAGCACCATCTCGGCGGCAGCTACGAGTGCGTCGTTGCGCCCCTCCATGGGCGTGGTCGCCGCGGATCGGCCTGCTCCTATTCCACATGCACGTGGTACACGTGCAGACAGACGACGCCTCTGGGAATGCCAATCACCGCTCCGGCGGAGTCGAGGATCGGCCCCTGCTCGATGTGCAGCTCGAGGTAGGCACGAACCGGCCAAGCCACGCATGGAACGTCCCCGGCGTACCCAATGCGCCGTAGTTCCTCGCCGAAAGAGGCGCCACTCTCGTCCCGGAGCCCGCGCACCCAGCCCGCCCGCAGCTGGCCGGACCACACGCCGGAGCCGAGCTTGGATGGCGTGAACCTCGCACCCTCCTCTGCCGTCCAGGCCGCGAGCATCAGCGGCCGCGCCGTGACCACATCGGCGTCGGCGAGCGTGCGCATCACCTCGAGCCCGGCCATGACGCCCAAGGTGCCGTCGAAACGGCCACCCCGGGTCTGCGAATCGAGGTGCGACCCGATCATTACCGGGGCCGCGGCTTCATCGCGTCCCCCCCGGCGACCGAAGATGTTGCCCATCTCGTCGACTACCACGCTCGCCTCCGCCTCCCTGAGCCACGCTGCGAGCTGGTCCCTGGCGCTCTTGTCCTCGTCGCCGAGCGCAAGGCGTGTCACACCGCCCCCAGGGGTTGCGCCGATTTCCGCCATCCGATCGAAGGCGGCCTTCAACCGCCGACCGTCGATCCGCAGCTCGTGGCTGGACATCCTGCCTCCCGTGGGTCGTCGTATCGTGACGCGCTCTTTGGCAGAGGGTACGCGCTCGGCATGTTCCCTGCGCATTGTGGCGCGGCTCTGCCATGAGTATCAGACCCGAGAGACAGTCGCCAAGGGGATGACGCTGGAATCACTTCATCGCAAGTGGCAATCGACTCCTCCCCGACGTCAAGCCCCGTCGTGCAGTGCAGGGATGGGTCTTCCTGGGGCTGACATGCATCTCGGCCAGCGGAACAGCTCCTTCCGAAGCGCCCACGCCCCCACTCGACTCTGGCGAGTTCTGCACGCTGCTCCTCATCGCTTTCGCCTCGCACAGCCAGTCACCCTCCGGTGGCCCGGCTCCCCGACTCGCCCATCATCACGAGACCGTGCCGCCGCCGCAGCTTGGTGATCGTCTGCCAGACCTTCACGTGGTCGGCCTCGACCCCGTTGGCGGCGAGCGCCTCCGCGCAGGTGGTCGGGAGGCATTTGTTGGAGGTCTTGAGATTCTGTGCGACGCACAGAAACGCTCGCGGTGCAGCCAGTCCTCCCCTCTTGCCGACGCATGGCCGACCCCATCGGAGAGGCACTGGGGCTCGCGCGACTGGGTAGCGGGGCGGTGTCCGGTTCCGCAGTCCCTCGGTTGCCGGCCTTCACCGGGGGCCGACCTACCGCCTTTGTTGCCGACGTTGGTGCCTGCGTGGTGGCAGGGAACGCCGCCAGTCTCGGAATCGGTGCTGCGCACGATACGCAATCGTGCCAGGAACGTAGTCGCACTGACTCCACGCGACCGGGTGCCGTATCGGGGACTATGCTCACACGTACAGAACGTCCGGTCGGGCGCAATGCTGGGAGACGCCCCGATCAGCCTGCTGGAGTGACAATCGCCCAACGGGCCTATCTCTAGCCACGCCGGGCACCTCCCGCAGTAGGAGGGAGGTGAGAAGCCATGAGAGGACCGTACCGCAAGTACGGCGTCTTGGCGCTGCTCGCGCTGCTCCTGCTGCTCGGTTTGCTGCTGGTCGCCGCACCGGCAGGCGCGGAGACCCGGACCGCCTACACGGCGACCACGACCTACCTTCCCGACGACCCCGACAACGCCCCCGGCAACTGGGTCTTGTACGAGAAGAAGCAGGCCTGCGCTCTGGACATTGTCGAGGTCTTTTGGACCGAGTGCAGCGACCCCCGCCGGACCGGCAGGAACGTCCAGCATCTGAACAGCTACGGGCAAGGACACTTCTGGGGGCAGGGCGTCTTCAATCCCTTCTGGGCGATTCAGTACCTGACGGGAACGCTCTACGTCGACTACGGGGGAGGCGGCGTCTGGGAAGGCAGCTCGACCGCGACCTACGACCGCAAGACCGGGACGACCCAGACTGGCGTGGACTACGGCGTGTCCGGCAGCGTCGCCGGATTGCGTGCGACCTACACCGTCAGAGAGACTGCTCAAGGCAACACCTTTGTAACCACCGTCACCGAGACCGGGTACATCATCGAGCCGTGACCTCTGCGGCTGCAGCGGGAGGAACAAGGGAGGCTCGCCACCCGTGAGGGCAGCGGGCCTCTTCAGCGCTCGGCCACCGTTTCGGGGACTTCGCCCACACGCACAGAAGCGCGACTGGAGGAGGGGCAAGAACCGCGGCGGCCGCCCTGGGAGGCGGCCGGGGGGCGCCAGGCAATGGAGCTGCCGGCGCGGTGGTCTGGTTCTGACGGTTCCTGAAATCAACCATAGCACCGGGACCGGAACGGTGCGCCGTTGCATGGCGGCCCGCCGGCAGTCTTCCGCTGGAAGTCGGCTACGACGGGCGCGTCGTCATTCTCGGCCGCGCTCGCGGCACGGGACAAGGGGCTGAGGGGTCCGGCAGGTTGACGACGAAGAACGGCCCCGGCGCCGTCCTGCGACCCGGGGCCGTCTGCCTCCGGCGGAGCGGGGACAGAACAAGGGGACCTACGCCCCTCCTAGCGCGTTCCGCCGACTGCACCCACGTTGTCGGTGCGTTCCGGCATCCCTTTAGCCTCGAGAGTAGTCAGTCCGGTAGACGCGACGCCAGCGCCAGATGCGGGACCGGGCGCCGAAGCCGCCTGGCATCGCCTGACGCAGGACGACCCCGCCGCGAAACGTCCAACTAGGCGCTAGACGAGTCAAACGTCAGCGTGCAGGGTCGTGAGGGTAGCCTAGACGATGCTGGAGCCACCGACCAGGGTCGTTGCCGATGGACGCAGAAGCGGCCCCGAAGCCGAAGCCCGGGGCCGCCCGTCACCGGCGAAGCGGGGCAGAACGAGGGGACCTGTGCCCCCTCCTAGCGCCTTCCGCCGGCTGCGCCTCTGTTCTCAGCCATGGGCCATCCCCTTGGCGAGCCTGGCTTGGGGGGATCAGGATGTTGTTAGCAAAACGGAGAGGCAGCCCTTCGTCAAGCGCGGGCCCGCGCGTGGGGGCCGCCTACGGGTCTAACCGGCACCGGTGGATTGTGGCCCTGCCGACGACCGCTCCGACAGCCGATGCTCTGCGTATCATCAGCAGTCAAACGTTTCGCACTAGGGATGCAGAACGGTCCGCCGCCAGTGAGCTGCCTGGGTGACGATGAGAGGCTCGCCGCCCGTGAGGGCAGCGGGCCTCTCCATGACCGGCCACCGTTCTAGGGACCTCGCCCACACGCACAGAACGCGACCTCCCTCTGCCACGCTCGCCGTCGCCCAAGAATCACCGGATTCCGGTGATGACAACGCCACTCACCACTCCCATTGTGGAGGTGGGAAGGAGGCGAGAGATAGCAGGGACAGTGCATCGTGAAGGTTGAATCGAAGAGAAGCTGGTCATGGTCTTCATCACGTTGTGCAGAGTGAGGTCCAGGCATCTCGAAGGGGCACACCGCCCGCCGCCTCGACTACGGTATCCCGAGGGGATGCGGGTGTTGGGCGAGTGGTGGCTGCAGACTCCGGACCCTGAGGTGATTCTGATTACAGAAGCGAACAGCGCGGCCCCGATGCTGGCTGCGCGTGCGGCTTGGGATGATGTCTTCGACATCACGATACTCCCGGCCGTCAGGCCGAAGAAGGGATGGCGATCGCCCGTCAGGCGATGGCGGGGTAGCGGACGGGTCTGCAGCCGCGGGCGATGCAGCAAGAGGCCCGCGACCCGTGAGGGCAGCGGGCCTCTGTTAATGCCGAAATGTCTAGCCTATGGCGAAGGCTCAGACGGCCCCCGTCCTTGCCAAGAATCGTGCCAACATGCCAATCCGAACGATGGGGATTGTGGCAGTGTATGGGGCTGTGTGGAGGCTGGAGGAGCACCGCAGGCACGGTCAGGGTTGATGAAAATCGTGTCGCGGCCTGTGAACGGCTGCCAGAAGGGGTCCGAAGCCAAGACTGGGAGGGGGCAGCGCATCGGGCACACCGTTTCTTCAGCCAGAACGAAGCGCGGGGGGTCTGAAATGGTACGCAAGGGCCTGTTCATGGTCGTCTTCGCGACTGCCACGTTGTGGTTATTGTGGCCGTCATCTCGCCGACGGCGATGGCTGCGGCGGGGTGGGTGACGACGCAGCTCACCGACAACGACTACAGCAACAGAGTTCCCGGAGTCTCGGGTGACCGGGTGGTGTGGATGGCGGGGGAGTTACAGGCGGGGGTCAAGACAGTAATACCTGGAGGTCTACACGTGGAAGGAGGGCGACTCTGGCCCCACTCAGATCACCCACAACCTCACCCGGATTACGCCGCAGGTCTCCGGCGATCGCGTCGTCTGGGTCGGATCCATGGCTCCTACAACGCGACGGCGCCTCTACACGTGGGAATCGGGCGACGCCGCGCAACACTGATCGTCGACGGCCTGGGGCAGACCCCGAGTACGCAATCTCAGGCGATCGGGTGGCGTGGGTAGACATTCCGGACTATCCGGGAGGTTACAGCGCCGCGGAGGTCTACACTGGAAGGTGGCGGCTGCGCCACGCGGGTCACCGACAACGCCGTTCCGGATGGCTACGTGCAGGTTTCCGGCGACGGCTGGTGTGGGCCGCAGGGGACATGCCTGGACCAGGGAGCCCAAAGGCGCCGGGGAGATGAAGACCTGGAAGGTGGACGAAGCTGCACGCGGGTGACGACAATGACCATGACGACTGGTGCACGATGGTCTCCGGCGATCGGCTGGCGTGGCTCGGGAGCGCGGATGCCTCCTCGATCGAAGACGTCTTCACTGGAAGGTGGGCGACGCAGCGCCACACGGGTCACTCGGGCCGTGAGTGCGAGCGATCTCCGGGTCTCCGGCGACGTTCGCCTGGCGGGCGCTATAGGGGGGCCGATAGATGACAACGAGGTCTTCACTTGGCAGGTCGGCGACCGGCCCGACAAGGTTGACCGACGACGACGGTAACGACGGATTCGTGGGGCTCTCCGGCAATCGACTAGTGTGGGCCTCGTGGCCGCATGGTAGTTCTGAGCCTTGCGAGATCTACACATGGGGGCCGGTGACGTCGTACCGACCAGCTCACCGGCATCAGCAGGACTGGGCGCGACGGTTTCGGGAGAACGGGTTGTCTGGAGCTACCTGTACAGTCACAAGCCAGATTCGTACTGCCGTACCGCTCCCGGCGGCGTGGGCAATTTGGTCTCCCCGACGCACCTGACGAGGCGACTGGTACGCGGACTCTGGCCCCGCTTCGCTTGGGATGCAGCAGCGATGCAATCTCCGGTGTAGACGGCTACTCGTACATGCTCGACAGGACCGGGGACCGTGCAGACACGGAGGTAGATCCCACGGACGCGGCAGTGCTCGGCTTCGCACCGTGGACCGACTACCAACCGGTCGATATGCGACCGTCGCCACAGGCGACGTCAACAACGACGGCAAGGCGGACATCGTGACGGCGAACGGCGGCGACTCCACCGTCAGCGTACTGCTCGGAAGGGATGACGGCAGTTTCCAAGCGAAGGACGATACGAACTGGAGTTGCGCGTGCAGTAGCGTTGGCGAGTTCAACGGCGACGGCAAGCAGGACGTGGCGACGAGGAACACCGATGGGCACGGTCTCGGGTCGGTAGCGTGCTGCTGGGCAACGGCGACGGCACTTCAGGGCAAGGTCGACTATCCGACGGGTGGCAGCGGAACCGACGTGGCCGTGGGCGACTTCAACGGCGACGGCAAGCAGGATCTGGCCGCGACGTCGTCGCAACGCGAACAAGGTCGGTGTGAGGCTGGGCTACGGCGACGGCAGCTTCAGGGCCAGGGCCGACTGGTCGGCACAGTGAGAGTCACGTTGGTCGTAGGTGATTTCAACGGCGACGGCAAGCATGCCCTGGTGGTGGCGAACGGCCAGGAGCATTGGACGCGAGCGTGCTGCTCGGTGACGGGGGCTGGCAGCTTCGCCGGCAAGATCGACTTCACGACGGGTGACGGCCCTACCGAGTCGCCGTGGGTGACTTCAACGGCGACGGCAAGCAGGACCTGGTGACGGCGAACGTTTCGATTCGGTGGCGACAAGGTCGGCGTGCTGCTTGGGGAAGGCGACGGCAGCTTCGCCGGACCTATCGACTATGCGACCGGCTAGCTCGCTCGGTCGGTCGCCGTGGGTGACTTCAACGGCGACGGCAAGCAGGACCTGGTGACGGCAACGTCGACGGCGGCGACGTCAGCGTGCTCGGGGATGCGGCGACGGCACCTTCGCCGGGGCAGCGGCCTTCAGCGTGGGGTCTGGGGCGTCCTCGCTCGCCGTCGGCGACTTCAACTCGGACGGCCGGCCTGACCTAGCTGCGGCCACAATGCATTGCTCTACGGCGACACGGTCAGCGTCCTCATGAACGCCGCCGCGGGCACGGCCACCATTTCAGTGACTTTGCCGATGGTGTCTGGTACTTCCACGTGAGGGCTGTGAACCGAGCGGGCTACGGTGGCCCGACCAGCACGCGAGAGGTACGCATCGACACGGCGCACAATACGTTGCCGGGCAGCAACGTGACGGTCGACCTTGAGTCGGACATCTGCGTGATGTTCGACAGCGTCAGCGCGCCCGGCACGACGACGGTCACGACGAGCCCCGTCAGTCCCGGTCCCGCCCCCGGCGAGTTGCTGGTGCTTGGCGGCCTCTACTTCGCGTTCTCGACCACGGCTGCATACCAGGGGCCCATCAGCATCTGCCTGCCCTATGATATTACCGGTCTCAGCGATGCCGAGCAGCAGGGCCTCGTCCTCCTACATTACGACGACGGTGTCTGGGTCAATGTGACGGACTCCGTGGACATGGTGAGACACATGGTCTGCGGCTCGGTCCAGCATCTCTTGGTTCGCGGTCGCCTATCCCAACCAGCCGCCCGCGGTTGGCGCCCTCAGCGCCCCGGTCGACCCCGTCAAGGTGGACACGCCCGTCGTGGCCTCGGCCGGCTTCACCGACCCCGGCATCCTCGACACCCACACGGCGCTCTGGGCCTGGGGGGACGAGACGTCACCCGGCAGCGTCACGGAGGTCAACGGCTGCGGCACGGTCTCGGGGACGCACACCTACCTCAAACCGGGCGTCTACACCGTGACGCTGACTGTGACCGACGATGACGGCGCCTCGAGCCAGCGCGTCTACGGGTACGTCGTGATCTACGACCCGAGCGCCGGGTTCGTCACCGGCGGCGGGTGGATCCTGTCGCCTGCCGGGGCGTACGTGCCCGACCCGGGCGCTGACCGGGACGGCCAGCTTCGGCTTCGTCACCAAGTACCTGAAGGGTGCCACGGTGCCGACCGGCGAGACCGAGTTCGTGTTCCAGGCCGCGGGCACATGAACTTCCAGTCGACCAGCTACCAGTGGCTGGTTGTCTCCGGAAAGGACAAGGCCCAGTACAAGGGCAGCGGCACGATCAATGGTTCGGCGGCAACTACGGCTTCATGCTGACCGCGCTCGACGGACAGGTCTCTGGCGGCGGCAATCTCGACAAGCTGCGCATCAAGATCTGGGACAAGACCAGCGGTGAGGTCATCTACGACAACAAGCCTGGTGCCGCGGACACTGCCGACCCGACCACGACCCTCGGCGGCGGCAGCATCGTCGTCCACAATTAGGAGTACGGACAATCCTGAGCCTGAGGCACGGAGGCGGCCGGCCCCTCCGTGCCTCTTCGCCCTGGCTCTGCTACCCGCGAGCAGCTTGTTGCTGCCGACCTTGGCCTGCTGCGTGTTGGCGGCGACCCTGTCCGAGCTGTTGGGGATATCGGCTCAGCCCCCTTCCTTGCCAAGAATCTTGCCGACATGCCCATACGAGACAGTGGAGATTGTGGCACTGTATGGGACTGTGTGGAGGCTGGAGGAGCACCGCAGGCACGGTCAGGGTCGACTGAAGATCGTGTCGCAGCGATTTGGACCCGACACAGGTCTGAAAATCGTGTCGCCGCCCGGTCGGCACAGGTCACGCGAACCTGTGTGGCAAACGAAAGGCGCTCCTGTGCTGCTGGTCTTCACCCTCTGCCGACGTCGAGGCGACTCACTGGGGACCTAGTAGCGCCCGCGCAGCTCTTCACGAGGTGGAGCGCCATGCGCCCCGGTCCCCTGGCGGCCCCCGAAGAAGACGGCGTGCGCTTGGCAGAAGCCGCCTCTAGCCTCTGCTCGCGGTCTGCACACGATACACAATCGTGTCCGCGCCCCGACGTCCCCTGAGAATCACCGGATTCCGGTGAAGACAACCCCGTTCTGCGCCTCCATGATGACGATGGGAGGCATTGATCCGCCGGACGCACCACCGCGGCCACCAGACACCGGGGGGGAGCCGCTGGTGAGGCCGGACCTCTGGGAGCCAAGGGGCCAACCACGGGAGGGAGCCATGAAGGAGCTTCTGCTCCTCATCGGACGAGCACGACTGCCGACGCGCTGTCCAACCAGCTGGACTCGGGCTCGCTCCTCTGCCCGGCCCGCTGGTGGATTCCTCGGGGGTCCCGCAGGTTCAAGTCGGCGGTGCGCTGAAGCGCCGCCTGAGATGGAGGTGTATGCCCGATGAAAGCCAAGAAACCGATCCTTCTTGTCGTGCTCCTTGCGTTCGTGCTCGTGCTGGCGTTCGCGCCGGCGGCCTCGCGAAATCGCAGCCCGTCGCCGCATCGGGCTCATGGACCTGGGTGGGCGGCGAGGGCGGGACGAACAGAGTGCTCGTCCAGCGGACACCTGTTCATCAAGGGCTACGAGATCGGCCAGTGGTCCGGCACGTTCACGGCCACCAACACGTACGAGAACTACGTGGGGACGGTCTGGTTCGACCCCGCCAACCCCGATACTTGGTACTCCCTGCGGGCGAAGCTCTGGATCCACTTCGCGGATGCCACCGTCGACATGGGCGGCGGTGTGCTCCTTCATGGTGACATGACCATGCTCGTCGTCTTTGATGGCTACGACTGGGTCCAGGGAGCCACCTGGAAGATCCACAACGGGACGCGTGGCCTGAAGCATCTCGGAGGCGCGGGCACCCTTGTCGGGACTACGACGGGGATGGACTACGCCGGCACCATCTGGACTCAGAAATAGCGACGGCGGCCAGGAGCGCGAATCGAAGAACGGAGGTCCTTCGGGGTCTCCGCTATCCTGCGCCCCGCCAAGAGGCCCGCCACCCGTGAGGGCAGCGGGCCTCTTCTGCGGGCTGTAGAAGTCGCCGCTGACGCTCGCTGTCGCACAAGAATCACCGGATTCCGGTGAAGACAACGCCGTGCCGTGTCTCCAAGATGGGAGTCGGGAGGCGTTGATCCGCCGGCGGCGCCATGCGGCCACCACGGTATGGCAGGGAGCCACTGGCGAGTTCGCCCGCGGGCCGGTCGTCGTGATGTGTGGGGAGCGGCCGGCAGCAAGAAGGGTCCAGGGCCGACTCCAGGAGGGGGCAGCGAATGGGGCACACCGTCTTGTCCACGTGATGCACGCTCGCCTGCGTTCCGTCCCTAGCCCCTGCACCCGCAAGCGCCACGCGCGGCGATGATGAGGGACGAACGGGCAGTGCAGCGTCCCTAGGGAGCCAAACACCGGGTCCCGGGTCTGGGGACCGGTTCAGTGATAGGGAATGCGCCAATCCAAGGAGGGGAACGTCATGAGAAGGCTCGTTCTGTACCTCGTCTGCGTCGCCCTTGCGTTCTTGCTCGTGACGCCGGCGGTGGCCAGCGCCACGACCACGGCCGACCAGATCGCTCAGCTCCAGAAAGCTGTCGCGGCCCTGCAGATGCTGACCGCCCAGCAGGGCCTACAGATCCAGGTGCTGAAGGCACAGGTGGCGGCCAAGAACACAATCCTCAGCGGCAGCTGCGCTCCGGCGGCCTCTCTGGGGGGCGTCGGTGACCTCTACCTGAACACGGCCACCTCCCAGCTCTACGGCCCCAAGACCTGCCTCGGCTGGGGCGCGCCTATCTCGCTGAAGGGTCCCAAAGGCGACACGGGCGCCGCGGGTGCGCAGGGCGCGAAGGGCGACACAGGCCCGATGGGCCCTGCCGGTCCCGCCGGCAAGGACGGCGCACAGGGTCCAATCGGCCCCGCCGGCCCGAGGGGCGACAAGGGCGACATCGGCCCGGCCGGTAGCGATGGCAAGGACGGTGCGCCCGGCGGCACGGGCGACGTCGGCCCGATGGGTCCTGCCGGCCCCGCCGGCCAGGACGGAGCCGCCGGCGCCACGGGCAACGTCGGCCCAATGGGTCCTGCCGGTCCCAAGGGCGACAAGGGGGACGCCGGCGATGTGAGCAATGATCCCGCCTACGCCAAATGGCTTGCCCTCGCCCCCTTCGTTGCGGTGGAAAGCGGCACCCTTGGGGGCTTCGAAGGACCGAACGTGGTCTTCAGTGACGCCAACCTCCTGAAGGCAACGGACGCCGGTGGCTACATCCTCCTCGGCGCCCCGCCACTCACGGTGCCCCAGGCGCCGTCGGCCCCGATGGCCGAGTACCGGGAGTCTGCAGGTGGTCAGCCAGTGGTGGTGGTGACCTGGGAAGCCTCCTCTCAGCAGGGCCTCGATGGGTACAGGGTCTACCGTCGTGACGTGCTTGAGGACGTCTCAGGAACCACATACGGACAGTGGGTGAAGCTGGCGGACGTGGCCGTTGGAGACCCGCAGCAGTACAACGATGTCCTGCTTGGCCACGGACAATGGGAGTACGCCGTGACTTGCGTGCACGTTTCCGGAGGCGAGAGCACAAAGAGCCTCGCCCCGAGTTGGGTCGCATGGACCGGGGTGTACCGCTACATGTGGAGCCAATCGCAGTACTCCACGACCAGCGATTCGGCCACTCTCCAGCTCCGCGCACTTGACGCGGACGATCAGCTTGTGACGGACTTCAACGGAATGGGGCCCCTCCCAGAGTTGTTCTCCTTCTCCGCTGGCTTCTCCATCTCGGCGCTGGATCCCTACTTCGCCGACGGCGTCCTCAACGTGGTCGTGACCCGACACGACCAGACCAAGACCGAGTGCACAGCAACCGCGCCCCAGTATGACGATTGGAGTCCCGCAGCCCCCCCTGCAACCGTTACCTTTCTGTGACGGAAAGCTGTTGAGCTTGACGTACTGAGGAGACGCAAGGGGCAGTCCCAATCACGGGACGACAGGAGGACAGAGAGGCCTGGCACCGTGCCAGGCCTCTCTGCATGTGACTGTCTGAGTGTCGCGTCTGCCTGCTCAGCGACCCTCCTTCCTTGCCAACAATCTTGCCAACATGCCCATCAGAAAACAGTGGAGATTGTGGCGCTAAAGGGGTCTGTGTGGAGGCTAGGGAGGTACCGCGGGCACGGCCAGGGTCGTCTGGAAATCGTGTCGCTGCCCCAGCCCGCACAGGTCTACCAAACCTCTCGCCGCCAGCATTCTGCTGGAAGATGGCGGTGACGCCGACGCGATGCCGACGCGACTCCAACGCCGCGAAACCATGGATGGGCCGTCTCGGGCCCATCCGAGTCCCGCCGGTGCAGAACGAGCGTCAGCAGATCTCAGACGTCATCGCCGCATTGCTCGGGTTCGAGCAGCCCGAAAGCGCCTGGCGTTGACTGGCCGGAATGCGCGTGCAGGCTGTCACCGCCAGCGCCTATGCGAGGTCCCAGCCCTCTCTCCTCGGCCGCCCTAAGGCGCTCGCTCTGAGCCTCGACCAGCTCGTCGAAGCGTCTGGCCATGTCCTCGGTCGTCATGGGCGGGGCCGGCCGACCTCGAAGCGGGCCGACTCTCAGTACGCCGCGCCCTGATCCCGCACGGCGACGGCGTCATCATCAGCGAACCCAAGACAATCAAGGGACGGCGTTCAATCGCCCTGGACCCCGGCACCATCGAAGTGCCTCAAGGCGCAGGCGCAGCGGCAGCTCGACGACCAAGCGGAGAAGGCCGAGGCCTGGAGCGACAGCGGCTACGTGTTCACCAAGGAGAGCGGCGAGCCCGTGCATCCGCAGATGGTAAGCCGCAGCTTCGCCCAGGCGATCGCAGCTGCCAAGCTGCCCGAAATCCGGCTCCACGACCTTCGTCACACGCACGCCACGCTGGCCCTCCAGGCCGGCATTCACCCCAAGGTGGTCTCCGAGCGCCTCGGGCACGCCACCGTCTCGATCACGCTCGACACCTACTCCCATGCCATCCCGGCGCTGCAGGAGGAGGCGGCGGCGCTGATCGCGGGGCTGGTGTTCGCGGGGGAGTAGCGCGTTCTCTGCCGACTCTCTGACGCCTCGACCCTGAGCGACCGAGCGCCGCAGGGCCTTCTTCAGTACTTGGCCGGCCGCGGCGAGGAGAAGGCGGCGCTGAGCTTCTGCGTCACTTTGTGGCTGCCGCACTTCGGGCAGACCGCCTTCGCTTGGCGCTCGTCCATGTGGCAGCTGACCTCAAAGTCGGTGCCGCACTTCTTGCAGGTGAACTCGTAGGTGACCATGGTGGCTTCCTCCGCTGACGCCTTCGCAGGTGCGCACTCTGTCAGTCTCACAGTACCCGCTGCGGGACGGTCGACTCCGTCTGCAGATGCCGCACCTGGGCCACGCCACCGTCTCTATCTCCCGCGACACCTACTCGCACGCCATCCCGGCGCTGCAGGAGGAGGCGGCGGAGAGGATCGCGGGGCTGGTGCTGGCGGGCGGGTGACGGGCAGACCCGGCATCAGCCCACCGCCTCCGCGAGGTTAGAACGGAGGGCGGCCTCACTCCGCCGCGTAGTACTCGAACACCGCCCAGCCGAGATCGGCGTGGGCGTCGCCGTGGACCACGCCGCTCCTCGGCAGCGTCGCCGGCAGCGACCACAGGTGCGCGAGCTCGAGCTGCGCGGGCCCGGCGCCGGGGAACAGCAGGTGCCGCGCCGCGACCTGCGGGGCGAACCACTTCGGATTCGCGAGGGCGCCGTTCAGGGGAGCGGCGAGCAGCTGGCCATCCTCGAGCTCGCCGAGCACAACCCAGGGCCGCTCCCCGGCGTAGAGTGTCAGGTAGGGATCGCCGGCAGCGGTGAGCAGCCCGGGCCGCACCAGCTGCCAGCAGCGGGTGCCGACGAGCAGGCGTTCACAGATCGCCGCGCGCAGCGATGCACCCCGAGCGCCGGTGGGCTGCAGCATGCGCTCGTCCACGGCGCCGACCCACTGCAGGTAGCCCGCGCCGTCGGCGCAGGCGGCGAGCGTCAGGGGGTTCTCCGGCGCGCGCAAGGCGCCGGGGTGCACGGCGATGCCCACCTCGGCGCAAGGAGGAGGGAAGCGTAGGCGCGCCAGTTCGCCGGCCCGGAAACGGACCAGCGCCCCGGCGGGGATAGAGGCCATCGCCACCTCCAGGTCTGACGTGGGCGCCGTCGGGAGAGCCGGCACGGCGCCGCGGGCAGGGCTCGTCCCCGCAGTGTAGCCGGTGCGGGAGAGGGACATCACCTCGGGGCCGCCACGCGTCGTGCGCGCCCGTGCCGAGTGGTGCCGCCGTTTCTCGTCGGCAGAATGTCGGCAGCCTTGCCGATTCGGAAGGAAACGGGCGCATGGCGAACAACGGAAAGTGCCCATGTGCAGGAGAGAAGTTGGAGGCGGCGAGCGGAGTCGAACCGCTGATGGAGGTTTTGCAGACCTCTGCCTTACCACTTGGCTACGCCGCCAGCGTAGATGCCCCTCACGACAAAGAGGCAGACGACAGAGCACATGGCTTCTGTCCTCTGCCTCGCCCCCGAGAGGGAGATTGGAGCGGGTGAAGGGACTCGAACCCTCGACCTTCTGCATGGCAAGCAGACGCTCTAGCCAACTGAGCTACACCCGCAGCAAGCGGGGATGATACCAGAGGGCGATGCCGGAAGGCGCAATTCCGATGAGTCGGCTTCGAGCCGCGGCCATGCAAATCGACCGGACTGAGTGGGCGATTATCGCCCACCGGCGTGGGCGATAGTCGCGGCCGCCGGCCGCTAGGTCGTCGCGGCGTCTATCGCCTGGTTCACGAGCGCGTCGGCGGCGGAGTTCTGCTCGCGGCGCACGTGCTTCACGTCGACCTCGTGGAACTTGCTGAGGAGGAGGCAGGCCTGCTGGTGCAACGGCTTCAGGCCTGCGTCCTTGACCTTGTACTGGCCGTTGACCTGGCGCACGACGAGCTCGCTGTCGAGGAACACGTCGAGGCGCTCGACCCCGCGGTCGAGCGCGATCTCGAGACCGGCGATCAGCGCCTGGTACTCGGCGACGTTGTTGGTCGCCCTGCCGATGTAGTCGGCCAGACTCCTCGATCGACGTCGCCGCCGGCGGTCGCGAGGCGCGCGCCGATCCCGGCGGGGCCGGGATTGCCGCGCGCGCCGCCGTCCGTGTACAGGTGGTAGCGGTCGTCGTCGCGGTTCGCCGCGCGGACGCCCTCCGGCTTGGCCGGCGGCGCGTCGGCCGGCAGTCACGTCGGCAGCCTCGCGGTTGACCTCGCGCAGTCGAGCCCAGCTTCCGCCGCCGGCGCAGCCGCGGTCTTCGCGGGGCACGCCGCGCCCGACTCGCTCCAGACGGCCACGGCCGCGCTGCGGAAGGTCTCGACCGACGCGGCCGCTCCCAGAGCGTCGGCCAGCCGTCGCGGCCCAGCGCAGCACGCCCTCCTGCTCGGTGACGCCGTGCGGCGCGTCGATCAGGGCCAGGCCCTGGGCCTGCGCCACGCGCGCCTCGTGGTACTTGACGTCGCCGGTGATGAGCACGTCGGCGACCTGCGCGACGCCGCGCGCGATGGCCTCGGCGCCCGAGCCCGGCAGGACGGCGACGCGGCGCACCTCACGGTTGCCGTCACCGGCGTAGCGTACCGACGGCAGCCGCAGCACCGCCGCGACGTCCGCGGCCAGCGACGCGAGCGTGGCCGGCTTCGGAAGCGCGCCGAGCCGGCCGAGGCCCAGCGTGGCGATCTCGTTCTCGAGCGGGACGACATCGTAGGCGGGCTCCTCGTACGGGTGCGCGGCGACGTACGTGCCGGTCACGCGGCGGCGCAGCCGCCGCGGGAAGACGACCTCGATGCGCAGTTCGTCGACGGTCTCGTCGCGGCCGGCGCGCCCCGCCACGGGGTCGGTGCCCTCGCGGCCGAAGAACGTGCCCTGGCCGCCGACGGACCACGAGCAGTGCTCGTACTCGCCGATCACGCCGGCGCCGGCGGCGAACAGCGCCTTGCGCACGAGGTCGGCGTCGTCGGCCGGCACGAACCCGACGAGCTTGAGCACGTCGGCGGCGGCCGGGGCCAGCGGCACGACGGCCTCCAGATCGAGCAGCTCCGCGATCACGTCGGCCATGCCGCCGCGGGCCTTGTCGAGGCTGGTGTGCGCCGCGATGACGGCCACGCCCTCGCGCGCGGCGCGCAGCGCCAGCCGGCCGGGCTCGGAGTCGTCCGAGAGCCGCTCGAGCGGGTCGAAGATGAGCGGGTGGTGGCTGACGACGACCCCGGCGCCGAGGCGGTGAGCCTCGTCCAGCACGGCGTCGTCCACCTCGAGCGCGACGAGGACGACCGGCGCGGCGTCTGCTCCGCCGGCCGCGCCCCCGCACCGGCAGCTCGTCGCCGGCCGCGCCGACCTGGAGGCCGACGTGGTCCCACGGCTCCGCCAGCGCGAACGGCGCCAGACTGTCGACTGCGGCGATGACGTCACGTACCTGCATGGGGCAGATACTACCCCAGCCGCGTCGCGCGACTGCATATACACTCGCCGCATGGATCGACCAGGCCGACACACACCGGACTCGGGCCCCGCCCTCCACCCCTGGCTCGTCGTCCTCGCGCTCGCGCCCGGCATCGCCCTCACGCTCGCCGACGCGACGGTCATGACGATCACGGTGCAGGCGATCATCCGCCAGGTGGGCGGGTCCGTGGTCACGGTCTCGTGGGTGATGAACGGCTACAACCTCGTGCTCACGGCGCTCTTCCTCCCCATGGGCCGGCTGGGCGACCGCTACGGCCACAAGCTCGTCTTCACCGTGGGTCTCGCGGTGTTCACCGCCGCCTCGCTGCCCTGCGCCCTGGCGACGAGCATCCCCACACTCGTCGCCTGGCGGGTCGTCCAGGCGGTCGGCGCCGCGGCCGTCGTGCCTACGGCGCTCGCCCTGCTCCTGCAGGCCTTCTCCGAGCGCCGCCAGGGCTTCGCCGCCGGCCTGTTCGGCGCCGTCAGCTCGCTCGCCCTCGCGATCGGCCCCGTGCTCGGCGGCGTGCTCGTCTGGTACAAGGGCTGGCCGGCGGTGTTCTGGCTGAACGTCCCCGTCGGGATCGTCGGCATCATCCTCGTGCTGACGCTCACGAGGGGCCTGCGCACGCCGCGCACCAGGACGTCCCTCGACTGGCCCGGCGTCGGGCTCGTCAGCGCCGGCCTCTTCTGCGTCACGCTGGCGATCATCCAGGGCAACGACTGGGGCTGGGTCTCGGGCGCCGTGATCGGTCTCGTCGCCGGCGGCGCCGCGCTCCTCCTGGTCTGGGTGTGGTGGGAGCTCCGGACTCCCTCTCCCCTGTTCGACCTCCGCCTGTTCCGCGACCGCACCTTCGCCGCGTCCGCCACCGCCGTCATGACCGTCGACACCGCGATGATGGGCACGATGTTCATGAGCGTGATCTTCATGATCGCGATGATGGACTACAGCGAGCTCAGGGCCGGGCTCGCGATCGCCACGCTTCCGGTCGCGGTGATGATCCTCACGCCGCCGGCCGGCTGGCTCGCCGACCGCATCGGACCGCGCTGGCTGGCGGTGGGCGGCGCCCTGGTGACGGCCGCCGGGCTCGTCGCCCTCGGGCATCTGGCGCGCACCGCGCCGGTGAGCGGCGTGGTCTGGCGCAGCGCCCTCGTCGGCGCCGGCATCGGCCTCTCGCTGCCGGCGCTGCTCTCCGCCGGGATGGGCGCCGTCCCCGGAGGCCACAAGGGCGCCGGCTCGGGGATGCTGAACACGGCCCGGCAGCTCGGCTTCGTGCTCGGCGTGGCGATCATCGTGGCGGTGTTCGCGCACACGATGGGGCAGGCCGTGAACCGCGCCGCGGACGAGGCGCAGGCGCTCACGCGGGCGCAGGACGGCGTCAGCCAGCCGGTCAAGGACCGCCTGGTCAAGGAGTTCGACAAGGTCCGGACCATCGACGCGACCTCGGGCATGGACGAGATGCGCAGGGTCGCCCACCCCATCGCCGAGGACATCGGGACCGACGTCGGCTTCTTCGAAGGCCTCGCGCTGCTCGAGCTCAAGGGCCGCCTCGAGAACATGCTCTGGGACGAGGTCTCGGCGGCGTTCCGCTGGCCCTTCTACACCGCGGCGATCTTCGCGCTCGCGGGCGCCGTGGCGGGCGCGTTCCTGCCGCGGCGCCTGCCGCGCTCACCGCGGTAGCCGGCGCGCCCCGGCCCGGCCGGCGCCCTCCGCGTATACTGGCCGCATGCCCCGCACGACCCCGACGCTCGGCCTCTCGAAGGACGTCATCGACCACCTCGAGAACGTCGCCAGCAACCTGCAGCTCATCGCCGACCTCTGGTACGGCGACGCGGCGCTCGCGGTGGTCAATCGTTCGGGCGACCTGGCCATCCTCGCCGACGCACGTCCGAGCACGGCGGCGGACCCTGTCGCCGAGTCACGGGCCGGCCTTGTGCTCGGCCGGCACGCCGAGCCCGAGGCCTACGCCTGCGCCGAGGGAGGGCAGCCGGTGGTGGGCGCGCGCCGCGTCCTGCCCGGCGGCGGCACGGTGACCACTGAGGCGTACCCGATCGGCACGCCGGCCGCGACGGCAGTCGTCCTGCGCACCTTCGGCGAGCAGATCGAGACCACGACCAGCCGCATGGAGAACGCCTTCATCGAGTCCGCGCGCGATCTGCTCCAGACGCTGCGTGACGGACCGCTGCTCGACGCGCGCACGGGGCGGCCGTTCTGGGCGCTGCGCCGCGCCGGGGACGGGGTGCTGCGCGTGAGCCGGCGCGGCATCGTCACCTACGCGTCGCCCAACGCCGTGAGCATCATGCGCAACGCCGGCGTCGAGGGCCGCGTCACCGGGATGCACGCCTCGGAGCTCCCCGGCGGCGGCCGCGGGATCGCCCCGCTGCTGGGCGCGTCCGGAGCGCTGACCGCCGAGCTCGAGGTCGCGGGGCACATCCTGAGCTACCGCTCCCTGGCGCTGCCGGTCAGCGTGCTGGTGCTCGTCGAGGACCTCACGGAGGCCCGCCGGCGCGAGCGCGAACTGGTCGTCAAGGAGGCGACCATCCGCGAGGTGCACCACCGGGTGAAGAACAACCTCCAGACCATCGCCTCGCTGCTGCGCATGCAGGCCCGGCGCAGCGACGACGAGGAGGTGCGGCGCGCGCTCGGAGAGGCGACCGCGCGCACCGCCTCCATGGCCGCCGTCCACGACCTGCTCGCCCACTCGGACCACGAGTGCGTCGACTTCGTCGCCGTCGCCCGCCGCGTCGTGGAGCTGGTGCGCAGCGGGGCCGTCGGCGACGACCCCGGCGTCGTCGTGCACGTCTCCGGGAGCACCGGCGAGATCGACGCCGGCACGGCCACCTCGCTGGCGCTCGTGCTCACCGAACTGGTCACCAACGCGCTCGAGCACGCGTTCGACCCGGGCGCGGCGGGTACGGTGCACGTGGACGTGCGGCGCACCGGTGACGAGCTCAGGCTGGTCGTCCGCGACGACGGCCGCGGGCTGGCTCCGGGCGTGGACCTGGCGGACTCCCGGGGTCTCGGGTTCTCGATCGTGCGCACGCTCGTCGAGGAGGACCTCCGGGGCACGCTGACCACGACCCAGGAGGGCGGCACGGGCTTCACCATCAGCGTGCCGCTCGAGCCGGTGAGCGACTGACGATGACGAGGGGAGCGAGGGACCCGCGATGCGCGTACTGATCGCCGAAGACGAAGCGCTGATCCGCATGGACCTGCGCGAGATGCTGGAGGAAGAAGGCCACGAGGTCGTCGGCGAGGCGCGCGACGGCGCGGAGGCCATCGCGCTGGCGCGCGCGGCGCGACCGGACATCGTGTTCATGGACGTCAAGATGCCGAACGTGGACGGCATCGAGGCGGCGCGGACGATCAGCGAAGAGTCGATCGCCCCTGTGGTGATGCTCACCGCGTTCTCCCAGGCCGACCTGGTCGAGAAGGCGGCGAAGGCCGGCGCGATGGGCTACGTCGTCAAGCCGTTCTCGCGCAACGACCTGCTCCCGGCGATGCAGGTGGCCGCCAGCCGCTATGCGGAGCTGGCGGCCCTCGAACAGCAGGTCGGCGACCTGAACGAGCGCCTCGAGACGCGCAAGCTGCTCGACCGCGCCAAGGGGATCCTCATGGCGGCCGGCCTCACCGAGCCCGACGCCTTCAAGCGCCTGCAGAAGCTCGCCATGGACAAGCGCAAGAGCCTGCGAGAGGTCGCCGAGGCGGTCATCACCGCGGAGGAGCTCAAGGGCTAGCGGCCGCTCCCGGCAGCCGCCCGGCTGCTCGCGCGGGCCTGCCGGCGCGGACGCTCGGGGGTTCCTTGCCCCGCTCCGCGGGTATGTGCTACCCTGCGTGCGGCACAACGGCGTGCCGAACTGAGTCGAGAGCAACGGTGCTCTCCGGTCCTTGGCGACCGGGGGGCTTTTTTGATGCCCCGCCGGCCGCAGCGAAGACCCGACAGACGGGTCACGAGAGCGGAGGCACGACATGACCACCAGCGGCTACAACCCCACCGCGATGCCCGGCCCCGAGACGCGCTACTTCCCGCGCATCCCCGATTTCTCGCCGAAGACGAGCGACGGCATCGTCACCGATGGTTCGAAGGCGGAAGGCGACTGAGGTTTCCACGGCCTCGGCCGGCGCGGCGGCCCATGCCGCCGCAGATCGACCGCCGGGGGGCGGGGCCCAGGGGCCCCGCCCCCCTTTTCGTTCCCCGGCGGCACGACGGGCGCAGCGCACGGCCGGCGGGCAGGCGCCGCCTGCCGCCGACGGGCGCGCCGCGCCGGAGCCGGCGATCAGCCTGCCGGCGCCTGCCGCATCCGCTTGAACAGGGCGGCGATGTCCTCGCCGCCCTCCCCCGCCTCCGCCGCAAGACGGCAGTACTCCACGTACGCGGCGTTCATCAGCGAGCCGAGACCGGCGTCCTCCAGCGTGCGCTGCCGACGGAGCGAGCCGACCAGGTGCACGTCCACGGTCGCCTGGTCACCGGCGAAGTCGTCCTCCTCGATGCGCCGCGCGGCGTCGTCGATGTGGTCGAGCAGGAGCGCGGTCATGCCGGGCATGGCGGCGGCGAACTCGCCCGGCGGGACGCCGCGGGACTCCGCGAGCGCCGCGGCCTCGAGGAACCCGGTCAGCGCGGCGAAGTAGAAGCCGAACGCCGCGACGTACACCACGTTCGGCGGCCCTGGGTCCTCGCCGTAGTAGCGGTGGGCGCCGGCGAGGTCCGCCAGCGTGGCCGCGTGCTCCTCGAACGCGCCGGCGTCGCCGGCGTACATGATCACCGTCTCCGGCCGCCCGATGTGTCGCGGGTAGCCCAGGATGCCGCCGGTCAGCACGCGGGCGCCGGCGGCCCGCACGCGTGCCTGCTGCGCGCGCGCCTGCTCCTCGTTGCCGTTGCTGAGCTGCACGAAGGTGCGCCCGGCGAGCGCGTCGAGCACGCCGGGCGCCCCCAGCACCTCATCCGCGGCAAGGTAGTCGGTCACGCACATGAGCACCAGAGGCGCCGCTGCGGCCGCCTCGGCCGGCGTCCCGGCTCGCGCCGCGCCGGCGGCCGCCACTCTGGCCGCCCGCTCTGACTCGCTCCGGTTCCACACGGTGACGTCGTGACCGCGCTCGACCAGTACCCTCGCGAGCGTGCTCCCCATCGCACCGAGCCCAAGTACACTCACTTGCGCCACGTCGGCCTCCTCTTCCTCTCCGCCGGTCAGCCGGCGGTCACCGCCGCCCGTCCTCGTCCCACACCCACACGCCCTCGCCGCGCTCGATCGAGATGGGCGTCTTGGCGAAGAACGGCGGCATGTGTGCGTTCTCGATGGCGATGGTCTGGGCGGTGGCCATGGTCACCTCTGGCGTCGGGAAAGGACGTGCCTGCACATTCTGTCACGCGCGCTCGCGCGCGCGAAGGCCGGCGTGCGGACGGCTCCTCCTCACGCGAAGGGGGGCGCCGGGGCTCTCGCCCCGGCGCCCCCCTCGAGAAAGCGCCTCAGATGCTGAGCCGGCTCACTCCGGCGGCACCTCGAGGAACGCGTAGTTGACGTCGATGCCCTTGCCCTTGTTGTAGGCGCGCCCGATCCAGTAACCGATCAGGCAGAGGATGAAGATGCCTGCCACGACGATGTACGGGGTCGTGGTGTTGAGGCCGTAGCCGGCGTTGGTGAGGAACATGATCAGCGCCCAGAGGCCGAACACGAAGCCGATGGCGCCGAAGATGGTGACCAGCGGGATGCCGCCGAGCGTGTACTTGGCGCCCGGCGAGGCCTCATAGAGCGCCTTCGCCCGATACGGCAGCAGCGCGGCCGCCAGACAGCTGATGGTGAACACGTAGCCGCAGGCCAGCGTGACGCCCAGGGTCATCGTGTACCACTGACCCCAGTAGTTGTAGCCGAAGATGCACACGGCGCCCAGCAGGAAGTAGATGAGGTGCGCGTTGGCCGGCGAGCGGAAGCGCGGGTTCACCTTCGAGAACCACGCCGGCAGCGTGCGGTCGAGCGACATGCCGACCATGACGCGGGTCATGCCGATGTAGCAGTTGCAGGTGATCTGCAGCGAGGCGAGCATGAAGCTGACCGCCACGAGGATCGTGATGAGCCAGTTGTTGGCGATCACGATCGCGAACATGCCCGGGAAGGGCAAGATACTGCCTATCCCATCGCCGGATGCGCTCACCCCGTAGTAGTAGGAGTGCGACACGGCGTTGAAGAAGGCGGTGCCGACGGCCCTCTCTTCGGCCCAGGCGATGAGCGCGAGGGCGCAGCCCATGGCGATCATCGAGCCGACGATGATGAACATCTGGTTCTTGAACACGCGGGCGCCCTTGATCTCGCCGCCCTGCTCCACGGAGTAGGTGGCCCACTGGAGGCTGGTCCACACGATCGGCGTGGCGAGCAGGATGGCGCTGAAGATGATCTTCGGGTTCAGGTCGATGCCGGCGCTGGAGACGTCCTTCAGCAGCCACTGGTAGTAGCCCTCACGGCCGTCGACCACGCTGGAGAAGTGGTTGATGGAGACCGCGAACTGCGCCGGGTCGGTGCGCAGGAACTGCACCAGCAGGATGATGACCAGGATGCCGGTCGCCGCGAACATGAGGTACTGCAGCCGGACGTAGTTCTTGAAGCCGGTGACGAGCAGGATCGCCATCGCGGCGGCGCCGATGATGCTGATCGTGACGACGCCCGCGGCCGACTGACACCACACTGCGGCGTCGATCAGGCTCTGGTTCTCCCAGTTCACGCCGAGCCCCATAAGGAGCGGGGCGACGCCCAGGGTCGCGAGCAGCCAGCCGGCGAGCGCGACCCACTGGAGGATCCAGATCACGAACCCGCTCATCACGACCGGGAACCCGATGGCGCCGCCGAGCACGCGGCTCTGGAACACGTAGTCGCCACCGGAGCGTGGCATGGCCGTGGCCATCCACACGTAGGCGAGGGCGATCGGGAGTTCGAGCACGATCGCGAGCAGGCAGGCCTTCCACACGGAAACGCCCGGGAACGCCGCCGGCGCCCACACGAACGTCCACGGGAAGATCACGCCCATGGTCAGGAAGTTGTACATGAACGCCGACCAAGGCGACATCACCCTGGACAGCCCCGAGGCCTTGCGGCTGAAGACCTCCGGTTTTGCTGCGGTTGTGGCCATCTCTTCCCCCTGTGTCAGTCTCGCGTTACTTGTGACAGACGCGTCGACGCCGCCGGCGGCAGCGTCACCCCGACGTCATCTGGTAGCCGACGATCTTGCCCGGCTCGAGTGTCAGGATGCACCCCCTCAGGACCCCCTCGCCGTACTCGCTTCCCGGGTTCACCACGGTGGTGCGCTTGATCTTGATGAGACCGCGCGACTCGTGGATGTGCCCCGTGAGCACGAGCATGGGCTGATGGCGCTCGACCACGTTGCGGACTGCGTGGCTCCCGGCCGGCGCCGACTGCGGCACGCCGGCGACGATGATGGGGGCCGGCGGATCCGTCGACCAGTCGAGCTTCGGACAGTCATCGAGCGTCGAGTCGTACGGAGGCACGTGGAAGTTGAAGATCGCGCTCGTGTAGTCGTCGATCCCCTTGAGCGACTCCTCCAGGTACTTCTCCAGTGTCTCCTCGTCCGTCTCGCGCGGTGTGTCCCACGGAGTGGGATTGCTGTAGCCGCAGTTGGCCATCGGGAACGTGTCGTCGAGCATCACGATGCGGCCTTCGCAGTTGATGACGCGCTCGCTCTGCTTCTCCTCGAGCGTGTCGATGAGCTCCTGCGGGTCGTCGTTGCCGCCGGTCACGTACATCTTGATGTCGGAATCGGCGAGGCGCTCGTCGGCCAGGGCGATCCAGCGCTCGAGGCGCGCGTGCGCCTCCTTCTTGAAGGCCGCGTCCACGAGGCTCTGGTCGGCCTGCATCGCGCGGATCTCGTCCTCACCCACGACCACGTAGTAGAAGCCGAGCGTCTCGATACGGTCCTTGACGGCGTTGAGCTCGTCCTCGCCGTTGAGGTGGGAGAGCTCTTCCTGCAGCGTCACGCGGTAGTGCCCGCCGCCCTCATCGACGATGGGGACGAGGAACTTGCCCTCGATGTCGCCGCCCATGACCAGGTGGTCGACCTTGTAGAACTTGGCGGAGTTGACGAACTTGCGGTAGGTGCGCTCCGACCCGTGTACGTCGGTCATGTAGAAGATGCGGATGCGCTTGCCGCCGGAGCCGCCCTTTTTGCTGAAGAGTCCCATGCGTCATCCGCTCCCTAATCGATCTCGTTGTACCACTTGACCTTGTCGCCCACCCTGGCGCGGAGCTTCCAGCGCGTGCCTTTGGGGTAGTCGTCCATCGCGCTCATGAGCTCGGCGACCCGCTGGACGACGACCGTCTTGTGCTCCTCGTCGAGGTCCAGGTGCGGCAGGTAGTCGCGCACCTTCTCGAGGTTCATGGTGGTGGTGCGCCACAGGCCCCACTCGCCGGCGCACAGCTTGGCGACGCGCTGCGAGTTGATCTTGTCCTCGTCGTTTGCGTCGATCTCGTGCTCGAGCAGCAGCATGATCGTGTCGATGATGTCCTTCTCGTTGATCTTGACGATCTGCATCTTCTCGAGCAGCAGCTCCGCGAGCGGGATCGTCGGCGAATCGACCTCGAGCCGGCCCTTCCAGGGGATGGGGTGGCAGAAGTCGAGCTTGTCCATGAACACGTCCACGTGGATGTGGCTGGTCGGGTTGTTGAAGATCAGCCGGCCACCCTCGGAGTGGAAGGCGTTGATCTCGAGGTCTTCGTCGTAGCCGATCGAGACGAAGAACTTGCGGATCGCGTCGTTCTGCTTGCCGTAGCCGGCGAAGTCGATGTCCGTGTACACACGGTTCAGCTTCTCCTGGATGAAGCCGAACTCCGGGCAGTGGTGCCAGAACGCCAAGGCCCCGATGATGCGCAGGTGCACGCCCTGCCCCTCACCGGCCTTGACCACCCGGATGGCCTCCTCCTGGAACACCCGCGCCAGCTCCGGGTCCACCTTGCCCATCCCGACGTCAGGCCCCATCTCGCCTGCAGGCCGAGTCATGTCATCGCTCATCAGCTGCCCCCGCTTCCTAGACGGTCTCGAGCCACGACGGGAACGCCGGTTTGGCGGCGTTCTCGTGCAGGCGGCGGACCCGGTTCATGCCGTACTCGTAGAAGTCGAAGTCGAGCTTCGACTTTTGCACCTGGATCATGGCCCAGATGCTCCACCACAGGTCGGCGACGATCTTGTGCAGCATCATGCGCGAGTAAGCGACCTCGTCGAAGGCGCCGCAGTACCGCGTGATGATGTACCGTTCTTCTTCTTCGGACAAGGGGTGCTCGACGCAGAAGTCGCCCAGGTCGAAGTAGGGGTCGGTCTGGCCGCCGTACTCCCAGTCGATGACCCACATCCTCCCGCTCTCCTCGAGCATGAAGTTCTCGGAGAGCAGGTCGCAGTGGCAGGCCACGCTGGCGGGCTGGTTGCGCTTCATCGCCTGCTCGATGTCGTCACCGAGCGCGAGCATCCAGTCGATGTCGTCGGGGAACGGCGCGTCGACGCTGCGGGCCTTCTCCAGGTACTCGCGGATCATGTCGAAGACGTAGATCTCGTTCACGAACGTGGCCTTGTCGTGGTACTGCCGTACCGCGTCCACGACCTTCTCCAGACGGTCGGGGTGACCGGCGAGGTCCTCGGGGTGCATCGTCTGCGCATCGATGAACGGCACCACGGTGCACATCTCGGGCTCGAGACTGTAGAGCACCGGCGGCGAGACGCCGGCGGCGGAGGCCGCGAGGGCGTTCTGGTGCTCGACCTCGCGGTCGATGAACAGGTCGCTCCCCTGCCCCGGGATGCGCATGACGTACTTGCCGCCCCACGGCAGGTCCGGCCGGCCGCTCACGGTGAGGACGTAGTTGTGGTTGGTGATGCCGCCCCCCAGCGTCTCGAACCGCACGTCGAGACCCTTCCAGTCAGGGATGCGCGCTATCGCCGCCTCCGGCGTCAGATGCTCGACCGTCGCCACCTCGTCCACCCTTTCGTCGTCATGAGGACCCACCGCTCAGACCACCTCGCATTGAGGTCCCGCGCGCTGGATCTGCTTCACCAGCGCGGGATCGATGCCGTCGTCGACCAGGACCACGTCGATCTGGTCGAGCGGGCAGATGACCATGGGGCCGACCAGCCCGATCTTGCTGGAGTCGGCCAGCACGATGACCTCGCCGCGCGTGCGGCGGATCATCGCCAGTTCGATCGTCGCGATCGCCATGCTCGGCGTCGTGAGCCCGGCGCGCAGGTCGAGGCCGTCGGCGCCCAGGAACGCCTTGTCGGCGTAGACCTGGCCGATCATGTCGAGCGGCCAGTTGCCGTCCACGGCGTCGAGCTGCGGCCGGTAGAGACCTCCGAGGAACAACACCTCGAGCTTCAGGCCGCGCGCCGCCGACGCTACGGCCAGGCTGTGCGTGACGATGCGCGCCTCGAGCTCGGGGTCGACGTGCTTCAGGATGTTCACGACCGTCGTGCCCGAGCCGAAGAAGACGGTGTCCTGCGGCTCGATCATCTCGGCGGCCGCGGCGGCGATGACGTCCTTCTCCGCGGCGTTCGTGACGAGGGCTTCTTCCCAGCGCGGCTCCGCCGTCACCTGCCGCTTCATGACGGCCCCGCCGTACGTCCGGTCGAGCACGCCCTCCTGCTCGAGCAGCAGCAGGTCGCGGCGGATGGTGATCTCCGAGACGCCGAGGTCTTCGCTCAGTGCGGGGACGCGGACGGCACGCTGGTCCTTGAGCGCCGAGACGATGCGCGCGCGACGTTCTGCGGGCAACATCTCGCGCGGTGCCGGTGTCGCCACCTGCTCCCCCTTTGGCGCCTTACGTCTGCGGGCCATCAATCATCAACAATCACGACCGTTCAGAGATGATCGCATCCTACGACCAACCGATCACGTGTCAAGAGGCCGGAGCGAATCGATCGCTGACCGATCGTGAATGGGTTTCACACACGAGTGAATGGTCTTGAACAATGATCACGCGCGTCCGAACGGCCGCGGCACGGCGTCGGCGGGCATACCATCTCCAGAGCGATCCGAGGAGGCAGCGATGCCCGAGTACGACGTCATCGTGATCGGCAGCGGTACGGCCGCCCAGAACGTGGCGCCGCGCTGCGCGCAGGAGGGCTTGAGGGTAGCGGTCGTCGATCGCCTTCCCTTCGGCGGCACCTGTTCCCAGCGCGGCTGCGACCCCAAGAAGGTCCTGCTCGCGGCCGCCGAGGCCGTGAGCCGCTCACGTGGGCTGGCCGGCCGGGGGCTCGTGGGCGCGCCCACGATCGATTGGCCGGCCCTGATGGCGCGCAAGCGCACGTTCACCGCACCGGTGCCCGAGCGGATCGAGGGGTGGATGCGCGACGCCGGCGCGGAGACGATCCACGGCACGGCGCGCCTGCTCGGCCCCCACGAGGTCGAGGTGGGCGGCCGGGCGTTCGAGGCGACCGACGTCGTCGTCGCCAGCGGCGCCCGGCCCATGGACCTCGGCATCCCGGGCCAGGAGCTGGTCGCCACGAGTTCGGAGTTCCTGGATCTGGACGCGCTGCCGCCGCGGGTCGTCTTCATCGGCGGCGGCTACATCTCGTTCGAGTTCGCCTGGCTCTCCCGGATGGCCGGGGCCGCGGTCACGATCCTGCATCGCGGCGGCCACGTGCTGAAGGGCTTCGACGAGCAGCTCGCCGACGTGCTGGCCGAGCGCTACCGCACGCTCGGCATCGACGTCGTCACCGGCGCGCCGGTGCACGAGATCCGCCGGCACGGCGATGAGCTCGTCGTCACCCACGGCGCCGGTGAGATCGCGGCCGACCTCGTGGTGCACGGCGCGGGCCGCGTCGCGGACCTCGCCGGCCTCGGCCTCGAAGAGGCCGGCATCGCGTGCGGCCCGCGCGGCGTGCACGTGGACGAGCGCCTGCGCAGCGTGAGCGACCCACACGTGTGGGCGGCCGGCGACGCCGCCGACAAGGGCCTGCCTCTCACCCCGGTCGCCTCCAAGGAGGGCAAGGTGGTCGCCTCCGGCATCCTCGGCGAGGACGTCGCCTACGACGGCCGGGCCGTTCCGAGCGTCTGCTTCAGCGACCCGCCGCTCGCCGCAGTGGGCATGAGCACCGTCGAAGCGACCGGGAAGGGGGACGCCGTGAAGGTGACGCGTGCGGACACGAGCGAGTGGTTCTCGCAGCGCCGCCTGGGCCAGACGCACGGCGGCGCGGCGCTGGTGAGCGAGGCCGCGACCGGCCGGCTGCTCGGGGGGCACCTCCTGGGAGTGAACGCCGATGAGGTAGTGAACGTCCTCGCCCTGGCGATCAGACACGGTCTCACTGCCGGCGACCTGACCGCGATGACGTGGAGCTACCCGACGGCTACCTCGGAGTTGCCCTACCTGCTGGGCTGAGCGCTGCCCGTCGACGCCGTAACGTTCCGCAGACGGGGCAGAGTCAACCTATGGCGAAACCGCATCGCACCCGCGTCCTCATCGTCGACGACCACCAGATGGTCCGCGAAGGACTCAGATCTCTCCTCTCCTCCGCTCTCGACCTCGACGTCGTCGGCGAGGCCGAGAACGGCCGTGAAGCCCTCGAACAGGTGAACGCTCTCAGTCCCGACGTCGTGCTCATGGACCTCGCGATGCCCGTCATGGACGGCGCGGAGGCGACGGCGAGGATCCGCGACGAGGCGCCTCGCGTGCAGGTGGTGGTGCTCACCGGCGACGGCGCGAGTCCGCTCGCGGAGCGGGCGCTCGAGGGCGGGGCCATCAGCTGCCTGCTGAAGGACGCCCGGCCGATGTCCTGGCGCAGGCGGTCCGCGACGCGGCGGACGGCAAGGGCAGCGTCGACGGCGTCACCCTGCACGCGATGATGGAGCGACGACGGGCCTGCCCGGGCGGCGACCTGACGCGCCGCGAGCGGGAGGTCCTCGAGCTGCTCGTGGACGGGCTCAGCAACCGGGAGATCGCCGCCGATCCTCGGCCTCGCGAAAGCACCGTGCGGCAGCACGTCAGCAGCATCCTGGCCAAGCTCGACGCGCCCAACCGCACGGCCGCCGCCATCCAGGCGGTGCAGCAGGCCCTCATCTGATCACCGCCTCCTCCGAACGGCGGGCGGGCGGCGGAGCGCGGAGGCCCTTCTCATGCAGAAAGACTCCCCTTCCTCGTCTCGCGACGAGGAAGGGGAGTCTGGATCCGCCCGACCGGTCTTGCTAGGCAGGCACCACGAGACTCGGCAGGAAGGTGCTGATCCAAGGTATGAAGATGATCATCAGCAGGAAGATGATCATCGCGTAGATGAACGGCATGACACCCTTGAAGATGGTGTACATCGGCACGTCCCTGTGCATGCCGGCGAGTGAGAACACGACGACGCCGACCGGCGGGGTGATGCAGCCCAGCATGATGCACAGGACCACGATCACGCCCAGCTGCAGCGGGTCGAAGCCCAGGGTCAGCAGGATGCCGTAGAAGATCGGCAGCGTGATGATCATCACCGACCAGATGTCCATCAGCATGCCCAGGATGATCCACAGGATGCACACCAGGATGATCACGATGTAGCCGTTGAGGTTCGCGTTGAGGATCACGTCGGAGAGGGTCTGCGGCAGTTCCGTCGTCGTGATGAAGTAGCTGAAGTACCTGGCCCCCATGATGAGCAGCAGGATCATGGCGGACGTCTTCGTCGATTCGATGAGGGCCCCGCCGAGCTTCTTCCACGTGAGCTGCCGGTAGAAGAGGCTCACGACGATCATCGCGACCGTACCCACGGCGCCGGCCTCCTGCGGCGTGAAGACGCCGCCCATGAGGCCGCCCATCACGAGCAGGAACACCGCGACGATGCCGACCAGCCCCTTGAGCGACCTCAGCCTGACCTTCATCGTCTGGGGCTCGTGCTTCGAGGAAAGGCTCGGGTCCCGCTTGCACCAGATCGCGATCGTGATCATGAACATCGCGGTCAGGATGATGCCCGGGAGGATGCCCGAGACGAAGAGGTTGGCGATGTTGTTCTCGGTGATGAAGCCGTACACCACGAAGGCGGCGCTCGGCGGGATCAGGATGCCGAGGTTGCCGCCGGCGGCGATGGAGCCGAACGACAGCTTGTCGTCGTACCCCAGCTTGCGCATCGAGGGCAGGGCAGCCTTGTTCATGGTCACCGCCGTGGCGATGTTGTCGCCGCACACGGCTCCGAAGGCGGCGCACGCGCCCACCGTGGCCATGGCGAGGCCGCCGCGCAGGTGCCCGAGCCACTTGTCGAAGGTCTCGAACGCGGCGGCGATGACTCCTCCGGCCCCCGCGATGACGCCCATGAGCACGAACAGAGGGATGACGACCAGGATCGGCGAGGTGGCCACCTCGAAGATCGTCCCCGAGAGGGTCGACTCGGCGGCCGACAGCCCCCGCGTCAGGATGAAGCCCACGAAGCCGCCGATCATCATCGACAGGCCGACGTGGAGCTTGAGGAACATGAGGCCGAAGAAGACGCCCGCGCCGATGATGCCGCAGGCCCACAGCGGGAAGGTCGTCATGGCGTCCTCACCTGCCCGAGCGCCCGCAGAAGCCGGACCACGTAGTCGGGGATGAGGGTGAAGACCCCGAAGGCGATCAGGTAGACGAACGGGTACTTCGGAAGCTCCAGCACGCCGGGCGTCGTCTCGCCGCGCTCGAAGAGCTTGCCGGCGAACACGAGCAGTTCGTAGCACGCCACACACAGGATGGCGATGGCCAGGCAGTAGATGATCGGGGCGATGATGGCCTGCGCCCTCTTCGAGAGGCGTTTGATGAGGATGTCGACGGTCATCTTCTCGTGCCCCAGGTGCTCCAGGCCCAGGACGGTGGCGGTCATGATCAGCAGGGACTGCTCGATGATGTCCCCGGAGCCCTCCAGCGGGGAGTTGAAGAACCTCCGCGCGATGACCGAGTAGAACATCGCGACGACCAGCGCAGCCAAGGTGGCGGCCCCGACCCACGAGATCGGCGCGTAGATCTTCTTGAGGAGGGCCTCGAATGAGTCGGCGAACCGCACCAGCCCGGAAGCCGGCAGCGCGGCGTCACCTTCTGGTCGTCCATGTTCGTTCACAGGCGTCCCTTCACTGCTGTGAGCGACGGCCGGCCCCGGCAAGGACTGGGTCGGGGCCGGCCGTCGTCACGTGTCGCTTACGGTGCGTACGTCGCGTTCTGCGCGGCGATGAAGTCGATGACGTCCTGGCCGGCAGCGGGGTCGGACAGCTGGTCGATCCACTTCTGGGTGACCGGAGCGGTGGCCTCGGTCCAGGCCGCCAGCTCATCGGCGGTCAGCACGTAGATCGGAGGATTGCCCATCCCCTTGTCTGCGCCTTCGAGGCCGGCCTTCTCGCCCTTGGACTCCATGGCGTTGGCCGCGGAGTACTTGGCCGAGCCCTCCTGACCGCTCACGCCCATGATCTGGTCCTGGACGGTCTTGGGCATGGAGTTCCAGACGTCCTTGTTCATCGCGATGACCCAACAGCGATAGAACAGGTTGCACTCGGTCGTGTACTTGGTGAAGTCCTTGGCCATGGCCAGGATCAGCGAGTAGCTGAGGAAGGCGCCGTCGGCCATGCCGCGCTCGAGCGAGGTGGAGAGGTCGCCGGTGCCGATCTCCACCGGAGTCGCGCCGAACGCCTCGAGGATCCAGGTCTCGATCCGGCCGCCGGACCGCATGCGCGTGCCCTCGAACTTCGTGACGTCACCCTTGATGTCCACGTTGCCGCGGTACTGGGCGGGGGCGATGACCGTCACGCCGAGGATCTGCACGTCTTTCCACTCATCCTGGGCCTTCTGGGTGACGATGTCGTAGAACGTCTTGGCGGCCGTGACCTCGTCGGGGAACTGGTACGGCAGTGAGCCGACTTCCGAGATCGGGAACACGCCCGGGTTGAACTCCGGCTCGATCAGAGCGACGTCGGACGTGCCCGAGAGCAGGGCGTCCCACTGCTGCTCTTCCTTGACCAGCGAGTTCTCGGCGTAGTGCGTCATCTTCACGCGGCCGTCGGTGGCCGCGGTGACTGCCTCACTCCACGGCACGAGGTACGCCGGCACGAGGCTCGCGCGCTCGGGCGTCGGATAGCTGAACTTGAGGTCCCAGGTCTGACCCGTGTCGGCGACGGCCGATGCACGAGGCGTCGCTCGTCGTGTCGTCGCCGCCGCAGGCGGTCATGACTGCTGCGAAGCTCACCAGCAACACCACGACCAGAAGCGCGATAGCCCATTTCGATCTGTTCATATCACTCCCCCTTACCGTGACTCTTTGCGGACATTCCTCCACGCACCTTGGTGTTCAACGCACCCCCGTTCTGTGTGAGGTCACCCCCGAGAATCGTGTAGCGACGTTGCTCACATCCGTTTCACCGCTCCTCCGTCTCATACGGCTGCGTGATGAAGTTGAACTGCCACTCGGGGATGCCGAGATGCTCGAGAGTCCTGCTTCTCAGCTTCCAGAGATACGCCGAGAGGCGCTCGCGCTGCTTCTTCGTCAAGGCGGAGAAGATCTTGTTGTCGGTCTCGTTGTGGATCGACTGACGGAAGACCTCGAGCCCCTTCTCGGTCAGGCTGACCTCGACCTTCGACCTGCCGGTGCCCTTGTGCCTCGTCACGAGACCGTCCTTCTCCATCCTGACGAGCATCTCGGTCACGGAGTGGAGCTCACGGAAGAGATCCCGCGCGATGTCGACGGGTGCGGCGCGGCCGCCGCTGTTCTGGATGATGGCGAGCACGGCGCGCCTCTCGTTGCTGATGCCGTACTGGGCATACTCCAACTCCCGGGCCCGCAGGATCGCGTCCCTCGTCTGAGCGATCAGCACCCACAGCATGAAGTCCTCATCGGAGACCGGCCGAACATCATTCGCAGCCATGTTGCCTTCCGCTCCCGAGGGCCTCGCGCCCTTCGTTGTCGACGGACTTTTCAGTGCGTATGCGAGTTCGTATACGAAGTTTCAGAATCGTAGCGTGCGCCCACCGGGAAGTCAAGAGTCTCCGCACGCGTGAGGCTCACTTCTGCGGTCGGGACGACCTGGGAAGGTGAACCGGGCCGTGACGGCCCGGGGACTTTTTTCCGACCGCCCGTACGGCCGGGTCGTCCGGCGCCGTCGGGCGGCCCTTGTCGCGGACCACGGTCTCCCCGATGCCGGAGGCCATCGCCGTCACCCCAGCTCGTTGCCGGCGATGATCACGCTCACGGTGGCGGCGCCCGGCTCTCCGCCCTGGTTGTGCGTCAGGCCCAGACGCGGATCCTTGACCTGGCGCGGGCCGGCCTTCTCCTGGAGCTGCTTGTAGACCTCGTAGAGCATGCGCAGGCCCGTCGCGCCGATCGGATGCCCGAAGCACTTGAGGCCGCCGTCCGTGTTCACGGGCAGCTCACCCTCCAGGGCGAACGTCCCCGCTTCGATGTCCTCGCCGGCCCTGCCGCGCGGGCTGAACTGCAGGTCCTCCATGATCGTGAGCTCGGTGATGGAGAAGCAGTCGTGCACCTCGGCGATGCTGAGCTCCTTGCGCGGGTCCTTGATGCCCGCTTCCGCGTACGCCGCCTGGCCGCCGCGGACGGTCTCCTCCACGTGGGCCAGGTCGTAGGACTGGCTGAGCCAGCCCTCGCGCGGGCCCTGGCAGATCTGCGCCGCCTTGATGTAGATGGGGTCGGGCCTGAACTTCTTCGCCAGGTCGGCGCGGGTGATGACGGCGGCGGCGGCGCCGTCGCTCACGCCGCAGCAGTCGAACAGCCCCAGAGGGTAGGCGATCATCGGCGCATTGACCGCCCTGTCCAGCGTGATCTCGCGCTGGAAGTGAGCCTTGGGGTTGAGCGACCCGTTGTGGTGGTTCTTGACGGCGATCCTCCCGAGCAGCTCCTTCCCCTCGTCGAACTCGAGCCCGTACTTGGCGAAGTAGGCCGTGGCCATCATCGCGAACCCGGCCGCCGGCGTCTGGGTGGTGAGCCGGTAGCTCCACGTGGCGACGGGGCGGGTCTGCGGCAGGCCGGAGTAGCCCGTGTCCTTGAGCTTCTCCGCCCCGACCGCCAGCACCACGTCGTACATGCCGGCGGCCACCGCGTAGCAGGCGTTCCTGATCGCTTCGGAACCCGTGGCGCAGGCGTTCTCGACGTGCGTGACGGGGATGTAGCCGAGCTTGAGGGGAGCCGCCAGGATCTGGCCCGTGTGGCCGGCGAACAGGGTGCCCCACCACGCCGCCTGGATGTCCTCGGGGCCGATGCCGGCGTCCTCGAAGGCCTCGAAGGCCGCGTCGATGATCATGTCTTCGAGGCTCTGTCCCCAGTTCTCACCGAACTTGACGCAGCCCATCCCGACGATCGCTACTCTGTCTTTGATGCTCTCCACAGGTCAGTCCTCTGTTCCAGGCAGCTGGCACCTGACCGGCCGGCACTTCCACCAGTAGTTGTAGACGCCGTTCACGTAGTAGAGACGGCGGAAGGTCATCTCGACGGGCATCCCGACCGCGACCGCCTCGACGTCCCGGTCGGTCATCTCGCACATGATGCGCCCGCCGCCCTCGAAGTCCACGAAGGTCACGGTGACCGGCGAGTCGCCGCTCTCCATGACGTAGTCGTGCGAGAAGGAGAACACCTTGGCCGGCACGTCGGTGAACCGGTACGGCTCCGTCTCGTCCTTGGCGTGGCAGTTCACGCACACGCGCTGCGGCGGGTACTGCGGCGTGCCGCAGTGCCTGCACAGGGTGCCGGTGAGCCGCAGCTCCCAGGGGACCTCGCGCCACTGGGCCGCCGGCGAGGGCATGCGGTCCTCGATCGGCGGGCGCGCCGCCGGCTGGAGCTGCACCAGCTCGCGCCAGCGCAGATACTGCTCGTAGGTGCGCAGGTCGCGCCTGGAGGCCACATGCCTCGCGACGCCGTGGCACGCGGGCACGGAGCCGATGAGGTCGGTGGTCTCCAGGATCGCGGTGTCGCAGCCGTTGCCGTAGCAGGCCAGCAGGATCGTCTCGCCTCTGCCGGCCTGTTCCAGCGCCGCGACCAGGCCCAGCAGGCTCGCGGCGGAGCCGGCGTCACCCACCGACCCGTGCAGGTCCACGATCTGGGTCGTCTCGCCGAAGCGCAGCTTCTTCGCGACCGCGCCCAGCTGCCGCGCGTTCGGGGCGTTGATGGCCGCGCGCGCGACGTCGGCCGCGGCCAGCCCGTACTTCTCGAGCGCGGCGGACACGCCGTGGACCATGACGTCGACGTAGCCTTCGTCCATCGAGAAGCGATCTTCGGCCGTGCGCACGAAGGTGTCCCTGTCCGAGCGCCAGGTGTCCTGGATCTCGTAGTACCGGCTGTCGAAGTGCTTGACCTCGGCGATGGTCTGGTCCCTGCTGACCAGCAGGGCCACGGCGCCGTCGCCGAAGTTCATCTCGCCGGGCCCCGAGGGGTAGCCGAGGCGGACGTCGGCGGCGCACACGAGGATGCTCTCCGCGCTGCCGCTCCCCACGGCGTCGAGCGCCGCCTTGAGGGCGTTGGTGCCGCACCTCAGGGAGCCCGAGAAGTCCGCGGTGACCGCGTCCGGCCGGGAGGTCCAGGACCGAGGCGATGGTGGCCGCGGTCTGCTTCTCCTTGTAGGGAGCCGTGGTGGACGCGAAGTACAGGCCGCCGACCGACGCGCGGTCCATGCTCCTGAGGCAGTCGCGCGCGGCGGCCACGGCCATGGTCAGGCTGTCTTCGTCGAAGCCGGCGACGGCGCGTTCGCCCTTCGCCGGCGGACGATCCCACGCCCGCGCTATCTCGGCCCGGCTGAGCCGGAACAGGGGGATGTACGCTCCAAACGATTGGATCCCTGGCATTCCGGTCCTTCCTACTTCTCCAGCACGATCTCGCCGAGATAGATGTCCCGGCTGGTCCTGGTCTTCAGCGTGGCGGCGGCGTAGTCCGGCGCCTCGATGGTGACCGTGTAGTTCGCGGCGTCCTCGAGGTCCTCGAACTCGAAGTCCCCGAAGCCGTTGGTCTTCATGGTGCGGCTCCCGGCGTCGCCGGTCAGGACCACGTCGATCCCGATCGCGACCTCATCGACGTCGCCGTAGATGACGGTGCCGGCCACGAACTTCTTGGGCAGGTGCCGGTACGTGACCTTCTCGCCCATCGCGTACTCCGGGTGCATGACCTCGGTCCCGGACGCGACCAGCGCGGCGACCTTGCTGCTCGGGTCGTCCAGGTCGCCGAAGACGAGCGCGCCGCTGGGGCAGGACTCCACGCAGCGAGGCTCCGGATCGCCCTTGTCCAGCAGGTGCGCGCACAGGGTGCACTTCTGGGCCAGTCCGAGCTCCTCGTTCCACTCGATCTGGCGATACGGGCAGAGGCCCACGAGGCCCTTGTTGCCCTTGGCCTTCTCCGGATCGATGAGCACGATGCCGTCCTCGCGCCGGTAGATGGCCCCGGTCTGATCCAGGGTCACGCAGGCGGCGGAGTCGCAGTGGGAGCAGGTCACCGGCACGTGGTCAGCTTTGACGTGCGGGTACTGACCGCGCTCGATCTCGTTGACCTTCATCCAGTTCATGCCGCTCATCGGCTGAGCGGCGGAGTAGCCGGGATAGTCGTTGCCGGCGTACTCGTCGCGGCAGGTGAGGAAGCAGTTGTAGCACCCCACACAGGTATTGACGTCGATCACCATCCCATAACGGGTCACTGCTCAGGCCTCCCACTTGCGGACTTCAACGAGATAGGACATGTTCGCCTCGCCGCAGGCGTTCTTGCTGGTGTAGCGGGACGGGGACAGCAGGTTCACGCAGCCGCCCCTGTCGATGCTGTCGGCGTTGCCGGGCTCCAGCGGGTCGTACTTGGCGCCGGCCTGGTACGAGTGGACCAGGCCCGGGCGGCAGCGCTCGGTCACCAGAGCCACACCGAGCACCCTGGCGCGGTCGTTGTAGACCATGACGATGTCGCCGTCCCTGATGCCCCTGGCCTCGGCGTCGACCGGGTTGAGGCGCATCGGCCAGTAGGCGTAGCCGTCCTTGATGATGCGATGCTGCCGGATGTCGTCGAGCCACTTGATCTTGTTGTCCTGATGCGTGTGGTACGAGAACTTGGCGTGCGGCGTCATGATGATCAGCGGGTACTTGTCCACGAGACCCTCGGTCTCGTGGCCCTCGAACAGAGGGATGTAGCGCGGCATGATCGGCCGCTCCTCGTCATCCGGGAAGTACTGCTCGAGGATCGTGCGCTTGAACTCGATCTTGCCGCTCGGGGTCGCCATCTCGGTGGCGTGCTCGGTGTCGGCCAGCGGGTTGAACCTGTCGGGCGTGTCGACCGGGCGTCCCTCGTAGTACCACTGGTTGGAGATCGTGGGCTTGTAGTCGTCGGGCACCGACGGCACCACGAAGTAGCCCTTCTTCTTGAAGTCCTCGTAGCTGATGTGCTTGGGCAGGTCGGTGATGTCGAAGACCTTCCGGATCCAGTCCTCTTCGGAGTTGCCCTCGGTGTACTCCTCGAGGAAGCCCAGCCGCTCGGCCAGCTCGCAGTAGATCTGGTAGTCGGGCTTGGACTCCCACAGGGGCTCGATGCACTTCTGCTGGTACATGAGGATGCGGTGGTTGCAGTTGACGTTGCCGTTGCCGTAGCCGCCCGGCTGCGCCCACTCGGAGATGTCCTGGTGCTCGAAGTTGGTCGAGGCCGGCAGGATCACGTCGCCGAACTTGGTCTCGCTCTGCCAGTGGCAGTCCTGCATGACGACGAACTCCAGCTTCGGCGACTGGTACATGCGCACCCACTTGCTGGTGTCGCTCATGGTGCTGATGAACGAGCCGCCGTGACGGTGGATCATCTTGATCTCGGCGCCGTTCGGGCCGGGCTCGGGGTACTGCATCTTCTTGAACTGCTGCTCGGGGTACTGCACGCAGAAGCCCTCGCCGAGCCACTCGATGTGGCCGTCGAGGATGGCCTCCGGCAGGCTCAGCCGGTACACCCTCTGGGTGACCGTGTTGCGGTCGGGGAAGGTGGGCTGCTCGGCGACGAGGCCGAAGACGTCCCAGCCGCAGTCGGAGTAGCCGGCGCTCTTGAAGCGCATGTCCAGAGGGGCCCCGTGTGCGGTGCCGCCCCAGATGTTGACCCCTTCTTTGCCGATGCCCATCATCGCGGCCAGGTGCACCATGAGGCTGCACCAC
>CAVQLY010000006.1:0-105752 GCA_963713475.1 uncultured Thermoleophilia bacterium
GCTCGGTGCCGACGAACTCGTCGCCCATCGCCTGCGCCTTCTGGCCGGCGATGTCCAGCGCGGCCTTCGCGCGCGGCGTCAGGTAGAGCTTGTCGGCGTCGCCGCCGGGGCCGCCGACGCGGCGGCCCGGCGGTCTGCAGGTAGTGGTTGGCGCGCGCCATCGCCGCGCCCTTGTCGACGCCGAGCAGGTTGAAGACCTGCTCGACGACGCCGCCCGGCAGGCTGAGCACGCCGATCAGCAGGTGCTCGGTGCCGAGCTGGTTGCCCGGGCTGCGGCGGACGATGCCCTGCGCGGTCTCGAGAGCTTCGCGCGCGCGCTCGGAGAACTTGTTCATGTCCATTGGGGTCCCTCCTTCGGGTAGTAGTCTGACTTCCCCGGAGAGGGGTGGGCGCGGGCGGGACCCGGAGGGCGGCCGGGCGTCAGGCGTGCCGGCGGCGACGGCCGATGTGGACGACCTGGGTGCGGCTCACGGGCACCAGGTCCATGCGGTGCGAGCGCTCGACGCGCTCCACCTCGCGCCGCATGGCCTCGGCGGCCTCCGCCAGCTGAGCCTGGAGCGCCAGCATCTGGCGGCTCATCGCGTTCAACTGCTCCTCCATCGCGAGCACACGCTCCACGCCCGCGAGGTTGAGGCCGAGCTCCGTGAGCTCCTGGATGCGCTGCAGCCGCTCGACGTCGCGCTCCGAGTAGCGGCGCGTGTTCTTGGCCGTGCGCTGCGGGCGCACCAGCCCGCGCCGCTCGTACAGGCGCAGCGTCTGCGGGTGCATGCCCGCGAGCTCCGCCGCCACGGAGATCATGAAGAGCGGCCTGTCGCTGTCGTGTTCCTGTCTCATGCCCGGGTCTCCGCCGTGGGTCGTCCTTGCTGCTCACTCAGCCGTCGAGCGCGGGTCCGGGAACGTCGCCCCGAGCTTCTCGAAGAGCTGCTTCTGGTCTTTGGTCAGCTTGCCCGGGATCTGCACCCGGAGCTTGACCAGGAGGTCGCCCTGGCCACCCTTGAGCTTGGGCATGCCCTTGCCGCGCACGCGCATCTTGCGTCCGTCCTGGCTGCCGGCCGGCACCTTGAGCGACACTCTGCCGCCTCCCGGCGTCGGGATCTTGACCGTGGCGCCGAACGCCGCCTCCGCCACCGTGACCGGCAGCTCGACGACGAGGTTGTCGCCCTGCCGCTCGAAGAGGTCGTCGGTCTCGACGCGCACGCGCACGTAGAGATCGCCGGCCGGGCCGCCGCGGAGGCCGGCCTCGCCCTTGCCCTTGATGCGGATCTTGCTGCCGTCCTTGACGCCCGCCGGGACCTTGACGTTGTACCGGCGGGTCTTGTGCTGCACCCCCGTGCCGCGACACGTGGGGCACGGACTCTCGATGATGGTGCCCTGCCCGTGACAGCGGGGGCACTGCTCGGTCAGCGCGAACGGCCCCTGGTTGCGCGCGATCATGCCGCGGCCCTGACACTCCGGGCAGACCTTGGGCGACGTGCCCGGCTTGGCGCCGCTGCCGCGACAGGTCTCGCAGGTGTCGGCCTTGTCGACCGGGACGCGGACGGTCACACCGTTCAGCGCGTCGTCGAACGACACGGTGACGTCGGCCTGGAGGTCGGCGCCCCGCTCGGCCGCCCTGCGCCGGCCGCGGCCGGCGCCGCCCGCCGCGCCCCCGAACAGGTTGCCGAGGATGTCGCCCAGGTCGCCCATCTCGAACTGATGCCCGCCGCCCTGCTGCGCCAGTGAACATGCGCGGGTCGAAGCCCTGGGAGCCGCCGGCGCCCGGACGGAACCCTCCGCCGCCCGGCCCGGGGCCGAAGGCGCCGAGCCGGCTGTACTCGTCGTACTGCTTGCGCTTCTCCGGATCGGAGAGGGTCTCGTAGGCCGAGCTGACCTCTTTGAACTTCTCCTCCGAGGCCTTGTTGCCCGGGTTCTTGTCAGGATGGTGCTCGCGCGCGAGCTTGCGGAACGCCTTCTTGATCTCGTCCGGTGAGGCGTTCTTGGAGACGCCCAGTGTCTGATAGTGGTCCGCCATCTCCGCCCGCTAACTGGCCACGATGACCTTGGCCGGCCGCAGCAGCTTGCCGTGCAGCAGGTAGCCGCGCTCCAGCACCTGCGTCACGGTGCCCTCGTCGTGATCGGGTGAGGCCTGGGTCATGATCGCTTCGTGGTACTCGGGGTCGAACGAGGTGCCCGGTTCGACCTCGATCTCCTCGAGGCCGTGGCCGGCCAGCGTGCCGCGCAGCTGGTCGGCGACGAGGCGTGAGGCCGGCCACGAGCTGGCCCTCACTCGTGCTTGTCGCCGGCCTCGAGCGCGCGGCTCATGTTGTCCATGACCGGCAGCAAGGACTCGACGACCGTCTCGGCGGCGCGCAGGCGCAGTTCCTCGTTGTCGCGCTGCACGCGCTTGCGGTAGTTGTCGAACTCCGCCTTGAGACGGCGGAGATGATCGAGGTACTCGTCCCGCTCGCGCGTGACCACGGCGAGCTCGTCGGCGATGGCCTGCGCGGCAGCCTCGGCGATCTGCGCCTCGGTGCCTCGCCTCGTCCGCCGGCTGGGGTGGCCTCTGCGGCCGGCGCCTCGGCGGCCTTCGCGGCCTTCGTGGCCCTCGCGCGCTTCTGGTCGTTCGTCGTGTGCTTCCTGTCCGTCATGTCCGTTCTCTGCGCTCGCGTTCTGGCGGCCTGCGCCGCTCCGTCTCGCCGGAGCGCCGGCGGGCGAGGCGCTGCGCCCCGCCCGCCGGTCTCGTCACGGCGTGGTCTGTCTCAGCCTTCCGACTTCGTGGCCTCGACCGTCTTCTTGGCCTTGACCTCGATGCGCTTGGGCTTCTCCTCCTCGGCCTTCGGTACGGTGACGGTGAGGATGCCGTCCTCGTAGCCGGCCTGGATCTCGTCCGGCTTGACGCCCTGCGGCAGAGCGAGGCTCCGCTGGAAGCTGCCGAAGCGGCGCTCGACGCGGTAGTACCGCTCGTCCTCGACCTGCTCCTCGAACTTGCGCTCGCCCTTGATGGTGAGCACGTTGTCCTCGACCTCGATCTCGATCTCGTCGGGGTCCATGCCGGCGAGCTCGGCCTTGAGCACGACGGCGTCCTTCCTGTCGAAGACGTCGACCGCCGGCAGCCAGCTCTCCTGACGGTTGTTCCAGACCTGGTCGACCAGCCGGTTGAACTGGTTCTGGACCTGGGTCATCTCGCGGAACGGGTCCCATCTGATGATTGCCATGATTGACCTCCTCTCGGGTGGTTCCTTACTTGCTCTCGTCTTCGTCGATGACCTCGTAGTCGGCCTCTTCGACGTTCTCGTCTTCCTGCGCCGCGCCGGAGCCGTCGGAGCTCGACGACTGCTCCTGCTGCGCCTGCTGGTACACGGCCTCGGCGAGCTTGTGCGAGGCCTGCATGAGGGTCTCGGTCTTGGCCTTGATGCGCCTCCATGTCGTCGCCGTCGAGCGCCGTCCTGAGCTCCGCCCCGGCGGCCTCGATGTCGGCCTTGGTCGACGCCGTCGACCTTGTCGCCCATGTCGCGCAGCGACTTCTCGGTGCTGTAGAGCAGGTTCTCGGCGTTGTTCTTGACGTCGGCCATCTCGCGCGCCTTCTTGTCCTCGTCGGCGTGCGCGTCGGCGTCCTTCATCATCTGCTCGATGTCCTGCTCGCTGAGGCCGCTGGAGGCGGTGATGGTGATCTTCTGCTCGTTGCCGGTGCCGAGGTCCTTGGCGCTCACGTGCACGATGCCGTTGGCGTCGATGTCGAACGTGACCTCGATCTGCGGGATGCCGCGCGGCGCCGGCGGGATGCCGACGAGCTGGAACTTGCCCAGCGTCTTGTTGTAGGCCGCCATGTCGCGCTCACCCTGGAGCACGTGGATCTCGACGCTCGTCTGGTTGTCGTCCGCGGTGCTGAAGATCTCGCTCTTCTTGGTCGGGATCGTGGTGTTGCGGTCGATCAGCCGGGTGAACACGCCGCCCTTGGTCTCGATGCCGAGGCTCAGCGGCGTGACGTCGAGGAGCAGCACGTCCTTGACCTCGCCGGCGAGCACGCCGCCCTGGATGGCCGCGCCGACGGCGACGACCTCGTCCGGGTTGACGCCCTTGTGCGGGTCCTTGCCGATGAGCTCCTTGACCCGCTCCTGCACGGCCGGCACGCGCGTCATGCCGCCGACGAGGATCACGTCGTGGATCTCGCCCTTGCTGAGGCCGGCGTCCTTGATGGCGGCGTTGACCGGCGCCACCACGCGCTCGACCAGGTCGTGCGTGAGCTCGTCGAACTTCGCGCGCGTCAGGGTGAGGTCGAGGTGCTTCGGCCCGTTCTCGTCGGCGGTGATGAACGGCAGGTTGATGGCCGAGCTCATCGTCGTGGAGAGCTCGATCTTGGCCTTCTCCGCCGCCTCGTACAGCCGCTGCAGCGCCATCTTGTCGGCGCTCAGGTCGATGCCCTGGCTCTGCTTGAACTCCGCGACCATCCAGTCGACGACGGCCTTGTCGAAGTTGTCGCCGCCGAGGTGCGTGTCGCCGTTCGTGGAGCGCACCTCGAACACGCCCTCCCCGAGGTCGAGGATGGAGACGTCGAAGGTGCCGCCGCCCAGGTCGAACACGAGGATCGTCTGGTCGTGCTCCTTGTCGAGGCCGTACGCGAGCGCGGCCGCGGTGGGCTCGTTGATGATGCGCTTGACGTCGAGCCCGGCGATCTTGCCGGCGTCCTTGGTGGCCTGGCGCTGCGAGTCGTTGAAGTACGCCGGGACGGTGACGACCGCCTCGGTCGACCTTCTCGCCCAGGTACTCCTCCGCGTCCCGCTTGAGCTTCTGCAGGATCATGGCGGAGATCTCCGGCGGCGAGTACGTCTTGCCGCCGATGTCGACGGAGGCGTCGCCGTTGGAGGCCTTGACCACGTGGTACGGCACGATCTTCATCTCTTCGGAGACGTCGCCGAACTTGCGGCCCATGAAGCGCTTGATCGAGAACACCGTGTTCTCGGGATTGGTGACCGCCTGACGACGGGCGACGCTGCCTACGAGGCGCTCGCCGCTCTTCGAGAACGCGACCACCGACGGCGTGGTGCGACCGCCCTCGCTGTTGGGGATGACGGTCGGCTCGCCGCCTTCGAGCACGGCCATAGCGCTGTTGGTCGTGCCGAGGTCGATGCCGATGACTTTGGCCATGGAACTTCCTCCTTGGGGGATTACTCTGGATGGAGCATAAAATCTGAGTCGCTCCTTGTCAACTTTGTACCCCGAAGGACCGAGGCCCAAACCCGGGGCTGGCGGGGGCCGCGTGGCCCGCGCCGCGGGCAGGCTTCGCCGCCGCGGCGCCGAACCAGACGGCGGAGGTGACGGCCGGTGGCGAGCCGCCCCGAGAGCGCAACAGGACGCATCTACATCCCGCGCTGGGTACAGCTCGCCGTACTTCCCGCGCTGCTCATCATCGGCTGGTTCGTGCTCGGGGCGATCAGCCAGGTGATCTTCATCTTCCTGGTCGCGGCGCTCGTGGCCCTGGTGCTCAACCCGCTGGTCCACGGCCTCGAGCGCGCACACGTCTCGCGCTACGTCGGCGTGTTCCTCGTCTATCTCGGGTTCGTCGCCCTCGTCGTGCTCATCGCCGCGCTCGTCTGGCCGCCGGTCGTGCATCAGCTGCGCAGCCTGACCTCGGCGCTGCCCGGGATGGGCGACCAGGCCGGCGAGACCCTCGCGCGGCTGCAGCGGCTGAGCGACCGTACGGGGCTCGGCATCGACGTGGCCGCGCAGATCCGCAAGACCCTGACGGCGATCGCCGATCGCATCCCGCAGTTCACCGGCAACGTCGTCGACGTCGGAGTGACGGTCGTGCGCCAGGTCACCCTCTTCATCATCATCGTCGTGCTCTCGATCTACATGCTCCTGGACGGGCGGCGCATCGGCGCGTTCATCGCCCGTCACTTCCCCACGCACAGCGAGGACGACGGTCACGTGTTCGTCGGGCGGGCCAAGACGGCCGTGGTCGACTACGTGAAGGCTCAAGTCCTGCTCTCGGCGGTCATGGGCGCGAGCGTCGGCGTGGCGATGTGGATCCTCAGCCTGGTCGGCGCGTTCCCGTCGGGCGGCCGCTACGCACTGTTCTTCGGCGTCTGGGCCGGGCTCATGGAGGCGATCCCGTACCTGGGGCCGGTCCTCGCCGCCGTACCGCCGAGCGTCGTCGCCGTCTTCGACTCCCCACTCTCGGCCCTCTGGGTGATCATCACCTTCATCCTGATCCAGGAGATCGAGGGACACATCCTCGTGCCGGTGATCATGGGCAGCCGGTTCCGCGTGCACCCGCTCGTGGTGATCTTCGCGATCCTCGCCGGCGGAGAGATCCACGGCATCACCGGCATGCTCATCGCCATCCCGCTCATACCTCTCGTCAAGGAGACGTGGCTGTTCTTCCGGCCGCGGCTGCAGTTCGAGGGATGGTGCGCGGCGATCACGGGCGACGCGAGCCCTGTGCCCGGCGTCGGCGCCGAGCTCCGGGCCGACACGACGGAAGATTCCCCTCAGGCCTGACCCTCAGCGGCGGCGGCCACCGTCCGCGACGCCCGGGTCCGCCCGCTCACCGCCATCAGTCCGAGCGCCGGCAGTGAGCCAACGGTCCAACGGTTCTTTCCGCACGCGCGCGGGTAGGCCTACGGACGACGGAGGGGGACATCGTGGTGATCCAGGGTTCGGGCGGCTGCTGCGCACGCCCGCAGGCGGCGCCGCAACATTGCTCAATGTTTGCTAACACCCACCAAATCCTGTATACCTCCACGGGTAGGCTGGCATACCCCCCCGGGTGCGCCGGTCTGCGGGCAACTATGGGGAACTGGAGCATCGACATCACACGGACCACCATGTGCATCACGTCACATGCGCGGATGCCCGGCGTCGCCCGTCCCGGCTCCGCTTCTACGCACGAAATCCGCCTCACGTCGCCCGGGCTTCGCGAGGCGTTTTCGAACAGCGATCCGCTTCTGTGGGGGGAGGTGATTCAGTGAGAGCGGACAGATCCGATCATTCCATCAATGCTTCCAAGGAGGTGACCATGTTCAAACGCGTGACCATCGTTGCGCTTGTTGTGGCCGCCTTCTTGGTGCTGGCGGTCCCCGCGCTGGCCTTCAACGGCATGCGCGAGAACTACTCCGTCGCGACGTCGTGCCAGGGCTGCCACACGAACGGGAACTTCGGTGCGCCGAAGGTCTTCGATGCATGGGCAGAGACCAAGCACGCCGAGAACGAGGCGTATACCGAAGTGGCGAACCGCGTCCCGACAGGCTCCGTCTGCCAGGGCTGCCACACCGCCAACTTCGATCCCGCCAAGATGACGCCGACGCCGACCGCGACCACCACGGCGTACTCCACGCCGGTCGGACCGACGTCCGACGCCGACCGCCACGTCCACGGCCTATGGCCTACACGACCGACGTGTCGGGATCCCAGACCGGTGTGGGCTCCCACAACGGCGCCTGGTCTGAGAGCTACATCGGTTGTTCCTCGTGCCACTACGGCGCGGAGCCCATCTCCGACGCTGACGGTCGCGACGTGAACGACACGGCCCACAGGGCTCCGTTCGGTGAGATGGCGAACGCCGACATCTGCGGCGCCTGCCACTCGCGCTACGCGTACACGGTGCCCACGTACAACATCATCCCGATCCCGACGACGACGTGCCGTCGCCGTGATCCAGCCGCAGATGGCTCTCGGCTACGCAGGCTCAGCCGTGGCAGTTCCTCGGCGCGCCGAACGGTTCCGGCGGCTGGAACCCGGCCGCTCCGCTGAGCACCGTCCTCAACATCCCGAAGTCGGGATGGACGCCTACTCCGACGGCCACCAGTGCCGGCAGCTATACGTCGCCGAACCTGATGACGTACTGGAAGCTCCCGGATGGCACGGACACGCCGTGGCAGCTGGTCGGCCACGACGGCAGTGCCGCTCAGTATCCTGAGTGGGCAGGCGAAGGTCACGCTGCCGCGCTTACCGCCCTCACGAGCCAGTCCTTCTGGGGCTTCCTCCCTGAGGCGACCAAGCAGGAGTGCCTCGAGTGCCACTCCGCCGACTTCCGCATTCTCAAGGAGGCCGGCGCGAACCCCAAGTCCACCGACGTGAAGTACGGCATCACCTGCGCGGGCTGCCACGCCCCGCATGAGGCCGGCACGATCACGGGCGCGTGGGACGAGGAGTTCGACGCTCAGCTCGTCAACGATGCAGAGCTCGCCGGCAACGGCAGCAACCTCTGCACCGAGTGCCACAACGGCGAGATCCCGGCCGGCTCCACCGCTTCGCCGGGCGCCGAGGTCCATCATCCGATGAAGGAGATGATGGACGGCTATGGTGCTATCGACGTGCAGTCGTTCCCGAGCGTCCACAAGGGCAAGTGCATCCAGTGCCACATGCCTCCTACGAGCTACAGCCGTGGTTCCGTCCAGATGGGCGCCAACCACACCTTCACGATCATCGAGCCGGAGGTCGCGGTCGAAGCTCTGCCGATCCCGATCGCCACGGCGACCACCATGGCCACGACCTACCCGAACCCGAGTCCAGCCCGGTCGTGACCACCACCGTCACCAAGACGCAGGACAGCATGCCGTACTCGGCCTGCAGCACCTGCCACAACAACAACCAGAAGCCCACCCCGGTCGTCGGTTGCGAGCGTCGGTCTCGCCAACGCCCACTGCCGGGCGACCAGATCAGCCGTCGCGGTGACGCAGAACGTCGCCAACCAGGGTGACAAGGCTCTCTGGCTGCAGGACACGATCGACCAGCGTCAAGAGTGGACTCACGCCAAGATCACCGAGATCCACACTGAGCTCAACGCTGGCGCTGTGCGTCTCGGCTACGCGGACGAAGCTGCCGCCCATGAGGCCCTCGTGGCCATCGCGGAGGCAGACCGTACGTTCGGCCAGACCAACTTCCTCAAGGCGTTCACCAACGTTGGGTACGTCGAGAGCGAAGGCAGCTTCGGCCTGCACAACTGGGACTACTCGCGTGCCATCGTCAACGTGGCGCTCGCGCAGGCCAGGGCAGTTGTAGCGGGCACTCCGGCGCCGAGGCAGTGGGTAGTCTCGCTCCGGGTGTCGAAGAGCAAGATCAACAAGGGTCAGAAGATCTTCTTCCGGGGCGCCGTCCAGAGTGGCTGGGGTCTCGCCGGCAAGGGCACGATCACCCTGCAGCGCAGGATGAACGGCCAGAGATGGCGGAACTGGAAGACACAGACCCTCACGACCAGCGGCACCTACGACATCCAGCAGAGGCTGAACTTCAAGAAGGGCAAGTGGTTCTTCCGTGCCAGCATGCCCGGCGACGGCGGACTCAATCTCGCCGCAGTCAGCCCCAACAGGGTGATAAAGATCAAGTAGTCCAGCTTCTCAGGCCTCTGGCCGACAGGACTACCTGACGTTCGGTACCATGCGAAGGGCGGCCCCCCACCGGGGGGCCGCCCTTCGCACATTCCGGAGCCGGGCAGGCCCCGCGAGCGCCCGCTTGACCGCCCGGACGGACGCCATCATGGACGCGGGCGGCCGTCAATCTTGCCGATTCGGCTTCCGAAACGGCCAACTCGTTGCCGAACCCTACACTTCGCGGCGCAAACCCTATACACTGACACGCGCGAGCGTCCCGCTCGCGCCGGCACCACATCCGGCCCCGCAGGGGCCCGATGCGCACCGGCTCTCGCGTCTCAGGGGGACGAGAATTGCGGGGTGATACGCAGACCAGGTGACCACGCCGAGGCTCTGACCGAGCCACGTCCCGCGCCGCCTCAGCCTTCTGATCCTCGCGGCGGCGCCCGTCAGCATCAGGTATTGCCGCCCCGGCCGCAGGCCAAGGCGGCACAACTGTGAAGGAGCATCCCACATGGCAGAGTGCGTACCGAACCGCAAGCTCATCGCGGAACTCATGGAGAAGGAAGAGAAGAGGCTCGAGAACGAGACGCCGAAGTCGTACGAGCTCTACAAGCGCGCCGTCAAGCACATGCCGATGGGCGTCGCCTCCACCTATCACGCGCGTGATCCGTACCCGATCTACTTCACCCACGGCAAGGGCCCGCACATCTGGAGCGTCGAGGGCAAGGAGATCGTCGACTTCCACAACGGCTACGGCTGCATGGTCCAGGGCCACGCCCATCCGCTCATCGTCGAGGCCATCCAGAAGCGCGCGCCGCTCGGCACCCAGTTCGGCCTGCCCACCGAGGACGCCATCATCATGGCCGAGAACCTCGCCGGCGCCTTCAAGCTCCCGCAGTGGCGCTTCGTCAACTCGGGCTCCGAGGCCACGATGGACGCCATCCGCGTCGCCCGCGCCTTCACCGGCCGCGAGACCATCGTCAAGATGTTCGGCTCCTACCATGGCCATCACGACTACGTCATGGTCAGCATCGGCGCGCTGGACTACGGCAAGATCGGCCCGCGCGACAACTACGCCTCACTTCCCTACGGCGGCGGCATCCCGCAGGCCTCCATCGACATGACCATCCCGGTGCCGTTCAACGACATCGAGAACATGACCAAGCGCATCGAGAGCCTCATCGAGCAGGGCAACCCGCCGGCTTGCGTCATCATGGAACCCGCCATGATGAACCTCGGCGTCGTGCTGCCCGAGCCCGGCTTCCTCGAGGGCGTGCGCGAGCTCACCAAGAAGCACGGCATCGTGCTCATCTTCGACGAGGTCAAGGTCGGCATCTGCACCGCCCGCGGCGGCGCGGTCGAGCGCTGGGGCGTCCTGCCGGACATGGTGACCCTCGGCAAGGCGATCGCCGGCGGCACCCCCTGCGGCGCCATCGGCGGCAGCGAAGAGATCATGGCCAAGGTCAACGACGGCACCGTGTTCCAGGTCGGCACCTACTCGGGCAACCCGCTCAGCATGGCCGCTGCCCGCGCCAGCTTCGAGCAGGTCATGACCGACGACGCCTACGCGCACCTCAACAAGCTGAACGACCGCATCATCGCCAAGTGCGACGCCGTCTGCACGAAGTACGACTTCCCCGGCTACACCGTCGGCATCTCGTCCAAGGGCTGCGTCAACTTCGCCCTCGGCAAGATCACCGACTACGAGTCGTTCATCAAGGAGCAGGACGCCGACCTCGTCGCCCTGGCGTGGCTGTACAACATCAACCGCGGGCTCATCATCGCCCCCGGCCGCGAAGAGGAGTGGACGCTCTCCATCACCCACACCGACGCCGACGTCGACCTCTTCGTCGACGCGTTCGAGGACCTCGTCCGCGACGTCACCGCCTGAGGCGGATCGCGGACGGGCCGGCCGCCGGAAGCGGCGCCGGCCGACTGATGCAGAAGGGGCGGGCGGCCTTCGGGCCGCCCGCCCCTTCGTCCGTTCTCAGCCGGATCCGGCCGTCAGAGTCCCGGCCAGCCGGTCTCCTCCACCGGAGGGGCGCCGGCGCCCGGTTCGTCGACGATGTCGTCCAGCAGCTGGCTGACCTCCGCCCACACGCTGTCGCGGTGCGCCTGCAACTCCTCGGCGTCTTCCGCGCGCGACTGCCGCTCCGCCTTGACGAGCAGCACGCCCGCGTCGGCGAGCTTGCCGAGGATGCTCACCACGGTGATCTCCTCCAGGTGGCTCGCCTGCGTGATCTCCTTGACGGTCCGGGCGCCGTCCACCTGGAGCAGGACCGCGAACTCGTCGCGGCCCATGAGGAGCGGATTGCGCGGCAGGGTGTTGTAGTCGCCGTTGCGCACCAGCACGGTGGAGGGCTGGCCGAGCATCTCGACGGCGAGGCAGTACTCGCCCCCAAGGGCGCTGATGTCGAGCAGCACCGACTGCGTGTCGACGGTGATGCAGCCGACCGGCTGCGGCTCGGCGTCGACCACGAACACGAAGCTGCCCGCCGCCTCCAGCTTGGCGGCGACGAGCGTATTGGCGATCTGGCGGGACAGCACCTCGCGCAGCGAACCCTCCGCGACGGCGCCGTGCTCGACGAGGATGGTCCCGACCGGCCGCGGCCGCGCCTCCTGCTCCGCGAGCGCGGTCTCCAGCTGCTGCTCGTTGACGAGCGCCCGCTTGAGGAGCTGGCTGCCGATGACCGTGTCGGCGGCGACGCGAGTGGAGTCGCGGGTCTCGGCGATGCGACCCTGGGCGAAGTGGACGTCGATGAGGCGCTGCGGACACTCGATGTGCAGGGTGCCTGAGCGCCGCATCCTGCCGAGCATCTGCAGGATCTCGACGACGCCGAAGGTATCGAGCGTGCCCTGCATACTGCCACGAAGTCTATAATCGGGGCCGATGAACGTCGACCTGCACACGCATACGTACCCGGCATCGGACTGCTCCCGCATCTCGTACCGCGACTACATCGCCTGGTGCGTCGACAACTCCATCGAAGCGGTCGCTCTCACCAATCACGGCGACCTCTCGGACAACCTGCGCCTGGGGCCGGCGCTGGCGGCCGAGGGTGTGCTGCTCATCGACGGGGTGGAGATCAGCACGCTGTTCGGGGATTTCGTGGTCTTCTCGTCCGACCAGGACTACCTGGAGACCCTGCGCAGCGTCCAGGATGCGCCGCGGCCCGGGAGCGTCCCGGAGCACGCCGCCGTGGTCTGGGTGCACCCGGGCGCCGGTGGGGGACGAAGCGGTTCCGCGTACTATCCCGGAATCGAGCGCATGGTCGCGGACGTCGTCGACGCGGTCGAGGTCTACAACGGGTCGTGGCTCGGCGACCGCTACGTCCGCATCGCCGAGGAGATCGCCGCCCAGCTGGGCGTGACGCGCACGGGCGGCAGCGACGCCCACGCTCCCGAGGACCTCATGATCTGCTACACCGAGCTTCCCGATCCTGTCACGTCGACCGCGGACGTGGTCCAGGCGCTGAGGCGCGGGGCCTCGGTCCCGCATCGCCGCCGCGTCCCGGCTCCCCGGCGCCGTTTCGGACTCTTCTAGAAGGCAGGAGGTCACCATGTGGACGCTCGAGGTGCAGACCCGGCAGCGGGTGAGCTTCGTCGACATCAGCCGCGACGTCGCCGGACTCGTCCGGGACGCCGGTGACGGGGCGGCGGTGGTCTACGTCCCCCACACGACCGCCGGGGTGACGATCAACGAGGACGCCGACCCCTCCGTGCGGGCGGACCTGGAGATGGCCCTCGAGCGCCTCGTGCCGAGCGACCTCCCCTTCACGCATCTCGAGGGCAACTCCGACGCGCACACCAAGGCGAGCCTGATGGGCAGCAGCGTCACCGTGCCCGTCGTGGCCGGCGCCCTCCAGCTCGGCACCTGGCAGGGCATCTACTTCGCGGAGTTCGACGGGCCTCGGCGGCGGCGCGTCCTCGTGACGTTCCTGCCGGCCTAGCTCGTCAGCGGCCCAGCACCTGCTCGAAGAGGTGCCGCAGCGGATCGGTGTTGAGGCGGCCGCCTCCGTGACGCAGCAGCAGTCGCTCGGCCGTCAGGTGCTGGCCGTCAGCCCAGAGCGCCTTGAGCCAGTCGCCGGCGTCCCGCGACGCGTACCAGTCCATGCCGAAGTTCTCCTGCAGCATGAGGCGCAGCGCGCCCTCCAGCATCCAGGCGCGCAGGTAGCTGGCGCAGTAGAAGCCGTCGTCCACGTCGGCGAGGTAGTTCTCCTCAGGCACGTGGACCTTGGTGGCCGAGCTGAGGCGGCGGCTGTACTCGGCCGGCATGGCCTCGAGTGAGCCCGTCTGCGCGTGCAGTGTGGTCTCGTACGCCAGCTTGGCGGCGTAGCGCCGCATGAAGTAGAGGTCGTTCACGGCGGCGAAGCGCACGTAGTCGTCGCTGTCCTCGAAGTCCAGGATCTCGGCCAGCCAGCGGCGGTTGAGCAGCAGGTGGTCGAAGGTGAAGGCGAAGCCCTCGGTGACGGCGTTGTCGCCGAGGTGCCGGTACTCGAAGGCCAGGTCCGGGCGGACGTGCGAGAAGTGCTCCGTGTGCCCGGCCTCGTGCAGGAGCATGCCGTAGTCGTCCTGACCCCCGTGCGGCAGCACCACCAGGTAGATCTCGTCGGGCACGCGCACCGGCGCGCAGAAGGCGCGCGGCGACTTGAGCTCGCGGACCTCCGTGTCGAGGTGCACGTTGGGCTGGGCGTCGAGGTCGATGCCCAGGCCCGCGAGCGTGCGGCGCAGCGATGGAATGAGGGCATCGGCCTTGAAGACCGTGTCGAAGCCCTCGGCGCGCCACAGAGTGGGAAGGTCGGCGAAGTCGAGCTGGGCGAGCGTGACACCCAGGCGCTCGCGCACGAGGCGGTCCATGACCCTCTCGTAGAGGCCCTCGGTGTCGGCGAGGAACCCCTCGAGCTCGGCGCGGAGGTGATCGTAGTCGAGGCCGCGCACCGTGCCGTAGAGCTCCTTGTAGTCTGGATAGCCGAGCTCGAGCGAGAGGTCGTGGCAGCGCCGCCAGAGCGTGTCGAGCAGCGGGTTGAGATGCGTCGCGGTGGCGGCGAGCCGCGCCGCCTGGATGCGGGCGCGGCGCGCCCGGTCCGGCTCGTTGGCCTGGACCACGCCGGCCTGGCGCAGGCCGAAAGTCTCTCCGTCCACCGTGATGGTCGTCTCACCCTCGGTGTTGGCGATCTCGTCGCCGAGATGCTTGGTCTGCTCGCCCATGAAGCCGTCCACCGTGAAGGCGAGCAGGTAGGCGAGCCGCAGCTTCTCGTCGTCGACCGCCGCGGCGTAGAGCTCCTCCAGGCCGTCGATGGCCTCCTTGGTGAACAGCTCGGGATAGCGATCGTAGACGGCTGCCGTATCGCAGCGCGGCTTGCGGCCGGAGAAGTGCTCGTAGTACTCGAGGTCGAGCGCGCCGACGAACTCCTCCGCGCGCCGGCGGTAAAGCTCCAGATCGAGATCGCTCACGGCATGGCTCCTTTCGAGGGCCCCTCGGGCGGGCCGGACGGTCCACGGGCGACTCTACCAGCGGCCGCGGAGCCCAACACCCCCCGCGGCCGCGAACGGGGTGGACGATCGCCCGGGTCGCGGACTCCCGCGTCGCCCAGGCGGACGACGGTCGGGACGGCCCCTCCCGCGCCGGCTCGCGAGGCCCGCGGCCAGGGGGTACACTGGCTGACCATGCCCCCGCGCCCCGGAGATACCGTCGACCTCGACGTCACGACGCTCGCCTACGGCGGGCAGGGCGTGGCGCGGCTGGACGAGTTCGTCGTCTTCGTGCGCGGCGCCGTGCCCGGCGACCGCGTCCGCGCCCGCATCACCAAGCGCAAGCGCTCGTACGCGGAGGCGCGGACGCTCGAGACCCTCTCCCCCTCTCCGCGCCGCGTCGCGCCGCGCTGCCGCCACTCGCAGGAGTGCGGCGGCTGCGAGTGGCAGACGCTCGCCTACGAGGCGCAGCTCGAGTTCAAGCAGCAGCAGGTGGTCGACTCCCTCGAGCGGCTCGCCCATCTCGAGGACTACCGGCTGGAGCCCATCCGCGGCATGGACGATCCCTGGCGCTATCGCAACAAGATGGAGTTCTCGTTCGGCGCCGACGAGGACGGCCGGCTGGTCCTGGGGCTGCACAAGCGCGGCTCCTGGAAGGAGATCGTCGACGTCGTCGACTGCGAGCTGGCGTCGGAGCGCATGAACCGCGCCCGTCTGGCGGTCGCCGAGACGTGCAAGGACCTCAGCCTCGAGCCGTACTCGCGCGACGGCGACGGCGGCCTGCTGCGGCATCTGGTCGTGCGCGAGGGACTCGCGAGCGGCGACCTGCTCCTCAACCTGTTCGTCGCCGCCCGGTTCCCGGAGGAGCAGGAGCTCGCGGCTCGCGTCGTCGCCGCGAGCGGCTGCACCTCGTTCGCGCTCACGGTGAACGAGTCGCGCGCCGATGCCGCCATCGGCGACGGTCCCCACATGCTGGCAGGGCCGCCCTACCTGCGCGAACGACTCGCCGGCGTCGACCTGCGCGTGCCGGCCGCCGCCTTCCTGCAGACGAACAGCTCCATGTGCGAGGTCCTCTACGACACCGCACTGCGCTTCGCGGCGCCGGAGCCCGCGCGTCCCTCCGTCGACCTCTACTGCGGCATCGGCTCGCTGAGCCTGCCGCTCGCGCGTGGCTCGCGCGAGGTCCACGCCATCGAGATCCAGGAGGAGGCGATCGACGCCGCGCGCGTCAACGCGGAGCTGAACGACGTCGGAAACGCGTCCTTCACCGCGGCGGACGTGCGACCGCTGCTGCGCTTCCCGCCGCACCCGGTGCTCGACGCGGAGCGCGCCGACGACGCCGACCGTCCCGCGGTGGTCGTCGCCGACCCGCCGCGCGCGGGCCTCGCGCGCAAGGCGCTGCAGCGCTCCGCGGCGCTCGGCGCGGACCGCTTCGTCTACGTCTCGTGCAACCCGACCACTCTGGCCGGGAACGCCGCCGAGCTCGCCGAGCTCGGCTACCGCCTTATGGTCGTGGCCCCGGTGGACATGTTCCCGCACACGCACCACATCGAGACGGTCGCGCTGTTCGAGCGCGCCGGCTGAGTCACTCCGGCGGCGCGCCCTCCCCGCGGCGCACGCCGCGGACCAGCAGGTCGGCGTTCACGGCGAGGAACGCGACCGACAGCAGCGGCAGCGCCGGCAGCGCCGTCCACCACATGGCCAGGGCGATCGTGGCGAGGAACGAAGCCACCATCGCCACGGCGCTCCACCCCATGCGCAGACGGAACCGCCGCGCAGCCCCCAGGTACAGTGAGAAGAAGAGGACGTCGCTGACGCCGAGCCCCGTGTAGGCCTCGGCGTAGCTGTAGCCGGCCCAGGTCGCCGCGACCGTGAAGTAGCCGACCACGACCGGGCCCTTGTCCAGTATCGCCTTGGTCGGCCCGGCCGCCACGCTGACGATGTCGACGGCCGCCGAGACGGCGGCGACGATGACGATCCAGCTCAATCGCTCCAGCTCGTCGGCGATCCAGATGCCCAGGGCGGCGGCGAAGACGACCTTGGCGACGTTCGCCGCCGGCACCCACCCGAGCCACACGAGCAGGACGGCGCAGGGCAGGGCGGCGAGGGCGACCAGAGGGAGTCGCCGCCCCAGGGCGCTGAGCGGCAGCAGGCCCCAGACCAGCGCGGCGACGGCTGTGAGCACGATCGCCGACGACAGCATGATGTCCGCGCGTACCGGGATGGCCGGCAGCAGGCGGCTGCCCCAGCCCCAGCCGAGCAGGACCGCGACGGCGGCGACGGGCACGAGCAGGCGTCTCACGTGGTGGCTCCGCGGCGTCCGGCCGGTCCGGAGGCGCATCGGGAGGGCGCGCACCGCGTCCTCGGCCGGCTCAGGCGCCTCAGCCTCAGTACGGCGGGATGTTGTCGTACCACTCCCCGAGCCGGCGGAAGGCGCGCCAGAAGCCTGCCTTGAGCCGCTGCTCGTCGAGGGAGATGTCGATGTCCGGGGTGACGAGCACGTCGGTGCCCGGCGTGAAGTCCACGATCTCGCCGGGGGCGTACTCCAGCTCGCGCGCAAGCGGGATCTTGGCGGTGTTGAGCGCCGCCACCGTCTCTTCGCCCATGGCGACGATCAGCTTGGGGTTCACGATGGCGAGCTCGCGGCGGAGGTGGTCGAGGCACTTGGCCTCCGGGTGCGCCTCACGGACCTCCCCGCACTTGATCACGTTGGTCCCGTACAGCTGCAGCGGATCGATCTTGAGCCGCTGACAGCTCTTCATGAGCGCCGTGCCGGCGCGGCCGAAGAACGCGACGCCTTCGTGGAGCTCCGACGGCCGCGCCTGGTACTTGAGCAGGAAGATGTCGGCCATGGGATGGCCGGAACCGATGACCGGCATGGTGCGCGCGTGGCTGCAGCGCGAGCACCTGAGGATCTCCCCGGTCAGCTCGTTGATCTCGCTGATCGCCCGGGTCAGGTACTTGTCGTAGATCTCGTTGGGCTGTGCCACGCGGTACCTCTCTCAGGGGGGTGCTGGCTAGAGTGTTCGCGTCACCGCGCGGAACTCCTCGCGCCTCCCGGACAATTGCAGGACCCCCCCGATTATCCGCGCGCTATGCAGGAGAATCCACCTGCGTATCGTCCTTCGACGCGCCCCCCATCGTCGTCTGCAGCAGCTTGAGGGACTGCAGGTAGATGAGGCTGCGCGGCCGGCGCACGATGCGGCTCTCGGCGAGGGCCGCGACGAAGTCGTCCGGCCCGCTGAAGTCGTCCATGCCGCACAGGGAGGTGCCGATGCCGGGCAGGACGTGCGCGTCGCTGCCGCCGGCCGCGGGCAGCCGGTACCGCTGGGCGAAGCGCTCGGCGAGCTCGTTGAAGCCCGGGAACGCCAGCCGCGAGTTGAAGACCTCCACGACGTCGATGTCGGCGACGTTGTCCCTGAGCACCGATGGGCTCGGGATGGTGTGCAGCCTGTCGAACGGATGCGGCACGTACGTGATCCCGCCTTGCTCCCTGATCGCGGCGATCGTGTCGGCGAACGGCATCCCGCCGGGTATCGTGCGCTCCAGGAAGAGCCCGATGATCTCGCCTTCGCTGCTCTTGACCTCCTCCCCGACGATGACCCGCACCCCGTAGCGGTCGGCGAGCTCGCGCGCCTCCAGCCCGCCCGCCACGCTGTCGTGGTCGGTGATGGCGACCACATCCAGGCCCACCTCGCGAGCGCGCTCGAGGATGTCGGCCACGGGCATCACACAGTCCTTGCTGTGATGCGTGTGGATGTGGAAGTCGGCGAAGAGCTCGCGCTGCTGGCGGCGGCGGCGCGGCAGCGGATGCCGCCGCCGGCGCGCCACCTCCCCGTAGACGTCCACGATCTCCGCGGTCACGCGCTCCCAGTCGTAGCGGCGTGAGGCACGGAGCGCGTGCGCCGAGAGCCGGCGCTGCAGTTCATGGTCGCTGAGGAGGCGTGAAAGGGCCGCCGCGAGCGCCGGCACGTCGCGCGGCGGGACGAGCAACCCGGTGCCCTCGTTCTGCACGACTTCGTCGTAGCCGGGGATCTGCGACGCGACGACGGCCGCTCCGGCGGCCATCGCTTCGAGCAGGGCGACGCCGGCGGTCTCGGGGCCGATCGACGGCGCGCAGAACACGTCGGCGGCGCGCAGCAGCGCGGCGACCTCCTGATGCGGCAGGCGCCCGTGGAAGCGGACGCGATCCTGCCACGCGGCCGGCACCAGGCGGGCGTAGCGCCGCTCCTGCAGGTCGCTGCCGCAGACGTCGACGATCACGTCCCCATGCTCGTCGCCGAGGAGGCGCAGAGCGCGCAGCAGTACGCCGAGCCCCTTGCGCCGCTCCGGGCCAGCGCTGAAGAGCACGCGCGGAGGTCCCTCGACGCGCTCCTCCGCCGGGCGGAACACCTCATGGTCGACCCCCGGCGGGATGACCCGGTACGCGCCGGGGAACGAGACCGCCGCGGCGTCGCGCACGGCCTCCGACGAGGCGATCGCCGCGTCGAGCGAGTCGAACAGCCTGCGCAGCTGCGGCCGCGTGGACCAGAACGGCCGCATCTTCTCGGGGTTGGCGTGGAAGGTCGCGACCAGGGGGCAGCCGGCGTAGCGCAGCGCGGACCAGCCCAGGCCCGGCACGAACGGCTCGTTGAGGTGCAGCAGGTCGAAGTCCTCGGCGCCGAGCAGGACGTCGATGTTGGCGATGAGGTCCGCCGGCGCGGCGATGAGCTTGAGGGACCCGCTCGCCTTGACCGCATACGTGGCGCCGGCGAAGAAGTAGCGCGGGTACGGATCGTCGGGCAGGAAGACCGTCTCCTGCTCCCCCGTGAGCACGGCCTGCACCCGGCCCAGCGCCTCGTCGACGGCCGGGCGGTCGGCGCTCGGCGCGATCACCGTGACGCGGTGACCGGCCGCCGTGAGCCGTTCCGCGAGCGCGCGCACCTGGTCGTTGACAGCCGACTGCGTGGACCAGAGGAAGGGCGTGAGGATGCCGAGCTTGAGCGTCATGCGGTCCATGGTACCCGACGAGAGACGCCCACACGCGGAAAGGGCGGCCGGGGCACGTGGCCCCGGCCGCCCCCTCAGACTGGCTTATTGAGCGGTGCACCTGCGGCACCCCGCTCGATAACCCGCCTGCGGCGGTTATCCCTGGCAGACGGCGCTGGCGCCCGGGCCGTCGCCGCTGATGAACTCCTCGGTCATGCGGCGGCACTGGTCGTCCGGATGCTGCACCGGCGGCGACTTCATGAAGTAGCTGCTCGGGCCCTCGAGCGAGCCGGCGAGGCCGCGGTCGAGCCCGATCTTGGCGCAGCGCACGGCGTCGATGACGATGCCGGCGCTGTTGGGCGAGTCGACGACCTCGAGCTTGAGCTCGATGTTGAGCGGCACGTCGCCGAAGGTACGGCCCTCCATGCGGATGTACGCCCACTTGCGGTCGTCGAGCCACTTGACGTAGTCGCTGGGGCCGATGTGCACGTTGTCGGCGCCCATGTCGTAGTCGAGCTGGCTGGTCACGGCATTGGTCTTGCTGATCTTCTTGGACTCCAGGCGCTCGCGCTCGAGCATGTTGAGGAAGTCCGTGTTGCCGCCGACGTTGAGCTGGCTGGTGCGCTCGAGCTTCACGCCGCGCTCGCGCATGAGGCGGGTGAGCACACGGTGCACGATGGTGGCGCCCACCTGGCTCTTGATGTCGTCGCCGATGATCGGCACGCCGGCCTCGACGAAGCGCTTCTGCCAGTAGGGCTCGCGGGCGATGAAGACGGGCACGCAGTTCACCATGGCGCAGCCGGCGGTGAGGATCTGCTCGGCATACCACTTGGTGGCCTCTTCGCTACCGACGGGCAGGTAGCTGATGACGACGTCGGTCTGCGTCTCCTTGAGGATGCCGACGATGTCGGCGGTCGGGCCCGGCGCCTTCTCGATGATCTGCGAGAGATACTTGCCGAGGCCGTCGTGCGTCATGCCTCGCGCGACCGTGACGCCCTTGTTGGGGACGTCGGAGAACTTCACCGTGTTGTTCGGTGTGGTGAAGACGGCCTCGCTGAGGTCCTTGCCCACCTTGTTCTTGTCGATGTCGATGGCGGCCACGAACTCGATGTCGCGCACGTGATAGCCACCCACCACGGGGTGCATGAGACCGGGCACGAAGTCGGTCTTCTTGGCGTTCTTGTAGAACTCCACGCCCTGCACGAGCGACGAGGCGCAGTTGCCGACGCCGATGATCGCGACGCGTACTGGATTGCCCAAGATCGGTCTACCTCCACTGGCTGCGGCCGCCCCGAGGCGGCCGCGTCGATCGGAGCGGGGTCTGGGCGCACGAACGGGGCCCCGACCGGCTCGAGATAACGGGCGAGAGTATATCACGCGGCGGCGGCTGCTCCGGCCCCGCCGCGACGGCGGCTCAGTAGCTGCGGCCGCCGCGCCCCGAGGGCTCGGGCCACAGATCGTCGCCGAGTCCGTCGCGCGGCTCGGCGGCTGCGGCCGCCGGGGGCTCTTCGAGCGCCGGCGGCTGCTCCGCGGCGCGCAGCTTGCGCAGCACGTGCAGCTCGCGGTGCACGACGGTGATCACGGTGAGCGCCGTGAGCAGATACAGCCACCACACGAGGAAGCTCGTGCCGCCCGGCTCCCACCACGAGAAGAGGAACCCGATGCCGAGGCCGACCAGGCGTTCCGGCCGGGACATGAAGCCGACCTTGCAGTCCACGCCGAGCGCCTCGGCGCGGGCGCGGATGTACGAGACCATCTGCGCGGACCCCATGAAGACGAGCACGGCGACGATGGGGCCCCACTGCGGGCCCTCGAGCACGAAGTAGACCACGAGGGCAGCCGCCACCATGAGCTCCGAGACACGGTCCAGGGTGGAGTCGAGGAACGCGCCCGCCGTGGTGGGTCCGGCGCCGGCGCGCGCCACCGCCCCGTCCATCCCGTCGCAGAGCGACGCGATGATGCCGACCACGAGCGCCCAGATGAAGTGCCCGGTGATGATGAGGGGCACTCCGGCGACCTGCACCAGCAGGCCGATGATGGTCATGAGGTCGGCCGTGAACCCGCGGCGCGCGAGGATCGCCCCGAGGTGGAGGAACCCTCGTCGGGCGCCGTCGGTATAGCGCGTCTTGATATTCGTCACGTCAGCCGTCGCGCTCGCGCACCGTCACGGCAGACTGCGGCACGGCGCTCGGCTGCACGTTCACGGCGAACACCCAGGCGGCCAGGGCCACGAGGGCTCCCGCCGCGGCGTCGATGATGAAGTGGTTGCCGGTGGCGACGATCGCGACCAGGACGACGATCGCGTACAAGAAGCCGAGGTAGCGGGTCCAGCGGCCGTGAGCCAGCGTGTACAGCATGATGCCGATGAACAGGGCGTAGCCGAAGTGCAGGCTGGGCATGGCGGCGAACGGATTGGCCAGCAGCCCGTTCTCGAGGATGTGCTGCCGCACGCCGTGCAGGAAGTTGATGTCGGCGACGCCGGACGTGAAGATCATCCGCGGCGGCGCGGTGGGCAGCAGCGCGAACACGATGACGGCGACGAAGTTCATGGCGAGGAACCAGTTGCGATACAGGATCCACGATCCGCGACGCTGCGAGAACACCCACACCATGGCGCCGATGATGATGGGCAGGTGCGCGTACTGGTAGACCCACACGAGCACCGTCATCAGCGGGTCGACCGCGCTGACGCGCGCCTGGACCCAGGGCTCCCACCAGATGCCCAGCGCCTTCTCGAGGTTCATGAAGAACACGCCGTTGGCGAGCGCGACGGCCTCGCGGCCCTGTGCCAACGCGCGCGAGATGTCGTAGGCGACGTAGCACAGGAGCATGATCATGGCCTGGCGCCACACGTCGTCCCGGGTGAACGGAGCGAGAGAGAATCTTGCGTCGGTGAGGAGCCGGCCGACCGTGGGCCTGAGGCGCGCGTTCACCCTCTTCGACCTCCCGTCAGGTGGACGTCACGGGCTGGCGCCCGTATCCAATGAACGATAGCAGAGCCGCGAACCGGCGGGCAACTGTGCCGGCTCGCGAGTGGTGTTCCCCACCTGCGGGACCGGTCCTGCGCCGCCGTCGTCCGCAGAGGGGCAGGCGACAACGCCTGAACGGTGGCGACGGAAGGGTGAAGACTGGTGGGCCGTGAAGGATTCGAACCTTCGACCTTGGGATTAAGAGTCCCCTGCTCTACCAACTAAGCTAACGGCCCACACGCGAGGCGATATGGTACCAGCCCGCCGCGCTCTTGCCAAACGAACTCGTCAGTCGCCGAAGACGTGCCTGCCGGCGACCTCGTAGCCCTCTTCGGCGACCGCGGCTTCGATGGTCTCGAGGCTCACGGAGTCGCCGTCGAAATCGACGGTGACGGTCTTCTCGGCGACGTCGACGTCCACCCGTCCGACGCCGCCCACGGCGCCGACGGCCTTCTCGATCGCCATCTTGCAGTGGTTGCACGACACGGACGGTACGTTGAGCACGGCGTGTGTCTCAGCCATTGTCGTTCCTTCCTGAGGCTGCCGCCGACCCGAGCTCGTCGAGCTTGTACGTCGCCGACTTGCCTTCACCGAGGTCGACGGTGACGCTGTCGACCGGAGCCAGCAGATCCGTGACCTTACCTTCCCCCGCGGGCGTCCTCACTATCGCGCCGCGCTTGGGCGCCCGCTTGCGGAACGAGACGTACACCTGGTGCTCGTACTTGAGACAGCACATGAGGCGTCCGCAGCAACCGCTGATCTTGGTGGGGTTGAGCGGCAGGTTCTGGTCCTTGGCCATGCGGATGGAGACGGGCTCCTGGTCGCCGGCGAAGGTGGCGCAGCAGAGGCTGCGGCCGCAGGGTCCGTAGCCGCCGACGATACGCGACTCGTCCCGGGCGCTGACCTGCTTGAGCTCGACGCGGCGGCTGAGCCGGTCTCCGAGCTTGCCCTGCAACTCGCGGACATCGGTGCGCTCCTCCGCGAAGAACGTGATCGTGAGCTTGGGGCCGTCGAACGCCTGGCGCGCCTCGACGACCTTGATGTCGAGCTTGAGGTCGGCGGCGAGCCGGCGGCACTCCTTCTTGGCCCGGCCCTCCATCTCTCGGTGCGAGGCGATGGCCTCGAGATCGGCGGCCGAAGCCTTGCGCAGCACCTTGCGAAGGCCGCGCGGGGCGTCGTCGGCCTTGACCTCGTCGGGGCCCTTGACCACCCGTCCGAAGTCCGCCCCGCGCGTGGTGTCGACCACGACCCCGTCGCCCGGGGCGAACTCGTGATCGCCGGCGCCGAACTGGTACACCCTGCCGCCGCCGCGGAACACGACGCTGCAGATCCTAGGCACTGGTGGAGACCTCCTCGAAGCGCGCGAACATCGCCTGCAACGCGAGCTTCTGATCGATATTCAGATACAGGTCTTTGCGAGTCTTGGCGGCGACGCCCAGGAGACGGGCGTAATGCTCCGGCGTCGCCACGACCCCCTCGACGAGCGCGTCGCGGTGATCGCTGTTCCAGAGTACATCGGATGCCCCGGAAGCGACCACCCAGAGGTCCCGCACCCACGAGACGAGCAGGTCGAGCGCATCCTGGGCGGCGAGCCGGCGGAGGCGCGTCTCTTCACGCTTCGCGCGCCCCTCGGCCTTGTCGATGTACCACTTCAGGTCCTTCTTGTCCTGGAACTGCTGCTCCAGCCCGGCGGTGCGACGCGTGAGCTCTTCCTGGACCTCTTCCACGATGCGCGCCTGCTGCGCGGCGAGCAGACCGAGGAACGCCGCGGCCGGCTCGGGACCGTCGGCGGCGCGGGCGCCGGACAGGATCTGCGCCGCGTACTTGAGGTACTGCTCGCGCATGCCCGGCCCGGCCGCGTCCTCGGCGAGACGGGCGGCGCGCTCCACGGAGCCGAGCGACAGACGCGCGAGCGCCTCGGCCGCGGCCGGCTCCACATCGAGACGCTCAACCAGATAGGAGGCCACCTCTGTGTCACTCAGCGGCCGGAACTCCACGATCTGACAGCGGGAGCGGATGGTCGGAAGCACGCGTTCGAGCCGATCCGTGGCGAGGAGAAAGACGACGTAGGAGGGCGGCTCCTCCAGGCTCTTGAGGAACTTGTTGGCGGACTCCCTGTTCATGTACTCGATCTCGGGGAGGACCCACACGCGATGCGCTGCGGAGAACGGCTTGAGGCTGAGGTCGGCGACAATCGCCTTCACCTGGTCGATCCGCCACACATCGCCCTCGCGCTCGAGCAGGTGCAGGTCCGGATGAGCCCCGCGGAGTGCGCGCTCGCATTCCGGGCACGCTCCGCAGTTGCCGCAGCCGCTGACGAGCGCAGCGCCAAGGTCGACCGCGAACGCCGTCTTGGCGAGACCCTCCGGACCGGCCAGAAGGTACGCGTGGCTCAGCGTGCCGTCGCGCAGGACCCGCTCGAAGAAGGCCTTCGCCGGGGCCTGGCCCGGGATGTCTTCGAACACGGCCGCGCCCTCAGCCGCCGAGCCGCAGGCCGGCGTCGGCGACGGCCTCGAGCGCGGCAGCCTCGACGTCCGCGGCGACCAGCTCGACGTCTCGGGACCCGTCGATGAGGCGGATCCGCTCGGGATAGCGGCGCGCGAGCGCGGCGAAGCCGGCCGCGACGCGCTGCTGGAACTCCAGGCCCTCCGCCTCGATGCGGTCGGCGCGGCCGTCGCCGGCGCCGGACCGGGCGAGCCCCACGACGGGGTCCACATCGAGGACCAGCGTCACGTCGGGCAGCACGCCATGAAGAGCCGGCTCGTTGGCGGCCAGGACCTCGTCGACGCCGAGCTTGCGCGCGAACCCCTGGTAGGCCAGCGACGAGTCGACGAAGCGGTCGAGGACGAGCACGCGGCCGGCCTCGAGCTCCGGCAACAGCAGCGTCTCGACGAGCTCGGCGCGTGCGGCGGCGTAGAGCAGGGTCTCGGTCCACGGCGCCAGCGACGACGGGCCATGGAGCAGGACGTCGCGGATGGCCTCGCCGGCGGGCGTGGCCCCGGGCTCGCGGATGACCGAGCCCGGCGCGGACGCGGGCCCGACCGGGAGACCGCAGGCGACCAGGCGCTCGCACAGCAGCGCCGCCTGGGTGCTCTTGCCGCACCCGTCGCAGCCCTCGAGACTGATGAGGACGCCGCGCAGCTCTCTCACCTGGTCCTCCTTCGCCGGCTCGCGCCCCGGCCGATCGATGAGCGGTGCACCTGTCGGCGCCCGCGCGTCGATGCGGCTGCGCGGATCATAGAGCGGTCTGCCTGCGGCGGCCCACTCGATGACCCTGCTAGGTCGGTCACTGAGCGGTGCACCTGCGGCGCCCCGCTCGTTGATTCGCCTTCGTAGATCATTGAGCGGTGCACCTGCGGCGCCCCACTCGATGACCCTGCTACGTCGGTCATTCGGCTTTCTTGCGCGCCTTGTACTTCTCTTTGCTCGGGCAGTCGATGTCGATGCACAGGACCCACGGGCGACCGCGCCCGCCGCCGCCGACCACCTTGATCTCCGGCCAGCCGCACTCGCCGCACTCCTTGCCGGTGGGCACGATGGTGCCCCGCTGCGGCAGCGGGAACGTCTGGCCGCAGCCGCGCCGCGGACGCTCGCCCTCGACGGTGGGCTGCTGCGGCTCCTCGCCCTCCTTGCCGACGCAGGCGGCGAACCGCTTGCCGGTCTTGCCGCGCAGCACCCGCAGCTGCCCGCCGCAGTTCTTGCAGGTGCCGAGGGTGAGGTCCTCGCGCACGCCGCTCTTGATGCGGTCGCGGATGTCGGCGATGTGGGCATCGAGCATCTTCCAGGCCTGCTCGAGCATCTCCTGGCTCTCGTGGACGACCTCGTCGCGACGCAGCTCACCCTCGCTGATGCGGTCCATCTGCCGCTCGAGGGTCGCCGTCATCTCGCTCGACGAGATGTCGACCGGTGCCTTCTCCATCGCCGCGTCGAACGCGGCGATGAGCGCCATGCCCAGCTCGGTGGGCTCGACCGGGTTGTCACGCACGTAGTTGCGGTCGTAGAGGTGCTGGATGATGTCGGCGCGCGTGGCCTTGGTGCCCAGGCCGAGGTCTTCCATCTTCTCGATGAGCTTGCCCTGACCGTAGCGGCCCGGTGGCTGGGTCTCCTTGGCCTCCGTACGGATGTCGAGGACCTTGAGGGTGTCGCCCGGCTGCAGCGGCGGCAGCGGCCGGTCGCGCTTCGCCGCGTACTTCTCGTACACCTCGAGGTAGCCCAGCGACGCCACCCGCGCACCGTAGGCCAGGAACGGCTCCGGGCCGAGGCTGATGTCGACGCGCTGCCGCTCGATCACGGCCGCCGGCAGGAGCGTAGCCAGGAAGCGCCGCGCGACCAGGTCGTAGACCTTGGCCTGGTCGCCGCTCAGCTCCTTCTTCGGCGCGCCCACCGGATAGATCGGCGGGTGGTCGGTGGTGCGCTTCTTGCCGCGCGTCGCCGTGAGCTTGTCCTGCCCTGCCAGCCGCTTGGCGGTAGCGGCGACCGGGTGCCAGCTCGAGAGCTCGCGCAGACTGCCGTGCAGGTCCAGCGACGGCGGATAGACGGTGTTGTCCGTCCGCGGATAGCTGATGAGGCCGTCGAGGTACAGCGACTCGGCGGCGCGCATGGCCCGCGCCGGCGTCATGCCGGCGCCCGAGGCGGCACTCATGAGCGCGGTGGTGTTGAAGGGCGCCGGAGGCTTGTCCTGACGCGGCTCCGCCTTGTAGGCGGTGACCTCGGCGGTCTCCACCTGCGCGCCGGCGTAGGCCGCCTCCATCGCCTCCTGCGTGTCGAAGCGGCCCTTGGCGTGAGCGACCTCGAACGGCTCCCCATCGTGCTCGAGCGTGGCTTTGAGCTCCCAGTAGGGCACGGGCACGAACGCCCGGCGCTCCAGCTCGCGGTCGACGACCAGGCGCAGCGTGGGTGACTGCACGCGCCCGACCGACAGGTAGTCGGACCCGTACCGATAGGACGCGAGCGACATGAAACGCGTGAGCACCGCGCCCCAGATGAGGTCGATGTCCTGCCTCGAGTGGGCCGCCTCGGCAAGGTTGAAGTCGACGGTGGAAGGCTTATCGAAGGCGGCCTTGACCTCCTCCGGCGTCAGAGCCGAGTACCGCACGCGGATGTGCCGGTCGACCACGGCCGCCGGCAACATGGGCTTGACGTGCGGGTCACCGTTGACCGGCGCCGGCGCCGGCGTCTTGGCGCGCGCCTCGGAACCGTCCTTGGCGGCGGCCTTGCGCTTCTTCTTCTCCGGCTTGTCGCCCGGATTGTGCTTGAGCGCGTCGCCGCGAAGGATCTCGATCGCCTCGTGGCCGATGAGCTCGCCTTCGCGGTCGTAGTCGGTGGCGATGACGAGCTCCGTGGCGCCCTTGGCGACTGCGCGCAGCGCCGCGAGCGTGCCGGCTGCGCCGCCGTCGACCACCCAGGCGAGATCAGGCTTCTCGATCATGTCGCCGAGGTACTTGAGGCTCCAGCGCTTGTACGTGTTGGGGAACACGGTCTCCATGACGTGGCCGCGCAGGCCGACGGCTACGGCGTCGTCGCCGTCCATGGTGAAGTGGTACGACCGCACCTTCTGGCGGCCGCGACCGTGCTCCTTGACGGCGGCCTTGCCGCCGAGGATCTCGGCGATCTTCTTGGCCGCCGAGTCCTTCTCTGTGACGATGAGCTTCACTGCTACCTCATGGGGACGTGAGAGGAACGACCAGGACTGCGGGAGTTAATACCACCCCGCAAACCTGGCCGTCGAGATGACGTTGGGAGATGACCGCTCAGCCGAGCGCCGCGATCGCCTCGTCCCGCGTGGTGTGCATCGAGAACACGCGGTCGAGGCCGGTGACGCTCAGCACCCGCTCCACCGGTCGCGTGGTGACGACGATCGTCATCGCCCCGCCGGCGGCGTGCACACGGCGCACCCCGCCGATGAGCACGCCGAGCGCGGTCGAGTCGATGAACGTCACCTCGCTGAGATCGACGACGAGACGCTTCACCCCGGAGTCGAGCAGTTCGAGGAGGCACTCCTTGAACTGCGGCGCGGTGAAGATGTCGACCTCGCCGATGAGGACGACCACGCCGAGGTCGTCGTCCGGACGCTCGCTGGAGACGCTGAACAAGTCGCTCATGTACCGTGTCCTTACTTGGTCGGCGATGGAGTCGGTGTAGGGGTGGTCTTCGGCGTGTTGGCGGTGATCCAGTCCTTGACCTCGGCCGCGTAAGGTGACTTGGGGTCGAGTTCGAGGAACCTCGTGAACGCCAGCATCGCCGTCGTAGTGTCTCCGGCGGTGCTCGCCGCCGCGCCCAGATTGAAGAAGGCGTCGGGGTCTTTCGGCGTGAGACCTGTGACGTCGCCGTACACGCCCACTGCCGCCTGGGAGTCGCCGAGCTGGCTGTACACGCCGGCGAGGCTGGTCAGCACGTCCAGCCGCTGCGTCCTCACGGCCGCTGCCTTCTGCTTCGCGAGCAGCTTGTCGGCCTTGGTGTACGCCGCGGCCGCGTTGGTCAGGTCGGAGGTGAGCGCCTGGGACCCTTCCTTCTGGATGGCCGACCGCGAGAGGTACGCCTCGGCGAGGCTGATCCAGGCCGCCGCATCCGTGGGGTCGGTCGTGGTCGCGGTCTGGTACTTGGTGATCTGCTGGTCGAGCGTCTTGTTGACATCCTCCTGCGCGCTGTTGAACCAGGTGCAGCCGTTGAGCACGCCGGAGTACCCGACGACGAGGAACGCAGCCATGAGGAAGGCCATCCCCCCGAACACGATCTTCTGCCAGAACTTGACCTTGCGGCGATCGAGCAGCACTTAGACGGTCTCCTCTCGATGAACGGGCGTCTGCCACCAGCCGGAGTCGGCGCCGCCGATCTCGACCGCGCCGGTGCGCACGCGGTCCTGCAGCTTCTCGCGGACGGCGATGGCAGTGGAACGGATCGCGTCGGCGTCCGCGCCCAGGTGGACGCGGTCCCGGTACAGCTCGCGTCCGCCGACCACGGTGAGTGTGATGTCGTCCTGATTGGCGCCGTAGACGAGCGCCGAGTACGGGTCGGCGATCGGCGCGAAGTGCGAGCGCGAGACGTCGACGGCGATGAGGTCGGCACACTTGCCGGGCTCCAGGCTGCCGACCTCGGCCTCCATGCCCAGCGCCTCGGCGCCTCCCAGCGTGGCGATGCGGATGCACTTCTGCGCGTCGAGCACGGTCACGTCGCGCTCCACCGCGCGGTGCAGGAACAGCATCGTGCGCATCTCGTCGAACATGTCCATGATGTTGCTCGAGGCCGGGCTGTCGGTGCCGAGGCCTACGCGCACACCCTCGTGCATGAGGTCGGCGAGCGGCGCCACGCCGCAGCCGAGCTTGGCGTTGCTCTTGGGGCAATGCGCCACCGCGACGCCGGTGCTGGCCAGGATGCGGATGTCGTCGCGCGTGAGGTTGACGCAGTGGACGGCGAGGAAGTCGCGGTCGAACACGCGCCACTGCTGCAGGTACTTGATGGGCGTGACGCCGTAGGGCTGGACGAGCATGCGCTCCCAGCCCATCTTCTCGCGGTAGTCGTGGGCGAACTTGCCCGAGCCGGAGCGGATGTACGTGAGCTCGTCCTGGCTCTCGGCGACGTGGCTCATGACCTTGAGGCCGCGCTCGCGGGCCAGATCGCACACCGCCTGGTAGAGGCGGCTGGACACGGTGTAGGGCGCGTGTGGCGCCAGCCCGATATCGAAGAGGTCGGGGGCGGCGGCCTGCGCCTGGTCGAGCCGCCTCACCACGTCCGCGACGGTCTCGTCGAAGCGCGAATCGTCGACGCCGAAGACCTCGAGGTAGACGCGGCCGCGCAGGCCTGCGGCTCCGGCCGCCTCGAGCGTCGCCGCGCCGTAGCTCGTGTCGGCGATGGTGGTGATGCCCGACGAGATCGCCTCCATGGCGCCCAGCCGGGCGCTCACGAGGTACTCGTCCGGCGTGAGCGACGCCTTGACGTCGACCAGGCTGATGATCCAGTCGCCGAACTCGGCGTCGTCGAGGATGCCGCGGAACGACGTGTACTCGACGTGGCTGTGGCAGTTGACGAAGCCGGGCATGATGATCGCCCGCCCGAGGTCGGAGAACGCCGCGCCCGGATACTCCGCGACGAGGCGCGGCGCGAGTCCGACCGCGACGATGCGCCCGCCGGACACGGCGACGCCGCCGTCCGGCAGGACGGGCGCGGCCACCGGGAGGACCCAGTCGGCACGGTAGATCGTGATGTCGCGGTCGGTTTCGGGCATCGCAGTCGACTTCACAGCGCGCGGGAGTCAGGGAGGCCCCCGCCGTGGGAGTATAGGGGAGCGTTCCGCACAGTGGCAAACAGGCCGCACGGCTCACCGGGCGCGCCTCCCGGCGATATACTCCCGGCACCATCGACGGGAGGGCCGCAGCGTGCAGCAGGGACAAGGACCAAGCATCTCCCCGGACGTCGTGACGAGCGCCGTCTGGGACGCCGTGAAGGAACTGCCGGGGGTCTGTGACCTCTATCGCAATCCGCTGCAGAGCCTCGGCGAGAGGGTCCACCTGGAGCGGCACGGGCCGGTGCGCCTGGACGGCGACGACGAGGGCCAGGTGCTCGAGATCCACCTCATCGCCGAAGCCGGCTCGGACCTCGCCGCGGTCGGCGAGGCCGTGGCCCGCGCCGGCGCCCAGTACCTCACGCGCACGACCGGCAACCCCATCACCCGCGTCGAGGTGCACATCGACGACGTCGCAGACCCCTCCGCGTGAGGGCGATCGACCTGACCGCAGCCAGCAGCGACCTGCTGGCGCCCTGCTGCGCCACCTGCGAGTGGTGGCTGACCCGCCCCGGCATCGAAGCCGGACCGGGCGTCCGCGCCGAGTGGCAGCGTGAGGCGGAGGCGGAGGCCGGGTTCTTCGGCCGGGCGCTGGTCGACGGCGACGCGGTGATCGGCTGGATGCACGTGGCCGCGTCGTGGCTCACCCCGCGCGCCCGCGTCCTGCCCGCCGGCCCGCCGTCCCCCGACGCCTACATCCTCACCTGCTCGTACTTCTACGACGAGGAGTACCTGCACGGCTTCCGCTTCCTGCTCCAGGAGATCGAAGCGGCGCTCAAGCACCGCAGGATCACGGCGCTGGAGGCCTTCGGCCTGCGCCGCGCGCGAAGCGACGACGCCTTCCGCGGCTACTTCCGTGAGCTCAACCTCTTCAACCCGGACGTGCTCGAGGGCGGCGGCTTCCAGCGGGTGCAGGAGAAGGGCGAGGTGGCGCGGTTCCGCCTCGACCTCGCCGCGCTCATCGAAGCTCCGCGACGCAGCGTCGCGTGGGAGCACGTCCAGGCGCCGGCGGGCACGCAGCCGGTCTGACGGCGCGCGGCTCCCCGGAGGCCGTCTAGCGGTACAGCCGCGGGAGGCGCTGCTTCCAGTCGTCGGGGACGACCGCCTCCAGCGCATCGTCGAGCGTCACGATGCCGAGCAGGCGGCGCTCCTCGTCCACGACCGGGATGGCGAGCAGGTCGTACTTGGTCATGACGCGGCCGACCTCCTCCTCGTCCATGTCGGCCGTGATCTGGACCAGGTCGTCCTCCATGAACGTCGTCATCTGGTCGTCCGGCGCCGCCAGCACGAGGTCGCGCAGGCTGACGACCCCGACGAGCCGCTCTTCCTGGTCGACGATGTAGAGGTACGTCATCATGTGCTGCTCCGGGCGCTCGCGGCGGATCCAGTCGAGCGCCTTGCCCGCCGTGGCCTTGCGCGGGAGCATGACGAAGTCGGTGGTCATGAGGGAGCCGGCCGTGTGCTCGGGGTGGCTGGCGAGCCGGCGCAGGTCCTGCTCGCGCTTGTCGGGCAGGAGCGCGAGCAACTCCTGGGCGAGCGGGTCGGGCAGCTCGCTGAGGATGTCCGCCGCCTCGTCCGCCTCGATGCACTCGAGCACGTTGGCCGCGCGCTCGAGAGGCATCTCCTGCAACGCGGCCGTGCGCAGTTCCTCGTCCATCTCCTGCAGCGTGTCGGCCGCGAGTCCGGCGTTGAGCGTGGCGAGCACCGCGGCGCGCTCGCGCGGGCCGACCTGGCCGACGATGTCGGCGATGTCGGCCGGGTGCAGCTCGGCGAGCTCCGCGAACGCCTCCACGAAGTTGAGCCTGGAGAGACGCAGCGCGATGAGGTTGACGTCGCTCCAGGGCACGAAGTCGCCGCTCTTCTTCGGCAGGCGGCGCGAGAGGAACCCGAGGCCGAAGCGCCGGGCGAGGGCGGCCGAGCTCGCGTCGACACCCGCCACCACGAGATGGTCCTCGGCCGGTTCGAGCACGACGTCCTGGACGCGGACGAAGGTGCGCCGGCGCATGTCCAGCACCTGGTTGTCGAGCAGCGCGTCGACCAGGGAGAGCTCGTCCGGGCGCAGCGAGGCCGCCTTGACCGCCTCGAACGGCACGCCGAGGATCAGGCGCTCGCCGTCCACGTCGATCTCGCCGACCTGCCCCCACGAAGCGGCGAGCTGACCTTCGTCGCGGTCGATGAAGAAGGCGGTGATCACCGGCGGGTCCAGCGCGGTGCTGGCGACGACGTCACCGAGCTCGCCGATCTCCACGCCGGCGACGTCGAGGACTTTCATGCCGTCGAGCTCGGAGAGCGCGAGGGATCCGGGGATCTCGTCCATGAGGGGGTGCCCATCCTTTCCTGGCGGTGCCCGGCGAGGATACTCACGCCGCCGAGCGACCGTCAATCGTCGGCGCCCCGGCGAGGCAGGTCACAACGATGGCGTTCGTAGCGGCCGCTTGACGATATGCTCTCGCGGTCAACTCCCCCATAAGCCGACCCCGAAGGAGGACGAGGTCTCAATGCAAGCCGTAGAAACCGGCTCCGGCAACGGACTCGAACGGTTCTTCAAATTCAAGCAGTGGAACACGTCGCTCAAGCGCGACACCCTCGCAGGGCTCACGACCTTCATCGTCATGTCCTACATCATCTTCGTGAACCCGAGCATCCTGGGTCTGACGGACAAGGGGCTGCCGTTCGCCGCCGCGCTCACGTCGACCTGCCTCGTCGCCGGCGTCATGACCATCCTCATGGGTCTGGTCACCAACCGCGCCTTCGCCATCGCCCCGGGCATGGGACTCAACGCGGTCGTCGCGTTCAGCCTCGTCGCCGGCCAGGGCCTCAGCTTCGAGAGCGCCATGGGCCTCATCGTGCTCGAGGGCGTCGCCATCCTCATCCTGGTGCTCACCGGCTTCCGTGAGGCGATCTTCAAGGCGATCCCGATGGAGCTGAAGAAGGCGATCGTGGTCGGCATCGGCTTCTTCATCCTGTTCATCGGGCTGGTGGACGGCGGCATCGTCGTCGGCGGCGGCGGCACCGTCGTCTCGTCCTGGGCAGCTTCACCACCGTTCCCGTCGCCTGCACGCTGTTCGGCCTGGTCGATCACGATCATCATGCTCACCCGCAAGTGGCGCGGCGCGATCATCCTCGGGATCCTGATCACCACCGTCTTGGCGATCATCCTGAACTACGCGTACGACAAGGCGCCGTTCGGTCGAGGACAGGCCGATCATCCCGACGAAGATCGTTCGGCTGAGCCCGACTTCAGCCTCGTCGGCGCCTTCGACTTCGGCGCGTTCTCCAAGCTCGGAGTCACCGCCGCGATCCTCTGGATCTTCAGCCTCATGCTGAGCGACTTCTTCGACACCATGGGCACCCTCGTCGGCGTCGGCGGCCAGGCCGGCTACCTCGACGAGGAGGGCGACCTCCCGCAGGTCAACCGCCCGCTGCTCGTCGACTCCGTGGCGGCCATCGCCGGCGGCGCCGTCAGCGCCTCCTCGGCCACCACCTACATCGAGTCCGGCGCCGGGCGTCGGCGCCAGGGCGGGCGCACCGGCTGGGTGGCGATCATCGCCGGCGTGCTGTTCCTGGCGGCCATGTTCATCTCGCCGATCGCCGGCATCGTGCCGGCCGCGGCGACGGCCCCCGCGCTCGTGATCGTCGGCTTCCTCATGATGGCGACGCTCACCAAGGGCGAGAGCCGAGGCGGAGCACGACAAGACGGAGCCCAAGGCGGCGATCGACTTCAGCAACCTCGCCTTCGGCATGCCGGCCGTGCTGATCATGACGATCATGCCGCTCACCTACAGCATCACCAACGGCATCGGCTTCGGCTTCATCGCCTACACGCTGATCCGCGATCGTGCAGGGCAAGGCGCGCGACATCAGCTGGATGCTGTGGATCGCGACCGTCGGCTTCATCATCTACTTCCTCGTGCCGCTGTTCCAGGCCAAGGGCTGGGTCTGACACCCCTGTCGCGAAGCGCCACGAGAGCGTCATCCTGAGAAGGGGCGGGCCGCCGCAAGGCGGCCCGCCCCTTCTGCTATTCTTGCCGCCGTATGTCCGTCGTCCTTCTCATCATCGCTCTCGCGATCATCCTCGCGTCCGCCGAGCTCTTCACCAACGGGGTGGAGTGGTTCGGCCGCCGCTACGAGCTCGGCGAAGGGGCGGTGGGCAGCGTCCTCGCCGCCGTCGGGACGGCCCTGCCCGAGACGCTCATCCCGATCATCGCCATCGTCTTCACCGGCACGGCGGCCTCCGACGACATCGGCATCGGGGCGATCCTGGGGGCTCCGTTCATGCTCGCCACCATCGCCATGGTGGTGACTGCCGCCGCCGTCGTGATCTTCCACTGGCGCGGCCGGCGGCCCCTCGCCGTCACGGTCAACGAAGCCGTCATGCGCCGTGACCTCAGCCACTTCCTCATCGCCTACGCGCTCGCCATGGGGGCCTCGTTCGTGCACGTGCGGGCGCTCCACTACGCGCTGGCGGTCGCCCTCCTGCTTTTCTACGCCTACTACGTCTACGAGACCATGCGCAGCGAAGGCGACCTGGGCGAGGACACCAAGCCGCTCTACTTCCACCGCCATCCCGAGATGCCCCACCGGCGGCGCATCTTCCTGCAGATCGGCGTCGCGCTCGCCGGCATCATCCTCGGCGCAGAGATCTTCGTGCGCGAGGTCGAGACGCTCAGCGCGACGCTCGGCGCCGCGCCTCTGGTGGTCTCACTGCTGATCACGCCGATCGCCACAGAGCTCCCGGAGAAGTTCAACTCGGTGCTCTGGATCCGCCAGCGCAAGGACACGCTCGCGCTCGGCAACATCACGGGCGCCATGGTGTTCCAGAGCACGTTCCCGGTCTCGATCGGCCTCGTCTTCACGACCTGGCAGCTCACCGGCGACGCCCTCGTCGCCGGTGTGCTCGCGCTCGTCAGCGGGACGGTGTTCTACCTCACCCTGCGCATCCGCCACACCCTCACCTGGTGGTCGCTCGGCGGAGCCGGCTCCGTGTACTTCGTGTACCTGTTCTACGTCTTCGTCTACGCGAAGTAGCCGCGCGGCAGAGCGGCTACGACGCGATCACCAGCAGCACCGTCGATCCCTGCGGGACGACGGTCCCCGCGTCCGGCTTGATCTTCACGACCGTGCCCGGCTCCGCACCGGTGTTCGCCTTCTGGCGGAACGCCACCGTGAGGCCGGCAGCGCTGAGCTCCGACGCCGCCGTCGTGGACTGCATCCCGTAGACGTTGGGCACGGCCACACCTGCGGCGGTCGGGCTCGTCGACGGTGACGGGCTGGGCGACGGTGAGCCGGTGGAGACGACGATGTTCACCGACGACCCCTTGTCGACCTTCGTGTCCGCGGCCGGGTCCTGGCGGATCACGGAACCCGCCGGCACCGTCGTGCTCGTCTCCTGCGAGACGGTCCACTGGAGGCCGGCGTCGGTGAGCTTCGCCTCGGCCTCCGCCTGCGTCAGGTTGCTCAGGTCGGGCACCGTGGCCTGCGGCGTGCCGGTGCTCACCCAGTAGGTGACGGTGTCGCCGCGGTTCAGCTCCGTCCCCGGCGCGGGATCCTGCCTGTACACCTGCCCTTCGGCGACCTTGTTCGACTTGCCGGTGCGTGGGTCGCCCACCAGGTCGTTCCTGGTGAGCCAGTCGTCCACCGCGCTCGCCGTCCAGCCCTCGAAGTCCTGCAGCGGCGGCGCCTTCTGGCTGCCCTTGCTCACCCAGATGTCGACCGTGGCGCCCTCGCGCATCTTGGTGCCGCCGGCCGGCGACTGGCGGCTCACGAAGCCCTCCGCCACGCGGTCGGAGAACTCCTCCTGCACGCCCGACCTTGAACCCGTCCTTCTCCAGGGCCTTCACGGCCGCGGCCTTGCTCTGGCCGACGACTCCGGGCACGGCCGTCTTGTTGCCGCTGGTCGTCCACCAGAGCGCGACGGCGACGGCGACGATGATCGCAAGCAGGAGGAGGACGAGGATGAGCGGCCACTTGGACTTCTTGCGCCGCGGAGGCATGGGCTGGTCGAGCACCGAGGTCGTGCCGGCCGCCCCGGCGGCGGTCATCACGCGCGTGCGCTCGCCGCCGGCGTCGAAGGCGGCCGCCGCGACGGGGCCGCCCTCCTTGGCGGCGCGCAGGTCGCGCGCGAACTCGGCGGCCGACTGGTAGCGGTCGGCCGGGTCCTTGGCCATCGCCTTGAGCACGATCTGGTTGAGGGCGTACGGCATGCCCGGCACCAGCTCGGACGGCTCTACCGGCATCTCGTTGACGTGCTTGAGCGCGACCGTGACGGCGCTGTCGCCCTTGAACGGCACCGTCCCGGTGAGCATCTCGTAGAGGCAGACGCCGACCGAGTAGAGGTCCGAGCGCTCATCCACCGGATAGCCCTTGGCCTGCTCGGGGGCGAGGTACTGGGCGGTGCCCAGGATCGAGCCGGCCTCCGTCATCCCGGAATCGCCGGCGCGGGCGATGCCGAAGTCCATGACCTTGGCGGTCCCGTGGGGATCGATCATGATGTTCTGCGGCTTGATGTCGCGGTGCACGATCCCGCTGCGGTGGGCGAAATCGACCGCGGCGAGCAGCTGCAGCGTGACCGCGACCGACTCGTTGCCGCTGAGGCGGTCGCGGCGGCGGATCAGGTCCTTGAGCGTCTCACCCTCCACGTACTCCATGACGATGTAGTACGTGCCGTCGAGCTCGCCCCAGTCGTAGATGGCGACCAGGTTCTGCTGGTTCAGGCCCGCCGCGGCCTTGGCTTCGCGGCGGAACCGTTCGACGAACGTGGGGTCGCTGAGGTAGCGCTGGAGCAGCACCTTGATGGCGACGTGCCGGCCGAGGGAGAGGTCCTCGCACAGGTACACATCGGCCATGCCGCCGCCGCCGAGCTTGCGCACCACACGGTACCGGCCGCCGATCACCTGTTCTGGCTGGAACACGTCGCTCACGTCTGACTACCTCTCCTTCGTCTTCATGGTTACGACCGCGGGCGCACGGTCCCTGCCCATCAGGGCAGGGCGGGCTGCGCCAGCGCCGTCTTGATCACGGCGGCGGCGAGCGGAGCAGCCGCCTCGCCGCCGGTCGACTGGGTGTCCTCGATGACGACGCAGATGGCCACCTGCGGGTCCTCCGCAGGCGCGAAGCCGATGAACCAGGCGAGATTGGTGCCGTCGCCCTTCTCCGCCGTCCCCGTCTTGCCGGCGACCTGGATGCCCTCGAGCGCGGCGGCCGTCCCGGTCCCCGCGTTCACGACGTTCTGCATCATCGTGTTGAGCTGGCTCGCGGTGAGCGCCTTGGTGGCCACCAGCCACTGTTCGGGCTGCGTCTTGCTCACCACCTGGCCGTCCGTCGTCACGATCTCCTGCAGGTAGTACGGCTTCATGACGCGGCCACCGTTGGCGACGCCGCCGGCGACGAGCGCCATCTGCAGCGGCGTGGCGAGGAGCTTCTCCTGGCCGCACGCCGCCCAGGCGACGGCGAGCGGGTCCATGAAGGCGTCGGGCGAGAGCAGGCCCTTCTTGCCGTACCGGCCGCTGGCGACGACCTCGCCGGCCGGCAGCGGCAGCGGCGGCTTCTGGTAGAAGCCGTACTGCTGGGCGCCGGCGATGAGCCGCTTGCGTCCGAGCGTGTTGCCGACCTTGGCGAAGGTCGTGTTGATGGACGCCGTGAGCGCGTAGGTGAAGTTGTTGGGGCCGTACACCTCGCCGCCGTAGTTGGTGACCTTGCCGCCGAAGACGACGTAGGTGCCGGTGTCGACGAACTGCGTCTCCGGGGTCACCTTGCCGGTGTCGAGCCCGGCGGACGCGGTGACGACCTTGAAGGACGAGCCGGGCACGTAGAGACCCTGCGTCGGCCGGTTGAGCAGCGGCGCCGCCGGGTCCTTGCTGAGCGTCGCCCAGCGCTCCTCGAGATTGGCCGGGTCGTAGGTCGGCGCCGACGCCGAGGCGATGAGCGCCCCCGTCTTGGGATCGAGCACCACGATCGCGCCCTTCTGGCCCTGCAGCTCGGACTGCGCGATCTTCTGGACCGCCGGCACGATCGTCACCTTGACGTTGGCGCCCTTGGGCCGGCGCCCCAGCAGCTTGTCCACCCAATTCTGCACGCCGAGGTCGCTGGACTGGCCGGTGAGCTCGTCGTTGAGCTGGGACTCGATGCCGCTGCGCCCGTACTGCACCGAGTCGTAGCCGACGAGCTGCGGCGCCAGCGTCCCGCTCGGGTAGTCGCGGTAGTAGTAGCCGGAGCGGCGCTCGGTGCCGGCGATCACCGACCCGTCGTACCCGACGATGTCGCCGCGCTTGATCTTCATCTCCTTGGCGATGCTGCGCTTGTTCTCCGGCCGGTCCTGGAACCACTGGGCGCGCACGACCATGATCCACGTGAGGTTGACGACCAGCGCGACGAACAGCACGACGGAGACGATGAACACCTTGGACATGGCCTTGTTCATCGTCCTAGCCCTTCTCCGCCAGCCTGCGGCGCTCGAGCTCGCTGCCGCCGCGGATGATGTTGGTCCGATTGGAGACCATGAGCAGGAGCGCGACCAGGATCAGGTTGGCGGTGATCGAGCTGCCGCCGTAGCTCACGAAGGGGAGCGTGACGCCGGTCAGCGGGATCAGCCGCGTCACGCCGCCGATGATGATGAAGGACTGGATGGCGAACGCGGTCGCGAGCCCGGCGGCCAGGAGCTTGGAGAAGCCGTCCGGCGCGTAGACGGCGATACGGAAGCCGCGCCACACGAACAGCAGGAAGACGAGGACGATACCTGCGGCGCCGAGCAGGCCCATCTCGTTGGCGATGGCCGTGAAGATGAAGTCGGTCTGGAGGTCGGGGACGACGGGCTGGCGGTTGGCGTAGAGGAGATAGCCGCGCCCGAACCCCGCGCCGACGACGCCGCCGTCGGCGATGGTGAACAGCGACTGGAGCAGCTGGTAGCCGGTCGTCGACGCGTACGGCCATGGATCGAGCCAGACCTCGAAGCGGTCCTGGACGTGCGGGACGATGTAGACGGCGATGGCGCCGGCGATGGCGAAGAGCCCGACGCCGGCGGCCACGTACACGGCGCGCGCCGTAGCCATGTACATGAGCGCGACGAAGATCGACATGAAGAGCAGCGCCATGCCGAAGTCCTTCATGAAGACCAGCATGGCGAGCGACAGCACCCACATCACGAGCAACGGGCCGAAGTACTTGAACGCCGGCACGGGGACGCCGAGCACGTGCCGCTGCGGCACCGAGAGCATGACCTTCTTGTCGTCGAGATAGCCGGCCAGGAAGATCACGATCGCCAGCTTGGCGAACTCCGACGGCTGGATGCTGAAGCCGAACGCGTGGATCCAGAGCTTGGCCCCGTTGACGGTCGTCCCGATCACGATCGTGGCGACGAGCAGCGCGAGCCCGACGGCGCCGATGAGGTACCGGTAGCGGTCGAGCTTCATGTGGTCGCGCACGATGAGCACCGTGAGGACGAACAGCCCGGCCCCGACCAGCAGCCACTGCCCCTGCGTGAGGGCGAGCGACGGCTTGATGCGGAAGATCTCCGTGAGGCCGACGGCGGCCAGCAGGGCCGTGATGGGCAGCAGGAACGGGTCGGCCTGCGGCAGGAAGATGCGCTCGAGCAGGTGGAGAAGCACGAAGATGCCGACGAAGACCAGGCCGTAGATGATGGAGATCCTGTTGATCTCGCGGAAGCGCCCCGCGTAGACCGACACGTAGGCCATCGTGCTCACCGCGCCGGCGAGGACGAGGAACACCAGTTCCAGGTTGCGCCGGCTCACGGCCACATCCCCAGCATCCGGGACAGGTCCATGGCGTCGCCGCGGTCGCGGAGCTGCTGCTCGTCGACGAGCGTACGCGCCGACGGCGAGAGTGAGTCGTAGGTCACGACGCTGCGCCGGTAGACGGCGTGCAGCGGGACGGGCCCGATCTTGCCGGGCACGCCGCTGTAGATGGTCAGCGCGCCGTCGTCGACGCCGATGAAGAACACGGTGCTGAGGTAGAACGCGCCGGCCGCGAGGACGGCGGCGAGCAGCGCCAGGACCGCGGCGACGATGCCGAGGCGGCGCACTGAACGCCTGCGCCGCCGGGCCGCCAGGGCCACCGGGTCCGCCGCGTCGCCATCCTGCTCGGCGCGCAGCGCGGCGAGCGCGTCCGCGGCGTCGACCTCCGGCCCATCGTCGTCCGGGTCGTCGGCGACGACGACGAACGGCAGTTCGCCGGTGACCTCCATGGCCTCAGGATCGGCCGGCTGGACCAGCGTCGTCTCGTCGTCTTCGGCGCCGTGCGGGCCTTCGTCGACGCGCACCACGACGGCCGTGATGTTGTCGGGGCCGCCCTGCCGCCGAGCCTCGAGGATCAGGCGCTCGGCGGCCTGCTGTGGGTCGCTGCGGGTGAGCGCCACGCGGATGTCGTCGGCGCTCACCGGCCCGCTGAGGCCGTCGCTGCAGAGCAGCAGCACGTCGCCGGGCAGAAGGTCCTCGGTGAACTCGTCGATGCGCGCCTGAGCCTCCGTGCCCAGGGCGCGGCTCAGGATGCTGCGATGCGGATGGATGGCCGCCTCTTCTTCGGTCAGGCGGCCGTCGCGCACCATCTCGCCGACGAGCGAGTGGTCGTCGCTGACCTGCCGCAGCTCGCCGTCACGGAGCAGGTACGCGCGGCTGTCGCCGATGTGGGCGAAGCGCGCCGTACGGCCCTCGAGCACGAAGGCCGTGAGCGTGGTGCCCATGCCTGTCTGCTCGGCGTTGTCGTGGGCGCGCTGGAAGACCGCCGCGTTGGCCGCCTCGGCGGCCGCGTGCAGCGGCGTCCCCTTGAGGACTTCCGCCGCCAGCGTCTCGGCGGCCAGCCCGCTGGCGACCTCGCCGGCGTTGGCGCCGCCCATGCCGTCGCAGACGGCGTACAGCGGCGGCCGCACGACGAAGGTGTCCTCGTTGGTCTTGCGATGGAGCCCGATGTCGGTGAGGGCGCCGTGTCTGGCGACGAGCGTCACCGGGCGCTCACTCCTCGTAGCGGAACGTGGTCTCGCCGATACGCAGCCGGCTGTCCATCCTCAGCTGCGCCTCCGTCACCTGTTTCTCGTTGAGGAAGGTGCCGTTGGTGCTGCCCAGATCCTCGACGAAGTAGAACTGGCCCCGCGGGACCAGGCGCGCGTGCGTGCTCGAGACGAACTGCTCGTCCAGCACGATGTCGCTGGTGCCGGCGCGGCCCACGTTGATCCACCCCTCCAGCGGGAAGATGACGCCGGGCGGGATGATCGGGCTCTCCTCGACGACGAGGCGCGGGTTGATGTGCGCCGAGAAGTCCATCTTCTGGCCGTCGATGGTGCGCTCGACCTCGCGGTCCTCGCGACGCTGGTCGCGCTCGGCCGGCGTGAAGACGGGCGAGAGCCTGTCGCCGGCCGGGAGGACGACGTCGGGGGCCGCGGCGGCCGGAGTCGCCGCGCCGCCGCGCACGTTCTGCACGGCGGTCTTCACGACCTGCCAGATGAACAGATAGAGCAGGACGAGGATGCCGATCTTGAGGACGAGCAGGACGATGTCGATCATGGGACTCTCCTGCGCCGCGCGCCGCTACCGCCGGCCGGCGCCGTGGTCACCCGGGCCTCGCGGTCAGGGCTGCCTCTCGAACAGGAACTCGGTCGTGCCGAGCTCGACACGGTCTCCGTGCTGCAGCACGACCTGCTTGACGTCGCGGCGATTGACCCGCGTGCCGTTGGTGGAGCCGAGGTCGAGCAGCATGAAGCCGTCGTCCTGCTTGCGGATCTCGGCGTGCTGCCGTGAGACATTGGGGTCGGTGAGGACGATGTCGCAGCGCCGGCTGCGGCCGATGACGGTGACCGCCTCCGTGAGCTGGTAGTCGCCCTGGCGGCCGCGCAGGACGCCGCGGGCCGACGAGGCGCGCGGAGCCGCAGCGGCGGCCGCGGCTGCGGCTGCAGGTACGGCCGGCTCCTGGTACAGCACGGTCTGGTCGATGACCGGCCCGGGTGAGGCTGCGGCCGCAGGCGGCACGACCCCGGCCGGGGCCGCGAACGCGCCGTCGCCGGGCATCTCGACCGGCGCGCCCATGGTGCGGGTCGCGATGCCGAACTCGCCGACGCGCAGATCCTCGTCGCAGTGCAACTCGATGCGCGGCGGCGCGACGAGGGTCCAGCCCTCGCGACGCGCGAACGCCGTCACGTAGTTGGAGAGCTCCGTCTTGAGCGAGTCCTCGAAGGAGACCAGGTGGTCGTAGTCGTCCTTGCCGAGGTACACGTCGAACTCGTTGGGCACGTAGACGTTCGAGACGCCGACCGTCTTGTGGTCGCCCATCTCCTTCGCCAGCTTGTGCGCGAGCTCGACCGGCTGCACGCTCGACTTGAACGCGCGGCCGAACGCGCCCTCGACGGCGCCCTCGAGCTTGTTATTCGCCTTCCTGAAGATCCCCATCGTCGCCTTCCTCCGGGACTTCTCCGGTGGTCAAGACCAGCGGCAAGAGTATCACGGCGGCGGGCACGGCCACACTCCACACGAGCGGCCACAGGCTCGCCGGGTAGTCCCACAGGACGATCGGCACGATGCGGTACACGGCGAAGACGGCCGCGAACGAGAGTGACCAGATCCAGAGGCGGACCTCAAGGCGACGTCGGGTGAGCGCGTAGCCGAGCGCCGCCGCGAGGCCCGCCCACACGACCGCCTGCAGCAGTGTCGGTGCCGAGACCGCGTGCACGAGCAGGCGGCCGGCGGCGGTGAACGGGTCGCCGGCCGCCGCGACCTCGGCGCCCACGCGCCAGCGTGGCTGTTCCAGGGTGAACGGACCGCGCGGCGCGCGGGTGAGCAGCAGGAACAGGATGGACCCGGCGCCGGCCCAGGCGGCGGTCAGCGGGCCGCGGATGCGGCCCAGCAGCGCCGCGGCCGCCGGCGCGAGCAGCGTCAGGTAGGCCGGCATGAGCAGCAGGGCCAGGGCCGGCCACAGCGCCGTGATCGGCCTCGCGCGCGCGGCCAGGAACACCACGACGGCGAACGCGAGGTAGGCGGCGCCGGCGCTGAGCGACACGTTGAACAGCGGGAAGGCGAGCGCGCCGAGCAGGAAGGCGAGCCCGGCCGCCGGGACCACCGCCCAGATCGCCGCGCTGATGGCGACCAGCGGCAGCGTCCAGGCCTGAGGATAGGCAGGCAGCGCGCCGAGCACGACGACGCTCGTGACGGCCGAGAGCGCCGCGCCGCCGGCGCGCTCGGCGATCTCGCCGGCGCGGCCCAGCGGCCGGACGAGGCGCCGCGCCTTCTGCAGGCGCCGCGCCTGCAGCCGGCCGCTGCGGAGCAGGTCGTCGAAGGCCTCGCTGAGGTACGTCGGGGTCGGCCGCTCAGCCGGCCGCGGCGCGCAGGCGGCGTCGATCAGCGTGACCAGGTCGTCGGGCAGGTCCGGGCGCAGCGCGGCCAGCGACGGCAGCCGCGCCCCGGCCACATTGGAGAGCGTCTCGGCCGGGGTGTCCCCGCGCAGCGGGTGCGCCCCGGCGAGCAGCTCGTACAGGACCATACCGGCGGAGTAGACGTCGCTCGGCGGCTGGACGCGGCGTCCGGCCGCCTGCTCCGGCGACATGTACGCGATCGTGCCGATCACGTCGCCGTCGCCGGTCAGCGTGTCCGAGTCCATGAGGTGGGCGATGCCGAAGTCCATGACCTTCACGTGCCCGTCGTCGCCGAGCATCACGTTCTGAGGCTTCACATCGCGGTGGATGATGCCCTGGCTGTGCGCGTAGGCGATCGCGTCGAGGAGCTCGACGCCGACCGCGACGACGTCACCGTCACCCAGCTCATGGCTCAGCCTGTCGAGCGACTGACCGCGCACCAGCTCCCAGACGAGGATGCTGCCTTCGCCGTCGGCGAACCAGTCGTACAGCGCGACGATGTTGGGGTGGTCGAGCGCCGCGGCGGCCTCGACCTCGCGCACGATGCGCGCGCTGAGCGCGCGCCCGTCGGGGACGATCTTGAGCGCGACGGACTCGTCGAGCGTGACGTCGTAGGCCTCGTAGACCTCCGCAAAACCGCCGCTGCCGATCTTGCCGACCAGCTCGTAGCGGTCGCGCCAGCCTGCGTAATAGGGAGCGGTGTTTTGAGCTGCGACGGACATGAGGGCTCGCTTCGTCCTGCGGTTTGCTCGGTATTCGGTATGGTACAATCCGAACCCTGTTAGAGCCGGTGGGCGAGTGGCGGAATTGGCAGACGCGCTAGGTTCAGGGTCTAGTGAGCTTACGCTCGTGGGGGTTCAAGTCCCCCCTCGCCCACCATCCACTTGACCACGGGGGTCCGCGGGTGGATTTCTTCGACGATGACACGCGCAGGGCACCCGCCGACGCAGGCGGACCACCCTCGGCTCCTTCGTCCCGTCGCCGCCCCTCAGACCGTCGCCGCACCCGCATCCAGCGCATCGCCATCCTCGCGCTGGTCCTCTTCATCGTCGTCTTCGGCCTGGCCTGGTGGGCGCGCAGCTGCCAGCACAACCGCAAGGTGGGCACCTACGAGAGCTACTTCGACGGCGTGTCTCAGGCGATCGACGATTCGACCGACCTGGGCAAGCAGGTCGATGCGATCATGAAGGACCCCACCAAGCTCTCACGCAAAGAGCTCATCGACAAGCTCGGTCAGCTCGCCGGCCAGCAGGATGAGATCGCCGTGCGCGCAGGACGTCTCGAGCCTCCGTCCACGCTCGAGGACGAGCAGACCGTCTTCTCCACCGGCATGCGGGTCCGCGCCAGCGGCTTCGGCCTGCTGCGCACCGCCATGGTGGGCGCCCTCGCCAACAAGAAGGTCGACGCCGGCGACATCTCCATGCTCGACGGCTACTTCAGCGGCCCGGACGCCTACTACCAGGAGCTGGTCTACGCGCCCGCCCGCGAGACGATGGAGAAGGACGGCGTCTCCGGCGTCGCGGTGCCCACCTCGACCTACTTCCTCGGCTGGGAGGCCCTCGACACGACGACGGTCACGGCGATGCTCGAGAACGTCGGCAAGTCGACCAAGATGACGGGCATCCACGGGGTCGCCCTCCTCGCCGTCACCGCCCGGAGCAGCTCGGGCGACCTCAGGCTCGTGAAGGGTCGCACCAACGACGTCCCGGCGTCCGCAGACCTCGCGTTCGTCGCCACGGTCCAGAACCAGGGCAGCGTGGTGGAGCGCGAAGTCCCGGTCACCGCCACGCTCACCATCCCGGGTGGCGACCCGATCAAGCAGACGGGCTCCATCGCCACCATCGAGGCCGGCAAGACGCAGGATGTCACCATCTCGGGCTTCGCCATCCCCGAGGAGGCGCTGAGCAAGGAAGTCACGCTCAAGGTGGTCGCCGGCCCGGTGAAGGGCGAGCGCGTAGAGACCAACAACTCCGCCACGTTCAAGCTCCTCCTGCAGCTCAAGTAGGCGATGATGCAGGCCTTGCGCGACATCGCCCCGTACATCGCCGCGGGGAGCGCGGTCCTCTCGCTCGTCCTCCTCATCGTGGTCGTCGTGCTCATGACCCGCGTCGCCCGCCTGCGGCGCGCCCAGACGGTCGTGCTCGGACATCACGAGCAGCGCGACATCGTCGCGCACACCGAGGACCTGGACTCGCAGGTGCGCAACCTGCGCGAGGCCGTCGAGATCCTCACCGACCAGCTCGACGAACAGAAGCGTCACCTCGACCACGCGCTCACCAACCGCGCGATCATCCGGTACGACGCGTTCCGTGACGCCGGCGGCGAGCAGAGCGCCTCGTTCGCACTGCTCGACCAGTACCGGTCCGGCGTCGTCTTCAGCGCCATCGCCGCGCGCGACTTCGCGCGCATCTACGTCAAGCACATCAGCGAGGGCGTGGCGGACCGCGACCTCTCGCCCGAAGAGGTGCAGGCCGTGGAGGCCGCGGTGGCCCGCCCTCTCCGCTCGGGCGAGGAAGGCCCGCGCGCGAAGCGGGCGCCGCTGCCCGAGAGCCCGCCGCCCGCGGGCGTGCGCGACCGTGAGAGCGCCGGCGACGGCCCCGGGGCGACGTCGTCGATGGGCCCTGCCGCATCGCCGGAGGCGACCGCGGCGTTCGAGGCGCTCGGCGAGGCCGTGGCCCCCGATCCGGACGACCGCCGGCCCGGTGGCGTCGCGCGACCGGGCGAGGCCGACGCCGACGACTTCGCCTGGGAGCCGCCGTCCCAGCAGCCCCCGGGCGGAGGCTCCTCGGGCCGCTGACCGGCGGCTCCCGAACCATCCGCGCCGGTCTCTTCCGCATGACTCCCCGGCATCCCGTCGACGCCCCATCCGCCACCGCGAGCAGCCTGCGTGGTCTGATAGCCTAGCGGGTAGGAGCGGAGCAACGAGCGGAGGAGAAAGCGTCGTGGCACAAGGCAACGACCGGGTGGCCTTCCTGGGCCCCGAGGGCACCTTTACCGAGGAAGCTCTTCTCGCCAACATGCCCGACGGCGGTCTGCACCCGTTCCCCTACCCCTCCATCCGCGACGTCCTCAAGGCGGTCCAGAGCGGCGAGGTCCCGCTGGGCATCGTCGCCATCGAGAACGCCCTCGAGGGCTCCGTCCCCATGACCCTCGACGGCCTCGCGTGGGGCTTCGAAGACCTGCAGATCGTGCGCGAGGTCACGCACCCGGTGCACCAGATGCTCATCACGAAGACCGAGATGCCGCTCGACCAGATCACCAAGGTCATCAGCATCCCCCACGCCTACGGTCAGTGCCGCGACTTCATCCACGACCACCTCGGCAACGTGGAGCACGAGGCGACCGACTCCACAGCCGAGGCGGTGCGCCGCGTCAGCCGCGTGGACCGGCCGTGGGCGGCCGTCGGCACGCGGCTCGCCGCCGAGATGTACGAGTGCCACATCGCCGCCGAGAGCATCGAGGACTTCGAGGACAACCGCACGCGCTTCGTGTTCATCGCCAGGGAGCGCGCGGCGCAGGACCTCGGCGGGCGCTACAAGACCAGCATCGTCTGCGGCATGGACCAGGACGAGCCCGGCACGCTGCTCCTCATCCTCAGCGAGTTCGCGTACCGCCACGTCAACCTGAACAAGGTCGAGTCGCGGCCCTCCAAGCAGGCGCTGGGGCACTACGTGTTCTTCATCGACCTCGACGGGAGCATCGAGGACACCCAGGTCGCGCAGGCGCTCAAGTGCCTCGCCTGCAAGCTGCCCTGGCTGAAGGTCCTCGGCTCGTATCCGGCATGACGGACGCGGCCGACACCGCCGTGGCGCTGCAGAACGGCGCCGCAGACGAGCCCGCACCGGCGGACGCCAAGAGCTTCTACTTCGTCCGTCGGGTCACGGCCATGCAGGACTTTGAGCTCTTCTTCGTCTCCTCGGTGGCGACCATCCTGCTCGTGCGCGCCATCCTCGCCGCCACCGGCTGGCCGCAGCTGGGCGGCGGCAAGATCCACTTCGCCCATCTGCTCTGGGGCGGCATCGGCATGCTCCTGGCTTTCGTCCTGTTCATGGCGATGCAGGGCCGCCTGTGGGACTTCCTCGCGACCCTCTCCGCCGGCATCGGGTTCGGCCTCTTCCTCGACGAACTGGGCAAGTTCATCACCTCGGACAACGACTACTTCTTCCAGCCGGCCGTGGCGATCATGTACGTCCTTTTCGTCGTGCTGTTCTTCCTGTTCCGCTGGCTCGGGCGCGTCGACAAGATGGGTCCCGAGACCGCGCTCGTGAACTCCTTCGACTTCGCCAAAGAGGCAGTCATGCGCTCGATGAACGAGGGCGAACGCGACGAGGCGCTGTACGTGCTCGGCCGCGCCGACCAGTCCGACTCCATGGTCCAGGCGCTCACGGCGGTGCTGAGCGGAGTCAAGCCACCGCCGACGAGCACGAACGCCGCAGTGCGGGCCTGGGAGGGGTTCCGGGGCTGGTACCAGCGGCTCATCGCGAAGCGCTGGTTCCGCCGCTTCGTGCTCGGCTGGTTCATCGTGACGTCCGTGCTGTCGGTGCTGTCGATCTTCGCCCTGGACTCGACCCCGGGACAGGTCAACCTCATGGACATGGGCGGCGCGCTCGCCAACATGCTGACCGGGGCGCTGGTCATCGTCGGCCTGGTGCACTGGCGCAGGTCCAAGCTGAAGGCCTTCCGCTGGTTCGAACGCGGGGCCCTGGTCGCCATCCTGGTGGGCCAGTTCTTCTCCTTCTACCACAACCAGGTGGCCGCGATCTTCGGCTTGCTCTGGCTGCTGCTGCAGCTCGCCGTCATCCGTTCGATGGTCTCCGCCGAGCTCGCGAGCACGGCGATCCGTCTGCAGGACGCGTCTTCCGGAGGTGCACATGCAGCGAATCAAGTGTGAGATCCGCGCGGCGAGTGGGGACGACCACGGGATGCTGATCCTCCTCGCTGAGGAGACCCTGCACCCCCTCGCCGAGTACGCCGGCCACCCGGAGCGCTACCACACCGGTGACGTCGTCGGCCTGCTGGGCCGCGCCGACGTGTTCGTCGCTCAGTGCGGCGACGAGACGGGCGGGTTCGTCGCCGTGGAGACCGACGGAGACGCCTGCGCGGTCCGCTGCATCTGCGTCAACCCGGGGTTCGAGGCGCGCGGTGTGGCCAACCAGCTGCTGGACTGGGTCGAGGGACTCGCCATCGAGCGCCGGCTCACCCGGCTGGTGGCGCGCGTCCCCGAGTCGGATTCTCCGTCACTACGCCTGTACCGCGGGCACGGCTTCACCGGCCGGGCCGCCGACGCGGACGCGGAGATGCTCGCGCTCGAGAAGCGGCTTCCGGGGACGACGGACTGAGGCGTCGATGCGGGTCTCGCTGATCGCCGTTCCGTACGACCTGGGCCGCGCCGACGTCGGTAGCGGGCGCGGCCCCGCGGCCTATCTCAAGGCCGGGGCCGCGGAGACGCTGCGCGCCCGCGGCCACGAGGTCGAGATCGTGACCGTGAAGCGAGAGGCCCCCTTCACCGACGAGCTGAAGGCCGTGCTCGAGGTGGACGAAGCCGTCGCGGTGGCCGTGGACGAAGCCGTCTTCGGCGACGCTCTCCCCCTCGTCGTGGCGGGCAACTGCAACGTCACGCTCGGCGTCCGGGCCGGGCTGCAGCGCGCCGGCGACGGCGACGCCGCCCTCGTGTGGCTCGACGCCCACGGCGACTTCAACACGCCGGCGACCACGGAGACCGGCTACCTCGACGGCATGCCGCTGGCGATCCTCTGCGGCCGCGCCTACAGAGATTCCTTCGAACGCGAGCTCGAAGCCGAGCCGCTCGCGGAACAGGCGATCGTCCATGCCGGCGGGCGCGAGTTCGATCGCGAGGAGCTCGACTCCCTGCTCTCGTCCGCCGTCGCCCTCGTGGAGGGCGGCGAGCTGCGCGACCGGGGACCGGCGGAGGCGCTCGCCCCGGCACTCGATGCGCTCGCCGCACAGTGCCGCGAGGTGGCCTGCCTCGAGCCGGACGACGCGCCGCAGGCGCATCTGCACGTGGACCTCGACGTGCTCGACCCTGCGGCGGCACCGGGCGTCACGTTCCCGTCGCCGCGCGGGCTGTCGGCGGCCCAGTTGCTCGAGGCAATCGACCTCGTGCGCGAGCGCTTCACGCTCGTGGCGGTCAGCGTGACTTCCTTCACGCCCGACCGAGACGAGGCCGGGACCACCCTGGCCGCCGGCCTCGCCGTGCTGCAGCGCGTCACGACGGAGCTGGCCCGCCGGTCGTGAAGCTGCGCCCGGCGGGTCGCGGGCGACGGGTGGCGATCCACGTCACGGGCTGCACCGTCCTTGTCGCTGCTCCGTCCGGTGGGCTGCGCCGTCCGGGGGGCTGCGCCGTCCTGGGGTCTCGATCGGACTGATCGTCGAGCTCGGGGTCGTGCTTGTGACCCAGAGCCGCCAACGGTGTCGCATACGGCATCACGGATCTCCCGGCGGCACCGCAGTCGGTCGACGCGCCCGCTGATCGTGGCCGCGACTTGCCTCAGTGAGCAGATCCGCCTGCGGTACCGAAGGTCCGCAGACGACACCGCCCGCGGTGCCGGTCCGAGACCTCACTACGTCAGGCCGCGAGGCCTCACGCCGCCCGCTGCCCGCGCGAGCGGTGGACCGTCAGCGGTAGACGTACAGCGCCTCGCCCACCGACGAGTTGTCGTAGACCCAGTAGCAGGCCCAGATCGGCTCGCGGATGCATCCGTGGCTCGCCGGATACGGCGGCACCGGCGCGTAGCCGTGGATGGCGAAGTTGCCGACGAAACCCATCGTGCGCACCAGGACGCCGCCGTACCCCGAGCCGGTGTACGGGTGCTTCTGCTGGATGTGGAACCGCCCCTCGGGGGTGTTGCCGGTCGCGCCGGTCGAGACGCAGATGATGCCGATCGGCTTGCCCCCCTTGACGACCATGAGGATCTGCCGGGTCTTGTCGACCTCGATGTGCGTCGAGGGGCTCGAGAACTTCGGCTTGAGGAGCTTGGCCCCGTCCAGCTTGCGCCAGCACGCGGTGCTGAAGACGTAGGTCCGCGAGAGCCGGTAGGCCTTCTGGAACGCCATCACCGAGTCTTTGACCGACGACGTGAACGTGGAGCCGGCGCCGGGGGTGCGGAAGGCGAGACGCTGCAGGCCGGTCAGCATGCCCTTCACGTAGGGACCGCTCGAGCCTGCCGAGAGGGTCTTCGCCTTCACGGCCACCTTGGTCTGCACCGAGCGTGCGTCGAGACCGGACGCCGCCGGCGCCGTGACGTCGAGGGTGAAGGCATCGACGCCGCGCAGGGGGATCAGGAGCACGGCGCGGCCGTCCTTCACGCGGGCGCGGTAGCTGCCCACGTCGGCGCCGCGGTGGACGAGCTTGACCGCGACGACGCCGTCGTAGGCGGACGGCGTGACCTTGACCACGAACCTCGACGCCAGGAACGGCACCAGGGCGCCGTGGGAGACGTTGAGGCCGGGCTTGACCGACAGCGCCTGCGGAGCGGTCACGACCGCGGGGTCGGCGGAGAGCTGCGCGACCACGTCGCCGCTGCTCTGCGGCGTGAACGTGAGCGAGTAGGCGCCGGCGGCGTCGGTGGTCGCCGTGCCGACGACGGCGTCGCCGAGCTTGACGGTGACCTCCTGACCGCCGGCCACCGGATCCAGACGGCCGGACACGGTCACGGCGTCACCGAACACGACCGCCGCCTTCGAGAGCAGGCAGGTCAGGGTCGACGGAACGGGAGATGAAGCGACCGCGGGTGAGGCCGCGCCCGCGGGAGCGGGAGAGACGACGTCGGCTGACGACGAGGCGAACGCCGGTGCGGTGATCGCCAGCAGGCAGATCGTGGCGACGAGCAGGGCAAACGAGATGGGACGGGGACGGGCACGACGCTGGGTGTCCTGACGCATTGACCTGCTCCCTCCGTGGCACTTGGGTGTGTCGGCTCGCTCAGCATCGGCAGCGTAGCACGGGCGCGCGAGGCGCGGCGACCGCCGGACGACAGCGGTGCGGTACCATTGGACGGCTGATCGACCCGACCGCGAGGAGAGACGATGCTCGACGTGAAGATGGTCCGCACCAACCCGGACGAGGTCCGCAAGGCCCTGCAGCGCCGGGGCGACCCCACGTCGTCGCTCGACGAGTTCCTCGCCGTCGAGGAGCGCCGCCGGCAACTGCTGACCGAGGTCGAGAGCCGGCGCGCCGAGCGCAAGCGGGCGAGCGACGACATCGCCGCCGTCAAGAAGTCCGGCGGCGACGCCGACCAGGCGATCGCCGCCATGCGCGCCCTCGGCGACCAGATCAAGGAGCACGAGGTGGCGCTCGCCGAGACGGAGGAGCGCCTCAACACCATGCTCCTCGAGATCCCCAACCTCGTGCTGCCGGACGTGCCCGACGGCGGCGAGGAGGACTCGGTCGTCCTCCGCAAGGTGGGCGAGCCCCGGCAGTTCGATTTCGAGCCCAAGGACCACCTCGACCTGGGCCTCGCGCTCGACCTGATCGACATGGAGCGCGCCGCCAAGGTGAGCGGCTCGCGCTTCGTCTATCTCAAGGGCGACCTGGTGATGCTGCAGTTCGCCCTCGTCAACTACGCGCTGACCGTCATCCAGGGCAAGGGCTTCCGCCCGGTGATCCCTCCCGTGCTCGTACGCGAGGAGGCCATGTACGGCACCGGCTTCTTCCCCACCGACCGCGCCCAGGTCTACGAGACGGTGGACGGCGACTGTCTGGTCGGCACCAGTGAGGTCCCGCTCGCGGCGATGCACATGGAGGAGTTCCTCGACGAGGCGTCATTCCCGATCCGCTATGCAGGCTATTCGACCTGCTTCCGGCGCGAGGCCGGCGCCGCCGGGCGCGACACCCGCGGCATCCTGCGCGTGCACCAGTTCGACAAGGTCGAGATGTTCAGCTTCTGCGCGCCGGAGCAGAGCGCGGCCGAGCACCTGGTGATCCTCTCGGCCGAGGAGGAGATCCTGCAGGGCCTCGGCATCCCGTACCAGGTGGTGAACATCGCCGCCGGCGACCTCGGCGCCCCGGCGGCGCAGAAGTTCGACTGCGAGGCCTGGCTCCCGGGCCAGCAGAGGTACCGGGAACTCACCAGCTGCAGCAACTGCACCGACTACCAGGCGCGGCGGCTCAACACCCGCTTCCGCACGGAGAAGGGGCCGCGCTTCGTGCACACGCTGAACGGCACCGGCGTGGCCGTCGGACGCACGCTCATCGCCATCATGGAGAACTACCAGCAGGCCGACGGCTCGATCGTGGTGCCGGACGTCCTGCGACCGCTGCTCGGCAAGGACGTGATCGGGGGCTGACGCGCCCCGCACCGCTCACTCCACCGGCACCGCCGGCCCGTAGGCGGCGCCCTCGTCGCCCTCTTGCCACGGGAGGAAGAAGCAGCGCACGTCGATGCCGGGGAAGGTCGTCTCGAGCAGGGCCTTCACGCGGCGCAGGTCGCGCTCGAGCAGCTCCTGCTGATCGAATCCGAACCCTCCGAGGGCGCGCTCGTAGGCGGCGCAGTCCTGGTGCGAGACGAGGTAGACACGGCGGATGTCCTGCGGGTCCACCAGCTGGCGCATGCCGTCCAGCATGAAGCGGCGTTCCGGACCGGGGCGCGTGAGCTGCAGCGGGCCGCCCGGCACGATGATGCGGTCGGCCTCGGCGACGCCCTCCGCCTCGAGAAGCCGGCGGAGGGCGACAGTGGCGCGGCCGTCCGAGCAGCCGATGACGAGGGCATCCATAGCGCCGGGAGTATGCCAGACACCGGCGCCGCCCGCCAGCGTATCGTCCCGGCGCGCGCGTCGCGTGGCGGCAGGCACGCCCGCCTCGCGCGGGTCTCCTCCCCGCGACGCGCCCCGCTGTTACACTTGGACCTTGCCGGAGGGGTGGCCGAGAGGTCGAAGGCAGCGGTCTTGAAAACCGCCAACGGGGTGACTCGTTCGTGGGTTCGAATCCCACCCCCTCCGCCATCCGCCGGTGGTCTCCCTGGAGACCACTCTGACCCACGAGCGTCGGCCGCCCGGCAGTTCCCTCCCGGCCGCGCTCACCCGCGTCACTGCCAGAAGCAACTGCGTACGAGGGGCGCCACAAGTACCGATCTCGCCCCTCGGACCAGGGCAGGCAACGGATTCATCTCCTCCGTACTAGCGCCTTCGGCCAGTAGTCATATACTCGCAGCTACCAGGCCGCCGGTGCCCTGACCAGGCGGCCGATCGTCCTGGGGGGTCGTCATGAAGAAGCTCTTGCTCGCCGTCCTGATCGGTTCGATTGTGATGTGCCTGGGAACGTCGACCGCTCTCGCGGCGACACCGACGCTCAAGTCGCTGGCCAAGTCGGTCGCGGCGCTGCAGAAGAAGACCAAGACGCTGACCGCCCAGCTCACGACAGCCAAGGCCACCATCGCCTCGCAGGGTCAGACCATCGCCACGCAGGGTCAGACCATCGCCTCTCTCAGCTCGAAGGTGACGGCGGACGAGGCGACTATCGCGGGGCACACCCAGACACTCACCAGCGCTGCCTCGCTGCTCGCCATCGCTCCGTACGTCAGTCTGGACACGACGATCGTGAACGGCGTCAAGCCGCCGCACATCGTCTTCAAAGGCGCCAACGTCCATGTCATGAGCGCCACAAGCGAGACGGACAGCACCGGCACCGGGAATCTCATCGTCGGGTGGAACAACGCGCCCGCCTCGGTGGCTCGAAACGGCTCGAACAACCTGGTCGCCGGCGACTACAACAACTTCAACAGCTACGCCGGCTTCGTTGTCGGCATCGCCAACTCACTGAACCAGCACTACTGCAGCGTCAGCGGCGGCAGCGACAACTCGGCCAACGCTGAGTACTCGAGCGTCAGCGGCGGCCGCAACAACACGGCCAACGGCTTCCGCTCGAGCATCAGCGGAGGCTCCAACAACAACGCGACCGCCAGCTATGCGAGCATCAGCGGCGGATTGAACAACTCGGCCACGGCCGACTACTCGAGCATCAGCGGCGGCCGCTGGAATGTCGCGGCCGGGCTCTACACGAGCATTCTGGGCGGCGGCAGCGGCATCCAGGCCAACGGGAATGTCGCGACCGGCGACTACTCGGCCATCGTCGGCGGTCAGATGAACACCGTTCCGGCCAGTGGTCAGTTCGGCGTCGTCTCCGGCGGCGCTTGGAACAGCGCGACCGCCAACTTCGCGACCGTCGGCGGAGGCTACGGCCTGACCCTCAGCTTCCTTGATGCGTGGGCGGCCGGAGGGAGCACCCAGACGGTGCAGTACCTGACGAGGATGCCGTGATCGCGATCTGATCGTCTGCGCGTGGGGCGGCGGGACCGGCGGTCCCGCCGCCCCACGCGCACCATTCCAGGCGCGTACGCGCAGCGGCGCCGGGCGACGAGGCTTCAGCCTCGCCTCCCGGCGCCGCGACGTTCAGCTCAACTCAGTTCAGGCGGCCGGAGTCTCGGTCTCTTCGGCCGGCGGAGTGTAGCTGCTCCACGGGTCGGTGTTGTCGCCGCCCCAACCGCAGCAGCCGCCGTCGCCCTTGAGCATCTTCCAGGCGAAGTACGCGCCCACGCCCACGAGGATCAGCATCATGACGAGGATGATCTTCTTCAAAAGGGTCCCTCCTCCCAGTTCGCTGTGCCCATAGTACCCCATGGCGGCCGGACCTGACCCACCCGTTGTGCACGAGGGTCCGGCGAGCGTCTCTGGCGCACGGCGCCGCGCATGCCGTAGGCTCCCGCCATGTGGGTCACGACACACGTCCTCGCCGGCCTCGGCATCGCCGCCCTCCTCGGCGGCCCGTGGTGGCTCATCCTCATCCTCGTGGTGCTGGCTCACCTCGTCATGGACCTCATACCGCACTGGGACTACACCGTCTCGCGCCATCCCGTCCTGTACGGCTGGTGCGACTTCATCGCGTCGTTCGCCGCGTTCTGGATCGCATGGCTGGGGCTCGGCTACCCGTGGTGGATCGCGTTCATGGGCCTCATCTCGGGCGCGCCGGACTGGGACGTGCTCATCTGGATCGCCCGCGGTGAGAAGGGGCGGAAGTACTTCCCCAGCCACTGGGACAGCTTTCCGCACGGCCGGTCCGGCCGCGCCTGGGGTATCTCGGTCCAGGTGCTGATCATGGCGGTCAGCGTGGGCGTCGTGCTCGCGCAGCGACCGTGAGCATCGACCAGGGAGGAGACATGCCGCCGTTCGACCTCGTCAAGCTGCACAAGCAGTTGTACTCGCCGTCGGCGAAGCACCCGGCGATCGTCGAGGTGCCGGACCTCGCCTTCCTGATGGTCGACGGGCGCGGCGACCCGAATGCATCGGAGGCGTACGAGGCCGCGCTGCAGGCCCTCTACGGCGTGGCGTACACGCTCAAGTTCAGCCTCAAGAAGACGGACCCGGAGCGGGACTTCAAGGTCGCGCCGCTCGAGGGACTCTGGTGGACCGACGGCGCGGCGCCCACCATGGAGGACCTGCAGCGCGACCGCGACGGCTGGAACTGGACGATGATGATCGCGGTGCCGGACGCGGTGACCGCGGAGGAGGTCGCCGCGGCGACCGAAGCAGCGGCGCGGAAGCGCGACCTGGCCGCCGCGCCGCTCCTCCGCCTCGAACGCTTCGAGGAGGGCCTCGCGGCGCAGATCATGCACCTCGGCCCGTACGCCGAAGAGGCACCGACCATCGAGCGCCTCCACGAGTGGGTCGCCGCGCAGGGCTACGAGCTGAGGGGTCGCCACCACGAGATCTACCTCGGCGACCCTCGCCGCACCGAGCCGGAGCGGCTCAAGACGGTGCTGCGGCACCCGGTCCGCGAGATCTGAGACGCGCGCCGAAGTCTGTCCCGCTCGCGAGTCCGCCGGCGCCCGTGTCTCGCCTCTGGGCCGCGAAGCGGAGCAGCGGTATCCTGTCCCGGGGGAAGGACAGCCGGCATGGGAGGACAGCATGGACTACCAGATCAGCGAGAAGGAGCTGCCGACGCAGCTCGCGCTCATTCATCGCGCGCCGGTCACCATGGCGACGATAGGCGACGGCGTCGGCGGCGCGTTCGGCGTGCTCATGGAACACGGCGGCAAGACCGGCGCCCAGTGGGCCGGCCCGCCGTTCATCCTGTATCCGGAGACCTGCGACGGCGAGTTCGAGATCACCGTCTGCATGCCGGTCGTCCCAGGGGCCGAGGGTAGCGATGCGGTGGCACTCGAGCACGTGCCCGGCGGTCTCGTCGCCACGACCGTGCACGTCGGGCCGTACAGCGAGGTGGGCAAAGCCTATACGGCGCTGCAGAAGTGGATGACCGACAACGGCCGCCGGCCGGCGGGGATGGTGCGGGAGATCTACCTCAACGACCCGAACACCGTCGCGGCCGCGGAGCTGCTCACGGAGATCGACTGGCCGATCGCCTGACGGCGAGAGACCGCCGCGCCGCCCACGCAGGCCCTTACGGGCGCGCCCGCCGCCAGAGCACGAACGCGAGACCGTAGCCGATAACGGCCACGACGAGCATGAACGCGGCCATCACGCCGATCCCGACCACGTACAGCATCCCGGCCACGAAGACGTCGAGCGTGGCCCCGATGGTCGCCAGGACGTAGGGCTGCAGTCTCACGACAGCAGTTCCAGGGCCACCCGCTCCGCGAACAGAGCCTGGAAGGCGAGGTCGCGGATGAGGATGCGCTCGTCCACGTTGTGGTAGCGGGGCGTGACCTCGTCGTAGCCCTCGACCAGATGCGGCGCGAAGTTGTACGCCACCGTGTCGGGATAGGCGGCGCGGAACCAGTTCGAGTCGGTGAAGCCGACGGAGTGACTGTTGGCGAGCTCCGCCTCGGGCACGTGCTCCCTGAGCGTCTTCTGGATCGCCTCCGAGAGCGGTGACGGGTACGGCGACGAGTTGCCGCGCACGACAGGGCCGACCCACTCGAGATCCCAGTCGGCCTCCACTCCGTCCAGCGCGGTGCGCACCTCGGTGAGCACCTCCTGCTCGTCGTGGCCGGCGAGCATGCGGCAGTCCACGCTCAGCTCGACGCGGGTCGGGTAGACGTTCACGGCGACGCTGTTGCTGTGCACGATCGTCGGCGAGAAGGCGAAGCCGTAGAGCGGCTCGATCATGTCGGCGAGCTGTACGTCGCGGCGCGCGAGCTCGACGAGCGCCGCGCGCGCCGTCTTCGGGTCGCGCAGGCGCTGGCGCAGCGCGGGCGCGTCGACGAGCAGGCGTACGAGCTCCTCGGACGAGCCGTCGATGACCAGCGGCAGTTCGTGCGAGACGAGCGCGTCGACCACGCGCGCCGCGCCGACGACGGCATTGCCGCTGCGCAGCGGAACCGACGCGTGCCCGGCCTCGCCCTTGATGATGAGGCGGAACTGCGCCGTGCCCTTCTCGCCGCTCTCGAGGATGTAGACGCGGCGGCCGCCACGCTCGAGGAAGTGCCCGCCGCCCTCGTTGATCACGTAGTCGGTCTTGATCAGATCGGGGCGGTGTTCGACGAGCCAGCGGGCGCCGCCGACGCTGCCCTCCTCCTCGTCGGCGGTGCAGGCGTAGACCAGCTTGCCGGCGGCGGGGCCGCCCTGGGCGGCGATGCGCGCTGCGGCGACCGCGTGGGCGGCGACCAGGTTCTTGATGTCGACCGCGCCGCGACCCCAGACGTAGCCGTCCTTGATGAGGCCGGAGAAGGGCGGCACCTGCCAGTCGGGGGCGTTGGCCGGCACGACGTCCTCGTGGGCGAGGAGCAGGAGGGACGGCCCCGGCCTCCCCGAGTCGAGGGTGAGGACGAAGCTCTCGCGGCCCTTGGGCTCGCCGACGATCTGGCCGCCGGTCACGCCACGTGCGGCGAACCAGCCGGCCATGAACTCGGCCACCTGGGTCTCGTTGCCCGGAGGGTTGCTGGTGTCGATGCGGATGAGCGCGCTGAGCAGCTCGCTGGTCTCGCGCTCGACCTCTGCGACGGCGGCTGGATCGATGCCGACGATGTCCTCCACTACGGGCCCCCCAGTACTCCACGGTGACGTTCGGTCCGGGCCATCATATCCGTCCCGCCCGCCTCCGCGCCGAGCTTTCGAGGCCGTGACGGGTGCGGTATAGTGTGTCTCCCGCGCGGAGAAGTGGCCGAGTGGCTGAAGGCAACCGCCTGCTAAGCGGTTAAGGGGCTTCAACCTCCTTCCCGGGTTCGAATCCCGGCTTCTCCGCCAGTCTCCTTCCCGTCCCCGAGGTCCCATGACCGCCACAGTCCAGCTCACGGATGTCACCGCGGAGAATTGGCGAGCCTGTGCCGACCTCGAAGTGAGCGAACAGCAGCAAGCCTTCGTCGCTCCGGTCACTCGCTACCTCTGCCTCTGCCACTACGGCGGCGTTTGGAACCCGGCAGCGGTAACGTCTGCCGGCGAGGTCGTCGGCTTCGCGATGTGGGCCGTCGACCCCGAGGACGACAGCGGCTGGATCGGCGGCCTCGTCGTGGGTCTGGAGCACCAGCGACAGGGGCTCGGACGGGCGGCTGTGACCGCCCTGCTCGAGCGGCTGCATCGCGAGCAGGGCTGCTCATCGGCGGCGCTCAGCTACTCCGCCGAGAACGCGCCGGCCCGCGCACTCTATTGCTCGCTCGGCTTTGCCGAGACCGGCGAGCGCGAGGACGGCGAGCTGGTCGCGCGCCTCCGCTTCGACATCACCTGACCGCCACGCTCGGGCCACGGCCCGGCGTTTTCCCCGCTTCGCGCTTTCGGGTATACTCTCGGTCCGCGTGCGCACGTAGCTCAGTTGGATTAGAGCGTCGGTCTACGGAACCGAAGGCCGCAGGTTCGAGTCCTGCCGTGCGCGCCACTTCTTCCCCGCTCACGGCTTCTTCGCTTTGCGCTGCTCCCTCCCGCCTGACCGGATCCCCATCTGTCGCACCGCACGCTTCCCCGCGCTCCACGCGATGGGGAATCCCCCTTGGCGCGGCCTCGATGCCGCCGGCGCCGGTGTTCCTAGGTAGTACCTAGTAGATGTCCGATGCGGTACTTGACTGCCTCCTGCGTGGGGCTAAAGTGCGGACACGGGGACGCGTCACGGCCGGTCCTGCGACCGCGGATCTGGAGTCGGACGAGGTGGTGGGATCCCCGGCGACACCACGACGCGGCGTGGCCTCCTGGGGGGTCGCCGCAAAGAGAGGAGGTCGTCAGATGCGCAAGAGTACGAGAAGGACGGGGTGGCGGCGAGCGCAGAGGCCTGATCATCGTCGGCCTGTTCTGATCCTGTGCGTGATGGTCGCCGCGCTCGGCGCGAGCGCGTCGCCCAGCGCCGCTGCCGGCAAGGCCATCCTCGTCAGGAACCTGACCGCGTACATGGGCCAGTGGAACGCCCACAACCCGGAGAAGGCGTCGAAGTACCTCGCCCTGAACGCGACCTTCCTCGACATGACGGTCGGCACGCCCGTCACCGGCCGGGAGAACATCAAGAACGACGTGATCGCCTACTTCATCAACGCTTGCCCGGACTGCACGTGGACACGCAACGTGAAGCAGACGCTGGTCGGCAAGAACAAGATCTCCTACGTCTGGACGTACAAGGGAACGAACACGGAGCCATGGGGTACCGGCGCGACCGCCGTACCGGACAAGGACATGCCGTTCGAGTTCTCCGGTCAGACGTTCATCAAGTTCAACAAGGCAGGCAAGATCCTGCACGAGTACGACTACTACGATGGCTACGGCTTCCAGGCGCAGATCGGCTGGCCCTGGGGCCTCCCCACCCTCTGATCGGGCTGGGCGCTGCGGGGGCGGCAGGCACGATGTGCCTGCCGCCCCCGCGGTCGTCCGGACGCCCCGTCGCCTGCAGGCCGTGAGTGACGTGGTCCTGTGACGACGGCAGCGCGGAGGCCTCATCGTGCCCGCAACGGTGACGGTTGAACGCGCACGGTGACAACCCGTTATGAGGGCGCCGCACAGTGGGGTGCGACGCCGCTACACGGGAGGTTCGCCATGCCGCAGTACGTCATACTCTCCAACCTGACCGCCAAGGGACTCGCCGAGATCAAGGACGGGCCGGAGCGGTACAAGGCAGTCGTCAAGGGCATCGAAGCCGCCGGCGGCAAGGTGCTGAGCTTCCACGTCACGATGGGCGCCTACGACTACGTGATGGTGGCCGAAGGCCCGAACGACGAGTTCGCGGCGCTGATGTCACTCTCGACGGCGGCGCAGGGCTACATCACGACCCAGACGCTCCGCGCCTTCACGCCCGAGGAGTTCGCCGGCCTGGTGAGCCGGCTGCCCTGACGGTGGGCGGACGCAGGCCGGGTCGGCGGCGCGGCAAGGCCGCCGCCTCGGCCTGCGCCCAGGCGATCGCCGCCCTGGTTGCCGCCCTCGCCGCCGCGACCGGCTGCATGCAGTTGCTGCCGTCCCCCAGACGGTAGCCGCGGAGGGCGTTCGCGCACGACACGTACGGCTTGGCGACCGTGAAGTCCGTCGGCGTGACGCGCTCCGGATGCTGCCGGCGCGGGTAGAGTGCCCGTGATCACGCCCACGGCTACCTGAGGAGCTCCGGATCATGAGAGCACGGCTTCTTCCACTGAGCATGGCGGTCGTCATCCTGCTGCTGGCACCGGTCGCTGCCGGCTGCTCCGGCCAGGAGGCGGCGTCGTCAGGGGAGACGAGCGCGCCTGCCGCCGGGGAGTCGTCGCCCGGCGCTGACCCCGCCGCCTACGTCACCGTAGACGTCCAGGCGGCATACGAGGCGCTGAGCTCGGATCAAGCGGCCCAGCTCCTGGACGTGCGAGAGCCGGAGGAATGGGCCGAGACGGGCGTGCCCCAGGGAGCGGTGCTCATCCCTCTCGCGGAGGTGGAGTCGCGCGCCACTGCCGAACTGGCCAAAGACGATCCGGTCTACGTGATCTGCCGGAGCGGCAATCGCAGCCAGGTCGCCTCCGAGGCGCTGGTCGGGCTCGGCTACACGCAGGTGTACAACGTGGCCGGCGGCGTCACGGCGTGGGTGCAGGCAGGGCTGCCCGTGGAGACGTACGCGCCCTGATCCCACTCGGGGCGTCAGGCCGATCAGGGTTACTTGCCGGGGACCTTCTTCTTGATCGAGATGAGGAGGTCGGCGAGCCCGTTGGCGGCGCGGTTCAGTGACTTCCTGGTGATCGAGAGGACCGTGCCGTTCATGCCACCGGCGTTGTAGCCCGTGACCAGCGCCGAGTACGACCTGTGGCTGGCGGTCGCGGTGGCCCTCGTGAAGGCGACCACGCCGGCCGTCGCCTGGTAGCCGTCGAAGGTGACCCAGCCCGCGTTCTCTCCCTTGGCGTCGGTGTACTTCTGCGCCGCCGTCTCGTAGGACGAGTGCATCCTGTCTTCGGCGTCCGTCTGGTCGGTGTGGGTGGGGTTGCAGATGTCGGCGTAGTAGTGCGCCATGAGGCCGACGTATCTGCTGGCCGCGGCCCAGTCGCCTGCCTTGCGGGCCGTGAGTGCCTTGGCGTAGTACTCGGCGACCTTCTTCGGGGCGTCGCCGTAGGCGCTGCCCCAGATGTCGTAGACGTGGTAGTAGGTGTCGTGGAACACCGTGTCCGGGTCGTCGGTCCTCGGCAGCGCGATGTTCAGCCTGACCCAGCCTGCGCTCTGCCTGGCGGCGAGGCGGTTCGCCTCCTGCAGCACCCAGTCGTGCGTGCCGAAGCCGTTGCCGTACTGGTCTCCGTTGCTCCAGGCGCGGGCGACCGCCGGCACCAGAAGCACCGCCAGACACGCCAGCAGCGTGAGCAGCAGCAGTCGCGATCGCATGGCCCCTCCTCCTGCGGTTCCGTTCCAGCTTAGCAGGGCGCCCGGACGGCAGCGCACGGCCGCCGGGATGAAGCCCCCACGCCGCTGCTCTACCATGGGTGGCGACTCATGAGGCGCGAGAGGACACGCGGAAAGACCTCGGCGTTCGTGCGTGCGACGGCAGCGTCGGCGCTCGTCGTGCCGCTGGCCGCCGCGCTCGTGGCGTGCGGCAGCACCGCGAAGGCGACCGACCCCGCGCCGTCCCCGGTGCGCATCGGGGCGATCTACAACCTCACCGGCGACCAGTCCGCGCTCGACGGCCCGTCCCTCGACGGCGCCCGCCTCGCGGTGGACCGCATCAACGCGCGCGGCGGCCTCATGGGCCGGCGCGTCGAGCTCCTGGAGCGCGACGGCCAGACCAACGAGACCGACGTGATGCGGGCGGCGGCGAGCCTCGTCGCCTCCGGCTGCTCTGCCATCATCGGCCTCTCCGACACCGACCAGGTGCTCGCCGCGGCGCCCATCGCGGCCCGCGCCGGTGTGCCGTTCGTGACCAGCGGTGCGACCTCGCCGCGGCTCACGAAGCAGGTGCCCAACTGGCTGTTCCTCGCCTGCTTCGGCGACAACGCGCAGGCCGCCGCGAGCGCCCAGTTCGCCACCGACCAGCTGGGCGCGCGCACCGCGGCGATCGTGTACGACGAGGACATGGACTACACGCGCCTGCTGGCGAAGTACTTCGAGCGCTCGTTCCGCGCGCAGGGCGGCAACGTCGTGGCAGCGGCCGAGTACAAGCGGGCGGCGGAGGCCGTGCCGCGACTGGAGACCGCAGACGACACAGGCGCGGACACCGGCTCGAGCACAAGCGACGGGTCGGGGGCCGGCGGCGGCGAGTCGAGCGGTGATGCGTCCGCCGAATCCAACGACGGAGCCGGCCAGGGATCGAGCTCGGAGTCTGGCGGGGACGGCGGCGCCTCTTCGACGAGCACGGCGACGGGCGCGGGCACGAAGGCGGCCACCAGCACCAGGACGTCGCCCGCGCGGTCCGCCGACGTGCTCTTCGTGGCCGCCGGGCCGGCGGACGCGGCGCGCGTCGTGCGCCGTCTGCGCGCCGCCGGCTACGACCAGCCGATCATGGGCGGCGACAGCTTCGACTCCCAGTCGCTCACCCAGGCCGCGGAGAAGACCGGCGGCAAGGTCTACTACACCACCCACGCCGCCGTCGGGATGAGCTCGGCGAGCCGCGCCGTGCGCCGCTTCGACGCGTCGTTCCAGGCGGCTTACGGACGGCCGCCGGAGAACGCCTTCGCCTCACTCGGCTACGACGCGATCGGTTTGGTCGCCTCGGCCATCAGGCGCGCCGACTCCGTGAAGCCGGCCGAGGTCCGCGACGCCCTCCAGGCGACGCGCCACTTCCCCGGCGTGACCGGGACCCTGAGCTACCAAGGCAAGGACCGGGTGCCGCGCAAGAAGGTGACCGTCGTGTGCGTGGGGCGACGACCGGTGGTCGTCGCCCAGTTCACGCCGGGCTACGTTCCGCGGCCCTGACCGGCCGCCGTCGTCAGTTCCGCCCGAAGATCGCCAGGAAGTAGAGCAGCTGGGCGATCGACGCCAGCGCGCCGGCGACGTAGGTCATGGCCGCCGCGGTGAGCGTCTGGCGGGCGCCGACCGCTTCCGCGTCGCTCACCAGCCGAAGCTCCCTGATCTGCGCCATGGCCCGGCGCGAGGCATTGAACTCCACCGGCAGCGTGACGAGCTGGAAGATGATGACCAGCGAGAACACGATCAGCGCCAGCTGGACGAGGCCGAACGCGCCGAAGATCGCGCCGATGATGAGGATGAAGAACCACGCCTGCGAGCCGAAGGCGGCGAGAGGCCAGATGGCCGTGCGGAGGCGCATGGGAGCGTAGGCCTGGGCGTGCTGGATGGCGTGCCCCACCTCGTGGGCGGCGACGGCCGTCGCCGCCACCGAGCGCCCGGCGTACACGGCCTCGGAGAGGAAGACGCCACGCGACTTGGGGTCGTAGTGGTCGCTGAGCGGGCCCGCTTTGGACGGCTGCACGGGCACGTCCTGGAGCCCGTTGCCGTCGAGGATCCGCCGGGCGACGTCGGCGCCGGTCAGGCCGCTGCCGACCGGCACGCGGCTGTTCCTGGCGAACGTGCTGCGCAGCCAGCCCTGTACGGCCAGCCCGAGGATGAGCGGGACGCCGAAGCAGATGATGTAGAGAGTCCAGTCCATGGAGCCGATTCACCTCGCGGGGGGAGTGTCTGTCCTATGACGCCAGTCTACCCGCGGGAGCAGTCGGACGTGACCCGGCGCTCCCGGCGCCGGGTCACGTCCGACTGCTAGTCCTGCTGGAGGACCGCTTCCACCTCGATGGCGAGCTTGATCTCCTTGCCGACGAGCCAGCCGCCGGTCTCGAGCGCCACGTTCCAGCTGAGGCCCCAGTCCTCGCGGTCGATCTTCGTCTCGGCGGAGAAGAACGCACGCGTGCCGCCCCACGGGTCGATGGTCTGGCCGTTGTACTCGGTCGTGAGCGTGACCTCGCGGGATACCCCGTGGATGGTCAGCTCGCCGTGGAGGCTCCACACCTCGTCTTCGACGTGCTCGAACGAGGTCGAGGTGAAGGTGAGCTCCGGATACGCCTCGACCTCGAGGAAGTCCGCGGACTTGAGGTGCACGTCGCGCTGCTCGACGCCGGTGTCGATGGTGGCCGCCGCGATCGTGACCTGCGCGGTCGACTGCGTGGGGTCCTCGGCGATCACGAGCGCGCCCTCAGGGCCGGCGAAGTGGCCCTTGACCTTGGCGACCATGAGGTGCCGGGCCTGGAAATCGACGCGGGTGTGCGTGGGGTCCAGCGCCCAGGTCCCGGCCGCCGGGAACTCGACGCCGTCGTAGGTGCGGGTGGTGGTCTCGACTACGGTTGCCATCTCAGTGCCTCCAAGTATTTGCGTATGCAAGTATCGTGCACCGAGTCTTCCCGCCCCCGGCGGTTCTCACACCCGGGCGAATCGGGCATGATGACAGCCATGAGCGACGTGCACTTCTCGCGGGACGACTACTACATGCGTCTGGCGCTCAGGGAGGCGGATCGAGCCACCAGCCACGGTGACGTGCCGATCGGCGCCGTGATCGTGCTGGACGGACAGGTGATCGCCGCGGCCGGCAACGAGCGCGAGCTGCGCCAGAGCCCGGTGGCTCACGCCGAGATGATCGCGATCGAACAGGCCGCTGCCCACATGGGCAGCTGGCGGCTGCTCAACACCGTGCTCTACGTGACGCTCGAGCCGTGCCCCATGTGCGCCGGCGCGATCGTCCAGGCGCGCATCCCCCGGCTGGTCTACGGCGCCACCGACGAGAAGGCGGGCGCCGCCGGGACGCTCTACAACATCTGCCAGGACGACCGCCTCAATCACTGCCTCGAGATGACGGCGGGCCTTCTGGCGGACGAATCGGCCGCGCTGCTGCGGCAGTTCTTCCAGGCGCGGCGCTAGGCGTGTTCCACCTCCGCGCCTACGTCCGCCCCGAGCGAGTCGACGACGTCTCGCGCGCCCTGCACGAGCGCCGGGGCGCGCGCCACATCGTCCTCTCCGGGATCGCGGCGGACTCCGGCGCCACGCTCATCACGGCGGAGCTCGACGACGAGGCCGCCGACGCCACGATCGCCGACCTCACCGCGCTCGGCGTGGGCGCGGAAGACCTCTCCATCGCCCGCGTCGAGGTCGTGCGCCCCGTGACCCTGGAGGGCATCGCGCTCGAGATGAGGTCCAGCCGTGACACGCTGGTGTGGAGCGAGGTCGCCGACGAGGCGATCGACAACGTCGGGCTGCGCCCGAGCTACCTCGCCTACATGATCGTCGCCGGCGTGATCGCCGCCTTCGGAGTGCTGGAGCACAGCGCCATCCTCATCGTCGGAGCCATGGCGGTGAGCCCGGACCTGCTGCCGCTCACGGCCGCCGCCGTCGCCATCGTCGGGCGGCGGCCCATGGTCCTCGGCAAGGCGCTCGGCACCCTGCTGCCCGGACTCGTGACGACGGTCGTGACGGCCTGGGTGGTCACGCGCGCCCTGGTGATGTTCGGGATGGTGCGTACCGACGCCGACATCCACTCCGGCGTCGTCTACGGCCTCGCGCACGTGTCCGTCGCCACCGTGTGCGTCGCACTGGCCGCCGGCGTCGCCGGCATGCTGAGCTTCGAGAGCCGCGCGAGCTTCGCCGTCGGTGTGGCCATCTCGGTCACCACGATCCCGGCGGCGGCCTACGTCGGCGTCGCCGCCGGTCTCGCCGAGTGGGAGGGCGCCGGCGGCGCCGTCGCAGTCCTCGGCGTGAACCTCGTCATGCTCCTGGTGGCGGGCGCGATCACCCTGAGCATCCAGACTGCGATCGAGCGCCGCCGGCACACGTAGACGAGCGCGCGGGTGCGCGAGTAGGGCGGGTGCGTGAGGGCCGCGGGAGGGCGCTCGCACGCGCGGGCGCGAAGGGGAACGCGCCTCACGACCTGAATAGTGCAGGAGTGCGCCGGCGCTCGCCGGCGGGGGCGCAGGACGAACGGAGGGGTCCATGGCCAGTACTGAGGCGGCGGCGAAGGCCGTCGCGCCACCCGCGAAGGCCAGGGCGATGCCGTCGGCCAAGACCATCACCTGGCTGACGATGTGCTTCATGACGGTCTCGGCGGTGGCGAGCATCCGCAACACGCCGAGCATGGCCGTCTACGGCCTCGCCTGCATCTTCCTCTACCTGCTGCCGGCCGTCGTGTTCCTGCTGCCCACGTCGCTGGTCGCCGCCGAGCTGGCCTCCGGCTGGGACGGCGGCGTCTACAACTGGGTCAGCCAGGGCATCGGCCCGCGCGCCGGGTTCATCGCCATCTGGACCCAGTTCGCGATGACGCTCACCTACTACCCGAGCCTGCTCGCCTACGTGGCCAGCACGCTCGCCTACGTCATCTACCGCGCCGCTGGCCAACAACGGCGTCTACACGGCCGCGGTGATCGTCATCGTCTACTGGGTCTCGACGATGGTCAGCATGCGCGGCGTCGGCCTGGTCGCCAAGCTCTCGAGCAGTTCCATGCTGCTCGGCACGGCGATCCCGGGCGCCGCGCTCGTGATCCTCGGCGTCATCTACCTGCTGCCAGGGCAACCCGAGCGCGGCGCCGATCGAGGCCTCCGCGCTCCTGCCGCAGATCGCCGGCATCGCCGGCCTCGTGCTCATCGTCAACAACTTCCTCAGCTACGCCGGCATGGAGGTCAACGCCGTCCACGTCAAGAGCATGAAGGACCCCGGCAAGGAGTTCCCCAAGGCGATGTTCCTCGCCATGCCCATCGTCATCGCCATCTTCGTGCTGCCGGCGCTCGCGATCAGCTGGGTCATCCCGTCGAGCGAGCTCACGCTCACCGGCGGCGTCATGCAGGCGTTCACCGCGTTCTTCGACCACTTCGGCGTCGCCTGGCTCACGCCGATCCTCGGCATCATGCTCATCACCGCGTCGCTGGGCGGCATGATGGCGTGGCTGGCCGGCCCGTCCAAGGGCCTGCTGCTCATCGGGCGCAAGGAGGGCTACCTGCCGCCGTTCTTCCAGAAGGTCAATCCGGCCGGCATCCAGGTCAACATCCTGTTCGCGCAGGGCATCATCGTCACCATCATCGCCCTGCTCTTCGCGCTCATCCCCAACGTCTCCAGCGTCTACTGGATCTTCTCGGTGATCACCACGCAGGTGTACCTCATCATGTACTTCCTGATGTTCATCTCGGCGATGCGCCTGCGGAAGTCGCAGCCCGACCACCCGCGCGGCTACCGTGCGCCGATCCTGCCCGTGCTGGCGATCGTCGGTCTGGTGAGCTCCGTCGCCGCCTTCCTCATCGGCTTCGTGCCGTCGTCGCAGTTCGGCAGCGGCAGCACCGCCCTCTACGTGCTCATCATCGGCGGCGGGCTGCTCGTCCTCGGCCTGCTGATCCCGTTCCTGTTCCTGTGGCTGCGCAAGCCCGCGTGGAAGAACGCCGTGCCGGCGCCTGCCGACGACGAGGGATGAGGGGGTGACCACGATGCAGGAGAAGTCACACAAGTGGGTCTACATCACCATCGTCGTCGTGATCGTCGCCCTGATGGTCGCCGGAGCGGTCCTCTATCACGACGAGAAGGTGACCAAAGAGGCGCAGGCGAAGGCGAAGGAGTTCGTCGCGAAGCTGAACGCCGCCGGGCTGAGGGCCCCGAGTGAAGACACCGCCGTCAGGCTGTTCGGCGTCGACGGCGGCCCGTTCGCCCAGAACCCAGACGAGTCACTGCTTCAGTCGCAGTACGCGTGGCAGCTCGGGACCGCGGGTCCGGCGAGCCGCCCGGTGATCCTCGACCCCGATTTCGCGAAGGCGGCAGCGATCTTCATCTCCGTCTACGCACCCGACAAGCTCGCGGACTTCCAGGAGTTCGTGGATGGGCTCAAGACTGAGGAAACGCAATGACGACGAGGAGGGCATGATGCCCGCGGACCTGCAGCAGACCATCAAGGGCCTCATGCCCCGGCTGACCGACGAGCTCAAGAAGCTCGTGCGCCTGCCCTCGGTCGCGTTCCCCGACTTCCCCACCGCGCCGGTCGAGCAGACGGGCGCCGCGGTGGCGCAGCTGCTCACCGAGGCCGGCCTGCCCAACGTGCGCATGGTGGACGTGCCGCGCGCGCCGCAGGCGGTGTTCGGCGAGCGCCCGGCGCAGCCGGGCGCCCCCACCGTCCTGCTCTACGCGCACTACGACGTGCAGCCGGCCGGGCCGGAGGAGGCATGTGGCACAGCAAGCCGTTCGAGCCGACGGAGCGCGACGGCCGGCTCTACGGGCGCGGCGCCGCCGACGACAAGAGCGGCGTCGTCATGCACGCCGGCGCGCTCCTCGCCCTCGGCGACGACTGCCCGGTGGGCGTCAAGGTCCTCATCGAGGGCCAGGAAGAGGCCGGCGAAGGCGGCATCGAGGAGTTCGTGAAGGCCAACGCCGAGCTGCTCAAGGCCGACGTGATCGTGATCAGCGACGTCGGCAACTACGCTCTCGGCGTGCCGACGCTCACGACGTCGCTGCGCGGCATGGCCGCCCTCGACGTCGAGGTCGAGACGCTCGAAGGCGCCGTGCACAGCGGCATGTTCGGCGGCCCGGCGCCCGACTCCCTGATCGCGCTGTGCCGCATGATCGCCACGCTGCACGACGACAAGGGCGACGTGGCCGTCAAGGGCCTCGCGACGCTCGAGTACGACGGCGCCGACTACGACGAAGCCGCGTTCCGCACCGACGCCGGCGTGCTGCCCGGCGTCGGACCTCATCGGCAGCGGCAGCATCGGCCAGCGGCTCTACGGCAAGCCGTCGATCAACGTGATCGGCATCGACGCACCGCAGGTCGAGGGCGCCGCCAACGCGCTCATCCCCAAGGCCCGGGCGCGCGTCAGCGTGCGCCTCGCGCCCGGCCAGGAGCCCGCCGACGCGCTCACGGCCGTCAAGGAGCACCTCGAGGCGGCCGCCCCGTGGAACGTCAGGGCGAAGGTGACGCCCGGGACCGTGGGCGAGGGGTTCCTCGCCAAGACGGACGGCCCGGCCTACGCGGCGGCGACCCGGGCGATGGCCACCGCCTACGGCAAGGACGTCGTGCACTACGGCGAGGGCGGCTCGATCCCGCTGGTCGCCGCGTTCCTCGGCGCCATGCCCGGCGCCGAGATGATCCTCTGGGGCGCGGAAGAGCCGCAGTGCAAGATCCACGCCCCCAACGAGAGTGTCGACCTCGGCGAGCTCGAGCGCTGCGCGCTCGCCGAAGCCCTGTTCATCGCGGGGATGGCCGAGCAGAAGTGAGCGACCGGCGCGAGACGGCGGGAGGCGCGGCAGCCGCAGGCGCGGCCGCGCCCCCCGCCTCCTCCGCCGCCACGCCCGCCGCAGCGGTCGCCGGCACGAAGCGCTGGTGGTCGCTCGTCGCCCTCTGCCTCTCGGCGGCCATCGTCTGGTTCGCCGCCGCGAACATCCCCGTCGCCACGTCCGCGATCTCGGCGGACATCGGCGGGTCGGTCACCGCCCTGCAGTGGGTCAACACGATCTTCACGCTCGTCTGCGGCGCGCTGGTCATCGCCGCCGGCCGCTTCGGCGACATCTTCGGCCGGCGGCGCGTCCTCGACATCGGCCTCGTCGTGTTCGCCGTCGCCTCCGTCGTCGCCGCGCTCGCTCCCAACCCGACGGTGCTCGTCGTCGGCCGCGCCCTGATGGGCGTCGGCGCCGCCGCGATCCTGCCGGCGACGCTCGCCATCATCCCGCTGGAGTTCTCGGCCCGCGAGCAGGTCACGGCGTTCAGCGCCTGGATGGCCACCACCGCCGTCGGTCAGGCCGCCGCCCCCGCCATCTCCGGCGGCCTCGTCACCCTGGCAGGCTGGCCGGCGATCTTCTGGGTGAACATCCCGCTGTGCGCGCTCGCGCTGGTGCTCGTAAGGCGCACTACGCCAGAGTCCCGCGATGAGGGCGCCAGCCACAAGATCGACTACCTCGGCCTCGGCTTCATCGCCGTCGGCCTCGTCGCCCTCCTCTATGCCCTCAACGAGGGGCCGACGCTGGGCTGGGGCTCGATGCTCGTCCTGGGCTCCGTCGTGGCCGCGGTCGTGCTTCTCACGTCGTTCGTACTCATCGAGCGCCACGTCAAGGAGCCGCTCATCGACCTGGGCCTCTTCAAACGGCGCTCCTACGACGGCGCCCTCATCGACAACCTCATCTACAACATCACGCTGAGCGGCACGATGTACGTGCTGGCGCTGTACCTCGAGGAGGTCTGCGGCTACGACGCCCTGACGGCGGGGCTGCTCCTGCTCCCGTCCACGGTAGGCATCCTCGCGTTCATCATGGTCGGCGCCCGGCTGGAACTGCGGCGCGGGCCACGGATCCCCCTCACCGCGGGGTTCTTCATCATGGGTGTCGGCACGTTCCTGGTGGGGTTCCTGACTCCGGAGACGGCCTACTGGTGGTTCGCCACAGGCCTCCTCATCCAGGGCGTCGGCATCGGTCTGTACTCCACGCCGCTCAGCGACGTGGCCGTCGGGCTGGCGCCGCCGAACGAGTCGGGCGCCGCCTCCGGCGCCTTCAAGATGTGCAGCATGGTGGGCGGCGCCTTCGGCGTGGCCGTCTTCGGCGGCGTGTACCGGGCGATCCAGACCTCCACGCTCAAGGCGAGCGCGGCGGCGGCCGACCTGACCAGCGCACAGCAGAAGCAGGTCAACGACGCCTTCAGCAGTTCGGAGAAGGCCAAGCAGATCTACGACTCGCTCTCCAAAGACGTGCAGGCCAAGGTCCTCGACGAGGTGCACCGCGCGCTCTCGACGGGTATCGGCGGCTCGCTCAAGCTCGCCGCCGGCCTTGCCGTGGTGGCCGTGGTCGTCACGCTGCTGCTCGTCCCCAAAGGGGTCCTCCACAAGGACCGGCAGGGCGGCGCGGAGAGCTGACGGCGGGGCCGGCTGCGCCGCCCGCCTGCGCCCGGTACCCGCGCCCGACGGCCCTGTCGTATACTGTTCGTCCGCTCGCCGGGTGCGCCCGGCGCGGCGCGGAGAGGTGTCCGAGCTGGCTTAAGGAGCGCGACTGGAAATCGCGTGGGCGGGGTCAACCTGCCTCGAGGGTTCGAATCCCTCCCTCTCCGCCACTTCCCTCTTCACAACTCCCCCAGAACCGCTTCAAAACCTGTTCACAACTCGCCCGTAGACTCGAGCGCGGTCGCTGCACGCCGTGGCGGCAGCGAACGTACACGCACAGCAGGAGGGATCGGATGACGGACAGGCACGCGGACCAGGCGTCCCGGAAGAGAGCGCGCTGGGCGCGCTGGATCGTGCTGGGGGTGGTGCTGGCCGGCATGACCGCCATCGTCACCGCCCACATGAAGTCGACCGGCAGCGGACGCTGGGCGGGGGTCGACTTCCTCTGCCCGTTCGGCGGTTTGGAGACCCTCTACTCGCTGCTGGCCGGAGACGGCTTCCTGCGGCACACCGCCGCCAGCTCGGTGATCCTGCTCGTCGGCATGCTCGTCATGGCGGTGGCCTACCGGCGCTCGTTCTGCGGCATGCTCTGCCCGCTCGGGACGCTGCAAGGGATCTTCGGCGCCGCCGGCCGCAAGCTCTTCCGGCGCCGCTTCGCCGTCCCGCACGTCGTCGATCGCGTCGCGCGCTACCTCAAGTACGCCGTCCTCGTCCTCTTCGCGGTCTGGACCTGGCAGGCCGCCGAGCTCGTGCTGCGCCCCTACGACCCGTGGGTCGCGTGGGCCCACCTGACCTCCGCCGACCTGCTCTCCACGTACGCCGTCGGCCTCGCCGTCCTGATCGTCTCTCTGGCCGGCTCACTGGTGTACGACCGCTTCTTCTGCAAGTACCTCTGCCCCACCGGCGCCCTGCTCGGGCTCCTGTCGAGGGTCAGCTTCCTGAACATCCGCCGCGACGCGGACGCCTGCATCGACTGCGGCCGCTGCGACAAGGCCTGCATGATGAACGTCGAGGTAGCGACCGCCGACGTGGTCCGGAGCTCCGAGTGCATCTCCTGCAACGAATGCGTCAACGTGTGTCCGGTGCCCGGCGCCCTCACGGTGACGGCGCCCGGCGGCGCCCGCGCCGGCGCGCTCGCGGCTACCGGCGCGGCCGTCGCGCTCATGGTGGGCATCGTCGGCGCCACGACGCTCACCGGCGCCTTCGACTGGCAGATGGAGGGCCGCGCCGAGGCCCGAGGCGCCGGCCACTCCGGCCAGGGCGAGGGCCAGGGGCAGGGCGAAGGCGAGGGCCGCAGCCAAGGCGGCAGCGAGTCATCGATCAAGGGCTGGATGTCCTTCGCCGACATCGCCGCGATGACGGGCATCCCCCTCGCGGACTTCGGCGCCGAGTGGGGCGTGCCGAGCGACGCGCTCACCCTGCCGATGAAGGACATCAAGGACAGCTACGGCTTCACCCCGGAGGACGTCCGCGCGTGGGTGGAGGACCGGCTCGCGCAGTGACCGTCGTGCTCCGGCGCGCGTGAGCCCGGCCGCGGGCGCGTGCTAAACTACGCGTCCGCGGCCTCCCTGCTCGTGAAGGGGCTGCGCCTCGCGGAGAGGTGGCAGAGCGGTTGAATGCGGCGGTCTCGAAAACCGTTAACCGGGTCCTCTCGGTTCGGGGGTTCGAATCCCCCCCTCTCCGCCATTTGCAGACGAGTATCCGAAGGCCCCGGCATCCCGGGGCCTTCGTCGTAGGCAGGGCCCTGCGGCGCCACGCCGCGTCACCCGCGACCCTGCGTCCGCCAACGCTCATCGCTTGCCGGCGTCGGCAGTGGGCACAAGAGAGTCATGCTCACAAGACCGCATGAAAGGAAGCGTCATGTACGTTCTCAACTACTGGCACAACGTGCCGGAGTACGCGGAGTGGAAGAAGGTATTCGACAGTGACCCCTTGGGGCGCGAGGCCTCCGGCATACGCCGATTCACCATCGAGCGGCCCGTCGGTGACGAGCACCGGGTGATCGGGCACCTCGAGTTCGACAGCCTGGGCGAGGCCGAGAGCTTCGCCGGCAGACTCCAGGAGGTGTGGGACGGCCTCGGCGGCTCCGTGGTCTCGGATGCGGGCTACACCATCACCGAGATCCTGGAGGCGCAGGAGTTCCGCCGCGAGACAGCCCGGAAGGTCGCCTAGGCCCACCTGAGGCGCGAGGACCGGGCGCGGGCACCTACGGCCCGCGCCCGGTCCTCTTCGTGCTGCACCACCGCCGAGATCGGCCAACGGCGTGGGATCGAAACGACGCGGGAATATTTCTACTGTGCAGCAGGCACGTAGCTGCAGGGAAGCGTCGCACGGCCAGCCGCGCCGACCTGGAGCGACCCCGAGAGGGTCATTCGACGAGAACGCCTGGTGAAGTACAAGGCGATCCCATCGGAGGAAACGACCTGTTGCACACCTGCGTACGGGGGCGCGGCGGCGAAGCCTCCCCGCGCGCCCGGCCTCAGACTCGCCCGAGTCGGGTATCCTCTCTGCCACTCGAGGCGCCGGCTGCGCCTCCTCCGACCCGGGAGTCCGCATGCGTCTGCGCCGCTGGCAAGTCGAGATCGCCGTCACGCTGATCGTCGCGGCGATCGTCGTCTACGCCCTGCGCTGGCTCCTCTTCCCCTCGGAGAGCTTCCACCGGGAGATGCTGCGGTACCTGGTCGACGACATCGCCTTCCTCTTCATCCAGGTGCTGCTGGTCTCGATGCTGCTCGACGGGCTCATGCAGCGACGCAACCGCGAGACGATGCTGAACAAGCTCAACATGATCATCGGCGCGTTCTTCACCGAGTGCGGCACAGACGTCCTGGGGCGGATCGCAAAGCTCGACACCGATCTGGACGAGGTGCGCGGCGATCTGCTGCCGCGCATGGCGTGGAAGGCCGCGGACTACGCACGCGCCAAGCAGGCGTTCCGCGAGCACAGGCCGGTCATCGAGCTCAGCACCTCCGACCTGGTGGCTCTGCGCGTGCGCCTCGACCAGGAGAAGACGTACCTTCTCAGCCTTCTCGGCAACCAGGCGCTCATGGAGCACGAGGCGTTCACCGATCTGCTCTGGGCGGTGACGCATCTGGCTGAGGAGCTTCACGCGCGCGGCGACTTCGACCACCTGCCGGACGCCGACCGCGCGCATCTCGTGGTCGACGTGAAGCGCGCGTACATGCTGCTCGGGACCCAGTGGCTCGACTACCTGCGGCACCTGCAGACGCAGTATCCGTTCCTGTTCTCGCTCGCCGTGCGCACCAATCCGCTGGACCCGAAGGCAAGCGTCACGGTCGTGGAGTGACGCGGGCCTCGCGTTCCAGTCTCCTGCCGTAAGCTGAGGCTTGGCAGCTTCAAAGGTGCCAAGGGGCAGTGTCCGGCGAGCGTCAGCTGCGGGCTGCCGGATTCGCCGCTCAGATTTCGGTGGCGCCTCGCTTGCCGGCGGGGCTACCCTCTGACTCATGGAAGCGACGTCTCAGATGGACCGCCCGCCGGACCGCGCCGCGACGATGCTCCCGCGCGAGGAGATGCTGACGGCACTGCGCGCGCGTGATCGCAGCTACGACGGGTTGTTCTATGCCGCGGTGACCACCACCGGCATCTTCTGCCGCCCGTCGTGCCCGGCGCGGGATCCGAGACCGGAACACGTCGAGTTCTACCCGACGACGCGCGAGGCGCTCGTCGCGGGCTTCCGCCCCTGCAAGCGGTGCCGGCCGCTCGACCCGGAAGCCGGCACCCCCGAGTGGGCGTCGCGGCTCGTCGCGCGCGTCGAAGCTGACCCCGCGGCGCGCATCTCGGACGCGGACCTGCGCGCCGAGGGTCTGGACCCCGCCGCCGTGCGCCGCTGGTTCCAGAAGACGCACGGCATGACCTTCCAGGCCTACTGCCGGGCGCGCCGCCTGGGCGACGCCTTCGTCGCCCTGCGCTCCGGCGAGCGGATCGACGACGTGGTCTTCGACCACGGCTGGGGGTCGCACTCGGGCTTCAGGACCGCCTTCGGCAAGCTGGCGGGGGCGCCGCCCGGCGAAGCGGCGGAGGCGCCCGACGGCTCCCTCATCCGCATGACCTGGCTGGACACGCCGGTGGGCCCGCTCGTCGCCGGCGCGACCGACGAGGCCCTGTGTCTGCTCGAGTACCCGGACCGGCGCATGGTGGAGACGCAGCTCGACACGCTGCGCCGGCGCTTCAGCCGCCCGCTCGCCCCGGGCGACAGTCCGTTGTTCGCGCCGCTGCGCGCGCAGCTGGACGAGTACTTCGCCGGCCGGCGGCGCGCCTTCGACCTCCCGCTGGAGTACCCGGGCAGCCCCTTCCAGCGCCGCGTCTGGGACGCCTTGCGGCGCATCCCCTACGGTGAGACGCGCACCTACGCCGAACTCGCACGCGAGATCGGCGCGCCGGGCGCGGCGCGCGCCGTCGGCACCGCCAACGGCGCCAACCGCCTGGCCATCATCATCCCGTGCCACCGGGTGATCGCCGCCAATGGCGGTCTCGGCGGCTACGGCGGCGGCCTCTGGCGCAAGCTGCGTCTGCTCGAGACGGAGGGCGTCCTCCTCTCTCCCCGCGCGTCGACCTCCCGCTGACATCCCCAGAGGGCGGCCCAGCGCCAGAGATCGCCGGGCGGCGCCTCACGCGCTACCCTCGCACGAACGGCCGACGGCGGATCCCCCGGCTTGCGCCCCGCGGGAATCCCGCCTATCATGCACAAACGTTATCTGTGCATTTAGCCGATTGCATTTTTGTGCAGGCGCCGACCCGCGAGGTGACACCGAATGAGCATTGACGAGCCGGTAGCCGACATCCTGGCCCGACTCCAAGGCATGAGCGCCGAGGAGATCCTCGCCGACGCGGCGGCCCGCTATCCGGGCCGCGTCGCCCTCGCCTCCTCCCTCGGCGTCGAGGATCAAGCCCTGACGCACATGATCGCCGACGCCGGCCTCGCCATCCCGATCTTCACGCTCGACACCGGGCGTCTCTACCCTGAGACCTACGAGCTCATCGACCGGACGAACAAGCGCTACGGCTTCCGCATGCGCGTGTACTGCCCGGACGCCGCCGAGGTCGAGAAGATGGTCGCGGACAACGGCATCGACCTCTTCCGCGACAGCGAGTTCCTGCGTCACCAGTGCTGCGACACGCGCAAGGTCAAGCCGCTGCGGCGCGCGCAGGTCGGACTGGACGCCTGGATCTGCGGCCTGCGCAGCGGCCAGGGCGTCACGCGCGCGAAGGTGGAGCCGGCGGAGTGGGACGGCAACGCCGGCCTGCTGAAGCTCAACCCGCTCGCCGAGTGGGACGAGGCGCGCGTGTGGGACTACGTCCGCGCGCACGACATCCCCTACAACCCGCTCCACGACCAGGGCTTCCCGAGCATCGGCTGCGCGCCGTGCACGCGCGCCGTCGCCGACGGCGAGGACTGGCGCGCCGGGCGCTGGTGGTGGGAGAGCCCCGAGCACCGCGAGTGCGGCCTGCACGATGCCCACGCGGCCGCGGACAGCTCGGAAGGAACCTCGTGAACCAGCTCGACACCCTCGAGGCCAAGAGCGTCCACATCCTGCGCGAGGCGTACCGCAGCCTCGGCAACGTCTGCATGCTCTGGTCCATCGGCAAGGACAGCACCGTCCTGCTGCACCTGGCGCGCAAGGCGTTCTTCGGTCACGTGCCGATCCCGCTCGTCCACATCGACACCGCCTACAAGATGCCGGAGATGATCGAGTACCGCGACCGCCTGGCGCTGGAATGGCACCTGAACCTCGTCGTCGGCCAGAACCGCAGGGCGCTCGAGGAGAAGGCGACGTTCCCGGACGGCAACTGCGACCGCATCCAGTGCTGCCGCAACCTGAAGACGATGGCGCTCAAGCACACGCTCGACGGCGAGTGGCCACGCCTGCGCATGGACCACACGCTGGGGCGCCTCGTCGAGGACGAGGACCACTCGCCGTACACGGGCGTGATCGTCGGCGTGCGCGCGGACGAAGAGGGTTCGCGCTCGAAGGAGCGCTACTTCTCGCCGCGCGACGTGGAGAACGACTGGAACGTCGACGACCAGCCGCCGGAGCTCTGGCGCTACTTCAAGACCGATTTCGAGCCGGGCACGCACGTGCGCGTGCACCCGCTGCTCGACTGGACCGAGCTCAATGTCTGGGAGTACATCGAGCGCGAGAGCATCCCGGTGACGTCGCTCTATTTCGACGACGGCACCGGCACGCGCTGCCGCTCGCTCGGCTGCTACCCGTGCACGACGCCGGTCCAGTCCACGGCGACCGACGTCGCCGACATCATCGTCGAGCTGCGCACCGGCAAGTTCAGCAACATCGCGGAGCGCAGCGGCCGCGCCCAGGACAAGGACGACGGCGGCGGCCTGGAGTCGCTGCGCCGCGGGGGGTACATGTGAGCCTGCCGACACGCGACATGGGCGCCGCCACGCAGGCGCCGAGCTGCCCGGCGCCCGCGCCGGGCGCCGAGATCTCCCCGTTCGACCTCGAGCGCATGGACATCGTCGCGGTCGGCCACGTCGACCACGGCAAGAGCACCGTCATCGGGCGCCTGATGGCCGACACCGGCTCGCTGCCGGACGGCAAGCTCGAGCAGGTCAAGAACATGTGCAAGGTGAACGCGCGCCCCTTCGAGTACGCGTTCCTCCTCGACGCCCTCAAGAACGAGCAGGCGCAGGGCATCACCATCGACACGGCGCGCTGCTTCTTCAACACTCCGCAGCGGCACTACATCATCCACGACGCCCCGGGCCACGTGGAGTTCCTCAAGAACATGATCACCGGCGCTTCACGCGCCCAGGCGGCGCTGCTCGTGATCGACGCCAAGGAGGGGGTGCGCGAGAACTCCAAGCGCCACGGCTACATCCTCTCCATGCTCGGCATCCGCCAGATCAGCGTGCTGGTCAACAAGATGGACCTGCTGGACTGGGACCAGGCGCGAGTTCCAGGCCATCGTCACCGAGTACGCCGACTTCCTCGGCCGGCTCGGCGTGCATCCCACGAGTTTCATCCCGATCAGCGCGCGCGACGGCGACAACATCGTCTCGCGCGCGGCGGCGGCCCCTTGGTACGAGGGGCCGACGGTGCTGGAGCAGGTCGAGGACTTCAAGCGGCTTGACGACGACCTCGACCGGCCGTTCCGCATGCCGCTGCAGGACGTCTACAAGTTCACCGAGGCGCTGGACGACCGGCGCATCTTCGTCGGCACCATCGAGACCGGCCGCATCCGGCCCGGCGACGACGTCGTCTTCCTGCCTTCGCGCAAGCACTCCACCGTGAAGACCATCGAGGCGCTCACCGGCCCGCGGCCGGACGAGGCATCGTCGGGTCAGGCCACGGGCCTCACGCTCGAGACGCAGGTGTATGCCAAGCCGGGCGAGCTGATGGTCCGCGCCGACGAGCCCGAACCGCTGATCGCGACGCGCATCCGCGCCAACATCTTCTGGATGAACACGGCGCCGCTGGTGCGTGGGCGACGGTACGTGCTGCGCCTGGGCGCCGCCCGCGTGCCCGTGGAGCTCGAGAGCGTGCTCAGCGTGCTCGACGAACAGGAGCTCGAGTCGGTCACCGGAGCCGGGCAGGTCGAGCGGCACATGGTCGCCGAGGTGATCTTCCGCGCCGTGCGGCCGGTCGCGTTCGACCCGGCCGACACGCTCGAGCCGACGTCGCGCTTCGTGATCGTGCACGGCTACGACACCGCCGGCTGCGGCATCGCCCTCGAGGCATTGCCGGACGCGGCCGAGACCGGCGGCGGCGGCCGCGTCTTCGGCCGCGGCGAGGTGACCGACGAGCTGCGCTCCGCCCGCTACGGCCACGCCGGCAAGGCGGTGGTCTTCGTGGCCGAGGACGGCGAGGCGGCTCACGCCGTCGCCGCCCGCGTCGAGCACGTCGTGTTCGGGCGCGGCGTGCACTCGTACTGCCTGAGCGCGCCCGACCTCGGAGACGACAAGGACGTGCTCGGCCGCGAGGCGCAGCTGGCCCGCCTCGGCGAGATCGCCTGGGCGATGACCGACGCCGGCGTCGTACTGATCGCCGCACTGGGTGACGTCGACCGGTTCGACCTCGACAGGCTGCGCGCCCTCGCCGCGCCCCACCAGGTGTACGTGATCGGCATGGACGCCGGCGGGGAGCTCGGCGCCGACCTCGAGCTGCCGCCGGCCGCGACCGCCGATGAAGCGGCGGAGGAGGCGCTCCGCGCCCTCGCCGCCGCCGGCGTCCTGCCCGCCGAAGTCTGACGCAGGCGCACCGATCGGCACGCCCGGCGCTGACTCCGGAGCGCCGACGGCCTGCCGCGCCCTGCGCTCGCTGACGCTCGGCGCCGCGCCACGTGCCCGCTGACGCCCGGTGCCGCGCCATGTGCTCGCTGACGCTCGGCGCCGCGCGCGGCACCGCAGACGGTGCCTCGGTGCCGTCGGCGGTACCGCGGATCGGGGGCATGGCTCGGCGAGAGCACCGAGACCTTTCCGGACGGCCGGTGCCGTGTACGGCACCACGGTACCGTGAGCGATGCCGCTGGCGGTGCCGCCTCGCACAGGACACAGGTGCTCATCGGCGCGGGCAGCGGCGACCGAGCCGGTCGTGACTCCCTCTCCGCCGCGCGGGATGCGCCCGTCTCCGAGGGTGACGGGCGCCCGGGCAAGCCTCTCGATCACCGCCTCCGGACGCAGTGTCACCCACCGGGTACACGCGAGGAGCGGGTATTCCTTGACAAGGTGCGGTAGTATGACGCGCACGGGCCAACAGGGGCCTCGAGAGTTGGCGGCGTGACCAGTTTGCTTCTCCGTCGGCGTCAACAGCGGAACACTGCAACCGGTCGCGTCGCTTCGTTTAAGCCCTTCGGGGGCGGAAAAGGATGCGTCAAATGGCAGAAGGCACCGTCAAGTGGTTCAACGCGGCCAAGGGGTACGGCTTTATCTCCCGTGAAGATGGCGACGATCTGTTCGTCCACTTCCGTGAGATCCAGGCCGATGGATTCCGTACCCTGGACGAGGGTGACAAGGTCACCTTCGACGTCACCGAAGGCCAGAACGGCAAGATGCAGGCGAGCAACGTCCGTAAGGCCTAGCCGCGCGGAAACAGCCGAAGCCGCAGCAAGGGCGGTCCCGTCTCGGGGCCGCCCTTGCTGCGTACGCCGCCGGATCGGAGCTCAGGCGGCGTCCCGCCGGCCGTCGCGCCGCGGCGGCGGCCTCGCGCCCGTCACCGGTGCGTTAGGATGCCCGTCGTGAGTCTGCGCCGCCCCCCTATCGAGTCACTCACGGTGGATGACCTGCGGTTCTCCGTGCGCTGGAGCGCCCGGCGGCGGACCGTCGGCATCACCGTCAAGCGCGACGGCGAGCTCATCCTCGCCGCGCCGGCGCGCACCTCTACGCGCAGGCTGGAGACCGTCGTGCGCGAGAAGCTGCCCTGGGTACGCCGCAAGCTCGCCGAGTTCGAGGCGCTCGGGCCGCCGCCCGAGCCCCGGCAGGTCGTCGCCGGCGAGCTGTTCCCCTACCTCGGCAGGGAGTACCGTCTGGAGCTCGCCGACCGGCCGCCACAGGCCGTGACCATCAGCGGCGACGCGCTGGAGGTCGACCGCGCGCTCGACGGCGACGCGCGCGCGGAGGTCGTCGCCTGGTACGAGGCGAGGGCGCGCGAGTACATCGACGACGCCGTCGCGCGCTACGCGCCGCTGGTCGGCGCCGCTCCCTCCTCCGTCGTCGTCCGCGACCTGGGCAAACGGCGATGGGGCGTGTGCGACCACCGCACCCTGACGGTGAGCTTCCACTGGCAGCTGATCACGCAGGCGCCCGAGCTGATCGACTACGTCGTCGTCCACGAGCTGGCCCACCTCCACGAGCCCAACCACGGGCCGCGGTTCTGGCGGCGGGTGGAGGACGTGCTGCCGGACTGCAGGGAGCGGCGCAAGCGTCTCACCCGGAGCGGCGACAAGCTCGCGTTCTGACGGCCATCCCCGCGGGTAGGCTCGGCTGCGAGCATCCACAGGAGGCCCGATGCAGACCCTGCACGCATCCACCGACATCGACGCGCCCGCCGAGCGGGTCTGGCGCGTCGTCACCGACTTCGCCCGCTACCCGGAGTGGAACCCGTTCATCGTCCGCGCAGCGGGCGAGCAGCGCGTCGGCGGGAGGCTCGAGTTGACGATCACGGCTCCGGACGTGCGGGCCGTCACCTTTCGCCCGACGGTGCTGGACCTCGAGCCGGGGCGCCTCATCCGCTGGAAGGGCAAGCTCCTGATCCCGGGCCTGTTCGACGGGCGACACTCGCTGATGGTGGAGCCGCTGGACGCCGGCAGGTCGCGCTTCACCACCCACGAAGAGGTGAGCGGCATCCTCGTCCCCGTCCTGGGGAAGGTGATGCGCGCCTCGCAGCAGGGGTTCGAGCTGATGGCCGAAGCACTGAGGCGCCGCGTCGCCGATCAGGCCGGCGCCTGAGGGCGGGCGGCCCGGCGTCCGTCACGCCCCCGGCGTACACTGCGGCATATGGCGACGGCACGACATCCCGACGAGCTGCAGAGCATCCCCGGCGTAGGGCCGTCCATCGCGGCCGACCTGCGGCGACTCGGCGTCCGCCGCCCCGCCGATCTGGCCGGGCGCGACCCTCAGCAGCTCTACGAGCAGTTCGAGGAACTGGCCGGCGAGCACGTCGACCGCTGCGTTCTCTACGTGTTCCGTGCCGCCGTCCACCACGCAGGTGGCGCGGGCGGAGACCCGGAGCTCGCGAAGTGGTGGAACTGGAAGGACGGCGGCCTCGCCGAGCGGCTCGGCCTCGTGTGGGAGCAACGCTCGGGCAAGGCCTGAGGCGGCTGCGCCGCCGAGGCTGCGCCGACGGCCCGTGAGGCGGCTCAGCCCGGCGCAGCGGCGCGGCGCCAGAAGCGCCACCCGCGCCGCGTCGGCACGTCGGCCCTGCGCTTGACCTCGATGCCGGCGAGGTAGTCGAACACGCCCTTCACCTCGTCGTCGTCCACGCTCCAGATGTGGATGAACGGAAGCGGGACGACCTCCCAGGTGCCTCGCGGCCGCGTACGGAACCTCCCCGCCACGACCAGCCTGCAGCGCTGCCGGTAGTAGTGCCACATGCGCAGATCGACGCCGATGACCTCCCAGTGCGAGGGCAGGGCGCCGGCAAAGAGATCCATGGCGACGACGTCACGTGACGGAATGACGCGGATGCTGTCGTCGACGACCCACTCCGGCGCCTCCGGCTCCTCCTGGTGGAACATGGCGAGCACGTCGCGCGACGCGCCGGGACCGATGGCCCTGTAGCCCCGCTTGATGCGCTCGAGACCGTCCATGCAGACGTTTTCCCCATCCCGCGCCCTGTGGTATCCTCTGCTCCCCCGCGGGGGCGCACGCGCCGCCCGGACCCGTGGGCGATTAGCTCAGCGGGAGAGCGCCCGCCTCACACGCGGGAGGTCGTTGGTTCAAACCCAACATCGCCCACCATACGGATACCTCGACCGTATGTCGGAATGACCCCTCCGCAAGTGCCACCTTTCGGCGCCCCGTTCATCCATCCCGATGAACCGTCCGCCCGAAGCTTGCTTTTCCCCCTGTCCATCAGTAGCGTTGCCCATTGGCCTAGCCCAAGGAACGAGGCGCGCATTGCCGTCGTCCAGCCCATACGGTCCAGGACCTGAGGGCGTTGATGGAACGACGACTGTGATCGCCTCGCTGGCAGGTCCCGCCGCGCGGATGTCCTGGTAAGCCCGCCGGTCGCGGACGAGCCCCCCGCGCGCTCCCCCCTGGGCACTGCGCGGGAGGAACCATCCAGCTATCGGATCAGTGAAAGATCCATGGGAGGTGAACAGGGTGGCTGACGAGCCTAAGCTCTTCCCGCCGACGCCCGAGTTCCAGAAGTCCGCGTATTACTCCTCGATGGAGCAGTACGAGGCCGACTACAAGCGTTCCGTCGAAGACCCCGAGGGGTTCTGGGCGGAACGCGCCGAGGATGCCCTCGTCTGGACGAAGAAGTGGGACACCGTCCTCGACTGGAGCTTCGACCCCAAGCCCTACATCAAGTGGTTCGAGGGCGGCGAGCTCAACGCGGCGTACAACTGCGTCGACCGTCACGTCGAGGCCGGCAAGGGTGACAAGGCCGCCATCGTCTTCGAGGGCGACCCGGGCGACACGTACTCCTACACGTACGCGCAGCTCAAGGACGAGGTCAGCAAGTTCGCCAACGTCCTCAAGAAGCACGGCGTCAAGAAGGGCGACCGCGTCGCCCTGTACCTCCCGATGATCGCCGAGCTGCCGATCGTCATGCTCGCCTGCGCGCGCATCGGCGCCATCCACATGATGGTGTTCGGCGGCTTCAGCGCCGAGGCCCTCAAGGCCCGCATCGACAACAGCGGCGCCAAGATCCTCGTCTGCGCCGACAAGGGCCACCGCGGCGCCAAGAGCACGCCCTCCAAGACCAACGCCGACGTCGCCATCCAGGGCGAGACGACGGTCGAGAAGGTCATCGTCATCAAGCGCGTCGACGGCGACGTGCCGATGACCGAGGGTCGCGACCTCTGGTACCACGACGAGATGGCCGCTCCGGACATCACCACCGAGTGCGAGTGCGTGCCGGTCGATGCGGAGCACCCGCTCTTCATCCTCTACACCTCAGGCTCCACGGGTACGCCCAAGGGCGTCATCCACACCACCGGTGGGTACCTGCTCTACGCGCACGACACCACGAAGTACGTCTTCAACATCCACGACGACGACGTGCACTTCTGCACCGCCGACATCGGCTGGATCACGGGCCACAGCTACATCGTGTACGGCCCGCTCGCCCTCGGCGCCACCAGCCTCCTCTACGAGGGTCTGCCGACCTATCCGGAGCCGGACCGCTACTGGCAGGTCGTCGAGAAGCACAAGGCCACCACGATCTACACCGCGCCGACCGTCATCCGCAGCCTCATCGGCCAGGGCGACGAGTGGCCGATGAAGCACCCCATGGACTCCCTGCGCTTCATGGCCTCCGTGGGCGAGCCCATCGATCCGGGCAGCTGGATGTGGTACTACGAGAAGGTCGGCAAGGGCCGCATCCCGCTGAGCGACACGTGGTGGCAGACCGAGACGGGCGGCCACATGATCGCCCCGCTGGCCGGCGCCATGACCCTCAAGCCGGGTTCCGCCGGGCGTCCGTTCTTCGGCGTGCAGACCGCCGTGCTCACCGACAAGGGCGAGCCCGCCGGCGTCGGCGAGGACGGTCACCTCGTCATCACCGCTCCGTGGCCCGGCATGATCCGCGGCACGTGGGGCGACGATGAGGGCACGCGCTTCAAGGACGTCTACTTCTCGATGTTCAAGGGCTACTTCACCACCGGCGACGGCTGCGCCATCGACGCCGACGGCGACCACTGGCTCAAGGGTCGCATCGACGACGTGCTCAACGTCTCCGGTCACCGCATCGGCACCTCCGACGTCGAAGGCGCGCTCGTGAGCGCTCCCGAGGTCGCCGAGGCCGCCGTGGTCGGCTACCCGCACCCGATCAAGGGCACGGGCATCTACGCCTACGTCGTGCTCAACGACGGCGTGGAGCCGAGCGACGACCTCAAGAAGTCCCTGGTCGTGCACGTGCGCAAGGTCGTGGGCCCCATCGCCACGCCCGACAAGATGCAGTTCGCGGCCACCGGTCTGCCCAAGACCCGCTCGGGCAAGATCATGCGCCGCATCCTGCGCAAGATCGCCGAGGGCGAGTTCGAGTCGCTGGGCGACACGTCGACGCTGGCCGATCCGGCCGTCGTGGACGACCTGAAGGCCAACAAGCAGTAGTCTCGCTCCTCAGAGACGAACGCTCGAAGAGGGCGGGCGGCCTGCGGGCCGCCCGCCCTCTTCGGTTCTGCGGCCCGATCCGCGGGCGACCGGATCCGGTCAGCTCACGGGCTGGTCGAGGCCGACGGCGTCGGGGTCGGGGTGGGGATGGGCGCCCCGCTGGAGACGACGATGCGCACCGTGCTGCCCTGCGCGGCCATGACGCCGCCCTGCGGGTCCTGGGAGATCACGCTGCCGGCCGGCACGCTGTCGCTCTCGGCCTGACTCACGACGACGGTGAAGCCGGCGCCGGTGAGCTGCGACTCCGCCCCCGCCTGCGAGCTGCCGACCACGTCCGGCACGGCGGCCGGGGTCGCCGTCGGCTTGGGCTTCCCCGCCACCTCGAGGTCGACGGCGGAGCCCTTCTCGGCCTTCTCGCCGGCGCCCGGAGACTGGCTCACCACCGTCCCCTGCGGGCCGTCGGTGCTCTGGACCTGCGTGATCTTGCCGGTCTTGAGGCCGGCGTCCGTCAGCGTCGTCCCGGCCTTGGCGGCGGTCATGCCGGTGACGTCCGGCACGTTGACCTGGTCGGCGTCGCCGCCGCCGAACGCGCCCAGGGCCCACGCGGCCGCGAGGGCAGCCAGGGCGATGACGACGACGGCCACGATCCAGATCCAGGCCTTGCTGCGCGGCTTCTCCGGCGGCCGCACGACCTGCGCCGAGCGCAGGACGCGCTCGATGTCGGCCTGGAACTGCGCCGCGCTGCCGCGCGCGCCCGGATCCTTCTGGAGGGCGCGCATGACGATCTGGGCCACCGCCGGGGGCACCTCCGGGTTGAGCAGCTGCGGCGGCTGCACCACTCCGTCAAGCTGCTCCTGGGCCACCGCGCGGCCGTCGACGCCGTCGAAGGCGTGCCGGCCGGTGAGCAGCAGGTAGGCGACGAAGCCCGAGCCGGTACACGTCCGAGGCCGGGGAGGGCGCGCGGCCGGTGACCTCCTCCGGGCTCAGGTAGCGGGCCACGTCGGGTGGCGTGCCGGCGCGCAGGTCGGGCGGCGGGAAGGCCTCGGCGATGCCCGCCCCGGTGAGCTTCACGGAGCCGTCCTCGGCGCGCACCAGGCTCGACGGGTCGAGGCCGCCGTGGACGACGCCGCGCTCGTGGAGCGCGGCGAGGCCGGCGGCCGCCGAGGCGCCGATGAGCGCGGCGTCGGACACCGGCAGGGGGCCGCGCCCGACCATCGCCGCCGCGTCGACTTCTCCGTAGTCCCAGCCCACGACGTAGCAGTCGGGTCCGTCGCGGCCGGCGTCCACGACGGGTGCGAGGTCGAGATGGCGCACCGACGCGACCACGCCCATGGTCCGCAGGAAGACGTCCGGGTCCACCGGACGCACCACGGTCACGACCACAGGATGGCCCTCGGCGTCCTTCCCTGCGTAGGCGGCCTCGGCCCGCCCCGCGGGCAGGCGCCGCCTGGTCCGGTACCGCTGCGCATAGATGGGATCTGTCATGCCGCCTCCCCGGTCCGGAGTACTCTCCGGCGGGTCTTACCCCGGCAGTAGGGGCGGAAACCCGGCCCACGAGCAGGCGCCAGACGGCCGAGAGGGTGAACCGAGGGCCCCGAAAGGTTAAAGTCGTACCTGGAGTCCTGAGCCGGACGACAAACGCGCCGAGCAACTCCCCGCCGAGGCTCGGCAGTCGCGCTCAGGATCACCCCGCGGATCGCCGGCAGGTGATCCGTCGTGGACGCCACGAGTCGGCGGGACCAGAGCAACCACGAAAGACGGGACGAAGAAGATGAGTACACGCAATCTCGACAAGTTGTTCGACCCCAACAGCATCGCCGTCATCGGCGCCAGCAACAAGAAGGGGTCGGTCGGCTACATCCTGCTGCGCAACCTGATCGGCGCCGAGTACCAGGGGATCGTCTACCCGGTGAACGTCTCGGCCCAGTCCGTGCAGGGCATCCAGGCCTACGCGAGCATCAGCCAGGTGCCGCGCAAGATCGACCTCGCCATCATCGCCGTGCCGGCCAAGAACGTGCCGCAGACGATGCGCGAGTGCGGCGAGGCCGGAGTGGCCGGCGCCGTCATCGTCAGCTCCGGGTTCAAGGAGATCGGCAAAGAGGGCAAGCGCCTCGAGGACGAGGTCAAGTCCATCGCCGAGAGCTACGGCGTGCGCATCGTCGGCCCCAACTGCCTCGGCTACATCCGCCCGGCCATGAACCTCAACGCGACGTTCGCGCACGTCATCCCGCCGGCGGGCCGGGTCGCGTTCTTCAGCCAGAGCGGCGCCCTCGGCACCGCCATCCTCGACTGGGCCGCCGCCAACAACATCGGCTTCAGCGCCTTCGTGAGCGTCGGCTCCATGAGCGACGTCGACTTCGGCGACCTCATCGACTACTTCGGCGCCGACTCGCACACGAGCAGCATCATCCTCTACATCGAGTCCATCACCGACGCGCGCAAGTTCATGAGCGCGGCGAGGCACTTCGCCAAGAGCAAGCCGATCATCGTCGTGAAGAGCGGCCGCACGGCGCGCAGCGCGCTCGCGGCCGCCAGCCACACCGGCGCCATCGCCGGCGACGACACGCTGTACAGCGCCGTCTTCCGCCGCGCCGGCGTCGTGCGCGTCGACCAGATCGAGGACCTCTTCGACGCGAGCGAGGCGCTCAGCCGCGTCAGCAGCCCCCGCGGCCCGCACCTCGGCATCGTCACCAACGCCGGCGGTCCCGGCGTGATGGCGAGCGACCGCCTGCTGCACCTCGGCGGCGAGCTCGCCGAGCTCACCCCGGAGACCGACGCGAAGCTGAAGGCCGCGCTCCCCGGCTTCGCCGCGCGCGGCAACCCCGTCGACGTCGCCGGAGACGCCGACGCGGTGCGCTACGCCACGGCGGCCCAGGCGCTCATGGACGATCCCAACTGCGACGGCGTCCTCGCCATCCTCACGCCGCAGGCGATGAGCGATCCCACGGGCACCGCGCGGGCGCTCATCGAGGTGGCCCGCAGCCACCAGCTCAAGCCGCTGCTCACCTCGTTCATGGGCGAGATCAAGGTGGCCGAGGGCCTGGGCATCCTGCGCGAGGCTCACGTACCGACCTTCGGCACCCCCGAGGACGCGGTGGGCGCCTACATGTACATGTACCAGTACACGCGCAACCTCGCGAACCTCTACGAGACGCCGGCGGACATCCTCCCCGACTTCGAACCGAACCGCGATGCGGTCAAGAAGATCTTCATGAACGTGGCCCACGAGGGACGCAGCATCCTGAGCGAGCCCGAGGCCAAGGACGTGCTCGACGCGTACCAGATCTGCGTCGTCAAGACGATGATCGCCAGGACCGCGGAGGAGTGCGCGAAGGCGGCCGAGGAGATCGGCTTCCCGGTGGCCATCAAGATCCTCAGCCACGACATCACGCACAAGAGCGACGTGGGCGGCATCGCCCTCAACGTCCGCTCCGCCCCGGAGGCCGCCAACCAGTTCGTCAAGATCACCGAGCGCGTCCACGAGACGCAGCCGGACGCGGTCATCATCGGCGTCGCCGTCGAGGCCATGAGCCGCGGCGGCTACGAGGTCATCCTCGGTTCCAAGAAGGACCCGACCTTCGGCCCCGCCATGATGTTCGGGATGGGCGGCACCGGCGTCGAGCTCTATCGCGACGTCGCCGTCGACTTCCCGCCGGTCAACCAGGCGCTCGCGCAGTCGATGATCCAGAGCACCAAGGTCAGCCAGCTGCTCCGTGGCTACCGTGGCAAGGCGCCGGTAGACATGATCGCGCTCGAGCAGTCGCTGGTGAAGATGAGCTACCTGCTCGTCGACTTCCCCGAGATCCTCGAGATGGACATCAACCCGCTGCAGGTGCGCACCGACGGCGTCTGCGCGCTCGATGCGCGCATCGTGATCGAGCCCAAGGACGTGCGCAAGATCGCCCTGCCCGGCGCCCACCTCATGATCTCGATGTATCCCAGCAAGTACCGCTGGGAGGTGCCGCTGGACGGCGAGGACGTCGTCATCCGGGCCATCAAGCCGGAGGACGAGCCGCTCTGGAGCGACATGATCGAATCCCTCTCCCCCGCCACCGCCGAGTACCGCTTCTTCGGACCCATCCGCGAAGTGACCAAGTCGATGCTGGTGCGCTACTGCCACATCGACTACGACCGCGAGATCGCCCTGGCCGCCATCCGCGAGTCCAAGGGCAAGAAGAAGAAGATGATGCTCGGCGTCGCGCGGCTCACGATCGAGACCGCCAACGTGGAGGAGGGCGAGTTCGCGATCGTCGTCCGCGACGCCTACCAGCGCAAGGGCATCGGCAGCAAGCTCATGGACGCTCTCATCCAGGCGGCACGCGACCGGCACGTGCGCGAGATCCGCGGTCACGTGCTGGCGGCCAACCCGGGCATGACCCGGTTCGCCGAGGACCTCGGGTTCGACGTGCGGTCCGGCGACGAGCCGGACATCCGCCAGCTGGTGCTCCGGCTCTAGCGTGGAGCGCCGCGCCGTCCACATCCGCGCGGCGACGGCGGCCGACGGCGACGCCGTCGCCGCCATCTACGACCACTACGTGCTCGGCACCGTCGTCACCTTCGAGGAGGAGGCGGTGCCGGGCCCCGTCATGGGCGAGCGCGTCGCCGCCGTTGTGGACGCCGGACTCCCCTGGCTCGTCGCGGTGGAGGCCGGACGCGTCACCGGGTACGCCTACGCATCCAGGTGGAACCCGCGCAGCGCCTACCGTCACACCGTGGAGTGCACCGCCTACCTGGCGCCGGATGCCACGGGTCGAGGGCTGGGGACGCAGCTCTACGAAGAGCTCCTCCGGCGGTTGCGGCACCTGGGCGTGCACGCCGTCATCGGGGTCATCGCCCTGCCCAACCCGGCCAGCGTCGCCCTGCACGAGAAGTTCGGCCTGCGCCGCGCCGGCCTGTTCCACGAGGTCGGCTGCAAGTTCGGGGCGTGGGTCGACGTGGGGTACTGGCAGGGGACTCTCTGAGCACGGCGGCGAAGGCCGTCAGCGGTCCGTGCCGGGCAGTTGCAGCAGCGTCTCGGCGATGGTCCCGTCGCCGATCCGGCCGGGGAGCATGCCGGCCGGCCGGGCCGGGTAGCGCCCGGCGGCGCCGGCCGGCAGGCCGTAGCTGAAGTCGAGGGCGCGGAGCAGCACGCGCGGCCCGGCCGCGAAGTCCAGGGTGACCACGATCCCCTCGGGCGGCGGCGCGTAGAAGTCGAACGACCAGCGCACCGTGCTCCCGTCCAGCAAGGTCGTGTCGCGGCCGCCGAGCGGATGCCCGTCGACGCTGGCGCTCAGGTTGCCGACGACCGTGTGTACGAGCAGGCTCAGCACCGCCGCCCCGCGCTCAGAGCGCAGGCGCACGCGGACCGTGCGGCGGTCGCCGACCGTGACGTCCGAGAGCAGCTTGAGCGTAGGGCCCTCCAGACCGAACGACGGGGCCGTCGCCACAGTCGTGATCCGCGACCCGAGCTGCGGGAAGTACTCCGGCAGCATCGGGTGGCGCGGGAGCCTGCCGAGGAACGGACGCGTGTAGTCGTCTACCTGGTCCACGCTCTGCCAGACCGCCGTGCCGTCCGGCGCGACGCGGTACGAGACGCTCGTGAACTTCGGGTGCTCGCTGTCGAACGCCACGGTCGATCCCACGGCGAAGAGCACCACCAGGCCGGCCACGGCCAGCGCGCCCGGCAGCCAGAAGCGGAAGGCGCGCAGCACGACGGCGAGCGGCAGCATCAGCAGTCCGGAGACCAGCCACACGGCCGTCACCGTGACGCTCTGCTTGAGGCCGGCCGACATGAGCAGCAGGTAGGTCACGTTGCTCATCAGGACGATGCCGGGCACAGCACCGGCGAGGGCGATGGCGGCCGCAGCCGGCCGGCCGTCGCCCGGCCGGTCGACAAGGGCGGCGCCGATGAGTCCCAGGGCGCCGCCGACGAGCGACCACGTGAGCAGGAAGCTCGCGCCCGGGAACGCCAGGCTCACGCCGACCGCTCCGGCCACCCACCAGGCCAGTGCGACGACGGCGAGGTCCCAGGCGCGCAGCGAGCGCAACAGCCCGGCGTAGATGCCGAGCACGACCGCCGACGCGAGGAGGACCAGACCCAGCCGGTACCAGTCGCTGATCACGAGGCCGGTGCCCGTCCAGACACGCTCCTCGTAGGCGGTGCGGTACATCGACCACACGACCGCGACGACGAAGAGCGACGCGGCAAGGGTCGCGCCGGTCCCGAGGATCGCCCACGCGGTCCCACGGAGCGTGAGCAGGCGACGCCTCGCCGCCAGCGCGACCGCTACGACGAAGAGCGCCACGGCGAGCGCCAGAAACGGCGTGACGTACGACCGCGGGTACGACACGGCGAGGCTGCCGATCAGGTCGAAGTAGACCACGTCCGGCGAGTGAAGCTGCCAGAGATCCGCGTCGCCGAAGCGGCGGGCAAGGGCGAGGGCGGTGTCGCCCTCGTGTTGCAGGCCCGCCTCACTGAAGGAACCGATCGAGTCGTAGGCGGTGTGGTCGTAGGCCGGGCCGTCGAGCATCCCGAAGGTCATGCCGGGGATACCGCGGGCCACGAAGGGACGGAAGTCGCTGACGACCGGCTGCCGGCGAGAGACCTCGTACATGAGCGAGGACCCGTAGGCATGTCCGGCGGCGAGGTAGTGCGAGACGAGCAGGCCGTTGCCGGGACTCGTCTCGTACATCAGCGCCGGCGAGGACGAACCCGGGCTGTCGAAGTTCAGGACGACGCCGGCGGCGTAGGCCCAGGGGTCGTCCCGCAGGAACGCCTGCGAGCCGAGCAGGCCCCGCTCCTCCCCGTCCGTGAACAGGAAGATGATGTCGTTGCGCGGCGGCGGCCCCGAGCGCAGCGCGCGAGCCGTCTCGAGCAGCACGGCGACGCCGCTCCCGTCGTCGGCCGCGCCGGCCGCGGTGGGCACGGAGTCGTAGTGCGCCACCAGGAGTACGGCGCGCGACGGATCGCGGCCGGGCAGGCGGGCGATCACGTTGTGGACCACGCCCGCCACCCGCGGCTCGCGTGCCGAGACCACCTCGGCCGTCTGCACGTGCGGATTCAGCGCCAACGCCGCGAGGCGGCCGGAGATGAAGTCCCGGACGACGGCCGACCGCGGCGATCCGATGGCCCGCGGCTCCGCGGCCACGACGCGGAGCACGTCCATCGCCCGGGCGGACGAGAACCGGTCGCCCGGCGCGGCGGCGGACGCAGGCCGTGGCGCGTCCCACGGCGTGACGGCGACCACGACCGCGAGGACCACCAGCGCGATGATCAGCCCGGCGAACAGGTAGCGACGAGTACCCACATAGTCACTGTAGCCGGGGGTGGGTTGTTTGCAACAAGGCTCTCCGGCGGAGACTGGTCTCATGAGGAGCCACGGCACCTCCGGGGGACCGAAGGCCCCGGGCGAGTTCGTCACGGCCGGAGGCGTGCGCGTGCACTACGTGCGCGCCGGTGAAGGCCGGCCTGTCGTCTACGTGCACGGCGCCAAGGGCTCCGTCTACGACTTCACGCTCTCGGTGGGCAGCCGCCTCGCGCAGCGCTACGCAGCCGTCGCGATGGACCGGCCGGGCTCCGGCTTCAGCGGCCGGCCGGCGGAGGGTGAGAACTCGCCCCAGGCCCAGGCCGCGGTGCTCCGCGCCGCCGCGGCCGAGCTGGGCCTCGAGCGCCCGATCCTGCTCGGGCACTCCTTCGGCGCCGCCGTCGCCCTCGCCTGGGCGCTCGCCGCGCCGCAAGACGTGGCCGCCGTCGTCACGCTGGGCGGCTACGTGCTCCCGATCGGCGGGCATCCGGCGTGGGCGGTGGCGCTCCTCCGCAGCCCCACGGCGCTTCGCGCCGTCGGCGCCCTCGGCCGCTCCCGCGTGGGACGGCCGCTGGTCGTGAGCGCCGTGAAGCGGGCCTTCTCCCCGGGCACGCCGCCGCCCGAGTACACGGCCGTCGCACCGCGGCTCGCGCTCGCGACCGCCAACCTGATCAGCGACGGCGAGGACCGCAAAGCGGCTGAGGCCGGCCTCACCGCCCTGCGGCCTCTCTACCCCGGGCTCCTCGTGCCGCTCGTGATCGTCGTCGGCGCCGAGGACCGCATGGTCCCACCCACGCTGTCCGAGCGGCTGCACGCCCTCGTCCCTGCGTCCGAGCTCGTGCGCGTGCCGGGCGCGGGGCACATGCCCCAGTTCACGGCGCCGGACGCGGTGATCGCCGCCGTCGACCGCGCGGCCACGCTCGCCGAGGCGGCGCCGACGTTTGCTTCCCCGCGGGCGCACGGGTAGCCTAGACGACGGTCGCGCTAGGCGGGGAGCCAGCGGTGCCCTGTACCCGCAATCCGCTACAGCGGGGCTGAATTCCCGCCCGAGGGGCCGTTCCGCGAGGCTGTCAGTCGTGTCGCGGCGTTGAAGGTCGGGTCCTACGCAATGGAACCCTGCGAACCCCGTCAGGTCCGGGAGGAAGCAGCGGTAAGCAGGCCATTCCATGTGCCGTGGGGTCGCCTGACCGGAGCTTGCGCACGGCGAGGACGCTCGGAGAACGCGCTTCGACGGCGGGTGCGCGACCACTTTTCTCTCTCTGTCGGGGGTAGAATCACCGTCCTATGAAGCGCTCTCTCTACCGCGAGTATCGCCCCCAGACCTTCTCCGAGCTCGTCGGACAGGACCACGTCGCCCGCACGCTGCGCAACGCGGTCGAGACCGATCAGGTCGCCCACGCCTACATCTTCGCGGGGCCGCGCGGCACCGGGAAGACGAGCACCGCGCGGATCCTCGCCAAGGCGCTCAACTGCGTGGGCGCGGACGGCACCGGGGAGCGCCCGACGGCCACTCCCTGCGGCGTCTGCCGGCACTGCATCGCCATCGCCGACGGTACGTCCCTTGACGTCATCGAGATGGACGCCGCCTCCAACCGCAGCATCGACGACGTGCGCGACCTGCGCGACAAGATCGCCTTCGCGCCGGTCGACGGCCGCTTCAAGGTGTACATCGTGGACGAGGTCCACATGCTCACGCGCGAGGCCTTCAACGCGCTGCTCAAGACGCTGGAGGAGCCCCCGGACAACGTCGTCTTCGTCCTGGCGACGACCGAGGCGCACAAGATCCCCGAGACGATCGTCTCGCGCTGCCAGCGGTTCGACTTCCACCGCCCCCAGGTGGCCGACATCGTGCGCCTGCTGGCCGGCATCGTCGAGCGCGAGAACGCGCGCCCGACGGAGGATCGTGGCGGACCGCCGATCGACATCCAGGTCGAGGCGCTGCACATCATCGCGCGCCACTCCCAGGGCGGGTTCCGGGACGCGATCGGTACCCTCGACAAGCTCGTCACCTACGCCGAAGGCACGATCACCTCGGCCGACGTGCTGGACGCGCTCGGCGTCACCAGCAGCGACCTGCTGTTCGAGATCACCGACATCGTCACCGAGCGGCGCACGGCCGAGGCGCTCCAGTTCGTGCAGCGCCTCGCCAACGAAGGCACCGACTACTCGCAGTTCATCCGCGACCTGCTGCGGCACCTGCGCCAGCTCTTCCTGCTGCAGCACCTCGAAGACGCCGCCAGCGACGCGGCCACGCTGCGCACGCTGGGCCAGACCGTGGAACTCGACGGCGAGCTCTTCCGCGAGCAGTTGCAGCGCGCCGGACAGGTGTCGCCGCGCGAGGTCGTGTTCTTCATCGAGTCGCTGGGCCAGGCCCAGCGCGAGATCCGCGACGGGCTGGACCCGCGTCTCCAGGTGGAGCTGGCGCTCGTCAAGGTGACGCGGCCGGACCTGGACCACTCGGAGGCCGCCCTCGAGGAGCGCCTGCGGCGCCTCGAGGCGGCGGCCGCGGGCGGCGGTCACCCGCCGGCCGCGCCACGCGCGGCGCCCGCAAAGGCCGCCGCACCGAAGCCCGCGGCGGCCGAGAAGCCCGCCGCGGCGCCTGCCGCCGCTGGAGCGCCGGCGCCTGCCGGCGCCGGCGAGCGACCGGCCGCGCCAAAGAAGACTCAGCCGGCGGCCGCCGAGACCGCCGGATCGACCGCGCCGGCCGGCGCCGGCGCGCCTGCGGCAGAGCCGGCCGCCACGACGCAGGCGCCACCGCCGACGGCGGCCGGCGCCGGCCCCGAGCAGGAGCTGACCCTCGAGCGCGTGAAGCGCGCCTGGGAGCTCGTGCTCCAGCGGGTGCAGGCCGTCCGCGTCCCGCTGTACGGCTTCTTGCGCGACGGCCGCCCGTCCGCCCTCGAGGGCGACGCGCTCACCGTCTCACTCCCGTCGGAGTTCGCCCTCCGCAACGCCGACCAGGGAGACAACACCGAGGTCCTCGCGGCCGCCGTGGAGGGCGTCCTCGGACGCCCGATCACGGCGCGCTTCGAGCTCGCCGCCGGAGCCGCCGCGCCGGCCCCTGCGGCCGAGACCGCTCCGCCTCCGGCGCCGCAGACCCAGGCGGCCCTCCCCGACTTCACCGACCAGATCCGTGCCGCGCAGGCCAAGCTCGACGCCGAGCTGCTGCCCGACGAGCAATAAGGAGAGACCATCGTGGCGAACCCCCAGTACAACAAGATGATGAAGCAGGTCCAGGAGATGCAGCGCAAGATGGCGCAGGCTCAGGAAGAGCTCGCCGTCGAGACCGTCGAGGCCAGCGCCGGCGGCGGCGTCGTCACCGTGGTCGTCACCGGCTCGCTCGAGATCAAAGAGGTGCGCATCAACCCGGACGCCGTGGACCCCGAAGACGTGGAGATGCTGCAGGATCTCGTCGTGGCCGCGACCAACGAGGCGCTGCGCGCCGCCCAGGACCTCGCGAGCACCAAGCTCGGCGGCGCCACCGGCGGGCTCGACCTGCCGAACATCCCCGGCCTCTTCTGAGGCCGGGCCGCAGCGGAGCCCGACGGCGACTCCTCGGTCCGCCGCCGCCGAAGCGCGCGTTTAGGGTCTGCATACCGTACTCGTTCAGTCCTGAATGCGACCCGGCAGGCGCGCCGCCCGGGCCATCCGGCACTCACACGGGCGGCAATGGCGCCCTCGCGGGCCGTCCCGAGCGGAGGCGAAGCGAGAACGACACCCGTCGCGTTGCCGCTTCCGGCACAAGCGAGTAAAGTATTGAGTTGGTCTGCGGGCGCCGGCAGCGGCGCCCGAATCCTGCAAGAGCACTGCATACCGAGTCATGTCCAGGGGGACTCAGCGTAGATGTATGCACAATCGGTCGAGCGCCTGATCACGGAGTTCTCCAAGCTCCCCGGCATCGGCCCCCGTACCGCCCAGCGTCTCACGTTCCACCTGCTCCGGCTGCGCCCGGACGAGGTGCTGCCTCTGGCCGCGGCGATCACCGAGGTCAAGGAGAAGATCGGGTTCTGCTCCCGCTGCTTCAACCTGGCCGAGGGCGACCTCTGCACCATCTGCGCCGACCCGCGCCGCGACCCGCGGCTGCTCTGCGTCGTCGAGCAGCCGTTCGACGTGGTCACGATCGAGCGCACGCGCGAGTTCCACGGCTACTACCACGTGCTCGGCGGGGCGCTCAGCCCCATCGACGGCGTCGACCCCGAGGACCTCCACATGGCGGAGCTCCTCGCGAGGGTCGACGACGACGTCACCGAGGTGATCGTGGCGACCAACCCGACCATGACGGGCGAGGCCACGGCGATGTACGTCGCCGACCTGCTGCCGGAGCGCGTGCGCGTCACGCGTCTCGCCAGCGGCCTGCCGGTGGGCGGCGACCTTGAATACGCCGACGAGCTGACACTGGGCCGCGCCCTCGCGGGGCGTCGCGACGTGAGGCACGGAGAGGAGTGACGATGGCCACGAAGATCGGAAAGAAGAAGGGGGAGGCGACGCCCGCCCTCACGGAGATCCGCTGGCACGGCCGCGGCGGGCAGGGAGCCGTCACCGCGGCCAAGATGGTGGCGGAGCTCGCCCTGGGCGAAGGCAAGTACTTCCAGGCCTTCCCCGAGTACGGACCGGAGCGCTCCGGCGCGCCGATCGTCGCGTTCACGCGCGTCAGCGACGCGCCGATCCAGGTGTACTCGGGCATCGAGCACCCGCAGATCGTGGTGGTGCTCGACTCGTCCCTGCTCAAGATCGTCGACGTCACCAAGGGCGCGCCCGACGACGTCATCGTGCTCGTCAACAGCGAGCGCTCGCCGGCCCAGCTCCGCAAGGACTCCGCCCTCAAGGACGGCCGCCTCTACACCATCGCCGCGACCCGCATCGCGGTCGAGACCATCAAGCGTCCCATCCCGAACACGCCCATGGTCGGCGCGCTCACGCGCATCACCGGGCTGTTCGACATCGATGACGTCGTCACGTTCCTGCGTGAGGACTTCGGCAAGAAGTTCCCGCCCAAGGTCGTCGAGGGCAACATCGCCGCCATCACGCGCAGCTACGAGGAGGTCCAGGGCGAATGACCGTGGACAAGAAGGCAGGCGCCAAGAAGCCGGCGCCGCTCAAGAAGCCCGCGGCGCGCAAGGCGCCGGCCAAGAAGAAGCCCACCTGGGACATCAGCGACGTCGACCAGTGGGGCCCTGAGCGCCACGAGCTCGGCGCCACGATCATCGAAGCCGGCAACTCGGTCTACAACGAGACCGGCGGCTGGCGCTCGCTGGTCCCGGAGATCGACGTGGAGAAGTGCGACGGCTGCATGCTCTGCTACTTCTACTGCCCGGACGCCTCGATCCTCGTCGAGGACAACAAGGCGGTCGGCATCGACCTCGAGCACTGCAAGGGCTGCGGCATCTGCGCCAAGGAGTGCCCGACCAAGGCCATCGTCATGCAGATCGACAAGAAGGAGTGACCATGGCCATCACCGAGTCCGAGATCCTGGCGGTCACCGGCAACGAGGCCGTCGCCGAGGCGATGGGCCAGATCGACCCCGACGTCGTCTGCGCCTACCCCATCACCCCGCAGACCGAGGTCGTCCAGCTCTACGCGCAGATGGTCGCCGACGGCAAGGTCGGCACCGAGTTCGTGACCGTCGAGAGCGAGCACAGCGCCATGAGCGCCGTGATCGGCTCCGCCGCCGGCGGCGCGCGGACGATGACGGCGACCTCCTCCCAGGGCTTCGCCCTCATGTGGGAGGTCCTCTTCGTCGCCGCGAGCTACCGGCTCCCGGTCGTCATGACCACCGTGAACCGTGCCCTCTCCGGCCCCATCAACATCCACTGCGACCACAGCGACACGATGGGCGGCCGCGACACCGGCTGGGTCCAGCTGTACGGCGAGAACCACCAGGAGGCCTACGACAACTGCATCCAGGCCATCCGCATCGCCGAGCACATGGACGTGCGCCTGCCGGTCATGCACATGTACGACGGCTACGTGATCAGCGGCGCCATCGGCCCGCTGCAGATGCTCACCAAGGACCAGGTCCAGAAGTTCATCGGGCCGTACCGCCCCACCAACCCCATGCTCGACGCCAAGAACCCCGTCACCGTCGGCCCGTTCGACGGCCTGCACGGCTGGTACTTCGAGCACAAGGTGGCCCAGAACCGGGCGATGGACCGCTCGCTCCAGGTCATCCAGGACGTCGCCGACGAGTACGCCGAGATCAGCGGCCGCAAGTACGGCCTGCTCGAGGCGTACCAGCTCGAAGACGCCGAGATCGCCATCGTCGTGGTCGGCTCCACCGCCGGCACGACGCGGATGACGGTCGACAAGCTGCGCGCCCGCGGCGTGAAGGCCGGCATGGTGCGCGTGCGCGCCTTCCGGCCGTTCCCGCACGCCGCCTACGCCGAGGCGCTCCAGCACGTGAAGGTCGTGGGCGTCATGGACCGCGCCGACTCGTTCGGCGCCCAGGGCGGCCCCGTCTTCCTCGAGGTCCGGAGCGCCCTCTACGACTGCGATCCGCGCCCGCAGGTCCTGCCGTTCATCTACGGCCTGGGCGGACGCGACATCTTCCCGGACAACATCGAGCAGGCGTTCGCCGAGCTCGAGAAAGCTGCCAAGAGCAAGAAGCGGGTCTCTACCGAGCGCCGGTACCTGAACCTGCGGAAGGACTGAGGTGACAGGGATGCCGAAGCGTCACGAAGGCGGCACCACCGCGACCGAGCCCAAGGGCTCGGCCCTGTACGAAGTCCTCAAGGGCATCGACTTCGAGCGCCGCGAGCTCGTGGACAAGACCCGCGGCGTAGGGCTCTTCGACCTCACCAAGGACAAGGCCGGAGCCTACAAGTGTTACGCCTGCACGCTGTGCGAGCGTACCTGCCCTGTGGACTGCATCGAGATCGACTACTGCCCCGAGTTCGAGGAACTGCCCTTCGACGTCGAGGCCGAGCGCGCCGCCGCCCTGCTCACCATGCCTGGTGAGAGCTGCGGCGCCAATGCCGCCTGCGTCATGGGCGAGCAGCCGGCGGGCTTCGTGCCCGAGATCGACATGAAGCTCTTCGACCCCGTGATCGCGGGCATCCGCGCCGGCTCGGGCCTCGTCGAGGCGCTGCACGCGACGCAGGACGCCTACGGCTACCTGCCCCGCGTCGCGCTCGAGAACATCGCCGAGGAGGCGCACCTGCCGTTCTCCCGCGTCTTCGGCGTCGCCAGCTTCTACGCCCAGTTCCGGCTCACGCCGGTCGGCAAGCACGTCATCCACGTCTGCATGGGCACCGCCTGCCACGTCGCCGGCGCTCCGCTCGTCGCCGAGGCGTTCGCGCAGGAGCTCGACATCCCGGTCGGCGGCACCACGCCCGACCTGCTGTTCACGCTCGAGACGGTCAACTGCATCGGCGCCTGCGCCCTCGCCCCCGCGGTCCGCGTGGGCGACGAGGTGACGCACGCGCGCATGACGCCACAGGCGGCGCGCAAGCTCGTCCGCACCCTTCGCAAGAAGGAGGCCTGACATGGCCGCGACGAGCAGGCAGACCCGCATCAAGAAGGCCCTCAAGGCCGCCTTCCGCCCCGAGCTCGCGACGGGCGCGGAGAACACCGTCAAGATCCGCGTCTGCGCGGGCTCGACCTGCAACGCCACCGGACGCGCGGCCGTGAGCGACGCGCTCACCAAAGAGCTCGCCAAGCGCGGCCTCTCGGACAAGGTCCAGGTCGTCCTCACGGGCTGCCACGGCCTCTGCCAGGAGGGCCCCATCGCGGTCGTCCACCCCAAGGGCGTCTTCTACCCGCGCCTCAAGGCCAAGGACATGGCCGAGATCGTCGAGACCAGCGTGGTCGGCGACGACGTCGTCGAGCGCCTGCTGTATCGCGACCCGGCGACCGGTGAGGCCATCGCGCTCGAGAAGGACGTGCCGTTCTACGCCGGTCAGACGCGCATCGTGCGCGCCGAGAACGGTTACATCGATCCCACCTCCATCGACGACTACCTCTCTCGCGGCGGGTACGCAGCGCTCGCGAAGGTGCTCGCCGACGACGCGCCCGAGGCCGTCATCGACGAGGTCGAGCAGTCGGGCCTGCGCGGCCGCGGCGGCGCCGGGTTCCCCACCGGGACCAAGTGGCGCTACTGCCGCGCCAACCCGGGCCAGAAGCACTACCTCATCGCCAACGGCGACGAGGGCGACCCCGGCGCCTTCATGGACCGGGCCATCCTCGAGGACAACCCGCACTCGCTCGTCGAGGGCATGCTCATCGGCGCCTTCGCGATCGGCGCCGACGAGGGCTACATCTACGTCCGCCACGAGTACCCGCTGGCCGTCTCGCGCCTGCGACTGGCTCTGGAGCAGGCGCGCGAGCGCGGCCTGCTGGGCGACGACATCCTCGGCACCGGCTGGAGCTTCGACCTCAAGATCAACCAGGGCGCCGGCGCGTTCGTCTGTGGCGAATCGACGGCGCTCACGGCCTCCATCGAGGGGCACCGCGGCATGCCGCGCGGCAAGCACATCCGCACGGTCGCCCACGGCCTCTGGCAGCAGCCGACCGACCTGAACAACGTCGAGACCTTCGCCAACGTCCCCTGGATCGTGAACCACGGCGCCGACGCCTTCGCGGCGCTGGGCACCGACGCGTCCAAGGGCACGAAGATCTTCTCGCTCACCGGCAAGGCGCGGAACTCCGGCCTCGTCGAGGTGCCCATGGGCGCCACGCTGCGCGAGGTCATCTTCGACGTCGGCGGCGGCATGCAGGACGGCCGCGAGTTCAAGGCCGTGCAGCTCGGCGGCCCGAGCGGCGGCTGTCTGCCGGCCGACCTGCTCGACACGCCGATCGACTTCGAGAACCTCACGAAGCACGGCTCCATGATGGGCTCGGGCGGCATGGTCGTCGTCGACGACGACACCTGCATGGTCGACTTCGCCAAGTTCTTCTTCGAGTTCACCGCCCAGGAGAGCTGCGGCAAGTGCGTGCCCTGCCGCGTCGGCACGCAGCGCGTGCTCGAGATCCTCGAGCGCATCTCCGCCGGTATGGGCACGGAGCACGACGTCGAGCTGCTCGAGCAGCTCAGCGACGACATCATCGAAGGGTCGCTGTGCCAGCTCGGCGGCAGCGCCCCCAACCCGGTCCTGACCACGCTGCGCTACTTCCGCGACGAGGTCATGGCCCACGTGGTCGAGAAGCGCTGCCCGGCCAAGGTCTGCCGGCCGCTCATCAAGTACGTGATCGATGAGGACGCCTGCACCGGCTGCCACGTCTGCCTCGGGGCCTGCCCCACGCAGGCGATCACCGGCGAGCGCAAGCAGCTGCACGTGATCGACCAGAAGCTCTGCATCAAGTGCGATACCTGCCGTCAGGTGTGCAAGTTCGACGCCGTACCCGTCGTCGACGCGCAACCGGCGCTGGTCGAAGGGAGGCAGCAGTGAGCCCGCGTACCAAGGCTGCCGTCCAGCTCACCGTCGACGGCCGCCAGCTCACCGCCCGCGAGGGCGAGACCGTGCTCGACGTGGCGCGGCGCGAAGGGATCGACATCCCCGCGCTCTGCCATCAGGAAGGCATGGCCGCGTGGGGCGCCTGCCGCCTGTGCATGGTCGAGGTCGAAGGCCTCGACAAGCTCCAGGCGGCCTGCACCACGTGGGTCAAGGACGGCCAGATCGTCAAGACGAACACCAAGCGCGTCCGCGCGCGCCGCGAGAGCTACCTCAAGATGTACCTCTCGGACCACAACGCCTACTGTGAGGCGCCGTGCTCGCACGCGTGCCCCACGCACATCGACATCCCGGCGTACATGGCGGCGCTCGCCTCCGGCGACGCCGGCGGCGCGGCCAGCATCGTGCGCGAGGAGCTGCCGTTCCCCGGCATCCTCGGGCGCGTGTGCCCGCGCTACTGCGAGCCCGTGTGCCGCCGCGGCGACGTCGACGAACCCATCGCCATCTGCGCCCTGCACCGGGCGGCCGCCGACCACAGCGGCACGCTGCTGGTGCCGGGCGTGCCGACCGGCCGGCGGGTCGCCGTCATCGGCGCCGGCCCGGCCGGCCTCGCAGCCGCGTGGTTCCTCACGCAGAGCGGCCACGAGGTCACCATGTACGACGCCAACGAGGAGCCCGGCGGGACGCTGCGCTACAGCATCCCCGAGTTCCGGCTGCCCGGGAAGGTCGTCGAGAAGGAACTCGAGCCGCTCTGGGAGGCCGGCGTCCGCTTCATCGGCGAGTCCGAGCTGGGCTACGAGGTCGACCCCGACGGGCTCTTCGACGCCGGGTTCGACGCGGTGATCATCAGCGTCGGCAACTGGGAGGAGTCGGGCCACGTGATCCCCGGCGACGACGCCGCCCTGAACGGCCTCGAGCTGCTCAAGCGCGTGCGCGAGGGCCGGGCCGTCAAGTTCACGCAGAAGGTCGTCGTGATCGGCGACGGCGTCACCGCCTTCGACGTGGCCCGCACGGCGCGCCGCAAGGGCGCCAGGGACGTCGTCGTGATCTCCCAGCACGAGGCCGACGACATCCCGGTCGGCGCGCGCGACCTCGCCGCCGCCCTCGAGGAGGGCGTCAAGGTCGAGTTCGGCGCCCTGACCAAGAAGGTCAAGACCAAGGGCGGCAAGGCGCAGGGCGTCGAGTGCGTCCGTGTCGTGCGCGAGAAGGGCCGCCGCAAGGAGCTCCGCGGCTCGCGCTTCGAGCTCGCCGCGACGACCGTCGTCATGGCGACCGGCTACGCGCCCAGGCTCGGCGACAGCGCCGACTACCTGCCGCTGGCCGACTCGCGTCTCATCGCCAACTACTACACCGGGCGCACGCCCGAAGAAGGCGTGTTCGCCGCCGGCGACGCCATCACGGGGTCGCGGTCGGTCATCCACGCCGTCGCCGGCGGCAAGCGCTCGGCGCTCGCCGTCGACGCCTGGCTGCGCGGCGAGGACCTCGAGGATGCTCGAGGCACGCCTCGCCGTGTTCAACGGCCTGCCGTACCTCGACCAGCTCAAGGACGAGGCACAGCTCGGCGAGCTCGGCGAACGCCTCGCCGAGCGCAGCCCCGTGTGGCTCAAGATGGGCGCGAGCGCCGAGTCTGCGGCTCGCGCCACCATGCCCAGGGTCGGCAAGCAGAAGCGCCTCACGGCCACCGACCTCGAGGTCGAGAAGGGCTACAGCCTCGCCGCCGCCCGCGCGGAGGCCTCACGCTGCCTGCAGTGCGAGTGCCCGAGCAACGGCGCCTGCGACCTGCAGAAGCTCGGCGTCGACTACGACATCACCGACAACGACCTCGTCGTGCGGGGCAATCTGGTCCGCGAGGTCGAGCCCCAGTACGAGCACCCGTTCATCCGCCGCGACATGAGCCGCTGCATCGCCTGCGGCAAGTGCGTGCGCGTGTGCCGGGACGTCGCCGGTCCGGCCTGCTACGACTTCACCGGCCGGGGCTTCGGGATCAACGTCGACACGCCCTACAGCGACGCCCTGCAGCTCGCCGACTGCATCAGCTGCGGCCGCTGCGTCACGTCGTGCCCCACCGGCTCGCTCACCTTCAACGAGCGCGAACTGGCCTCGTTCAAGGTCGACGAGAGCCGCTGCATCATGTGCCACGAGTGCGTGGACGTGTGCCCGGTGGACGCGATCAAGGACACCAACCACTTCGAAGAGGCCCGCGACAAGTGGCGCGAGCTCGTCGCCAAGGGCAGCGAGCTGGCCGGCGGGCACCGCATGTGCGCCGGCTGCGGCGCCCCGATCGCCGTGCGCCAGATCCTGATGGGCACGGAAGACCCGGTCGTCGTCTCGGCCGCCACCGGCTGCCTCGAGGTGAGCACCACCATCTACCCCTACACCTCGTGGAAGGGCAGCTACATCCACACCGCCTTCGAGAACTCGGCCGCGACGCTCTCCGGCGTCGAGACCGCGTACCGTGCCCTCAAGAAGAAGGGCCTCATGGCGGAGGAGACCAAGTTCATCGCGTTCGGCGGTGACGGCGGCACCTACGACATCGGTCTGCAGTCGCTCTCCGGCGCCATGGAACGCGGCCACCAGATGCTGTACGTCTGCTACGACAACGGCGCCTACATGAACACCGGCTTCCAGCGCTCCGGCGCGACGCCGCAGGGCGCCTGGACCACCACCAGCCCGGTGGGCAAGGCGCAGTCTGGCAAGATCCAGAACCGCAAGAACCTCACCGACATCATGATCGCCCACGAGCTCGGCTACGTGGCCCAGGCCTCGCCGCACGACCCGCGCGACCTCGTGCGCAAGTCGGCGAAGGCACTGGACACGCCGGGCGCCACGTTCATCAACGTGCTGGCGCCCTGCCCG
>CAVQLY010000007.1:0-132106 GCA_963713475.1 uncultured Thermoleophilia bacterium
CTTGCTCATGTCCTCCGCCATACTCGCACCTCCCCATGGTCGCCGACATGGAGTCGGGCGCGATGGCCGACGCGCGTGACTCCAGGGTAGTAGTCCACGATGCGGATTTGTCTATACCGCATCATGGAACATCGTTTCTCGCGAGGGGAGTGGTGTCAAGCGGAGGACGGCGTTATGCAGCTGAGCCTGCGATCGGCGCCGGTCCCTTCGGGCGGAGGCGCCTCACGGCGCCCGGGATCTAGTACTCGCGCAGGACGGCGAGACGCTCGGCGAGGAACGCCGCGATACCCGCGCCGTCCTCGAGGCCGAACTTGTGCTCGTGCTCCAGATCCGCGTCGGTGACGAGCGCGATGGCCTCGCCGGGGGCGCAGAGGGGCTCGGAGTGCCCGGCGCCGACGCGGAAGAGCTCGACCCGGTGCGGGGCGGTTCGCTTGTAGCCCTCGGCGACCACGATGTCGAAGCCGCCGTAGTAGCGGCCGACGATCTCCGTGAGCGGCAGCTCGCCGTCGAGCTTGGTGATGAAGGCGAGGCGCTCGGGCGAGGCGATGACGTAGGCCTCGGCGCCGGCCTGGCCGTGCCGCCAGGAGTCCTTGCCGGGGTGGTCGATCTCGAAGGAGTGCGCGTCGTGCTTGACGGTGCCGACGCGCAGGCCGAGCTTGACGAGCTCCGGCACGACCTTCTCGACCAGGGTCGTCTTGCCGGAGTCGCTCTTGCCGACGATGGCGACGAGGGCGGGCCTGGCGGCGTCCAGGGTGTCCTTCTGCTCGGTCATGCCGTGCAGCGTAGCGAAGAAGCCGGCGCGAGGAAACCCGGGCTCACGCCTCGTACACCTCGACCTCGACGGCCTTGACGGCCACGTACACGGGGCCGCCGTCGTCCAGGTGCATGGAGGCCACGGCTCCCGGCGTCACCTCGGCGATGATCGGCAGCTCACCGCTCACGTGCGCGCGCACGTGGTTGCCGACGATGTCGAGATCCTCGACGACGCCCTTCCACACGTTCCTGGGCGAGCCTTCGGGCAGCACGCGGTGCAGCGCTACCGCCCGGGGCGGGATGACGGCGAACACGTCGCCGGCCTCCGGCATGGGGTCGGCGGCGACCAGGCGGCGGCCGCCGGCGACCAGGACGGTGCCCTGCTCGGCCCGGCCTCGGTAGAGGTTCAGGCCGAGCATGTCCGCCACGTAGCGCGAGCGCGGGTGCGACGAGAGCTCGTCCGGGCTGCCCGCCTGGACCACGCGACCCGCCTCGAGGACGACCAGCTGGTCACCCAGCGTCATGGCCTCGATCGGGTCGTGGGTGATCACCAGGCAGGTGCCCTCGTACTCGGAGAGGTGACGCGAGAGGCCGCGGCGCAGCTCGGCGCGTGCGCCGGCGTCCATGGCCGAGAGCGGCTCGTCCAGCAGGAGCAGGCGCGGGTCGGTGGCGAGCGCCCGCGCCAGGGCGACCCGCTGGGCCTGCCCGCCCGAGAGCGTCCTGGGCTTCGCCGCGACCAGGTCCGCCAGGCCCATGCGGTCGAGCATGGCCAGGGCCTGCTCCCGCGCGGCGGCGCGGCCGGCGCCGCGAGAGCGCAGGCCGAAGGCGACGTTCTCGAGCGCGGTCATGTGCGGGAACAGCAGGTAGTCCTGGAAGACCACCCCGACGGGACGCTTCTCCGTGGGCACACGCAGGCCGGCCGCCGTGTCCTCGAGGACCACGCCGTCGAGGGAGACCCTGCCGCGCTCCAGCGGCACGAGCCCGGCGAGCGCCCGCAGGAGCGTGGTCTTGCCGGCGGCGTTCGGCCCCAGCAGCACGACCACTCCGCTGCTCCGGACGGTCAGCTCGACGTCGAGGTCCAGCGTGCCTCTCTGCAGTCCTACGGTGGCTTCGAGGCTCACGACGACCCTCCGATGCTGTGTGTCCCAAGGTCATTCATCGCGACGGGAACCAGTGGCTGCGGAGGCCGACGAGCACCGCCAGCGAGATCGCCAGCATGACGAGGCTCAGGGTGATCGCCGCGTCGACGTTGTTCTGCAGCGCCAGGTACACGGCGAGCGGCATGGTCTGGGTCGTCCCCGGCAGGTTGCCGGCGAAGGTGATGGTGGCCCCGAACTCGCCGAGGGCGCGCGCCCAGCATAGGGCGCCTCCCGCCAGGAGCGCCGGCGCGATCAGCGGCAGCGTGACCAGGCGGAAGGTCCGCCAGCGCCCGGCGCCCAGGGTCGCGGCGGCGTCCTCGTAGCGCCGGTCCATGGCGCGGATGCCCGCCTCGACGGTGATGACGAGGAACGGCATGGCGACGAAGGTCTCCGCCAGCATCGCCCCCGCCGTCGAGAACGGCAGCGTGATGCCGAAGAGGCGGTCCAGCCACTGCCCGGCCAGGCCGTTGCGGCCGAACGCCAGCAGCAGGGCGACGCCGCCGACGACCGGCGGCAGCACCATGGGCAGCAGCACCAGGGCGCGGACCACGTTGCGGCCGCGGAAGCGGACCCGCGCCAGCAGCCACGCGAGCGGGACGCCGAAGACGAGCGACAGGCACAGGGCGCCGACCGAGCAGATCAGCGAGAGGCGCAGGGCCGTGAGCACGCCGGGCGCGGTCAGGTCGCCGGGCAGGCTGCGCCAGGGGGCGCGCACGACGAGGGCGATCAGCGGCAGGGTGAGGAACGCGACCGCAACCACGGCGAGCGGCACGAAGCCGAGCGGCGCCTTGTCGCGGCTGGGCCGCGGGGCACGCCTGCCGTCCGCCGCGGGCGCCCACCACGGCGCCGGCTCGGGGCGTTGCGGCGGGGCGATCGCGTCTCCGGCGACCACGGCCAGACCGCCCGCCGTCTCGGGCCCGCGCGCGTCCGCGCGCAGGCCCGAGACGGCGCCGTCGCCGAGGGGCGCCCCTTTGAGGGTCTCTTTGCCCCGGCGCCTGCTCACGGCGCCGGCAGGAACCCGTAGTCGGCGAGGATCTTCTGGCCGTCGGCGGAGAGGACGAGGTCGATGAACGCTTGGGCGTCATCGGGATGCTCGCCGTCGCTCAGCGTGGCGATGGGGTAGGTCGCGATCACATTCTGGTCGTCGGGGATCGCGACTCCCTCGAGCTTGCCGTCCGCCGCGGCGACATCGGTGACGTAGACGATGCCGGCGTCGGCCTCACCGAGGGAGACCTTGGTGACGACGCCCTTGACCGAGACCTCCAGGGAGACGGGCTCCACGGTCACGCCGGCCTTGGCGAGGGCCTCCTCGGCGTACTTGCCGGCGGGCACCTCCGGCGCCGCCAGCACGACCTTGAGGTCCTTGCGGGCCAGGTCGGCGAGCCCCGTGATGTGTTCGGGGTTGCCCGGCGCGACCGCGATGATGAGCTTGTTGGCCGCGAACGCGGTCGACGGCCCGGTGAGGTCGCCGGCCTTGTCCATGCTCGTCGCGTCGGCGGTAGCGAGCACGTCCGCAGGCGCCCCCTGCTGCACCTGCGTCACCAGGTCGTTGCTGCCGGCGAAGTTGAAGTCGACCTTCACGTCCGGATGGGCGGCCGTGAAGTCAGTGCCCAGCCGGGTGAACGCGTCGGTCAGCGACGACGCCGCGAAGACGCTGAGCGCGCGCGACTGACCGGCACTCGCGTCCGACGCCGTGCCGCAGGAGGAGACCATGAGCGCCAGCATGGCGAGCAGCGCGACGACGGAGAGCAACCGGAAGGGCGGCGAGGTCGCGCCGGGTCGTCTTGTCCTGGCGGCGCGGCCGCGCCCGCCTCGAGGGGGGTGGTGTGACGGAGGGGCCGTCGCGTGCGCCTCGCCCTTCGGCTCGGCGTCGACGGCCCGACCGTCATGGGTCGGGATGGTCATGTCCCTGGCTCCTTTCCAAGCACGGGGAGGTCCGGGCGTTTCCGCCCGGGCCCACGACGGCGACCACACATCGCCGCCCCACGGTCTGTCCGTGGTACGGCCCAGCGCCCGTAGCCGGAGCCTTAGGACGAAGGGCTTGGAGATGGACGTCCAGAGAGTACCACCGGCGGCCGCGGACGCGCCAGCGTCCCAGCCACAGCGCGCGGTCTTCGCACACGAACCCTTTTCACGACGGGCCCGGTTCGCTATGGTGACGGCGCTCGTCCCCCCGGATCGGAGGCTCTCAGATGGCGCTGCTCATCATCCATCACAAGGTCGGCGACTACGAGACGTTCAAGGAAGTGTTCCTGGACGACCAGGAGCGCCGCCGTCGCTCTGGCTGCAAGGGCGCGCGCGTGCATCAGAACGCGACCGACTCCAACGACGTCTGGGTGGTCCTCGAGTTCGAGACGGCGGGGCAGGCGCAGGAGCACGCCGAGGGTCTGGAGTTGAACGAGGCGATCAAGTGGGCCACCGGCAACATCTCCATGCCCGACTTCGTCGTGCTTGAGAACGTGATGGAGACGGACGCGTAAGGACGTCGGCTTCGCTCGGGGGAGCGTGACGAAGGCCCGAGCGGCGCCGCGAGGCGCCGCTCGGGCCTTCACGCGCGAGCGGTAAGTCCGAGGCGCTCGACGAGGAACCGGGCCAGCCCGGCGCCGTCGTCGAGCCCGAAGCGGCGGTCGTGCGCCAGGCCGGCGTCGGTGACGAGCGCCAGCGGCTCGCCGGGCTCGCAGACGGTGGATTCGTAGCCGGCGCCCGCGCGGAAGACCTCCACGACGTCGGGCGCCTCCCGGCGATACCCTTCGCAGACGACGACGTCGTAGCCGGCGAAGTAGCGCGCGACGATCTCCCTGAGGCTCGCCTCCTCGTCGCTGCGCGCGACGAAGGCGAGCTTCGACGCCGACGCGACTGTGTAGGCGTCGGCGCCGGCCTGCCCGTGACGCCACGAGTCCTTGCCGGGCATGTCGATGTCGAACCTGGCCACGCGCTTGACGGCGCCGACGCGCAGGCCGCGCCGCGTGAACTCCGGGATCAGCTTCTCGATGAGCGTCGTCTTGCCGCTGTTGGGCCGGCCGACGACCCCGAGGACGACCGGACCTCCGGCGCTGCGCGCGGGCCCGTCCTCCGGGGCCGGCTCGGCGCCGCCGCCGCCGAGGCGGCGCTGCGCCTCGACCCAGTCGGCCGGCGTGTTCACGTTGAAGAACGGCGCCGTGTCGGCGAACGGCACGCGGGCGACGCGCACGAGAGGGAAGAGGTCAAGGATGCTGTGCGCTCCGGCGGCGAGCAGCGCCCGCATGTGCGGCAGGCAGCCGGGACCGTAGACGGCGTGCAGCGGCTCCAGATGGTCCTCGGCGACCGGGAGGGCGACGTCCACTCCGTGGAACGCCTCCAGCACCCGCGCGACCGCGCCGGGCTCGGGCGCGATGAGGTCGGCCGCCATGGCGAACACGGGCTCGTCGAAGCGGCCGAGGATCGACGCGAGGCCGGCGAGCGGCGAGCCCGGGACTTCGTCGGGGATCACGACGACGCCGTCCGGCAGATCGACCGGCGCCTGCTCAGCGCTCCGGACCGACAGGCCGAGCACGGGGAAGTGGTCGCCGAGAAAGGCGAGGTTCCGCTGGAGAAGCGTCTCGCCATCGAGGCGCAGTCCGCGCTTGTCGCGGCCCATGCGCCGCGACTCGCCGCCGGCGAGCAGGACGCCGATCCGCACGGGTACAGGGTCTGTCCTCTGGGGGCTCATCGCGAGGAAGGAGTGTAGCGCATGCGGCGCGGCGGGCCGAAGCGGCGGCCGCGCTTGACTTGCCCGTCGGCGACGATACGATGCCCGTGATGCGGTACAGCACGTCCGCATCGTGGATGAATGGCGTTCGGGGGAACGCGGGCGGCCTCGGTCGGTCGCCACGTTGCATCTCGGGAAGCGAGGTCACACGAGTATGGGCGAAGTCCAGCGACTCACAAACTGCACGACCGGAGGCCCGGTCTTCGTGGACGTGGAGGACGGCAGGATCGTCCGCATGTACCCGATCGACCTGGCCGACGACGACAAAGGTGACTGGGTGATCGAGGCGCGGGGCAGGAAGTTCATGCCGCCGCGCCGCACGACCCTCTCGCCGCACGCCCAGGCGTCGCGCTCCCTGGTGTACTCACCGAAGCGCATCCTGCATCCCATGAAGCGCGTCGACTGGGATCCCGAGGGCGCGCGCAACCCGCAGAACCGCGGCATCTCCGGCTACGAGGAGATCAGCTGGGACGAGGCGCTCGACCTCGTCACCACCGAACTCATCCGCGAGAAGCGCGAGAACGGCCCCGGCTCGATCCTCACCACCTGCAGCTCGCATCACCTGTGGGGCAACCTGGGCTACCGCCACAGCGCCTACTACCGCTTCCTCAACCTGATGGGGATGGTCCACACGGCCCACAACCCCGACAGCTGGGAGGGGTGGCACTGGGGCGCCATGCCGATGTGGGGCAACAGCCACCGCCTCGGCATCCCGGAGCAGTACGACCTGCTCGAGGACGCGCTCAAGCACACCGAGATGGTCGTCTTCTGGTCCGCCGACCCGGAGTCCACCGGCGGCGGCATCTATTCCGCCTTCGAGAGCACCTCACGCCGCTACTGGATGAAGGAACTCGGGATCAAGATGGTGTTCGTCGATCCCTACTACAACCCGACGGCGGAACTCTTCTCCGACAAGTGGTTCGCGCCGCGCCTCGGCACCGACGTCGCCTTCGGCCTCGGCATCGCCTACACGTGGCTCGTCGAGGGCACCTACGACAAGGAGTACGTCGCCGAGCGCACCACCGGGTTCGACGAGTGGAAGGACTACGTCCTCGGCAAGACGGACGACGTGCCGAAGACGCCGGACTGGGCCGAGAGCGAGTGCGGCATCCCCGCCCGGCAGATCCGCGCCCTGGCGCGCGAGTGGGGCAGCAAGAAGGTCATGCTCGCCGCCGGCGGTCTCGGCGGCTGGGGCGGCGCTTGCCGCTCGGCCACCGGCAACGAGTGGGCGCGCACCATGGTGGCGCTCGCCGCGATGCAGGGCTACGGCAAGCCGGGCGTCAACATCTGGGGTACGTCCCAGGGCGCGCCGTCGGACTGCTCGTTCGTGTTCCCCGGCTACGCCGAGGGCGGCATGTCCGGCGACCCGGAGAAGTCGGCGGCCGGCTACCGCATGCTCTACCGCATCTTCGCCCACAGCACCGGGCTGCACCCGACGGTGAACGCGCACGACTCCACCGAGGGCATCGCCATCCCGCGCCTGCGCATCCCCGAGGCGATGATGCACGAGAAGTTCGAGTGGCGCGGCAAGGGCTTCTGCGGCCCGTCGATCCAGAGCCAGATGCAGAAGTACCAGTACCCGGCGCCGGGCTACCCGTTCGTCACCATGTACTGGCGCTACGGCGGCTCGTTCTTCGGCACCATGCAGCAGACCAACCGCTACGTGAAGGCGTACCGCGAGGGCGGCGTCCGCACCGTGGTCAACCAGTCCATCTGGATGGAGGGCGAGGCCAAGTTCGCCGACATCATCCTGCCGGCCTGCACCAACTTCGAGCGCTGGGACATGAGCGAGTTCGGCAACTGCTCGGGCTACATCCCGGACAACCACAACCAGACCAACCACCGCGTGATCGTCTTCCAGAAGAAGTGCATCGAGCCGCTCGGCGAGAGCAAGTCGGACTACGACATCTTCGCCGCCGTCGCCGAGCGCATGGGCATGGGCGACGTCTTCACCGAAGGCGGCATGGACGAGCTGGACTGGTGCAAGGCGTACTTCGACGCGACCGACCTCCCCAAGATCACCACGTGGGAGGAGTTCGAGAAGAAGGGCTACGTCGTCGTGCCGTTCCCCGACGACTACAAGAGCACCCCGGCCATGCGCTGGTTCGCCGAGGGCCGCAAGCGCGACACGCCCGACTGGGGCCCCCGCCCCGGCGACACGGTCGGCTTCAAGGGCCTGCAGACGCCGTCGGGCAAGATCGAGTTCGTGAGCAAGACGCTCAAGAACCTCGAGATGGACGTCGTCGACCCGGAGCGGCCGGCCATGGGCCCGCAGTTCATCGCCAGCTGGGAGGGTCACCACACCACCGAGCTGTACGACAGGTTCCCGCTGCAGATGGTGAGCCCGCACCCGCGCTTCAGCTTCCACACGATGGGCGACTCCAAGGGCACGTGGCTCAACGAGATCGACGAACACCGCATCCTGCACGAGGACGGCCACCGGTACTGGATCATGCGCCTGAACAGCGTGGACGCGAAGGCGCGGGGCATCGCCGAAGGCGACCTCGTGCGCGCCTTCAACGACCGCGGCGCCGTGATCCTGTCGGCCCAGCTCACCGAGCGGGTGGCGCCGGGCACGGTACACTCCTACGAGAGTTGCGCGGAGTACATCCCGCAGGGCGAGCCGGGCGAGTCCATCGACATCGCCGGCTGCGTCAACATCCTCACCAACATGCGGACGATCACCCCGACGTCCCAGGCAATGTCCAACAACTCCTGCCTGATCCAGATCGAGAAGTGGGAGGGGGAGGCTTCATGAAGAGCTGGCACCTGATCGTCGACGTCGCCCGCTGCCACGACTGCAACGACTGCTTCCTGGCCGACAAGGACGAGTTCGTCGACAACGACTTCCCGCCGTATTCGGCGGCCCAGCCCTGGCACGGCCATCGCTGGATGAACATCAAGCGCAAGGAGCGCGGCCAGTACCCGATCGTGCAGACCGCGTACCTGCCGATGCCGTGCATGCACTGCGACGAGGCGCCGTGCCTCACCGTCGACGGCGCCGTCTACAAGCGCCCCGACGGCCTCGTCATCATCGACCCGGTCAAGGCCAAGGGCCGCAAGGAGATCGTCTCCAGCTGCCCGTACTCGGCCATCTACTGGAACGAGGAGAAGGAGCTGGCGCAGAAGTGCACCGGCTGCGCGCACCTGCTCGACGACGGCTGGACCGAGACCCGGTGCAGCCAGGTCTGCCCGACCGAGGCGATCAAGCTCGTGCTCGCCGAGGAGGACGACGTGGAGCGGATGGTCGAAGAGGAGGGCCTCGAGCGCTACCGGGACTCCCTCGGGACCAAGCCCCGCGTGTACTACAAGAACCTGCACCGCTGGGAGAAGGCCTTCGTCGGCTGCAGCGTCGTCTACGGCGACAGCGACGAGTGCGCCGAGGGCGCGTCGGTGACCGTGCTGCGCGACGGCAGCGTCGCCGGCCACGGCTCGACCGACATCTTCGGCGAGGTCGCCGTCGACTTCCTCACGCCGGGCCACGAGTACGTGGTCCGCATCGAGGCCGACGGCTACAAGCCCGTCGAGCTGACCGTGCAGGTGGACGCCAGCCTGAACGCAGGGACGGTGGTCCTGGAGAAGGCCTAGGAGCAGCCGCCGGCGCCGCTCACGGGCGCCGGCCCGAAGATCGCCGCGGGACCCCCCGGAGGGCCGACCCCCCGCCTGCCCTCCTTCCCCGCGGCACAGCCCGCGGCGCTCCACGGCCGCGAGGCGCCTCAGGGGCGCCGTCCAGTCCATGCTGGGCGGCGCCCCTTCTCGCCTTTCCGGGGTCCCTGCGACTCTCTTGTGAGGCTGCAGGTGTCGCGGGCCCGTCGAGGTGTGGTACTAGTGTTAAGGGGCGGCCACGCGGTGTCGAAGCCGCCATGCTGTTCTGTCACCCGATCGTACGGAGATCCGAGCTTGAGCGACCACGAGACAACGGACATGGCCGACCAGTCGCCTGACCGGCGCATGGGCGTGCAGGTCATCGCCCGCGCCGCGGAGATCTGCCGCGAGCTGGCGACCGCGACCGATGGCCTGACGACGGCCGAACTCGTCGAGCGGCTCGGCTTGTCCCGTCCCACCGTCTACCGCATCTTGCGCGCCCTGATGGACGAGGACTTCGTCCGCCAGGTCGCGTCCGGCCGGTACGCCGTCGGCCCGGCCTTCCTGGTGATCGCGGGCTCGTCCTACGGAGGGCTGCGGCACGACCTGCGGCCGTTCATGAAGGATCTCTCCAACGAGCTCGGAGAGACCATCGACCTCGCGGTGCTCGACAGCGGCGAGGCGCTCTTCGTGGACCAGTTCGTCGCCGTGCAGGGACTCCGCGTCGTGGCGCACATGGGCGCCCGGCTTCCCCTGTACTGCACGGCCAGCGGCAAGGCCCTGCTCGCGGAGCTCTCGCCCGCGGAGGCCGAGCGCGAGCTGCCGAAGACGCTGAAGCGGTACACGCCGAACACCGGCACCGACAAGGCCGCGCTCCTCCGCGAGCTCGAGGAGATACGCAGGACCGGGATCGCGTTCGACCACGAGGAGTACGTGATGGGCGTCTGCGCACTGGCCACGCCCGTCCGCGATGCCGTCGGCGCCGTCGGCGCCCTGACGGTCGAGGTACCCGCCGTGCGCTTCAACGGGCGCGAAGACGCGCTCGCGAGCGCCGTGCTGCGCCAGCGCGACCTGGCGCACCGCGCGTTGCTCGGGTCGCCGCGCGCTCTCCAAGGGTAGGCGCGTCCCTCTGGCCGCGGGCTGCCCTGCGGCTGCCCCGGCAGTCCGCCTCCAGCGCTGCCCGGCCGCCGTCCCGTCACCACACGGACTCTTGACGTTTTCGCTCCGTCTCCCATACTATGCATCATAATGTGAGCAACGTGTCCGCATTGTGAGCATCCGGGGAGGACGAGAGATGAGTACTGAGAACGACGGCCGGACGGGCCCGATGACAGGCGGTGGAGTGGCCGACAGCAAGGTGTCGCGCCGCGACTTCCTGAAGATGGGCGCCCTGGCCGGCGCGGCGCTGGGTGTCGGCGGCGGCCTCACGGGCGCTCTCGCGGCCTGCGGCAGCAGCGACGACAGTTCCGGCGGCGGCAGCGGCGACGGCCGCGAGATCAAGATCGGCTTCGTGACGCCGCTCACCGGTCCGCTCGCCTCGTTCGGCATCCCGGACGCCTGGTGCGTCAAGCAGTGGGAGGCCGCGGTCGCCGGTGGGCTCAAGTGCGGCGACGGCCAGACGCACCCGATCAAGTTCATCGTCAAGGACACGCAGTCCGACACGAACCGCGCGGCGACGGTCACGGGCGACCTCATCACCAACGACGGCTGCGACATCATCATGGCCGCGTCCACGGCGGACACCGTGCCGCCGGTGGCCGACACCTGTGAGGCCATGCAGGAGCCGTGCGTCACCAACGACTGCCCGTGGCAGGCCTACTTCTTCGGCCGTGGCGGCGACCCCGCCGTGGGCTTCGAGTGGACGTATCACAGCTGGTGGGGCCTCGAGGGCATCACCGCCACCTTCGTCAGCATGTGGGACTCGCTCAAGACCAACAAGAAGGTCGCCGAGATGTGGCCGAACGACGGCGACGGCCTCGCCTGGGCCAACGAGAAGACCGGCCAGCCGCCGGTCCTCAAGGCGGGCGGCTATACCGTCATCGACGGCGGCCGCTACCAGGATCTCACCGACGACTACTCCGCGCAGATCGGCAAGTTCAAGTCGGCCGACGCGCAGATCCTCAGCGGCGTCATGCTTCCCCCGGACTTCACCAACTTCTGGAAGCAGTCGCTGCAGCAGGGCTTCAACCCGATGATCGCCACCGTGGGTAAGGCCCTCCTGTTCCCGCAGTCGCTCGAGGCGCTCGGCGACATCGGCTACAACCTCTCCAGTGAGTGCTGGTGGTCGCCGAACCACCCGTTCAAGTCGTCGCTCACCGGCCAGACCTGCAAGGAGCTCGCCGACCAGTACGAGACGGACAACAACGCCCAGTGGACCCAGCCGATCCTCCACTACGCGATCTTCGAGGTCGTCGCCGACGCGCTCAAGCGCACGACGAACGTGGACGACAAGGCGAACATCCGCGACGCCATCGCCGCCACCGATATGCAGACCATTGGCGGCCAGATCACGTGGAGCAGCAGCGACAAGAAGCTCAACCCGGTGCCGAACGTCTGCACCACGCCGATCACGGGCGGCCAGTGGATCAAGGGCACCAAGTACCCCTACGACCTGGTCGTGGTGAACAACTCGCAGGCCACCGAAGTGCCGACCCAGGGCGAACTGCAGCCCCTCGCGTACTGATCGAGAGTGCTGACCTCGGCCGGGTGCAGCTGAAGCGCACCTGATCCGCCGAGCCGAAGAGGCGTCTCGCAAGCGCTTCCCTTGCGAGTCGTTCGGGGCGTCCGCCTTCCCCCCGAGGGCGGGCGCCCCATTCCTGCGTACGGAGTCACCCCCCGCACTCGACACCGCGGTTGCCGCCCCACGCCGGCGCCGGAACGTTTGACGCGCCGTTCATCGTCCGTTAGCGTACCATTAGACGGAATGGTCATTCCGAACAGTGGAACGAATCGGCGCTGTGAGGGCGCCGCGCGGCACGGAGGGACGGCATGGCTGGCAAGAACGGGCGCCGGACGGCGACGCGGGTGGCGGGGCAGGCGAAGAGCGCGGCGGCCGAGGCGCAGTTCACGGCGACGCTGGCGGGGCTCGAGGTCGCGCTTCGCGCGCAGGCGCGCCGCTACCCCGAGTTCGCCGCGCGCCTGCGCGAGCGCGACCTGGTGGCCCAGATCCGTCTGGCCGGCCGCGCCCGCGGGCGGGCCTTCACCATCCGCGACGGCAAGGTCCGCTCGCGCTCCGGCCTGCATCCGGCGCCGGACCTCACCATGACCTTCGATTCGGCGGAGGTCGCGGTCCGCGTGATGAAGCCGGGCCGCGACTACCTCGAGTTCATCGACGCGCTCAAGAACTTCCAGATGAGCGTCGAGGGTCCCGACGACCTGGCGGTGTGGTTCTCCGAGACGCTGCAGATGATGCTCACCGCCGGCCTCGAGTTCGGCGTGGACGCCGGCGGCGGCGTGCGCCGCTTCACCAGCAACACCAACGGCGGGCCGGTGTTCGTGTACGTCCGGGACGGCCGCATCCTGCGCATCACGCCCATCGAGTTCGACGAGGACGACGCCCAGCCGTGGACGATCGAGGCGCGCGGCCACAGCTTCACCCCGCCGCGCAAGACGACCGTCTGCTCGCACACGCTCGCCTGGAAGAGCCTCATCTACTCGCCCGACCGCCTGCTCCACCCCATGAAGCGCGTGGACTTCGACCCCGACGGCGAGCGCAATCCGCAGAACCGCGGCACCTCGGGCTACGAGCGCATCAGCTGGGACGAGGCACTCGACCTCGTGGCCTCCGAGATCAAGCGCGTGAAGCGTGACCACGGGCCCGGCGCGATCATGAACGGCAGCGGCTCGCACCACACCTGGGGCGTGCTCGGCTACTGGCTCAGCGCCCGCATCCGCTTCTTCAACATGATCGGGTGGTCCCCGGTCATGCACAACCCGGACAGCTGGGAAGGCTGGTACTGGGGCGCCGCGCACCACTGGGGCCAGAGTGCGCGCAACGGCGGCGGCGAGACCTACGGCACCGTGGAGGACCTGCTCAAGCACGCCGAGATGGTGGTGTTCTGGTCCTCGGACCCGGAGGCCACGAGCGGCGTCTACGGGGCACACGACGGCACCGTGCGCCGCCAGTGGCTCAAGGACCTCGGCCTCCCCTGCGTCCACATCGACCCGTTCCACAACCACACGGCGCAGTTCCTCGGCGGCAAGTGGATCGCCCCGCGGCCGGGGACCGACAGCGCCATGGTCCTCGCCATCGCCCACGTGTGGATGACCGAGGGGCTGTACGACAAGGACTACGTGGCGCAGCGGACGCAGGGCTTCGAGAAGTGGGAGGCCTACGTGCTCGGCGAGGAGGACGGCGTCCCCAAGACGCCGGAGTGGCAGGAGGCCGAGACCGGCGTCGCGGCGCGCGAGCTGCGTGCCCTCGCGCGCGCCTGGGGGACTAGGAAGACGTACCTCGCCGCCGGCGGCCTCATCGGCTTCGGCGGCGCCTGCCGCACGGCCACCGGCACCGACTGGGCGCGCGGCGTCGTGTGCCTCATGGCCATGCAGGGCCTCGGCAAGCCGGGCGTCAACATGGGCTGCCTGCAGCAGGGCACGCCGCTGGACACGCACTTCTTCTTCCCGGGGTACGCCGAGGGCGGCTACTCCGGCGATCTCACCGGCACCGCGCTGAGCATCAACATGTACCAGCGCATGCCGCAGCTGCCCACCGTCAACACGGTGACCCAGGTGGTGCCGCGTCTCAAGATCCCGGAGGCGGTGCTCGACGGCCACTGCGAGGCCTATCCCACCGACGCCAAGTCCATCGAGGGCCAGTTCCAGCGCTTCGACTACCCGGCGCCGGGCTACAGCGAGATCAAGATGTACTACAAGTACGGTGGCTCGCACTTCGGCACGATGACCGACACCAACCGCTTCGCGCGCATGTATCGCTCGGACAAGCTGGAGTTCGTGGTCAACCAGGGCATCTGGATGGAGGGGGAGACGAAGTTCGCCGACGTCATCCTCCCGGCCTGCACGAACTTCGAGCGCTGGGACATCAGCGAGTTCGCCAACTGCGGCGGGTACATCCAGCACGCGTTCACGCAGTGCAACCACCGCGTCGCCGTGATGCAGCACAAGTGCATCGAGCCGCTCGGCGAGTCGCGCTCCGACCACCAGATCTTCCTCGATCTCGCGACCCGGCTGGGCATCGGCTCGATGTACTCGGAGGGCGTCACGGAGCTGGACTGGTGCAAGCGGCTGTTCGACGCGACCGATCTGCCACGCGCCGTCTCGTGGAAGGACTTCCTCAAGAAGGGGTACTACGTGGTCCCGGCGCCGCCGCCGGTACGTCGCGACCCGGTCTCGTACCGCTGGTTCGCGGAGGGTCGCGCCAAGGACACGCCGGAGCTCACTCCTCTGCCGGCCGACTACACCGAGGAGTTCGGCATGGGGCTGCAGACGCAGTCGGGCAAGATCGAGTTCGAGGCCTCGAGCCTCAAGCGGTTCGACCCCGACGACCCGGAGCGCGGACCGATCATGCGCTACGTCCCATCCTGGGAGGGACCGCACACGTCGGAGCTCTACGAGAAGTACCCGCTCCAGCTCATCACGCCGCACCCGCGTCACAGCTTCCACACGCAGAGCGACGGCAAGCACGCGATCGTGAACGACGTGACCGACCACCGCGTCCTCGTGGACGGCCGCTACTACTGGATCGTGCGCGTCAACTCCAAGGATGCGGCCGCGCGGGGTCTCGCCCAGCACGAGCTCGTGCGCGTCTTCAACGATCGCGGCGCGGTGATCTGCGCGGTCCGGCTGACGGAACGCGTCCCGGCAGGTACAGTGCACTCTTACGAGTCGTCTGCCGTCTACGAGCCCGTGGGCGAGCCGGGGAACTCCCCCGACAGGGGCGGCTGCATGAACCTGCTCACGCCGAGCCGGATGATGATCCGCAAGGCGCACGCCCTCGCGGCGAACTCGTGTCTCGTGCAGATCGAGGCGTGGCAGGAAGGCGACGCGTGACGCGAGAGGGGACACATGGCGAGACAGCGGTCCGACGAAGAGGGCGCAGAAGGCGGCATGCAGGTGATCACCCGGGCGGCGGCGATCCTGACCGCCCTCGCGGAGCCTGACGGCGGCCGCAGCCTGGCCCAGCTCGCGGCGCAGACGGGTCTGCCCAAGACCACGGTGCACCGCATCTGCACGGCGCTCGAACAGGTGGGCTACGTGCACACCGACGCCGAGACCGGCGGCCGGGAGCTCGGACCCAGCCTGCTCCGCCTGGCGGCGATCGGCCGGCGCGACCTGCGCGCCGTGCTCGAGCCGCTCATCGAGCGCTTGTCGATGGACCTCAACGAGACGGTCGACCTCGGCGTCCTCGACGGCGGGCGCGTCCTGTTCGTCGCGCAGCACCCGGCGCCGCAGCGCGCCCTGATGGCGATCGCGCGGGTGGGCGCCCAGTTCCCCGCCTACACCATGGCCAGCGGCAAGGTGCTGCTGGCGCAGCTGCCGCGCGAGGAGATCCTGCGGCGCCTGCCGCGACGGCTCGAGCCCACGCTGGACGGGCATCAGCGTACCCGGGAGTCGCTGCTGCGCGAGCTCGAGGAGGCGCGGGCCACGGGTCTCGGCTACGAGCGCGAGGAGATGCGCCACGGTATCTGCGGCGTCGCCGTGGCGATCACGGACGTGGACGGACGCTCGGCGTCCATCGCGGTGCCGATGCCGACCGCGCGCTTCGAGGAGAGCGAAGCGCGGGTCGCCGCCCTGCTGCTCGAGCTCAAGCAGACGACCGAGGCCAGACTGGGCGGCGCCTGAGCCGAGGCGCTCGCCACCGAGTCGGCGGCGACGCAGGGCGTCCCCGCCGCCCGGTGGGCTGAGCTCGGCATCCGCGTGCGCGCGGTGGCGTCCACGCCGCGCGATGGCGCCCACGCTCGGCGAGGTCGAGCTGATCGTCGACCCGGATCCCGTTCGGCGAGGCCGGCCCTACCGCCCGCGTCCGACCCCGCTCCGTCCACGGAGCCACCTCTGTGCACCCTCCGTCGAGGCTCCCGGCAATCGCTTGACCAATCGCCGGTCAACTGGGAGGATTGTGACTGCATCGCGGAATTCAGATTCCACGATGCGGATTTCGCCATGAGGTGGGTAGCACCCGCCGACCCGTCCGCGGTCCGGCGGCGATCAGAGAAACCACAAAGACACCGCAGAGACGGACCCGCGATCCTGGAGGAAGAAATGGCTGAAGAGACGCCGAGGAAGACAGTAGGGGAACTGCAGAAGCTCTTCGATCTGACCGGCAAGGTCGCCGTGGTCACCGGGGCCGGCGGCACGCTTGGCCACGCGCTGTGCAAGGGTCTCGCCGCCTACGGCGCCGACATCGCGGGCTGGGACATGAAGACCGACATCATGGAAGACATGGTGGCCGAGGTCGAGGGCATCGGGCGCAAGGCGACCGCCACGGCCGTGAACGTCACCGACGACGCCAGCGTCAAGGCCGCCATGGAGAAGGTCATCGCCGACTTCGGCAAGGTCAACATCCTGGTGACGGTGGCCGGCACGGCCGGCAACCGTCAGCCCGCCGAGACCTTCGACATCGACGAGTGGCAGAAGGTCATGGACGTCAACGTCCGCGGGACCATGCTCTGCGCCAAGTACGCGGGCGCCGAGTTCGACAAGCAGGGCAACGGCGGCAAGATCATCACGATCGGCTCCGTGCGCGGCTTCCTCGGTCACCCGGGCGGCTACGCGGCCTACGGGACCTCCAAGGGCGCCGTGCACCTGCTCACCAAGCAGCTGGCCACGGAGTGGGCCAAGAAGCGCATCAACGTCAACGCCATCGCCCCGTCGATCTTCTGGACCCCGCTCACGCAGCAGGTCCGCGACGACCCGGAGCTGGTCAAGATCTTCATGGCGCGCATCCCGATGGGCCGGGCCGCCGAGCTGGACGACTTCATCGGCGCGGCCGTCTACCTGGCTTCTCCCGCCTCCGACTACGTGACCGGGCTCGTCCTCTCCGTGGACGGCGGCGCCGTCGCCGGATGAGAAGACTCGAAGACATCAGGAAGGTCGCGGTGCTCGGCTCCGGCATGATGGGCACCGGCTGCGCGATGGTCTTCGCCGCCGCGGGCTACGAGGTCGTCCTGTACGACGTCGTGCCGGAGGCGCTGCCCAAGGTCGCGCCGAACATGCGCAAGGACCTGACCTTCCTGGCCGAGCGGGGTCTGGGCAGGCTCGAGGACGTGGAGCCGACGCTGGACCGCGTGTCCACCACGCTGGTCATGGAAGACGCGGTCGCCGAGGCGGACTTCGTGCTCGAGGCCGTCATCGAAGACATGACGCTCAAGCAGCAGATCTTCCAGAGCCTCGACCAGCTGTGCGGGCCCGAGGCGGTGCTGGCCACCAACACGTCGGTCATGAGCCCCACCGAGATCGCCAGCAAGGCGGAGCGGCGGGAGAGGATCATCGGGACGCACTGGTGGAACCCGCCGTTCCTCATCCCCCTGGTGGAGGTCGTGCAGACCGAGGAGACGGCGCCGTGGGTCATCGAACTGACGATGGACCTCCACCGCGCCATCGGCAAGCACCCGGTGCACGCCAGGAAGGACGTGCCGGGGTTCATCGCCAACCGCCTGCAGCACGCGCTGTGGCGTGAGGCCGTCTCGATCGTGGAGCACGGCATCGCCGACGCGGCCACCGTGGACGAGAGCCTCAAGTACGGCCCCGGCCTGCGGCTGCCGGTCCTCGCCCCGCTGGAGAACGCCGATCTGGTGGGTCTGGACCTGGTGCTGGCGATCCACGACTACGTGTTCCCGCATCTTGAGGACCGGCACGATGCGTCACCCCTCCTGAGAGAGCGGGTCGACGCGGGCGAGCTGGGCTTCAAGAGCGGTGGTGCAGGCCTGCAGACCTGGACGGCGGAGGAGCAGGCCGGGCTGCGCACCGAGCTGCTCGACTACCTGTGCAAAGCCGTCCAGGACCTGAAGGAGCGGGAGGACCGGTAGAGACTGCCGGCCCGCATGTCGTCAAGGTAATCGAAGAAGGAGATGGAGAAGGATTATGGCGAAGGTATGGGTTGATCTGACACATCCGTTCAGCGCGGAGATCCCTCGTTGGCCGTACTTCGTGAAGCCGGTCATCGACTCGATGCACACCATGGCCAAGGGCGGCGTCCTCACGCAGCGCGTCGACTGCGTGCAGCACACCGGCACCCACGCCGACGCTCCCCGTCACGTGATGGAGAAGGAGTTCACCGGCAAGCGCGCTCGTTACACCCATGAGATGCCGGTCGACGCCTACACCGGCGACGCCGTCTGCCTCGAGATCAAGGTCGAGAAGTGGGGCCTGATCCTGCCCGAGCACCTCGAGGACGCCTGCAAGCGCGCCAACATCAAGCCGGAAGAGCTCGAGGGCATGGTCGTCGTCCTGAACACCGGCATGCATCGCCTGTTCGACGACTCCAAGGACTACTACCAGTACTCCTGCGGCACCGGCGTCGAGGCCGGCAAGTGGTTCGTCAAGCACAAGGTCAAGTGCGTGGCCATGGACATGCAGGCCCTCGACCACCCGCTGCACACCGCGATGGGCAAGAACGGCCCGCCGCAGATGAACCTCCCCGGCAACACGGGCAAGCCGATCACCGAGGAGTACATCGAGCAGTTCGGCATCGAGGCGTACGCCGAGTTCGAGAGGGCGGTCTACATCGAGGTGCACGGCAAGGAAGCGTACGACGCCAAGTTCGGCGATCTCGAGGCGCTCGGTAACGAGGGCACCTGGGAGCCCTGCCACAAGCAGATGCTGGGTCACGGCATCGTCGGGGTCGAGAACCTCGGCGGCGACCTGGACAAGGTCGCCGGCAAGCGCTTCCGCTTCTACTGCTTCCCGATCCGCTGGTACATGGGCGACGGTTCGATGGTCCGCTGCGTGGCCGAGATCGAAGAGGACGACGTCAACAAGGACGTCGCGGATCGCACCTACACGTACTGCGGAACGGGGTACGGCCCGGCCTCCGGCTACTGAGACCCGGCTCGATCCTGCTTGCCTCCAGGCGATCAGGGTCGGTCCGTCACGGAGTGCGGCACGGAGCCCCCGCCGGCTGTCGCCGGCGGGGGGCTCCGTCCTTCGGTGACCTCGCCGCAGGATGGCCGCACTCCGAGTGACTGGACTACTGTGCCGCTCGCCAGAGTGGCTTCGTTGAGAGAGCCCGGACACGGCTCGAGAAGGAGTGAGTATGGAGGTCACCAGGTACGACGAGGCCCCGAGCTACGAGGCCCCCGGCCATTTCGATGTGTACGGCCTGCGTCTGCAGGGCTTCGAGGTCAGCAAGACCCGCAACTTCTGGATGAGCATCTCCCATTTCCTGCCCGGCGGTGGCTGCGAGTACGTCGCCACGCCGCTCGAGAAGGTGTACTTCGTGCTCGAGGGTGAGGTGACCGTCAAGACGGACGAGGGCGAGACCATCCTCAAGAAGTACGACTCCGTCTACCTGGCGCCCGACGAGGCCCGCTCCATCCTGAACCACACCAACTCGCCGGCGAGCATGCTCGTCGCCATCCCGTACCCGGAGCCCCGCGAGTTCTGAGGCGGGACACCGGGAGCGTCTCCCGGGCCCCCCGCCGGGGACGATACAGGCGCCGGCGAGCGCCGGACGCGAAGGGGACGGGCGGCTCGGCCGCCCGTCCCTGCGCATCCGGCGACACGTCGCCCGGACCCCGCCGGCATGACCTCGCCTCGCGCGCGCACGCGACAGGCCAGCGACCTACCAGACGACCTCCGAGGAGGCCACATGCCCAGACCGATCATCACCGCCGCCCTCACCGGGCCGGTGGCCACCAAGGCGGACAACGCCGGCATGCCCGGGTCGGTGGCGGAGATCGCCGCCGACGCCAAGGCCTGCTACGACGCCGGCGCGGCGGTCATCCACATCCACCTGCGCGACGACCAGGGCAACATGACCGCCGACCTGGACGTCGCGAAGCGCACCGTCGAGGCCGTCCGTGAGGTGTGCCCCGGCATCACGCAGCTGTCCACCGGCGGCCTGGCGTTCACGTACGAGCAGCGCATGGCGCTCGTCGAGGCCAGGCCCGCGATGGCGACCCTCAACCCGTGCACCATGACGTTCGGTCCGGCGGAGTTCCAGAACCCGCCCGAGAAGATGATGAAGCTCGCGGCGCGGATGATCGAGCTCGGCGTCAAGCCCGAGGTCGAGATCTACGACACCGGGCATCTCGACATGATGCTCTACCTGGTCCACAAGGGGCTCCTGGTCGAGCCGCTGCAGGTCTCCTTCGTCATGGGCGTCCGCGGCGGCATGCGCGGCGATCCCCAGCTTCTCTCGTGGCTGGTGCGTGAGCTGCCCGAGGGCACCAGCTGGCAGGTCATCGCCGTGGCCAAGGCCAACCTTCCGATGACGACCATCGGTCTGGCCATGGGGGGGAACGCACGCACGGGCATGGAGGACACGCTGACGCTCGAGAAGGGTGTCCCGGCGGATTCCAACCTGCAACTCGTCGAGCGGCTCGTCGGCATCGCCCACTCGATGCAGCTCGAGCCCGCCACCGTGCCTGAGGTGATCGAGCGTCTGAAGCTGCATCCGGAGCTCGTCAACGGCTCCTGAAAGTTTGTGCCGTGTGGTACAAGCGGGGCCGGACATGTTGTCCGGACGGTGCTTGACACCACTTTGCCCGGCTATATGATGCCCGTATCGTGGGAGGGCATGTCCGTATGGTGGACCAGCCATGGAGGTGGAGCACTCCGTACAAGGCGACGCTGACAGGCGCGCGGCGGTTGTGGAAGCGACCCATACGAACAGCCGTTCGCAGTGTCTGAGACCAGAAGGCCATCGGGGGGGTCCCGGCCGCTCGCGTCACCCACAGGGGTGGCGGGGTGGAGGGACCACGTAAGGAGGCGGTATGAGTTCTGACGACAGCAAGACCGGCAAGGCGACGGAGGGCATCAGGACGCCCATCACGCGTCGCGACTTCCTTAAGACTGCCGGCGTGACGGGCATCGCCCTGGGCGCTACCGGCGGGCTTGGTGGCGTGCTCGCCGCGTGCGGCAGCAGCAGCGACGACAGCGGCGGCGGCACGGCCGATGCCGGCAGCGGCCGCGCGATCAAGGTCGGCTTCGTCAGTCCGCTCACCGGACCGCTCGCGGCCTTCGGTGAGACCGACCAGTGGCTCGTCGAGCAGTGGAAGGCCGCCGTCAAGGACGGCGTCATGTGCGGCGACGGCCTCGTCCATCCGATCGAGATCATCATCAAGGACTCGCAGTCCGACTCCAACCGCGCTGCGACCGTCGCCGGCGACCTCGTCACCAACGACGGCATCGACGTCATGATGGTCGCCTCCACGCCGGACACCGTGAGCCCCGTGGCCGACCAGGCCGAGGCGCTGCAGATCCCGTGCGTGTCCAACGACTGCCCGTGGCAGCCGTACTTCTTCGGCCGCGGCGGCGACCCCGCCGTGGGCTTCACGTGGACCTACCACGCCTTCTGGGGCCTCGAGGACGTCACCGCCGTGTTCACCGGCATGTGGGACCAGCTCAAGACCAACAAGAAGGTCGGCGCGATGTGGCCGAACGACGCCGACGGCCTCGGCTGGGCCGACCCCAAGACGGGTCAGCCGCCGATGCTCAAGGCCGCGGGCTACACCGTCGTGGACGGCGGCCGGTTCCAGGACGGCACTGAGGACTACACGCCGCAGATCAGCAAGTTCAAGTCCGCCGATTGCGACATCCTCAGCGGCGTCTTCATCCCGCCGGACTTCGTGAACTTCTGGAAGCAGTCGTACCAGCAGGGCTTCAAGCCCGTCGCCGCCACCGTGGGCAAGGCGCTGCTCTTCCCGGCCGAGATGGAAGCGATCGGCGACATCGGCTACGGCCTCACGACCGAGTGCTGGTGGTCCCCGTGGCATCCATTCACGTCGTCCCTCAGCGGCCAGACCTGCCAGGAGCTCGCCGACGCCTGGACGACCGGCTCCGGCAAGGAGTGGAACCAGACCCTGCTGCACTACGCGGTCTTCGAGATCGTCGTCGACTCGCTCAAGCGCACCAAGGACGTGGAGGACAAGCAGAGCATCCTCGACGCCATCAAGGCGACCGACATGGACACCATCCAGGGCCACATCACCTGGTCCGCCGGCGCCCCGCTGAACCCGGTGCCGAACGTCTGCCGCACGGTGCTCGTGGGCGGCATGTGGACGAAGGGCACCGACTACCCGTTCGATCTGCTGCTCGTCGACACGGCGCACGCCAAGGAAGCCCCGTTCGACGTCACCATCCCGACGAACGGCAAAGTAGAGCCGATCAAGTACTGAGAACCTGTGCAGGACTCGACCCGAATGCCCGAGGTCCTTGCACACGAGGAGGTCGATGTGATGCAAGGCGGTGAGTACCGATGACTGTGGTCCTCGAGACCACCGGTCTCATGAAGTCGTTCGGCGGTGTGCAGGTCATCGACGACCTGAGCATGCAGCTGCACGACGGAGAAGCACTGGGCATCGTCGGGCCGAACGGCGCCGGCAAGACCACGTTGTTCAATCTGATCACCGGCGTGTATCGGCCCGACGCGGGTCGCGTCACGTTCAACGACAAGGACATCACCGGCCTCGCGCGGCAGGACCGCTGCCGCGCGGGGATCGGCCGTACCTTCCAGATCCCCAAGCCGTTCTCGGACATGAGCGTGTTCGAGAACGTGCTCGTCTGCGCCGCCTACGGGCGGAGCATGACGGAGCGCGCGAGCTACGAGCGTTGCGTGCAGACGCTCGAGCTCACGCGACTGTCGCCGAAGGCGAACCAGCAGGCGGGGACTCTGCCCCTGCTCGACCGCAAGCGGCTCGAGCTCGCCCGCGCCCTCGCCGGCGACCCCAAAGTGCTGCTCCTGGACGAGATCGCCGGGGGGCTCACCGAGGGCGAGGTGGAGATCCTCATCGACACCATCAAGGACCTCCACCGCGAGGGCATCTCGATCATCTGGATCGAGCACATCGTCCACGCTCTCCTCGCGGTCGTGCAGCGCATCGTCGCCATCAGCTTCGGCCGCAACCTCATCGAGGGCGATCCGAACGAGGTCATGTGCAGCGACGAGGTGCAGGCCTGCTACATGGGGGGGACGCCGCTATGAGCGATGTCGTCCTCGAGCTCAAAGACGTCGACGTCTTCTACGGCGACTTCCAGGCGCTCTTCAAGGTCTCGTTCAAGGTCGAAGAAGGCATGACGTTCGCCTTCATCGGCGCCAACGGAGGCGGCAAGTCCACGCTGCTGCGCACCATCGCCGGTCTGCAGCGCCCCACCTCCGGCCACGTGCTGTTCCACGGCGAGCCGGTCGACCAGTTCGCCGCGCACAAGCGCGTGGGCATGGGTATCGCGCTCGTCCCCGAGGGGCGGCGCGTGTTCCCCAGCCTCACGGTGCGCGAGAACCTGGTCATCGGCGCGTATGGCGGCCGCAAGGGCGACTGGAACATCGAGTCGGTCACCGAGCTCTTCCCGCTGCTCAAGCCGCTCATGAAGCGGCAGGCCTCGAGCCTGTCGGGCGGCGAGCAGCAGGCGCTGGCGATCGGCCGTGCGCTCATGTCCAACCCGGAGCTCCTCCTGCTCGACGAGGTCTCCCTGGGCCTGGCGCCGGTGGTCATCAAGCGCATCTACGAGGCGATGGTGCTGCTGGTCGGTAGCGGCCACACCATCCTCGTGGTCGAGCAGGACGTGCAGCACGTGCTGACCGTCGCCGACTACGTCGCCTGTTTCCTGGAGGGCAAGGTCGCGCTTGAGGGTAAGCCTGCCGACCTCACCTCCGAAGCCATCACCGCCGCGTACTTCGGGATGTGACGCCATGACCTGGGCCAATGTAGCAATCCAAGGGATCCTCCTGGGCGGACTCTACGCCCTGTTCGCGACCGGCCTGGCTCTGGTGTTCGGAGTCATGCGCATGGTCAACCTGGCGCACGGCGACCTCGGCATCCTCGCCGCGTTCGTCGCGCTCTTCATCGTGCAGTCGTTCGGCCTGCCCCTTCTCTGGGCGAGCGTGGTCACGATCATCGTCATGTTCCTCGTCGGCTACGTCCTGCAGCGCGGGCTGCTGAACCTCACGCTCGGGGTCGACGACACGCGGCCGATCGTCGTCACCTTCGGCCTGTCGATCATCATCCAGAACGGGCTGATCATGTGGTTCTCGGCCGACTCGCAGGGCCTGGACGCCGGTACGATCGAGAACATCAGCGTCAAGGTCTCCGACCAGTTGTCGATCGGCTGGTTCCCGCTCATCGTGTTCCTCGCCGCGATCGCCGTGATCGCGGCGCTGGAGTTCTTCCTCGCCCGCTTCAAGCTGGGCCGGGCCTTCCGGGCCACGTCCGACGACCGCGAGGCCGCCGAGCTCATGGGCATCAACAACAAGCACATCTACGCGCTGGCGATGGCCATCGCCCTCGCCATCGTCGCGGTCGCCGGCGTGCTGCTGGCGATCCGCACGACCTTCGACCCGACGCAGGGCTCGTTCCGCCTCATCTACGCCTTCGAGGCGGTCATCATGGGCGGTATGGGTTCCATGTGGGGCACGTTGCTGGGCGGCATCGTCCTGGGCGTCTCCCAGACGATCGGCACCCAGGCGTTCGGCGCCGGATGGGGTCTCGTGGTAGGCCACCTGGTCTTCCTCACGGTCCTCGCCGTCCGCCCGAGCGGCTTCTTCGCGAAGACGGTGACGGCATGAGCACGCCTGACGTGACCACTCCCGACGTGACCACTCCCGCCTTCCGCGTCGCGCGTTCGACGCGCATCCACAAGTACGTGCTCGTCGTCAGCGTGATCGTCGTCGCCGTGCTGGCCAGCGTCCCGATGTGGGCGGAGGTCAGCGTCATGCGCAACATGGTCACGTTGTTCACGCTGCTGGCTCTCGCCCAGATGTGGAACCTGCTGGGCGGGTACGCGGGCCTCATCTCCGTCGGCCAGCAGGCCTACATCGGCCTCGGCGCCTACGGTCTCTGGCTGCTCGGCGACGTCATCGGGCTGCACCCGTTCATCGCGGTGTTCGCCGCCGGCCTTCTGGCCGTCGTGGTCGCGCTGCCGGTGGCCCCCTTGATCTTCCGCCTGCGCGGCGGCTACTTCGCCATCGGCACGTGGGTCGTGGCCGAGGTCGTGCGGCTGATCGTCTCGAACATCCAGGCGACCGGCGGCGGCTCCGGCAAGACCGTCATCTCCGCCGCCCGGCTGCCGATCGACACGCGTATCTCGGGCACCTACCTGCTGGCGCTGTTCGTCGCCGTCGGGTCGATCCTGCTCGTCTACTTCCTGCTGCGGTCGCGCCTCGGTCTGGCCCTCACGGCGATCCGGGACAACGACCTCGCGGCGCAGAGCTCGGGCGTCAACGTGTTCCGCTCCAAGCTCTTCGTGTACGTCATCGCCGCGTTCGGCTGCGGCGTCGTCGGCGCCGTGGTGGCCATGAACCTCCTGCGCATCCAGCCGACGGCCGCGTTCACCGTCAACTGGACGGCGTACATGATGTTCATCGTCGTGATCGGCGGCTTCGGCACCATCGAGGGCCCGATCATCGGGGCGGTCATCTACTTCGCGCTGCTGCAGAGCCTCAGCCAGTACGGCACCCTGTACATGCTGCTCCTCGGCGTGGTCGCCGTGATCATGGTGACGGTGGCCCCCAAGGGCATCTGGGGCTACATCGCGAAGCGCTGGAACCTCCACCTGTTCCCGGTGAGACGCCGGCTCGTACTCGAGTCGCCGCTGCCGGGCGAAGACATCAAGCCGGCCGACTCGCCGGACGCCGCTGTGGCGGAGTCTGCCTGAGGCCGAGCGTACGTGCGGACGCTCCGGGGGCGCCGAGACGGGCTCCCGGAGCGCGCCGCGATCATTGTCGCCGCGCACAGCGGCGTGATACGACGCGGTCCGTTCGGATCGTGATGGAGAAGCGGCTGGTCGTGCCCCAGGGGCTGGGAATCGGGGCCGTGAGGATGGAGGACACGTGATCGACATGGATCGCGACGAGGAGAAGGAACAGCGCAACGGCGTCCAGGTACTGGCTCGCGCCGCGACCATCCTGCGGCTGCTGGCGGCGGACTCCTCGGGCGGACTCACGTTCAGCGAGCTCGTCACCCGCTCCGGCCTTCCCCGCACGACCGTCCATCGCATCCGCGGCGCGCTCGAGCACGAGGACTTCATCTTCACCGACGTCGCGACCGGCCGTCTGCATCTGGGCCCCGGCATCATGCGCCTGGCGATGGCCAAGCGTGACCTTCCCACCGTGGTGCGGCCGTACCTCGAGCAGCTCGCGCGCGAGCTCAACGAGACGGTGGACCTCGGCGTGCTGGACGGCATGCACGTGCTGTTCATCGCGCAGCATCCGGCGCCGCAGCGCTCGCTGATGGTGGTCTCCCAGGTCGGCGCCCGCTTCCCCGCCTACTGCACCGCCAACGGCAAGGCGCTTCTGGCGCAGTTGCCCCCCGAGGAGGTCAAGCGCCGGCTGCCGAAGCGCCTCGACATCCCGGCGAGGCGCATGCAGGTCAATCGCAAGGACCTGTTCGCGGAACTGGAGACCATCCGCACCACCGGACTCGCCTACGACTGCGAGGAGCACCATGCCGGCATCTGCGGCGTGGGCGTCGCGATCACCGATATCGACGGCAGTGCGGCGTCGATCTCCGTGCCGATGCCGGCCGCTCGCTTCCACGACGACCCGGACGCCGTCACCGCAGCGCTCCTGCGCGTGCGCGACGAGGTCCAGGTCGCCCTTCACAACGGCTGACCGGACAGCCGCGCCCTTTCCGCCGCCCGTGGATGCCGCCCGCCCCTCAGTCGTCGCCGTCGTCGGCAGCCCCCGCCGCGACGGCAACACGGCAGTGCTCGTCGCCGCGGCCCTCGAGGACCTGGAGGATCGCGGGGCCACCTGCGAGACCATCGATCTCGGTCGGCTCAGCCTCGCGCCGTGCCTGGCGCACGACACCTGCGGAGAGCTCGCGGCGTGCCTGCTGGACGACGACGCCGCGCAGTCGCTGGACCGCGTGTACGCCGCCGACTGCCTGATCCTCGCGACGCCCGTGTACTACGAGAACGTCTCGGCGCAGATGAAGGCGTTCATCGACCGCAACTACTTCCCCTACATGCACGGGCGGAGGTTGCGGGCGAAGGCCGTCGGCCTGGTGGTCGTGACCGCGGAGACGGGCCTCGAGGAGACGCTCGCCGCCTTGCGCCGATTCGTCGCTCTCTCTTCCGACCACGACATCCCGGTGTCTGCGTGTGCCGGCTACGCGGACGAGGCGGGCGCCGCCGCCGCGGACGCCGGGCTGCTCGCAGAAGCCCGGCGCCTGGCTGGGGACCTCGCGGCCGCCTTGGGCCTCAGCCCGGCCTGATCACCCGCCGCTCGGTGACGATGGCGGTCACCGGCAGATCGTGCGGCTCGCAGCCGATGTGCGGCACCAGCTGAGCCTCGAAGGCGAGGGCGACCCACGGTGTCCCGGGCCGGGTCAGCGGAAGGTAGTTGTCGTAGAAGCCGCCGCCGTAGCCGCAGCGGCGGCCCTCCTCGTCGAACGCGGACCCGGGAACGAACACGAGGTCGATGGCCTCCGGCCGCACCTCGGCTGCACCCTCGCGCGGCTCCGGGATGCCCCACTTGCCCGGCGCGAGGTCGGCGGCGAGGTCGGTGACGCGGTACGCCGCCATGCGCCGCGGACCGAGGACGCGGGGCAGACAGAGGACCTTGCCGGCGCGCAGCACCCACTCGGCGAGCGGCGTGGTGTCCAGCTCGGTGCGGAACGAGGCGAACAGCATGACGGTGCCCGCCTGGAGGAGCTCGGGCAGCTCCGAGGCCCGGGAACGCACCGCCTCGGCCAGCCGGTGTCTCTCGGGCTCTGAGAGCGCACCGCGCGCCTCGAGCGCGCGGCGGCGAGCCTCGTTCTTCCCGATCGCCGGCGGATCCCCGCCGGGCGCGTCCTGCACGTGTCCGGGCGTCATCTTGCCTCTCGAACGTACACTGGGCTGGCAACGCTTCGCAGGCCAAAAGGGCCTGCATGAGGACTGGTCTGCGGTCCCTTCGTCTATAGTACAGGCAGAGTGGCCCTGCGGGCATGCGGGCTGCTCGCTGAGAGTGGAGCTGCGCGCGAGTGTGTGGCTCGCGTGTAGTGGGTGAGAGGACAGCTATGGCGTTGCGTTCCCAGGAAGAGGTGTCGCTGGCGGGCGTGTTCGCGCGTGCGCTGCGCAGCGTCATCGCGCTCACGACCTCCGAGGAACGTCGCGTGTGGCCGGACGCCGGCGAGGTGCTGGCGAGCACGCCGGCCGACGCCACGGCGCCGGCGTCGCTGGTCCGCCTGCTCCAGTTCGCGATCCTGCCCGAGATCCTCGGAGAGAGCGCGGGGCCGGCCATCTACCTCGCCGGCAAGCGCGCCAGCCGCGGCCTCGGCATCACCTCGATCCAGGGCCTCAAGGACTGGTTCGCGCAGATGAAGCTCGGCGACCTCGAGGTCGAGCTCGACGAGGAGCGCGTGCTCGTCAAGCTCCAGCGCTGTCTGAGCTGCGAGCACCTGCGTCCCACCGGCACGCCCGTGTGCGACGTGGAACGCGGCATCATCGACGGCGTGCTCGAGGGCATCACCGGGACCGAGGTGCTGACCAAGGAGACCATGTGCTGGGGCCTCGGCGACACCGTGTGCCAGTTCGAGGGCTACGCGGGTCAGCAGGTCGCCGGCTACCTGTACCACGAGAACGGCTTCCACCCCGACGAGCAGCGCCGGCTCCTCACGCAGCTCGCCGACCAGGCCGAAGTCGCCCTGGACAACCTGCGCCTGCTCCACGAGCGCCGCGAGCACGAGACGCACGACCCGCTCACCGGGCTGCTCAACTTCCGCCAGCTGCGCGAACGCGCCGCGTTCGAGCTGGCGCGGGCGGAGCGGCACGGCCGTCAGGTCGCGTTCGTGATGATCGACCTCGACGACTTCGCCCTCGTCAACGAGAGCGCCGGCCGCGAGGCGGGCGACGAGGTGCTGCGCCACTGGGCGGCGGCGCTCACGGCCCAGCTGCGAAGCTGCGACCTGGTGTGCCGCTACGGCGCCGACGAGTTCCTGCTGGTGCTGCCCGAGACGGCCGACCAGCAGGCCGACGCCGTGCTCGCCCGGGTGCTCGGGGCGATGCAGGAGCTGGCCGTGCAGACCGACGGCCGGGCCATCGCCCTCACCGCTTCGGCCGGCGTGGCGAGCTTCCCCGACGACGGCCGCTCCGCGGAGGAGCTGGTCGCCAAGGCGGCGACGACCATGTACACGGCCCGGACCGGGGGGCCGGGCCGCGTCGCGTTCTACTCCGGTCCGCCGCGCGCCTGAGCCGGCCGTGGCGGCGCGCGTCGAGCTCCTCGTCGTCGGGTCGCTCCATCGCGACCTCGCGCCCGCCGCGCGGCACTACGTCGACCTCCTCAAGCCGTACATGACGGTCACCGTGCGCGAGGTCAAGGAGGTCGCGCTGCGCGGCCGCAGCGAGGCCGAGGTCCTCCGGGAGGAGGGCAAGCGCCTGCTCGCGGCGTGGCCGCAGGCGCCGGCCGTCTCGGCGCTCGTCGTGGAGGGGAAGGCGCTGGACACGGAGACGTTCGCCGCGCGCCTGCAGCAGGCGTTCGAGCGCGGCGGCGCGGGCTTCGTGATCGGCGGCTCCCTCGGGCTCGCCGCCGAGGTCCGGGCGCGGGCCACCGACGCGCTGTCGCTCTCGGCCATGACGCTGCCGCACCAGCTGGCGCGCGTCGTGCTGCTCGAGCAGCTGTTCCGCGCCGGCAAGATCCTGCGCGGCGAGCCCTATCACCACTAATGCCCGTAGGCGCCGAAGGCGCCGTAGTGCTATTGAGCGGGCGCCGGCCCGAAGGGCCCCCTGGCGCACGGACTGATGCCCGTAGGCGCCGAAGGCGCCGTAGTGCTATTGAGCGGGCGCCGGCCCGAAGGGCCCCCTGGCGCACGGACTGATGCCCGTAGGCGCCGAAGGCGCCGTAGTGCTATTGAGCGGGCGCCGGCCCGAAGGGCCCCGCGGCGCACGGACTGAGCCGGCCCCCGGCGAAGCAGGTAGAATCATCGGGCGCCGGCCGCCCGGCCGGCGCGGACACGGCTGACGGTGGACCATGACCGACGATCTCTACGACCTGAACGGACTCGCGGCCTCGCTGCAGGCTGCGCTCGACGACGAACTGGCGGCCGGCGGCGCCGAGTCCCGGGCGCCGGCCGTGGAGCTCTCGCTGCCGGCGCGGCCCGAGCACGGCGACGTCACGACCAACGCGGCGCTGATCACGGCCAAGCGCGCCGGCCGCGTGCCGCGCGAGCTGGCCGAGGCGGTCGGCGCCCGCTGGCTGGCGGGTCCGGGCGCCGGCGTCTGCGACCGCTTCGAGGTCGCCGGGCCCGGCTTCCTCAACCTCTTCCTGCACGACGCCTGGTACCGCGGCGCCCTGGACAAGCTGCTGGCCGAGGGCGGCGACTACGGCCGCGGGGCCCTGGCGGCCGCGCGGCGCCTGAAGATGAACATCGAGTTCGTCAGCGTGAATCCCACGGGCCCGCTGCACGTGGGGCACGCCCGCTACGCCTCCTACGGCGACGCGCTCTGCCGCATCCTCGCCTTCGTCGGCCACGACGTGACCCGCGAGTTCTACGTCAACGACTACGGCACGCAGATGCTGCGCTTCGGCCAGTCGCTCGCCGCCCGCTACGGGCAGCGGCTCGGTCTGGACACGCCGGTCCCCGAAGAGGGGTACCAGGGCGACTACCTGCTCGTCCTGGCCGACGAGCTCATCGCCACCGTCGGCGACCGCTACAAGCCCGCGCTCGAGGCGGTCGCCCCGGACGTCACCGCCCTGCCGGCGGAGGTGACGGGAGAGCTCAAGCTGTGGGGCCGTGACGCGATCCTCGCGCAGTTCCGCATCACGCTCGAGCGCCTGCGCGTCCCCTTCGACGTCTGGACCCCGGAGAGCTCACTCTACGAGGGCGACGGCGCCCACCGCGGCTTCAGCGGTGAGGTCGGCAAGTCACTGGCCGACCTCGACGGTGAGGACCTCCTCTACGACGAGGACGGGGCGGCGTGGCTCAAGACGACGCAGTACGGCGACGACAAGGACCGGGTGCTCATCCGCGGCACCGGCGATCCCACCTACTTCCTCAGCGACATCGCCTACCACCGCGACAAGATGGACCGCGGGTTCGAGCACATGATCGACATCTGGGGCGCCGACCACCACGGCTACGTGCCGCGCATGAAGGCCGCCTTCACGGCGCTGCCCCCGCACGACCCGGACAGGCTCGAGCTCATCATCGGCCAGCTCGTGAACCTGCTCGAGAGCGGGGAGTCGCGGCGGATGAGCAAGCGCCGCGGCGACATCGTCACCGTGGACGACCTCATCGACGCGATCGGCGTGGACGCGGCGCGGTTCCTGCTCGTCGGGCGCTCGCAGGACACCACGCTCGAGCTGGACATCGACCTCGCCGTGCAGCAGAGCAACCAGAACCCGGTGTACTACGTGCAGTACGCGCACGCGCGCATCTGCAGCATCCTGAAGAACCTTCCGGGGGGCGGGGAGCGGCCGGCGGGCGAAGCCGTCCCGGCCGTGTCCGTCGGGCCGCAGGAGCGCGCGCTGCTGCAAGCTCTCGCGCGCTTCCCCGACGTGCTGCTCAGCGCCGCGGACACGCGCTCGCCGCACCGCGTGCACGGGTATCTGGGGGAGCTTGCGTCGGAGTTCCACGTGTTCTACCGGCACTGTCGCGTGCTCAGCGACGACGCCGACGTGGCGGCGTTCCGCGCGGGACTGTGCACCGCCGTGAGGTCCACGCTTGCCGCGGGACTCGGCCTGCTCGGAGTCAGCGCGCCCGAAGCGATGTGAGCGCCGGGCCGGGGACGGCTTGGCTCATTCCCCGGCCCCAGGCGCTCAACCGCCGATCTTGTCGCGCACCCAGGTGCGGAGTTCGTCCGTCTGCTGCGCGGTGAGATTCGAATCCAGGCCGAGCAGCATGGCGATCGCCGTGCCGGTCTGGTCGTCGATCAGTTTGTGTACGACGCTCTCGAGCACGGTCTGTGCCACCTCGCGCCCGGGGATCGCGGGGGTGTAGACGTACGCGATGGCGGTCTTGTCCTGCGCCAGCAGGTGCTTCTTGACGAGGTTGTTCATGACCGTCATGACGGTCGTGTACGCGATCGTCCTTCGTTCGCGCAGGGTCTCGTACACCGCGCGCACGGTGGTCTCTTCCTTCTCCCAGACGACCGCCAGAATGTCCGCCTCGAGAGAGCCGATGCCTGTGAAGGGCGCGCCTTTGGTACTGCGCAGCCACTTCGGTCTTGCGTCCTCCATCACGACTCCCTCCGCCGTGTGGCATTGCACGTACCGGACACCGCGCCCCTGACGCTGCACAGTACGTATGACAAGGTACGTATTCCCATTCATCTCAAACTCACGCCCGTGCCGTACACTAAGGTTTCTCTCAACGAGCAGGCGCTTCCGGAACGGGGAGGCACGGTGAAGGATCACATCGATTTGCTGCGGACTCTGTGTCTGACGCCGGGGCCGACGGGGTTCGAGGCGGCGGTGCAGGACGTGGTCCGCCGCCGGCTGGCTCCGCTCGGCGAGGCCGAAGGCGACCCCTTGGGCAACCTGTGGCTGGGGGTGGGGCCGGGGGACGGACCGCTGGTCGGCATCGCGGCCCACGCCGACCAGATCGGCCTCATCGTCACGCACGTCGACGAGGGGGGCTACGTCTTCGTCGAGCGCATCGGCGGTCTCGCCCCGTTGCTGGTGCCGGGTCGCCACTTCGTGATCCACGGTCGTGAGGGGGGCGTGGACGCCGTCGGCGGCCGCAAGCCCAGCCACATCATCCCGATGGACGAGCGCCGGACCGCGCCTGAGCTCCACGAGCAGTTCCTCGACATCGGCGCCCGCGGGCGGGACGAGGCGCTGGCGCGGATCGCCATCGGCGACGCGGTGACGTTCACGCCGGACTTCATCGAGCTCTCACCCGGCGTGGTGGCAACGCAGGCCCTGGACGACCGCGCCGGCCTGTACGCCATGATCCGCGCCCTCGAGCTGTATGCGGAGGCTCCGGGGAAGGCCCGGCTCACCGGGTTCGCCACCGTGCACGAGGAGACGACGTTCATGGGCGCCAAGGCGCTCGCGCTGCGCTTGCGCCCGGAGGTGCTGATCGTGCTCGACGGCGACTTCTGCAGCGACACGCCGGCCGCCGACGCCAAGGAGCTCGCCGGCGAGGTCAAGCTCGGCGCCGGCCCCATCATCAGCCGCGGCGCGGGCAGCAGCGAGCGCCTGGTGGCGCTCGCGCGCGAGGTCGCCGCGGCGGAAGGCGTCCCGGTGCAGATCAAGGCGTATCCCGGCGAGACCGAGACCGACGCCGACGAGCTGATGGCCGCCGGGGTGGCGGCCACGCTGACCATCGGCCTGCCGATGCGGTACATGCACTCGCCGTTCGAGGTCGCCCACCTGGACGATCTGGACGCCGCGGCGCGCCTGGTCGCAGGGCTGGCGCGCCGCGTCGGCTCCGGCGATGCGAGTACCGCCGACCGTTCCTGACGACGCCTGGGGAGGCTCCCTGTGAAGCTGTTCATCGCCATCGACCTCGAAGGCATCTCGGGCGTCGTGTCCGAGGCGGACACGGCGCGTGACGGCGCGGCCGCGGAGCGCGCCCGCGCCCACATGCGCGCCGACCTCGACGCCGTCCTCGACGGCTGCGCCGCGGCCGGCGCCCGCGACGTCGTGATCTGCGACGCCCACGACGACGGCCGCAACCTCGACCCATCGGGCCTGCCCGGCTTCGCCACGCTGGTGAGCGGCTCGCCCACGCCGCTCAGCATGCTCGAGGGCCTCGGCCCGGACCGTGACGGCGCGCTGTTCGTGGGCTACCACGCCATGGCCGGCACGCCGGGTGCGGTGCTCGAGCACACCTGGACCTACAAGGTCTACTCCGCCAGGGTGGGCGAGCTCGAGGTCGGCGAGTTCGGCGTCGCCGCTCTGCTCGCCGGCGAGTTCGGAGTGCCGGCGCTCTACCTCTCCGGCGACGACAAGGCCGCCGCCGAGGCGCGGGCGCTGGTGCCGGGCATCGCGACCACGGTGGTCAAGACCGGCGTGCGCCGCGAGGCGGCCCGGTTCAGCGTCCCCGGCGAGGCGCGCGACCGCCTGAGGACGGACGTGGAGGCGGCGCTGCTGGCCACGGCCAGGCCGGCGCCGCTCGCCTGGAACGGCGAGCCGCTCCGGCTCACCTTCACCCGTGTCGCGTTCTGCGACCTCGCCGAGACCTGCCCGGGGACGAGGCGGCTCGACGGGCGCACGCTGGAGATCGCGGGGGAGACCTTCGCCGCGGTCTACCAGGGCTTTCTCGCCTGCCTGCGACTCTCCGAAGGAGAGGGCTGACGAGGCCGGGCGGCGGGGCGTCCGCAGCTTGCGACCCCGCCGCCGCTGTGGTCAGATAGTCCCCTCGAGCGGATGTGGTGCAGCTGGTAGCACGTCAGCTTCCCAAGCTGAAGATCGCGGGTTCGAGCCCCGTCATCCGCTCCAGTCCTTCCTCCTCGGCCGTCTCCGGTCACCGCGCGTCCGTGCGTCGGCGTTCGTCGCTCCTCAGTGCTTCTGGTCGGTCGTCCTCTTGACTAAAGTCAGGATTCCCTCATGCCGATAGGTAGGGTATCCTAATGAGGAGCCGTGGGCGGGCGTCCGTCAGGTCATCCCGCCTCATCACCATCCGAAGACTGGAGTCGCGCCGTGGCCACACGTACGCAGAGCGCCGAGGAGTATCTCGAGGCCATCTTCAAGCTGCAGCGCGGCACGGAGCCCGTGACCGTCAAGCGGCTGGCCGGCGAGCTCGGCGTGGCGCCGCCGTCCGTCTCCGAGATGCTCGGCCGCCTGCGCGCGGCCGGTCTCGTCGAGGAGCCGGCCGAGGGCCGCGGCATCGCGCTCACCGACGAGGGCAACAGCGAGGGCGCCACGCTGGTGCGCAGGCATCGCCTGAGCGAGCGGTTCCTCGTCGACTACCTCGACATGCCCTGGGACGCCGTCCACGAGGAGGCGTGCAAGCTCGAGCACGTGCTCAGCCCCGAGGTCGAGGCGCGCCTCGCCGAGCAGCTCGGCAATCCGCTCACCTGCCCGCACGGTCATGCCATCCCCGCGGAAGACGGCTCGCTCGTCGACGAGGATCTCCGGCCGCTCTCGGGGCTCGAGCCCGGCGACGCGGCCGTCATCGGCTGCATCACCGAGGAGAAGAGCGACCTGCTGCGCTATCTGGCGTCTCTCGGGCTGCTCCCCGACACGCCGGTCGCCGTGGAGAGCGTCGCGCCGTTCAACGGCCCGCTGCTCGTCCGCGTGGGCGGCTCGCAGTACGCCCTCGGGCGCGAGGTGACCGACAAGATCATGGTGCGCGGCTGAGTCCTGTGGCCACGACGCTCCGCGAGAGCCGCCGTCAGGCGGCCGCATGTCCCGCCCCCGACCCCCTCGTCGTCTGCGTCGCCGGCAACCCCAACGTCGGCAAGTCCTCGCTGTTCAACTCCCTGACCGGCTCCTCTCGCGAGACCGCCAACTGCGCCGGCGTCAGTGTGGACGCCTGCACCGTGTGCACGCGCTGGGAGGGACGACCGATCGAGGTCGTCGACCTGCCCGGCAGCTACGCGCTGGACGGGCCCGGCGACGACCAGCAGGCCGCCCGCGGCGCGCTGCTCGAGCGGCGGCCGGACGTCGTCGTCGCCGTGGCCGATGCGACCAACCTGGCGCGCAGCCTCTACCTTCCGCTGCAGCTGCTCGACATGGGCTACCGGGTGGTCGTGGCCCTCAACCTCTCGGACGAGGCGAAGCGGCGCGGGCGGGTGCCGGACGCCGAGGTGCTCTCGCGGGACCTCGGCGTCCCCGTCGTGCCCACGGTCGCACCGAGGGGCAAGGGCCTCGTGGAGCTCGAGGCCGCCGTGCTGCGCGTCAGCGCCGGCGGCGGCCTGGGGGAGACCGCCGGCACGCCGCTGCCGTCCGCCGTGGAGCAGCGCGTCGAGGAGGTCGCTCTGCACATCGCCGCGCGGTCCGACGACGGGCTGCACGCGCCGGGCGGCCTCAGCCCTCGGGCCGCGGCGACGGCCGTCCTCGAGGGGGACGCCGACGTCGCCGCCCTGGTGGGCCTCGATACCGACGGGTTCCTCACCGAGGCCGACGAGGGCCTCGCGCTCGAGATCTCCAAGGCGCGGCACGCTGAGGCGCGCGCGCTGGCCGCGGCGGCTCAGGACACCCGCGCCGCCGCCGACCGCTGGTGGCGCCTCACGACCGCGCCGCGCACCGGCATCCCGATCATGCTCGGCGTCATCACCGCGGTGTTCGCCACGCTCTTCATCGTCGGCGACCTGCTGGCGCGCGTGCTCACCGCCGCCTGGACGGCCTGGATCTCGCCGGCCGTCATCGACGTGGTGACGGCGATCTTCGGTGACGGCACGGTGGGCAAGGTCGTCCTCTGGGGGGTGGACGGCGGCATCCTCGCGACGCTCGCCGTCGGCATCCCCTACATCCTCACCTTCTACTTCATCCTCGCGCTGGTGGAGGACACCGGCTACATGAACGCCGCCGCGTTCCTCAGCGACCGCATCATGCACCGCATCGGTCTGCACGGACGGGCGATCATCCCGCTGATCGCCGCCGGCGGCTGCAACGTGCCGGCGATCATCGCGACGCGCTCGCTCGGCAGCAAGCGCGAGCGCACCATCGCCTCCGTCCTCGCCACGCTCACGCCGTGCAGCGCGCGGACGGCGGTCATCATCGGGGCCGTGGCCGGCGTGGCCGGCTGGCAGTACGCCGTGCTCACGTACGCCGTGCTCATCGTCGTCATCATCCTCGCCGGGCTCGGGATGAACCGGCTCATGCCCGGCGACAAGGGCGTCCTCGTCATGGAGATGTTCCCCTTCCGCCGCCCGGTGCTCCGCCAGGTGGCGCGCAAGACCTGGCGGCGCTTCCGCGAGTTCGTCTGGGACGCCGCCCCGATCATCCTTCTCGGCAGCATGGCCCTCGGCGTGCTGTACGAGACCGGATGGGTGTGGGAGCTGGGCGCGGTGCTCAAGCCCATCGTCGAGGGCTGGCTGCTGCTGCCGATGGTGGCCGGGTTGACGCTCGTGTTCGCCGTGCTCCGCAAGGAGCTGGCGCTGCAGCTGCTGCTGGTCTTCGCCACCGTCCAGGCCGGCGGAGCCGTCGCCGGCATCTCTTCGTTCATGACGACCTCGCAGATCGTGACCTACGCGATCGTCAACGCGCTCTACATCCCCTGCGTGGCCACCATCGCCGTGCTGGGGCGCGAGCTGGGCTGGCGGCGTACGGCCGTCATCTGCGCCGCCACCATCGCGATCGCGCTGCTGGTCGGCGGAGTCGTCGCGCGCGTGCTGCCGCTCTTCTCCTGAGCGCCGGCTCACCGCCGGGCGGTCATCGCGCCGGCCGTGCGACGACCCCGATGCCGCAAGGGTGACCATCCGGGTGCGGTGATAGTATCCGCGCCGAGGCACCCTGGTGAGTCACTCTTCCGCCCACATCCGCCGGCAGGCCGCGCGCCTGCTGCAGAGCGCCGGCGTCTCGCGCGAGCCGGTCTCGCTGCGCGACGTCGTCAGCGCGCTGAACCTCGAGGTCGTCCAGACCACCCGCGAGCCCTTCCTGTGCGAGGGCGCGCTGCAACCGATGGGCGACGGTCACGCGATCGTGGTGAGCGGCGCCTCCAACGAGCGCCGTCGCCGGTTCACGATCGCCCACGAGATCGGCCACTTCGTGCTGCACCCGGGGCGGCTCGCGCCGGAGCGCGGCGGCGCCGTCAACGACGCCTGGCGGCGGCAGGAGCGCGAGGCCGACCAGTTCGCCGCCGAGCTCCTCATGCCGGAGCCTCGGGTCCGCGAGGCGGTGCTCGCGCTCGGCGCCGACGCGAGCCGGCTCGCCGACCGGTTCGACGTCAGCCGCAAGGCGATGCAGGTGCGGCTGAGCGGACTCGGGATCGACGAGCACCGCGAAGATCACGGCCGGTCCCCGCGCCGCCGGGCGTTCTAGGAGCCGCGCCCGCGGCCCGGCCGCGAAGCTCTGCCCCGGTCGTCCGCCGCCTTCATCGCTGCGGCGCGCTCAGCCTTCGCCGTGGGCCAGCACCCAGTCGATCGTCGCGCGTGCGACGAACGGAGAGCGGCCTGGTCCGTGGTGGCCGCCTTCATCGAGGCTGATGAAGCGGGAGGGTGGCGCGAGCACGGCCGCCAGCAGCTCGCTGTGCGAGAAGGGCACGGCGGCGTCGTCGCGCGCGTGCGCGAGCAGCACGCGCGGCAGGCCGTCGGCGGCCGCGACCAGGTCCAGGCTCGCGAGGAACGGGCGGAACGCGGCCGCGTCGAAGCGCGCCGAGTACTCGCGCCCCTGCGACCGGCCGGGTGCGCGCGCCGGGTCGCTCTCGAGCTCGTCCAGCCCGGCGAGCAGCGAGCCGCCGTCGGCCGGGCAGAGCAGCACGAGCGAGCGGAAGAACCCGGGACGGGCGCGCGCCGCCAGCAGCAGCATGCACCCGCCCATGCTGGCCCCGCGCGCCGCCAGCCACGGGGCGCCGGAGTCGGCGAGCAGCCGCTCGCCGGCGGCGACGGCGTCCCGCCAGCCGTCCGGCCCCATCTCGCCGCCACTCTCGCCGTGGCCGCGGAAGTCGAACGTCATCGCGGCCAGTCCGGCGGCCGCCGCCTGCTCGCCCATCAGCTCGTGGTTCTCCTTGCGGCTGCCGGCCCCGTGGCACACGAGCAGGGCGCCGCGGGCGGGGCCGGCCGGGCGGAAGAGCCGGCCGGCCAGCGTGATGCCGTCCGCGAGGATCGTGACCGGCTCGACGGGCCGTGCCGGCAGGGCCGGGTCCGGCGCGGCGGGCCGGGGCGCCGGAGCGCCGCTCGTTGGAGAGGACGGTGTCATCACGCCGGAGTTTAGCGAACGGGCACGGTGTGATGTACTACCCTCCACCCTTTGACGGAGGTCCCATGCACGAAGTGAACGTCGGCCGCAAGTCGCTGGCCGACTACAGAAGCATCGTCCCCAAGGAGCTGATGGCCGAGATCGACGAGCTCGGACAGCAGCTCAAGGGCCGGCAGGTGCTGCACGTCAACGCCACCGCCTTCGGCGGCGGCGTCGCCGAGATCCTCTACACCCTGGTGCCGCTCGTGAGCGACATCGGGCTCGAGGCGCACTGGCAGATCCTCACGGCGCCCCAGGAGTTCTACAACGTCACCAAGAGCTTCCACAACGGCCTGCAGGGGCACGCGGTCGACTTCCCCGCCGAATCGCGCGCCCTGTACGAGGAGGTCTGCCGCACCAACGCGGCCGAGCTCACGCGGCCCTACGACTTCGTCGTGATCCACGACCCGCAGCCGCTGGCCATCCGCGACTTCGTGACGCGCAGCCAGGACCGCTCCACGTGGTGGATCTGGCGCTGCCACATCGACACGTCGACGCCCGACCAGGGCCTGTACGACTACCTGCTGCCCTCCATCAACCGCTACGACGCGGCCGTCTACACCCTGGCCGACTACGTGCCCGAGGGGCTCACCGTCCCGGTACGGGAGATCGCCCCCACCATCGACCCGCTGGCGCCGAAGAACATGAAGCTCTCCCCGGAGGACGCCACCTACATCGTGCGCCAGTTCGGGATCGACGTGGAGCGGCCGCTCCTGCTCCAGGTGTCGCGCTTCGACCCCTGGAAGGATCCCTTGGGCGTCGTCGACGTCTACCGCGCCGTCAAGGCGAAGCACCCGGACGTCCAGCTCGCCCTGGTGGGCTCGATGGCCAGCGACGACCCCGAGGGCTGGGACTACCTCGAGCGCGTCATCGCGTACGTGGGCGCCGACCCCGACGTCTTCATCCTCTCCAACCTCGACAACGTGGGCTCCGTGGAGATCAACGCGTTCCAGAGCCACGCCGACGTGATCATGCAGAAGTCCACGCGCGAGGGCTTCGGGCTCACCGTGGCCGAGGGACTCTGGAAAGGCCGGCCGGTCATCGGCGGCGACGTCGGCGGCATCCCGCTGCAGATCGAGGACGGCGTCACCGGCTACCTGGTGAGCTCGGCCGCGGAGTGCGCCGAGCGCTGTCTGCAGATCATGGACGATCCGGCCAGGCACCACGAGATGGCGCTGCTCGGCAAGGAGAAGGTGCGCCGCGAGTTCCTCACGCCGCGCCTGCTGCGCGACGACCTGCGGCTCTTCGCCGACCTCGAGGAGGGTAAGATAGGAGCCTGACCAGCCGACGAAGGGGGACCGGCGTGGAGAGTGTCGAGCTCGCACAGCGCCGTCTCGTGGTGGCCGCCAACCGCGGCCCCGTGTCGTTCCACGACGACCCTTCGGGAGAGCCGGTCGTCACGCGCGGGCCCGGCGGCCTGGTCACCGTCCTCACCGAGGTGCTGCGCCACCATCCGGGCACCTGGGTGGCGGCGGCGCTGAGCGACGCCGAGCGCCGCCTGGCGGCCGAGAAGCGCGCCGTGGAGGTCGCGCTGGACGGCGAAGAATATCGCGTGCGCTACGTCGCCCCGTCCGCCGACGCCTACCACAAGTACTACAACGTCGTCTCCAACCCGATGCTGTGGTTCATCCAGCACTACCTGTGGGACCTTGGCCGCCACCCGGACATCAGGGCCGAGGAGATGGACGCGTGGCACAACGGCTACCTCGTGGTGAACGAGCAGTTCGCCAAGGCGGTGATCGACGAGGTGCGCCGGGGCCCCGACGGGCGCCGGCGCCGCGGCCCGGCCGGCGACGGGGGCGACGCGCTGGTGCTGCTGCACGACTACCAGCTGTACTGCGTCGCCCCGGACGTCCGGGCCGCCTGCCCCGGCGCCTTCCTGCACCAGTTCATCCACATCCCGTGGCCGCAGAGCGACTACTGGCGCGTGCTCCCCGAGCACATCCGCGAAGCCGTGTTCCGCGGGCTGCTGGGCAACGACGTCGTCGCCTTCCACACGCGCCACTACGTGCGCAACTTCCTGCGCTGCTGCGCCGACCTCTTCGACCTCGAGGTGGACGAGGTGCGCGGCGTGGTGCACTACGAGGGACGCGAGGTGTGGGCGCGCGCCTACCCGGTGAGCATCGACCCGGCGTCCCTGCGCGACGCGGCCGGCTCGCGCCGCGCACGCACCGCGGAGCGCAAGCTGCGCGGCAGGCGCCGGGAGTTCCTGCTGCTCCGCGTCGACCGCCTCGACCTCAGCAAGAACATCATCCGCGGGTTCGTCGCGCTGGACCGCTTCCTCGAGCTGCACCCGGAGTTCAAGGAGCGGTTCACGTTCCTCGCGCTGCTGCAGCCGTCACGCGAGGACGTCGAGGAATACGTCACCTACCGCGAGCGCGTGGAGCGGATCGTCGCCGACGTCAACACCCGGCACGGCACCACCGACTGGATGCCCATCGAGCTGCGCATCCAGGACGACTTCCCGACCACGCTGGCCGCCTACGCGCAGTACGACGTGCTGCTCGTCAACGCCATCGCCGACGGCATGAACCTGGTGGCGAAGGAGGGCCCGATCCTCAACCGGCACGACGGCGTGCTGATCCTCAGCGAGTACGCCGGCGCCTACGAAGAGCTCGGCGCGTTCGCCCTCGGCGTGAACCCGTTCAACATCGAGGGACAGGCCGAGGCGATCCACCGGGCGCTCGTCATGCCGCCCGAGGAACGTGCGTCGCGGGCGGCCATGCTCTGCCGCGTCGTCGAGGAGAACAGCGTCGAGAAGTGGGTCCAGGCGCAGTTCGCCGACATCGCCGCGAAGCTCGCCGCCGACTCCGGCTGACTCGCGGCGGCTCCGGCGCTTGACGCAGGTCATGTCGCCGCCCCGTCCAGCGGCGTAGGCTCGCGCCATGCTCATCGAAGTGCTCGGACTCCCGGACGATCGCACCGCCGCGCTCGAGGCCGCCCTCGGCGAGGCGCTCGCGCAGCTGGATCTGGCCGGCGCGACGAGCGTGCGCCGCGTCGAGGACGTCGGTGCGATGATCGCTCGCGGCGTGCGCACCCCGCCGGCGCTGCGCGTCGACGGGCGGGTGGTCTGCCGCGGGCGCGTCCCCGCCGTCGCCGAGATCTGCGGCTACCTGGACGCGGCGCGCGCGTCGGGGCGGCGGAGGCGCGGGTCAGGCGTCGCCCCGGCTAGGCGCCGCCCCAGAGGTGCGGATAGATGAAGAAGAGGAACATCGCGTAGACGAGGAGGATCCCGGCGACGACGTTGACCGCGTAGCGCACGCCGCGGATCTGGAAGCGCTGGCCGATGGCGATCAGGAAGAGGACCGCGGCGAGGATCACGGTCACCCGCACGTAGCGCTCGCCGGTCTTGCGGTACTCGACGCCGAGGTCGAACGCGTGCGACGCCTCCTTGCCGAGTTCCGCGGCCTCCTCCTTCAGGGGGTCCTCGTACTCAGGCATGAAGCGCGGACCGGCCGGCGCCTCAGGGTTGACCAAGGGGTCCAGGGCGACCCAGGCTTTGAAGGCTTCCTCGTACTCAGGCGTGAAGCGCTTCTCGAGGACCTTCTGGAGCTCTTCGTTCCCCGCCACGGTCGCCTGAAGCCAGGCGTTGAGAGTGTCGGCGTTGTACGCCACGACTTGGTTGGATTCGAGGCTCTTCTCGACACTCTCAGAGCGTAGCCGCGACGACATCGCGTACTCTTTGGCGCTCTCGCCGTCCCAGAGCGCCGCCTGATAGCCGCTGAGCGCGGTCGCCACCGCCACGATGGCGAGCAGGATCGCCTCGAGGATCTCGATGGTCTCGATGCGACGCCGGCTGGGTTTGTGGGCGGCCTGCTCGTCGTGCGCGCCGTGCGCGCCGTGCTCGCGCAGGTGCTCCGCGACCTCGGCGTTGATGTTGCCTTCGGGCATGAGCCGGCTCCTCCTCGTCGGACCAGCGGGTCGTCGTCCGGCGGAGATACTACACGACGTGACCCGGCGGTCACACGCCGGGGTACGGCAGGCTCAGAGCGCCGCGGCTCGCTCCCGCGCCAGCGCCAGGTACTCCTCGGCGAGGTCGATGCCGACGGAGCGGCGGCCGAGCTGCGAGGCGACCAGCATCGCCGTCCCGGTGCCGCAGAACGGGTCGAGCACGACGCCGTCCGGCGGGCAGGTGGCGAGGATGGGGATGCGGCAGAGGTCGGCCGGGAACGGCGCGAAGTGCAGGCCCCGGCCCTGCGTGTCCTCGGGGAGGATGTCCCACACGTCGCCGGGCTTGGCGCCGCCGGGGTGGTAGCGGAGGAAGCAGAAGCCGCGCTCCTCGAGCTCGCGAGCGCGGCCGGACACGGCGCCCACGTCCGAGTGCGTGGCGCGCTGGCGGCCGCGGATGACCATGCGGAAGTCGGCGAGGCGGCCGGCGGCGACCTCGCCGAGCGTCGCCTCGAGCGCGGCCAGCGCCGCCGCCTTCTCGAGCTCGTCCAGCGACGTCGAGAGCTCGATCTGGCGGCGGTACCGCACGCCGCTGCACGCCGGTGGCGGAGACGACGGCGCCGTTCTCCACGCGCGCCGCGCGCGGCGCGCGCCTGACGGCGTCGGCGTCGTAGTAGTAGCCCCTTGGGGCTGCCGCACGAAGTGGAAGAGCAGCTCGTGCACGTTGCGGAGCTTGTCCCTGCTCGTGTCCGGTCCGCCCTTCACCTTGTGCCACACCACGCTGTTGCGCAGCGTCCAGCCCTGGTCGTCGGTGAGGTGGAAGGCCACGCGCCACGGCACGCCGAGCTGGCGCTTGCCGCGGTACGTGTCGCCGAGGTTGAGCCACAGCGAGCCGGTCGGCTTGAGCACGCGGAGGAGCTCGGCGGTGACGGCGCCGAGGGCGGCCACGTAGTCCTGCCAGCCGCCCTCGGCGCCGATGCCGCCGCCGGCGTAGCGGCGGTGGCCGAAGTAGGGAGGGCTGGTGACGACGCAGTCGACCGAGGCGTCGGGGAAGAGACGCAGCGTCTCGGCGGCGTCGCCGAGGACGAAGAGAGGGCGCGGGTGGCCGGCTTCGTCGCCCGCGCCGTCGAGGTAGGCCGCCAGGCCGGCGCGGCCGTCAGGCTCCTCGCCGGCGCCGCTCACCTCTCGAGGTAGCGCCGGTAGATCGCCTCGTAGTCGGCGACCATGCGCTCGACGGTGAACCGCTCCTCGACGGTGCGGCGGCAGACCGCCGGGTCGATCTCGCCGACCCGGCCCACCGCCGCCACGAAGGCCTCGAAGTCGTCCACGACGAACCCGGTGACGCCGTCGTCCACGACCTCCGGCACCGAGCCCTGGCGCATGCGCCACGACCGGCGTGCCGCAGGCCATGGCCTCGATCATGACCAGCCCGAACGGCTCCGGCCAGGTGATGGGGAAGAGGAAGGCGTGCGCGTGGGCGAACAGCTCGCGCTTGCGCTCGTCGCTGACCTCGCCCTCGTAGACGATCTGCTCGCCGTCGATGTGCGGCTCGACCTGCTCCTCGAAGTACTCGCGGTACGGCTCCTGCAGCACGCCGGCCATGATGAGCTTGCGGCCGAGCCGCTTGGCCGTCTCGATGCTGTGGTGGAAGCCCTTGGCCTCGCAGACGCGCCCGAAGGCCAGCAGGTAGTCGTCCTTCTCGGGCGTGTAGGGGCCACTGCTCGACGGCGATGGCGTTGTAGGCGAGGCCGGCCCAGTCCATGCCGGGCGGCGCCATGGAGCGCTGGTACTCGCTGATGCAGATGTAGCCGACCTCGCGCGCGAACTGCTCGTAGAAGCCGTAGGCGTACTCGTCGAAGGCGCAGTGCACGGTGTGGACCATGGGCGTCGCCAGGTAGCGGCTGAAGGCGACGCCGAGGAACCCGGAGTGGTCGTGCACGAGGTCGAACTCGCTCTCCTCGATGTCGGCGAACGCGAACGAGACCTGGCGGGCGTCGTAGGGCGTCACGCCGATCCGGTCGGGCATCTGCGCGGGGAAGAGGGCGCAGAGCTCGGCCGCGGTGTGCGAGTCGCCGGTGGCGTACAGGCGCACCTCGTGCCCGCTGGCGACGAGCCCGTCGCAGAGCTGCTGCACGACCCACTCCGTGCCGCCGTAGCCCGCGGGCGGGACGGTGATCCAGGGGGGTGCGAGCTGGGCGATGCGCATGGCGGCATTCTACAGGACGGCGCGGGACGGCGCGCCGACAGGTCTCATGCAACCGCGCGGACGTGCCGATGGGAGGCGCACACCCGGTGTCCGGCCTGCGCCGGACCGGGCAGAGTCCCCGTCAGACCCGACGACGCGATAGAGTGACGGCCATGATCCTGTACCTGGACTGCTCCAGCGGCATCAGCGGCGACATGCTCGTCGGCGCGCTGCTCTCGCTGGCCGGGGCGCGCGAAGCCGACCCCGGCCCCCTGGACGACGTGCTGCGCCCGGCGCTGGCCGCGGCCGGCATCGACCCCCGGCTGGTGCAGATCGAGGACATGCGTCGCGGCGCCGTCGCGGCGCTCGCGTTCAAGGTCGCCGACCAGCCCGGCTTCGCCACCTTCGACGAGCTGATCGTGTCGCTGTACGCCTCCGACCTCGAGCAGCCGGTCACCGATACCGTCGCCTCGATCGCCGAGCGCATGGCCGCCGCCGAGGCGGAGGTGCACGGGCGCGGCGAGGACGAGGAGCACCTGCACGAGCTGAGCGACGTCGACACCGCCGTCGACCTGATCTGCGCGGTGACGCTGCTCGCGAAGCTCGCGCCCGAGCGCATCGTCGCCTCGCCGCCGGCGCTCGGCGACGGCGAGATCGAGACGGCGCACGGCCGGCTGAGCGTGCCGGCGCCGGCCGTGCTCTCCCTGCTCTCGGGGCTGCCGACGGCCGGCGGCGCGCCCGCCGTGCCGGCGGGCGAGACCCCGGCCGCGCCGCTGGGCGAGCTCACGACGCCGACCGGCGCCGCCCTGCTCGCCCACTTCGCCGGGGCGTTCGGCGGCGTGCCCGCCGGGCGGGTCGAGCGCATCGGCTACGGCGCCGGCCGCCGCGAGGTGCCCGGCCGGCCCAACGTGCTGCGCGCCGTCCTCGTCGACCCGGCCGCGCTGCCGGACGAGTACGCCGGCGCGGCCCGACGCCGCCGCGGCGCTCGCGCGGCGGCGGCCACGGCCCGGCGACCACGTCGTCCTCGAGGCCAACATCGACGACATGACGCCCGAGCTGCTCGCGCACGCCGCCGACGCGCTGCGCGAGGCCGGCGCGCTCGACGTGTGGATGAGCCAGGCGCTCATGAAGAAGGGCCGCCCCGGCGTGGTCCTCCACGTGCTCGCCGCCGCGGCCGACCGCGAGCGCCTGGCCGAGGCCGATCTTCTCCGAGACCACCACCTTCGGTCTGCGCGTCGTCCCCTGCGAGCGCGAGTACGTCGAGGAGCGGCGCGAGAGCGTCAAGATCGGCAAGCTCAAGGTGGACGTCCGTCTCAGCTTCGTCGGCGGACGTCTCGCCACGGTCTCGCCCGAGTACGAGGACGTGCGCCGCGTGGCCGCGGCCGTGGGGCGGCCCGCGCGGGTCGTCTACGAGGCCGCGCAGTCGGCCGCGCGCAGCCGCTTCAGCGGCTCCTGACGCCGTCTCACCCCGGGTGCGAGGCGGGCCGGGCCGGCTGCGCCCGCCGACCCCTGCCCGCTCTTTCCGTCCACTCCTCCGGACCGCCGATGTTCGAAATTGACCGCTTTTGTGCCGCGCTAGTAGAATCGCGCACAAGATGCCGGATTTCGCCCCCCGTGACGGTCCGGCCCTCAGCAACATCGAGACGCGCGGGATAGTGGAGACCAAAGGAGGACGCGTTGAGTTCGATCGTTCGCAAGTCCCCGGTGCCGAGCGACATCGAGATCGCCCAGGCCGCCACCATGCAGCCCATCCAGGCGATCGCCGAGAAGGCCGGCATCCTCGAGGACGAGCTGGAGCTCTACGGTCGCTACAAGGCCAAGATCGACTACATGGCCGTGCTCGACCGCCTCAAGGACAAGCCCGACGGCAAGATCATCAACGTCACGGCCATCACGCCGACGCCGCTGGGCGAGGGCAAGACGGTCACGGCCGTCGGCCTCTCCGAGAGCATGAACGCCGTCGGCATGGACACCATGCTCGCCCTGCGTGAGCCCTCCCTCGGCCCGGTCTTCGGCATCAAGGGCGGCGCCGCCGGCGGCGGCTACTCGCAGCTCCTCCCGATGGAGGACCTCAACCTGCACTTCACCGGCGACATCCACGCCGTCGGCACGGCCAACAACCTGCTCGCCGCCATGGTCGACAGCCACCTCATGCACGGCAACGAGCTCGACATCGATCCGCTCACCATCTCCTGGCGGCGCTGCGTCGACCTCAACGACCGCGCCATGCGCGAGATCGTCAACGGCCTCGGCGGGCGCCTCAACGGCCTGCCGCGCCAGACCGGCTACGACATCACCGTCGCCAGCGAGGTCATGGCCATCCTCGGCCTCGCCACCTCGCTCAAGGACCTGCGCGAGCGCCTCGGCCGCATCACCTTCGGCTACAACAAGTCGGGCCAGCCGCTCACGGCCGACGACATCGGCGCCGGCGGCGCCATGACGGTGCTCCTCAAGGACGCCATCAAGCCGAACCTCATGCAGACCCTCGAGGGCAACGCCGCGCTCATCCACGCCGGCCCCTTCGCCAACATCGCCCAGGGCAACAACTCGATCATCGCCGACAAGGTCGCCATGAAGCTCAGCGACTACGTCGTCACCGAGAGCGGCTTCGCCGCCGACCTCGGCTCCGAGAAGTTCATGGACATCATCTGCCGCTACGGCGGCTTCGCGCCCGAGCGCCGTGGTCATCACCTGCACCATGCGCGCGCTCAAGATGCACGGCGGCCTGCCGGTCAATCCCGAGCTGCTCAAGGAAGAGAACAACGAAGCTCTCACAGAAGGGCTGCGAGAACCTCGCCAAGCAGATCGAGAACATGAAGTACTTCGGCCTGCCCGTCGTGGTCACCATCAACCGCTTCGCCTTCGACCGCGACACCGAGGTCGAGATCGTGCGCAAGGAGGCCGTGGCGGCCGGCGCCGAGGACGCCGTGCCGATCAACGTGCACGCGCTCGGCGGCGACGGCGCCCAGGAGGCGGCCGAGATCGTCAAGGCGGCCGCCGACAAGGGCGGGGACTTCAAGTTCCTGTATCCGCTCGAGGCCTCCATCAAGGAGAAGATCGAGACCATCGCCACCAAGATCTACGGCGCCGACGGCGTGGACTACCTGCCCGAGGCCGAGGCCAAGATCAAGCAGTTCACCGAGCAGGGCCTCGACAAGCTGCCGCTCTGCATGGCCAAGACGCACCTGTCGCTGAGCCACGACCCGGCGCTCAAGGGCCGTCCGCGCGGCTTCCGCGTGCCGATCCGCGACATCCGTCCCGCCACCGGCGCCGGGTACCTGTACCCGCTGCTCGGCGAGATGCGCACCATGCCCGGCCTGGCCAAGCGGCCGGCCGCCGTCGACGTCGACATCGACGTCGAGACCGGCCGGATCATCGGCCTGTTCTGAGAACCTGAAGGAGCGACCCCGGGGCGCCGGCCGCCACGTACGGCCGGCGCCCCGCGGAGCCCTCCAGGGCTCCGCGCCCGGCCGGCGCTCCGCCCGGCCTCTCCGGTCGCTCCTCGTCCGCGACGCGCGAGCGCCGCGCTGGAGGTACACGGTGAGCGACGGTCCCACCATCTACGCCACTGAAGCCCTGCAGGTCTACCTCGACGACGCCGCCAGCAAGAAGCCGGCGCCCGGCGGCGGCAGCGTCTCCGCCTGCGTCGGCGCCCTCGGCGCCGCGCTCGTCGCCATGGTCTGCAACCTCACGCAGGGCCGCGAGAAGTTCGCCGCCGTCGAGACCGAGATCGTCGCGCTCGTCGGCCAGGCCGACGCGGACCGCACGCGGCTCGAGCAGCTGCTGCAGGACGACACCACGGCGTACAACGGCGTCATCGACGCCTACAAGATGCCCAAGGACACGGACGAGGAGAAGGCGGCGCGCAAGGCGGCCGTCCAGGCCGGCCTCATCATCGCCGCCGACGTCCCGCTCGAGATCTGCCGCGTCGCCGTGGACGTCTGCCGCCTGAGCAAGGTCGCGGCCGAGCTCGGCAACCCGCAGGCCGTCACCGACGCCGGCATCGGCGCGATCCTCGGCGAGGCCGCCGTCGTCGGCGCCGCGCTCAACGTGCGCATCAACCTCGGCTCCATCGAGGACTGCGACTACACGGTGCGCCGCGGCCGCCGAGATCGACACGATCCAGGCGGAGGCCGCGGCGCTGCGCGCGGAGGTCCTCGCGATCACGCTCTCCAAGCTCTGATCATCACCCCCTGACGACGCACACGAGAGGGAAGCCATGGCAGCTCAGATCATCGACGGCAAGGCGATCGCCGAGCAGGTCCGCGAAGAGATCAAGGCCGAGGTCGCGCGAGCTCGCGACCAGCGGCGTCAAGCCCGGCGTCGCCACCATCCTGGTCGGCGAGGACGGCGGCGCGCAGTTCTACCGCGGCCAGATCGAGAAGAACACCGGCACGGTGGGCTTCGAGTACTTCAACCACACGCTCCCGGCCGGCACCAGCGAGGCCGAGATCCTCGACCTCATCGCCAAGCTCAACGCCGACCCGGCCGTGCACGGCATCCTCGCGCTCATGCCCATGCAGGCCGAGATCGACCAGAACACGGTGTTCAACGCGATCGCGCCCGAGAAGGACCTCGACTGCGTGAACCCGGCCAACATCGGCCACGTGCTGCTCGGCGACCAGCTGTTCGCGCCGGCCACGCCGAGCGCCTGCATCGAGATCCTCGACCGCGAGGGCATCGAGCTGCAGGGCCTCGACGTCACCATCGTCAACCACTCGAACATCGTCGGGAAGCCGGTGGCGCTGCTCTGCCTCAACCGCAACGCCTCGGTCCACGTCGTGCACGTGTTCAGCAAGGACGTGCCCGGCCGCCTGCCGCGAGGCCGACGTGCTCATCAGCGCGGCGCCGGTGCAGAACCTGATCAAGGCCGACATGGTCAAGCCGGGCGCGATCGTCATCGACGTGACCACCATCCGCGTGGACGGCAAGCAGGTCGGCTCGCTCGAGTTCGAGGCCGTCTGCGAGGTCGCCGGCCGCGTCACGCCGGTCCCCGGCGGCGTCGGCCCCGTCACCAACGTCATCCTGCTCAAGAACGCCCTCGTCGCCTGCAAGGCGCAGACGGGCGTCTGAGCTGACGAGACGCCGGCGGGCGGCGGGCGCGGCGGCCCTTCGGGCCGCGGTACCCGCCGCCCGCCAAGTGTGGTTCACTAGCCTGCAGGAAGGAGGGCGGCCGAACGGCACCTGCCGCGGCCGCCCGACGAACGCGGAAGCGCGAAGCGGAGTTGATGCGATGCCCAGGCGAGAAGCCACCCCGGCGCCGGCCGACGCGGCCGCCGCAGCCCCGACCCCGACCTCGACCTCTCCAGGTCCACGAGCTCGTCGAGGAGATCGACCCGCACGGCAACCTGATCGCGCTGCTGCAGCGCGCCCAGGACGCCTTCGGCTACCTGCCGGAGCCGGTGGTCGACGAGATCGCCCGGCTGAGCGGCATCCCCGCCTCGCGCATCTACGGCATCATCACCTTCTACGCCCAGTTCACCACCGTGCCCACCGGGCGGCACAAGTGCTTCGTCTGCCACGGCACCGCCTGCCACGTCGCCGGCGCGACGCGCATCACCGAGGCGCTGGAGCAGGAGCTCGAGGTCGGCCGACGGCGAGACGCGCGCCGACCGCGAGTTCACGCTGGACTCCGTCGCCTGCATGGGCGCCTGCTCGCAGGCGCCGGTCATGCGCATCGACGACGAGACCTACGGCAACCTCACCGCCGACGAGACGCGCAAGGTCGCGCGCAAGCTGCTCGAGCAGGTCGCTGGCGGAGCGGGGAGGCGGCTCCGATGCCTGAGGCCACCGTGCCCGCCGAGGGCGTCAAGGTCGGCGTCTCCGCGGGCGCCGACGGCCGGCGCCGGGTCTCCGTCTGCGCCGGCACCGCCTGCGTGTTCGCCGGCTCCATGAAGATCCACGACGCGTTCGAGGCGGAGATCGCCGCCGCCGGCCTGCAGGACCAGGTCGAGGTCGAGCATCATCGGCTGCCACGGCCTCTGCTCCCAGGGCCCGCTGGCGGTCGTCTCCGACGGCGACACGTACTACCCGCGGCTCAAGCTCAAGGACGTCAAGACCGTGGTCGAGGAGCACCTCGCCGGCGGCCAGGTCGTCGAGAAGCTCCTGTACGTCGACCCCGCCACCGGCGAGCGCATCGCCTGCGCTCACGACATCCCCTTCTACAAGGCGCAGCACCGCATCGCGCTGCGCGACGTCGGCGTCATCAACCCGGAGAGCCTGGACGAGTACCTGGCGCGGGGCGGCTACGAGGCCGCGCGCAAGGCGCTCACGACGATGACGCCGGAGCAGATCGTCGAGGAGGTGCTCGACTCCGGCCTGCGCGGCCGCGGCGGCGCCGGCTTCCCGACGGGCATGAAGTGGAAGTTCGCCGCGGCCTCGCCGGGCGACGACCAAGTACATCATCTGCAACGGCGACGAGGGCGACCCCGGCGCGTTCATGGACGCCTCCATCATGGACGGCGACCCGCACGCCGTGCTCGAGGGCATGCTCATCGGCAGCTACGCGATCGGCGCGCACGAGGGCTACATCTACGTGCGCGCCGAGTACCCGCTCGCGGTCAAGCGTCTGCGCATGGCCATCGCGGCCGCCGAGGAGCGCGGCCTGCTCGGCGACGACGCGCTCGGCAGCGGCTGGGACTTCCATCTCAAGATCAAGGAAGGCGCCGGCGCCTTCGTCTGCGGCGAGGAGACGGCGCTCATCGCCTCCATCGAGGGCAAGCGCGGCATGCCGCGCACGCGGCCGCCGTTCCCCGCGGTCAGTCGGCCTGTGGGGCAAGCCGACGAACATCAACAACGTCGAGACGTGGGCCAACGTGCCCTGGATCGTCGCCAACGGGGCGGCCGCCTACGCCGCCTACGGCAACGACACCTGCAAGGGCACCAAGGCCTTCAGCCTCGCCGGCAAGATCGTCAACGGCGGCCTCGCCGAGGTGCCGATGGGCTCCACGCTGCGCCACGTCATCTTCGACGTCGGCGGCGGCATCAAGGACGGCAAGAAGTTCAAGGCCGTGCAGCTCGGCGGCCCCTCCGGCGGCTGCGTGCCCGCCTCGCTCCTCGACACGCCGGTCGACTACGAGAGCCTCGCCGCGACCGGCGCCATCGTCGGCTCCGGCGGCATGGTCGTCGCCGACGACACCACCTGCATGGTCGACCTCGCCAGGTACTTCCTGCAGTTCACCCAGAACGAGAGCTGCGGCAAGTGCGTCCCCTGCCGCCTCGGCACCAAGCGCATGCTCGAGATCCTCGACGCGCATCACCGAAGGCGACGGCGAGGAGGGCGACATCGAGCGCCTGGAGAGCATGGCCGTGAACATCAAGAGGACGAGCCTCTGCGGCCTCGGCCAGACGGCGCCCAACCCGGTGCTCACGACGATCCGCTACTTCCGCGACGAGTACCAGGCGCACATCGACGACCGCCGCTGCCCGGCGCTCTCGTGCGAGGCGCTCATCGCCTACGTCGTCGATCCGGACGCCTGCACCGGCTGCACGCTGTGCGCCAAGAAGTGCCCGGTGGACGCGGCCACCGGCGCGAAGAAGGCGCCGCACGTCATCGACCAGGCGCTCTGCATCCGCTGCGACGCCTGTCGCGCCGCCTGCAAGTTCGACGCGGTGAAGGTCGTCAGCGGGCCGGAGGAGATCGCCGCGGCGGTGCGCGCGCAGCACACCTGAGACGCGCGAGATTCGCAGCTCCGAGGGGCCGGCGATGCCGCAGCGGCGTCGCCGGCCCCTCGTGCGTTCCTGCCCGCACCCCTTGCCCCTCGGCTCGTGTTGCGCGTATCGTTCGTTGGGTGACTAAGCAAGATCGTCCGGCATCGACGAGACGAGGAGGTGGATGAGCACAGCGGCAGTCCTGAGCACTACGGAACGCGGAGCGCCGCCAGGGGTCGGCCGGACGTCCGCAAACTAGGGGGGTAGTGTGGCAGAAGAACTCGCATTCGCACGCAAAGCAAGCGGCCTGGTGCGCGGTCTCTCGATGACCGACGCCGTGGCCGTCGGGCTCATGAACCAGGGCATCACGCCCAGCATCTGGACGATGATCACCTGGGGTCTCGGCACGTATCTCACCGGCAACCTGCTCTGGGCGAGCGTCATCTCGCTCGTGCTCGTCGGCTTCGGCTTCCCGCTGGTCTGGGGCGTCCTCTCGGGCAGCATGCCGCGGTCGGGCGGCGAGTACATCTACAACTCGCGCATCATCCACCCGATCGTGGGCATCGCGGAGAGCTTCGGCAACGCCTTCGTGATGATCTTCTGGGTCTACGTGTTGGCGCCGTGGATCGCCGACCCGGGGCTCGTCATCCTCGCCGAATACCAGGGCTGGACTGGCTCTACAACAGTGAGACCGGCGCCTTCTTCGGCGGCCTCTCGTACAACTGGGGCGTGTTCGTCGTCGCGACGATCGCCAACGTGCTCGCCGTGCTGACGATGATCTTCGGCGTGAAGATCTTCGCCACCATCCAGAAGGCGATCATGTTCATCGCCCTCGGCGGCGCGGCCGTCGTCACCGGCTCCATCATGCTCAGCAGCAAGTCGGCGATGGCCGCGAACTGGGACAAGCTCGCGGAGAAGTACGACTCGCTGAAGTACGCCGAGGTCGTGCCCGCCGTCGTCCAACGCGATCGGCGAGGCCGTCCCCACGCACTCGACCTTCTACGGCACGCTCGGCGTGATGGTCGCCGGCTCGTGGCTGTTCGCCTACGCCTACTTCTGCGTCTTCGTCGCCGGCGAGGTGAAGCGGCCGGACAAGACGCTCATCATCGCCAACTTCGTCGCCATCCTCGTGCCGGCGCTGCTGATGATCTGGACGGCGCTCTCGATGTACCACACGATGCCGTTCGACTTCATCTCGGCGACGGCCTGGATCGACAACAACGGCGGGATCGACGGCTACAACATGCCGTTCCTGCCGAGCTACATGAGCCTGGCGTACGTCGCGCACTCCAACTGGTTCGTGGCGTTCGCCGCCAGCCTCTCGTACATGCTCTTCAGCTTCTGGTACGTGGCGCTGAGCTACCTCGCCTTCCCGCGCATCATCTTCGCGTGGGGCATGGACCGCATGGGCCCCAAGTGGTTCACGTCCATCAACGCCCGCTGGGCGAGCCCGGTGAAGAACTACATCCTCTGCTTCGTGCTCTGCCAGGCCGCGATCGCGCTCTACTCGTTCTGGCTGGGCAGCTACATGCAGGGACTCACGGTGACCGGCATGGAGATCGTCTCCGTGTGGGGCGTCACCACCATCGCGGCGCTCATCTTCCCCTACGTCAAGCGCGCCAAGGGCATCTGGGAGTCGTCGCCGTACAAGACGTGGAAGTTCCTCGGCGTCCCGCTCGTCAGCTGGGGCGGCCGTGGTCATCGCTCGTCTATCTGGGCATCCTCTTCTACTTCCTCATCTTCACGGAGGAGATGAAGGACTCGAACGGCGGTCGTGGATCCTGTACGGCATCGTGTGGGCGATCGGCGTCGTCTGGTACTTCTTCTGGAGGGCGCGCAGCAAGAGCGTCGGCGTGGACGTCGGCATGACCTACGGGGAGCTGCCGCCGGAGTGATCCTCCTGCAGCTCCCGTCGCCCTGCCGGCGACGTGATCGGGTCCGGGGCGGCGCGCCGAACGGCGCGCCGCCCCGGACCTTCTCGCTCTCTCCGGCGCGTCGGTCCGCAGACCGGGATGCGCGCGGACGACTCCATCCCGGTTTTCGGCTGAACGTCCGAAACAGGCTGCTTCTGGCGATATCGGCGGTGCGACGTGGCGGAGCACGCGATGATTGTAGGATTCGGCAGGGTGCGAAATTCGTGAATTGCCGAATCCTACGTGCAAGCCGACGGCCCTTGACATTTTCCTACGTGGGGTATCCAAATAGCCTCACGAATGGACGTGACCAGGGGGGTCGAGTTGCCATTCACCCTCGACGCGATCGACAGGCAGATCGTGTCTCTTCTCATAGAAGACGGCCGCACCTCGTCGGCCGAGATCACGCGGCGCATCGGGCACGTGTCCGAGCGCGCCGTGCGCTACCGCATCGAGCGCCTCATCCGCACGGGCGTCATCCGCGTCAGCGCGATCGTCATGCCCCAGGCCGTCGGCTTCCCCGTCATCGGCGACGTCCTCGTCGATGTCGCCCCCGGCAAGCTGCAGGACGTCGCCGCACAGCTGGTCGAGTTCCCCACCGTGAGCTACGTGGCGGGGTCGGTCGGCGAAGGCGACCTCAGTGTGCAGGTCTACGCCCGCGACACCGAGGAGCTCCTCCGCTTCGTCAACGAAGTCGTCGGCAAGGTCCCTGGAGTCACGCGCACCAAGCTCGCGATGGTGCCGTGGAAGCTCAAGGACGTCTATCAGTGGCACGTGCCGTCCGAGGCCGCTGAAGAAGGGAGGGCGATCGGCTGAGGATCCGTGCTCGTGTCTCTGTCGTACCATCAACCACGGCTTTCGCCGGCACTCGGGGCCCTGACCGGCGAGACGTTGTAGCAAGGGGGAATTGTGGCTGAAGAACTAGCCTTTGCCCGCAAAGCCAGCGGCCTGGTCCGCGGCCTTTCCATGTGGGACGCGTTCGGCGTCGGCTTCATGAACCAGGGACTCACCCCGTCCATCTGGGTCATGACCAGCCTCGGCGTCGGCGTCTATCTCGGCGGTAACCTCATCTGGGCGACGGTCATCTCGATGATCCTCGCCGGCATCGGCTTCCCGATCGTCTGGGGCGTGCTCGGCGGCTCGATGCCCCGCTCCGGCGGCGAGTACATCTACAACTCGCGCATCATCCACCCCATCGTGGGTATCGGCGAGTCGTTCGGCAACGCCTTCGTGTGGATCATGTGGATCTACGTGCTGGCGCCCTGGACGGCCGATCCGGGCATGGTGATGATGTCGCAGTTCATGAACTGGACGTGGCTCTACAACCCTGAGACCGAACAGTTCTTCGGCAGCCTCAGCTACACGTGGGGCTGCTTCGTCATCGCGACGGTCGCGAACATCATCGCCTTCCTGTTCGTCGTGTTCGGCATCAAGTGGTTCGCGCGCATCCAGAAGGTCGTCATGATCTTCGGCATCGGCGGCTGCGCCGTGCTGCTCGCCGCCATCAGCTACTACGCGCTCAAGCTCGGCCAGGACCGGCTTCGTCGAGAGCTGGAACGCCACGGCCGCCCAGTACGGCTCGATCGACTACGCGGGCTTCCTCGCCAAGGCCGGCGAAGAGGCCGGCCAGGCGATGCCGACCACGTGGAACTGGTTCGACACCTTCGGCGTCATGGTGGCCGGCTCGTGGCTGTTCGCCTACAGCTACTGCATCACGTTCATCGCCGGCGAGGTCAAGCGCCCGGACAAGACCATCATCCTGTCCAACCTCTTCGCCATCATCGTCCCCGGCGTGTTCATGCTGTGGGCCGCCATCGCGCTGTACGGCCTGGTGAAGTTCGACTTCTTCAGCGCCACGCAGTTCGTGGACAACGCCGGCAGCGACCTCGGCGGCGCCTACACCGTGCCGTGGAGCACCAACTTCCTCGGCATCCTCGGCATGGTGACCACCAACAAGGTCATCATGTTCATCTCGGTGCTGTCGTTCCTGGCGTTCAACCTCTGGTGGATCGCCCTCAGCTACCTGGCGTTCCCGCGCATCATCTTCGCCTGGGGCATGGACCGCATGGGTCCCAAGTGGTTCACGGACATCAACCCGCGCTTCGCGAGCCCCGTCAAGAACCACGTCCTGTGCTTCGTGCTCGGTCAGATCATGATCGCCGTGTACGTCTTCTGGCAGAACGAGGCCATGCAGGGCCTCGCCGTGACCGCCCTCGAGATCTTCTCGGTGTTCGGCGTCACCGCCATCGCCGCCCTGCTGTTCCCGTACGTCAAGCGCGCCAAGGGCGTGTGGGACGCTTCGCCGTACAAGACCTGGAGGCTCGCCGGCATCCCGGTAGTGACGATCGGCGCCATCGTCGACATCATCTACCTGGGCATCCTGGCGTACTTCTTCTTCTTCCTCCCGGACCCGGACAAGCGCCTCGAGGGCTTCACCACCAACACGGCGATCCTCATCGCCGTGACGTGGATCGTGGGCATCATCTGGTATCTCGTGTGGAAGCAGAAGAGCAAGAGCGTGGGCGTCGACGTCTCCATGACCTACGGGGAGTTGCCGCCAGAGTGAGCAAACGGTACCTTGAGGGGGTGAGGGCATCCGCCCTCACCCCCTCTCCGGCCTCTGGAGTGTGTAGATGATCAAGCTGTTTTTCGTCACCGACATCCACGGCTCCAACGTGTGCTACCGGAAGTTCCTGAACGCACTTCCGATCTACGGCGCCGACGTTGCCGTCCTTCTCGGTGACCTCACCGGAAAGGTCCTCGTGCCGCTCGTCGACAAGGGCGGGGACCAGTGGGAATGCACCCTTATGGGGCAGTACCGCGAGATCAACGGGCAAGAAGAGCTCGCGGACATCAAGAAGACGACTGAGAACGCCGGCTACTACTGGGTCCACCAGACGCGCGAGGAGTTCGACGACACGCGCGCCGACCCGGCCAAGATCGACGCGCTGTTCAAGAGCCTCGTGTTCGCGCGCGTGCAGGAGTGGCTCGACCTCGCCGACGAGCGTCTCGAGGGCAAGCCGTTCCAGATGTACATGGCGCCGGGCAACGACGACTGGTTCGTGATCGACGACATGATCGACAACGCCAAGCTCGTGCATCCGTGCGACAAGCGCGTCGTCGAGATCGACCATCACGAGATGATCACCTCGTCGGCGTCGAACCCCACCCCGTGGCTGACCCCGCGCGAGATGAGCGAGGAAGACCTCGAGAAGCACCTGCGCGAACTCTGCGTCAAGGTCAAGAACCAGGAGACGGCGATCTACAACTTCCACGTGCCGCCGTACGGGTACTCGCTCGACCTGTGCCCGAAGCTGGACGAGAACCTCACCATGGCCGCCGACGAGAAGATCCACGCCGGCAGCCTCGGCGCCAAGGCCGTCATCGAGCAGTATCAGCCGCTCCTCGGCCTGCACGGCCACATCCACGAGTCGCGCGGCGCGCAGAAGGCCGGCCGCACGCTGCTCATCAACCCGGGCAGCGAGTACTCGGAGGGCATCCTCAAGGGCGTCATCATCATGCTCGACAAGAAGAAGATCAAGGACTACGTCTTCACCTCCGGGTGAGCCGAGCGTAGACTCCACTCTTCGAACGCGACGCCGAACCCGGAAGGGGGCGATAGACACCTATGGGACAGTTCATCCTGCCGAAGGACATCCCGCTCGACCGCTATCCCAAGCCTGAGGTCTTCCTCGACGAGGGCAAGCGCATCGCGGAAGCGGCGCAGCAGCAGGGCATCATCATGCGCGTCATGGGCCCCCTCGCGCTCCACTACTACTTCCCGGACCAGATCGACCTGTACGCGAAGCTGGAGCGGCTGGGCGACCGGTACTTCACCGACATCGACTTCGCCGTCTACGGCAAGGGCCGCAAGGGCATGGGCAAGCTGATGGAGTCGCTCGGGTACGAGAACGACCTGCAGACCATGGCGATGACCGGCCAGACCCGCCAGATCTACTTCGGCGGCAAGGTCCCCATGATCGACATCTTCTTCGACAAGCTCGACTACTGCCACGAGATCAACTACGACGGCCGTCTCGAGCTCGATCCCTGGAGTGTCTCGCTCGCCGACATCATGCTGCAGAAGCTGCAGATCTGGGAGATCAACGACAAGGACCTCAAGGACATCGAGTATCTCTTCACCGTGGCGGACTTCGGCGAGGACGACACGAAGAAGGTCAATGAGGGCTACGTCGCCCGGCGTCTCGCCGACGACTGGGGCTTCTGGTACACGGCGACCACGAACCTCGACCGCGTCAAGGACCACGTCGACGGCGTGAACGCGCTGAGCGACGAGCAGAAGGCCAAGATCAAGCAGAAGGCCGACGAGGTCCGCGCGCGCATCGACCGTGAGCCCAAGACCAAGAAGTGGGAGAAGCGCGCCAAGAAGGGCACCAAGAAGATCTGGTACAACACCGGGTTCTCCGACTGGTGATCCGCGGGGCGGCCGGCAGCAGCTGAGGCCGCCGCGCACCAGAGACGACGAGGGCCGGGATGCCTGCAGGCATCCCGGCCCTCGCTGCGTCTGGAGGCCTCAGTCCGTCTCGCGCCAGGCCCTCACGGGCCGCGAGCCGCGAAGCAGCACTTCGGCGCCTCCGGCACCTGCGGCGGTCAGTGAGCTATCAGCTCGCCCTGCGCGGCCAGCTTGCGCACGTCCGCGACCGTCGCCTCGAGGCGCTCGAGCACCTTGTCCATCTGCTCGTAGGTGATGATCGCCGGCGGCTGCATGCGCAGCGTGAGCGAGTTGAACAGCGTGCCACCGATGAGCACGCCGCGTGAGAAGAGGCCCTGGCTGACGGCGTAGCCGATGTCGGAGTTCCTGAACTGCATGCCGATGATGACGCCCACGCCGCGGATCTCCTCGAACAGGTCGTCGTACACGCCGGCCAGCTCCTCGAGCTTGCCCTTGAGGTAGCCACCCTTCTCCGCCGCCTGCCCGGGGATGTCCTCCTCGAGGGTGGCGTGCATCGCACCGATCGCCGCGGCGGTGGCCATGGGGTTGCCGCCGAAGGTCGTGGTGTGGATGTACGGGTTCTCGTACATGGTCGAGAAGACGTCTTCGGTGGCGATGAAGTTGCCGATCGGGATGACGGCGCCGCCGAGTGCCTTGCCCATGGTCATGATGTCGGGCGCCACGCCCGAGTGCTCCATGCCCCACAGCTTGCCGGTGCGGCCCATGCCCGTCTGCACCTCGTCGGCGATGAGCAGGATGCCCCACTTGTCGCAGATCTCGCGGACCTTGGGGAAGTAGTCGGCCGGCGGGATGATGGCGCCGGCCTCTCCCTGCACGGGCTCGACGATGAACGCGGCGATGTCGAAGCCCACCTGGGCACAGATGTCGAGCTGCTTGTCGAGGGCGTCGGCGTCGCCGTAGGGGACGAAGCGGACGCCGGACATGAGCGGGTAGAAGGGCTCGCGGAACTCACCCTTGCCGCTGACGCTCAGAGAGCCGAACGACTTGCCGTGGAAGCCCCGCGTCGTGGAGATGATGCCCAGGGTGTGGTTCGGCTTCTTGCGTCGCGCCCACAGCTTGGCGAGCTTCATGGCGCCCTCGTTGGCCTCCGTGCCCGAGTTGCAGAAGAAGGAGTACCGGAGGTCCCCCGGGGTGACCATGGCGAGCAGGTGGCTGAGATAGCCGCGCATGGGGTCGAGGAGTTCCTGCGAGTGGAGCGCCTGGTGCTCCAGTTGTGCGCGGACCGCGTTGACCACCGTCGGGTGACGGTGCCCGAGCATGTAGATGCCGAAGCCGCCGAGGCAGTCGATGAACTCCTTGCCGTGGATGTCGAAGAACACGGAGCCTTCGTCGCGCCACTCCACCGACGTGTAGTCGCTCGACACCGACTTGCGGTACTCGAGGATGCCGGGATTGACGTAGCGGTCGAAGTTGGTGACGCAGTCGGTCACCACTTCCTGCTGCTCTTCTGCGGTGAGCACGGATTTCGCCATGAGATCGAGCGCCTTCCGCGATTCTCGCAATGCATCTTGCCTGGCTGCATCCTGCATTCGTTCCCCCTGACGTGATGAACTCGACGGCATAATCCCCTGATTTGCAGTAGAGTTCGGTCGTACAACCGAACTATGACCCAATCTACCCCCATCGCCATCGGGGCGCAACGGGTCGCGGTGTGCGGTCCGCGGAGGGGTCGGGATGGTAGGGTGACGCGCGAAGGGCACATGACCAGTCACGGGAATCCCACAGACGATCCGACCGCCCAGCTCTCGCCGACCGCGCGCAAGCTGGTGGCGGCCGCGCGCCGTCTTCTGGCGCGCGGCGGCTACGAGGCGCTCACGGTCGAGGCCGTCGCGGCAGAGGCCGGCGCCTACCGCGACTCCGTGCGGTACTACTTCGGCAGCAAGGCCGCGTTCATCGCCGCGGTCGTCGACTCGCTCGCCCACGACCAGAGCCTCGGCGCGGTCGCGGAGACCGAGGCGGCGCAGGGCGGCGACGAGCGCGTGCACGGGCTCGTCGCCGGCGACCGCCGCCTGGTCGCCGACCGCGCCGCCTTCCGCGACTTCTTCGCGATCCTGCCGCACGTGGTGCTCGACGACGAGCTCAGGGAGCGGGTCGCGGCGCTGTACGACTGGTACCGCGACCTCTATGTGGAGGGCCTCGGCGACGCGACCGCCGTCGCGGAGCCTCGCCTGCGTGCGTTCGCCTCGCTCATGGTCGCGATGACCGACGGCCTCGCCGTCCAGCGTCTCCTGGATCCGGACAAGGTCGAACTCGAGCCGCTCTTCGAGCTCTGGGAGAGCATGCTCCGGCGCGCGCTGCTCCCCGGCGAGGACTGAGCCCCGAGCTTCCGCGTACTGCCTGCGACGAGGGTCGTCCGCAGTCGTCTCCCCGGCCATCTCCGGGGTCCATTTACACCTCCCAAACCGTGTTGTAGATTCGTTCACGTGCTCGGCGGTACCGTATGGGGGGTCCCGCCTGGCCTCGTGGCCGGCACAAGGCTGCAACGAGGAGGCAAGGGTTTTGGCGCAGGGGACCGTGAAGTGGTTCAGCAACGAGAAGGGGTATGGGTTCATCGAACGGGAAGACGGTGACGACCTGTTCGTGCACTACTCCGAGATCACCATGGACGGCTACAAGACGCTGGTCCAGGGACAGCACGTCGAGTTCGAGATCACCGAGGGCGACAAGGGTCTGCAGGCCTCCACGGTGAAGCCCGTCGTCTAGCCTCAGTACGTGCGCAGCAGGGGGTCCGCCGGCGCTCGTCGCCGGCGGGCCCCCTTTCTTGTCGGCCATCTGGGGCTGGAGTATCATGGCCGTCCCGCTCTGGCGGCCCCAGCAGGAGGAACGCGACATGATCTCCGAAGACGACGTTCGTTACGTCGCGAGACTCGCCCGTCTCCGCATCGAGCAGGACGAGGCCGCGCGCATGACCGGCGAACTCGCCAAGATCCTCGCCCACATCGACAAGATGAGCGAACTGGACCTGGCCGACGTGCCGCCGACGGCGCACGTCCTCGACGTCGTCAACGTCACGCGCGAGGACAAGGAGCGTCCGAGCCTGCCGCGCGAAGAGGCCCTCCGCAACGCGCCTGCCGTGAGCGACGAGTGCTTCCGCGTCCCGAGGATGGGCTGACGTGACGGGTCTCGATCCGCTGCGCCTCACCGCGCGCGACGCCAAACGGCTGCTCGTGGACGGGGAGGTCTCGTCCGCGGAGCTCACCAAGGTGTACCTCGACCAGATCGCGGCGGTCGAGGACAAGGTGCGCGCGTACATCCTGCACACGCCGGACAACGCGGCCAAGTACTCCACCAAGGTCGACCGTGAGATGCAGGCGATGCGCGGCCCGCTGGCGGGCCTGCCCATCGCCGTCAAGGACAACATGGTCACCGAGGGCGTCACGACCACGTGCGCCTCGAAGATCCTCCGCAACTACCAGCCGGTCTACACCGCCACCGCGGTGCGCCAGGTCTGGGAGGACCACGTGGTGATGCTCGGCAAGACCAACCTCGACGAGTTCGCCATGGGCTCCAGCACCGAGAACTCGGCGTATCACGTCACCGCGAACCCGTGGGACCTGAGCACCGTGCCCGGCGGCAGCAGCGGCGGCTCCGCCGCCGCGGTGGCCGCCGGCGAGGCGCTCTGGGCGCTCGGCAGCGACACCGGCGGCTCCATCCGCCAGCCGGCCGCTCTCTGCGGCATCGTCGGCATGAAGCCGACCTACGGCGCCGTGAGCCGCTACGGGCTCATCGCGTTCGCCAGCTCGCTCGACCAGATCGGTCCGCTGACGCGCTCGGTGTACGACTGCGCGCTCCTGCTGCAGCACATCGTCGGTCGCGACCCGCGCGACGCGACCAGCGTCGAGCTGCCGGAGCCGGTGGCCCTGCCGACGGCGGAGCGGCTCGACGGCCTGCGCGTCGGCGTGCCCTCCGAGTACCTCGCCGTCGGCATCGAGCCGGGCGTGCGCGCGCGCTTCGACGAGACCCTCGCGCGCGTCGAGGAACTCGGCGGCACCTGCGTCGAGATCAGCCTGCCGCACACCGCGTACGCGCTGCCGGCCTACTACATCATCGCGCCGGCCGAGGCCTCGGCGAACCTCGCCCGCTTCGACGGCGTGCGCTACGGCTACCGCTGCGCCGACCCCGTCGACCTGCTCGACCTCTACGAGCGCACGCGCGGCGAGGGCTTCGGCGCCGAGGTCAAGCGGCGCATCATGATCGGCACCTACGCGTTGTCCGCCGGCTACTACGACGCCTACTACGGGCGCGCCCAGAAGGTCCGCACCCTGGTGCGCCGCGACTTCGACGCGGCGTTCGCCGGCGTCGACCTCATCGCCTCTCCGACGACGCCCACCGTCGCTTTCAAGGCCGGCTCGCGCACGAACGACCCGCTGGCCATGTACATGAGCGACATCTGCACCATCCCGGCCAACCTCGCCGGCCTGCCGGCGCTCAGCATCCCCTGCGGCCTCAGCGACGGGCTGCCGGTGGGCTTCCAGCTCATCGGGCCGGCGTTCAGCGAGAACCGCATGCTCGAGGCCGCGCACGCGCTCGAGGGCGCCATCGGCTTCGACACGGCGCCCACGTTCCGCGGCGCGCGCAGGGAGCGGGACGCGGACGGCTGGCGCGCCGACTGGCCCGCGCCGCCCGGCCCGATCACCTTCTCTCCCGAGGACGCGCAGTCATGACCGCTCACGGCGCCTGGGAACCGGTCATCGGCCTCGAGATGCACGTCGAGCTCGACACGCAGACCAAGATGTTCTGCGGCTGCGCCGTCACCAAGGGCGACGCGCCGAACGTCCACACCTGCCCCGTGTGCCTGGCGCACCCCGGCGCGCTGCCCGTGGTCAACCGGCGCGCCGTCGAGTACGCGGCGCGCATCGCGCTGGCGCTCGACTGCACCGTGCAGCCGCGCAACATCTTCCACCGCAAGAACTACTTCTATCCCGACCTTCCCAAGGCGTACCAGATCAGCCAGTACGACGAACCCCTGGCCACCGGCGGCGTCTTCGAGTACTGGGTCGACGGAGAGCTCCTCCGCTGCCGGATCAACCGGGTGCACATGGAGGAGGACGCCGCCAAGCTGATCCACGCCGGCGGCGACACCGGGCGCATCGCCGGCTCGGACTACTCGATGGTCGACTTCAACCGCGGCGGTACGCCGCTCATCGAGATCGTCACCGAGCCGGACATCCCGTCGCCGGAGGCGGCGCGCGAGTTCCTCCAGCAGCTGCGCAACCTCGTCGTCGAGCTGGGCGTCAGCGAGTGCAACATGGAGGAGGGCCAGATCCGCTGGGACGCCAACATCAGCGTCCGGCCGGAGGGCAGCTCCGACCTCGGCACGCGCACCGAGCTCAAGAACATGAACAGCTTCCGCTACCTGCAGCAGGCGCTCGACGCGGAGATCCCGCGGCAGATCGAGATCCTGGAGGACGGCGGCACGATCGATCTGGAGACGCTGCACTTCGATCCCGACACGGGGACCACGACGCCGCTGCGCAGCAAAGAAGAGGCGCACGACTACCGCTACTTCCCGGAGCCCGACCTCGTGCCGCTGGAGATCGCCCCCGAGTGGGTCGACGAGTTGCGCGCGACGCAGCCGGAGCTGCCGGCGGCGCGCGTGGAGCGGTTCATGGCCGGCTACGGCCTCTCGCGCGCCGACGCCGCCCAGCTGGGCTCCTCCGGCGCGCTCGCCGGGTTCTACGAAGAAGTCGTCGCGGCCGGGGCCGGCGCCAAGCCGGCGGCCAACTGGACGATGGGCGAGTACCTCGCCCATCTCAACGCCGCCGGCCTCGAGGCCGGCCACGGCCACGTCACCGCCGAGCGACTCGCCCGGCTCGTCAAGCTCGTCGAGGACGGCACCGTCTCGACGAGCGCCGCCAAAGAGGTCTTCGCGCGCATGATCGAGGAGCGCGCGGAGCCGGAGGCGACCATCGAGAAGCACGGCCTGGGCCAGATCAGCGACACCTCGGAGCTCGAGGCGATCGTCGCCGAGGTCGTCGCCGCCAATCCCGCCCAGGTGGAGCAGTACCGGGGCGGCAAGCACCAGGTCATCGGGTTCTTCGTCGGCCAGGTGATGAAGGCCAGTGGCGGGCGCGCCAACCCGCAGGTCGTGAACGACCTGCTCCGGCGCGCCCTCGACGCCTGACCAGCGAGCATAGTGTCCACCCCGTCCCTCTGAGGCAGGTGACCATGACCAGCGATCTCTCCAGCTTCGTCATCGCCCCCCGGGCCAAGCCGGCGGAGCCGGCCGTCCGCATCGACGACACGACCCTGCGCGACGGCGAGCAGACCGCCGGCGTCGTGTTCAGCAACCATGAGAAGATCCGCATCGCCAAGCTGCTCGACGAGGTGGGTGTCCATCAGATCGAGGTCGGCATCCCGGCGATGGGCGGCGACGAGAAGAAGACCATCACCGAGATCGTCGAGCTCGGGCTGGACTCCTCGATCCTCGCCTGGAACCGCGCCGTGCTGGACGACATCCGGCACTCGATCGACTGCGGCGTCGACGCCGTGGCCATCAGCATGTCGGCCAGCGACATCCACATCGAGCACAAGCTCGCCAAGTCCCGGCAGTGGGTGCTCGACCAGATCCGCGAGTGCGTCGCCTTCGCCAAGGACAAGAACCTCTACGTCTCGGTGAACGCCGAGGACGCCTCGCGCGCCGACCTCGAGTTCCTCCTGCGCTTCGGCCAGGCGGCCAAGGAGGAAGGCGCCGACCGGCTGCGCTTCTGCGACACCCTCGGCATCCTCGATCCGTTCGACACGTACAACGTCATCACGTTCCTCATCAAAGAGGGCCTCAACATCGAGATGCACACGCACGACGACTTCGGGATGGCGACGGCCAACGCCCTGGCGGGCATCAAGGCCGGCGCCACCTACGTCAACACCACCGTCAACGGCCTCGGCGAGCGCGCCGGCAACGCGGCGCTCGAAGAGGTCGTGATGGCGCTCAAGTACCTCGGAAAGGTCGACGTGGGCCTGCACACGAGCCGCTTCCGCGAGCTCAGCGAGTACGTCGCCGCCGCGTCGGCGCGCACGATCCCGGCGTGGAAGAGCATCGTCGGCACCAACGTGTTCGCCCACGAGAGCGGCATCCACGCCGACGGCGTCATCAAGAACCCGCTCAACTACGAGGCGTTCGCACCCGAGGACGTGGGGCTGGAGCGCCAGATCGTGGTGGGCAAGCACTCCGGCTCGCGCACGATCTACCGCAAGTTCCAGGAGTTCGGACTGGAGCTCACCCAGGAAGACTGCGACGGCGTGCTGGCGCTGGTGCGCAAGACCGCCATCGAGCTCAAGCGGGCCCTGTTCGACAAGGAGCTCATGTACATCTACCAGGATTACCTGGGCCACCTCGGTGACGCCGTGCCCATGGGCAGCAAGGCCGTCGCGGCCCCGGGTCCGGAGTCCACCGTCCCGGCCCCCGGGGCAGCCTCGTGAGCGTCCGCGCAGGCGCCGCCACCCTCGCCGAGAAGCTGCTGGCGGCTGCGGCCGGGCTCGACGCCGTCGTACCCGGCCAGATCGTCGTCTGCGACGTCGACGTGGCCATCGCCCAGGACGGGACCGGGCCGCTGGCGATCCAGCAGATCGAGGAGCTCGGGAGCGGCGAGGTCAAGGCGCCGGAGTGCGTGTTCTTCATCGACCACGCCGCGCCGGCGCCGCGCAGCGAGCTCGCCAACGCGCAGAAGACGATCAGGGCGTTCTGCGCCGAGTCCGGCGCCACGCTGAGCGACGTCGAGATGGGCGTGTGTCACCAGAGGGTCGCCGAGAGCTACGCCAAGCCCGGCGACCTGGTGATCGGCGCCGACTCGCACACCTGCATGGCCGGCGCGCTCGGCGCGTTCGCCACCGGCATGGGCAGCACCGACGTGGCCGTCGGCATGGCCACCGGCAAGACGTGGCTGCGCGTGCCCGAGACGTTCCGCATCGAGGTCGACGGCGCGTTCGCCGACGGTGTCGAGGCCAAGGACCTGATGCTCACGCTCATCGGGCAGCTGGGCGCCGACGGCGCCACGTACAAGGCGCTCGAGTTCGGCGGGCCGGGCATCGACGCGATGCCCATGCCCGGCCGCCTGACGCTGAGCAACATGAGCGTGGAGGCCGGCGCCAAGTGCGGCCTCATGCCGAGCGACGCGGCCACGCGGGCCTTCCTGGCGGGGCAGGGCCGCGAGGAGGCCTGGAAGCCGCTCGCGGCCGACCCCGGCGCCGCCTACGAGCGCGTCGTGACCTTCGACCTCGCGACCGTCGTGCCGACGGTGGCGAAGCCGCACACGGTGGACAACACGGCGCCGGCGGCGGAGCTCAAAGGCACGAAGGTCGACCAGGTCCTCATCGGCACCTGCACCAACGGCCGCCTCGAGGACCTGCGCTCGGCGGCGCGGATCCTGCGCGGCCGCCGCCGCGCGCCCGGCACGCGGCTCATCGTGACGCCGGCTTCGCAGGCCACTGCCCGCGCGGCCGCGGCCGAGGGGCTGTTCGACGTGTTCTGGGACGCCGGCGCCGTGGTCACCAACCCGGGCTGCGGCGCCTGCGTCGGCATCCACGAGGGCATCCTCGCCGACGGCGAGGTCTGCATCAGCACGGCCAACCGCAACTTCCACGGCCGCATGGGCAATCCTGAGGCCTTCATCTACCTCGCCTCGCCGGCCACCGCGGCCGCTTCAGCCGTGGCCGGCGAGATCACCGATCCACGCGAGATCCTCTAGAAAGGAGGACGCTGTGGCCAAGCAGTACAGCGCACCGCCGGAGATGGTCATCGACCCGAGCAAGCGCTACACGGCGACCATCAGCACCGACAACGGCGACATCGTCATCGAGCTGTTCGCCGACAAGGCGCCGCGCACCGTCAACAACTTCGTGTTCCTCGCCCGCGAGGGGTACTACGACGGCGTCACCTTCCACCGCGTCATCAAGGGCTTCATGGCCCAGGGCGGCGACCCGACGGGGAGCGGCAGCGGCGGGCCCGGCTACAAGTTCGCCGACGAGTTCCATCCCGCGCTGCGGCACGACGGGCCGGGCGTCCTCTCCATGGCCAACGCAGGTCCGGGCACCAACGGCTCGCAGTTCTTCATCACCTACTCCGCGACGCCGCACCTCAACGACCGCCACACCGTGTTCGGCAAGGTGATCGAGGGCATGGACGTCGTCGAAGCGATCCCCGAGCGCGATCCCATGCGGGCGCGCGAGCCGGGCATCGCCATGAACTCGGTGGTGATCGCTGAGGAGGAGTGGGTGACGTGTACCGAGGAGCTCCTGCACGGCCGGGCCTGGCTGTTCGGCGACGACATCAGCACCGACCACATCGCGCCGGGCCGCCTGTTCCACCTGCGCACCAACATGCCCGAGCTCGCCAAGCACGTCCTTGAGGACGCGCGCCCCGAGTTCGCCGCCGGGATGCGCCCAGGTGACTTCGTCGTGGGCGGGCGCAACTTCGGCCTCGGCTCGAGCCGCGAGCACGCGCCGCGCATCATCAAGCTGGCCGGCGCCGGCGCCGTGCTGGCGCAGAGCTTTGCGCGGATCTTCTTCCGCAACTCCATCAACGTCGGCCTGCCGGTGCTGCAGTGCGACACCGGCGCGATCGGCGAGCAAGACGAGCTCGAGGTCGATCTGGAGGCCGGTGAGGTCAGGGACCTGACCACCGGCGCCGTCATCCCGTTCGTCCCGCTGCCGCCGGTGATGGTGACCATCCTGAACGACGGCGGCCTCGTCGCCCACGTCAAGAAGCACGGCGGCTTCGCGCTGCCGGGAGGACCCGAAGCATGACGTACACCGTGACCCTCATCCCGGGCGACGGCACCGGCCCCGAGCTGGCCGCCGCGCTCGAGACCGTCATCTCCGCCACCGGCGTGCCCATCGTGTGGGAGGTGCACGACGCCGGCCTCGACGTGATGGAGGAGTACGGCACGCCTCTGCCCGAGCACGTGCTCGAGTCGATCCGCCGCACCAAGGTGGCGATCAAGGGTCCGATCACGACACCGGTCGGCAAAGGCTTCCGCAGCGTCAACGTGGCGCTGCGCAAGGAACTCGACCTGTACGCCTGCCTGCGTCCGTCCAAGACGATGAAGGGCGTGAAGACTCGCTTCGACGACATCGACCTCGTCGTCGTGCGCGAGAACACCGAGGACCTCTACGCCGGCATCGAGCACATGGTCACGGACGACGCCGCGGAGAGCATCAAGATCATCACGCGCCGGGGGACGGAGCGCATCGCGCGCTTCGCCTTCGAGTACGCGCGCCGCCACGACCGGCGCAAGGTCACCGCGGTGCACAAGGCCAACATCATGAAGTGCACCGACGGGCTCTTCCTGCGCGTCTGCGGGGAGGTCGCGGAGGGCTATCCCGACATCGAGTTCGAGGACCGCATCGTCGACAACATGTGCATGCAGCTCGTGCAGAAGCCGGAGCTGTACGACGTCCTCGTGCTGCCCAACCTGTACGGCGACATCGTCAGCGACCTGTGCGCCGGTCTCATCGGGGGCCTGGGCGTGGCGCCGGGGGCCAACATCGGCGACGATGCCGCCGTGTTCGAGCCCGTGCACGGCAGCGCTCCCAAGTACGCCGGCCTGGACAAGGTGAACCCCACGGCTCTGCTGCGCTCCGGCGTGCTGCTGCTCGACCACCTTGGCGAGGACGTGGCGGCGCGGCGGATGGAAGACGCGATCGCCGCCGTGATCGCCGAGGGCAAGGACGTGACCTACGATCTCGGCGGCTCGGCCGGCACGTCCGGCATGGCCGCCGCCATCGCCCGCCGCATCGCCGGCTGAGGCAAGGAGGCTCGTCGTGGACGAGGACGAACGCCACATCAATCTGCACGCCACCCCGGAACAGCTGGCCGGCGTCTACGCCAACTTCGCCAACGTCAGCCACTCGGACTACGAGTTCTCGCTCACGTTCGTGCGCCTCGACCACGAGAGCGAAGAAGGCGGCGAGCTCAACGGCGTCGTCGTGAGCCGCGTCAACCTCTCGACGCGGTTCATGAAGGAGCTCGTCGACGCCATGAACGACAACTACAGCAAGTGGCTCCAGGCGGAGAACATCAAGAACCTGCCGGAGGCCCCCGGGCACGAACAGCCCGGCGAGCCGACCTGACGTGAGGGGCGCCGGCGCCGGACGACGCCCCCCGGTAGCCCATCCACAAGGCACGACTCAGGCTGCCGGGCGCGAACGGATGTTTGGCTTCGCGCCCGTCCCGCTCGCCAGAATGGCCAAGCGGGTCCCGCTTTCGGCTCCTTTTTGCCCTGCATTCCGCGCGTTTCCAGGCGTTGCCGCACCGACCCCCGGTCGGCTAGAATGGCTGGGCCTGTACTCCCACGTTCCTCTTGGTCGCACGCCGGAGCCGTGTGCGCACCGCCGGGGGGGAATGGTGGCGATTCCGTCGCACGTCTTCAGGAGGACGCAGTGGACTTCTACCAGGGCAAGGTGCTCAGGCTCGACCTGAGCGCAGGCACCTCGACCGTCGAGCCGCTCAACATGGAGTGGGCCGAGCGCTACATCGGCGGCAAGGGCCTGCTTCTGCGCTACATGTGGGACGAGGTCCCGCGCGGCGTCGACCCGTGGGCGCCGGAGAACCCGGTCATCCTCATGACCGGTCCGTTCGCCGGCACCAACGTCAGCACGGCCTCACGACTCGTGGTGGGCTGCAAGAGCCCGCAGACCGGCATCCTCAACGACAGCTACGTCGGCGGCTCGTTCGCCCCCGAGCTCAAGTTCGCCGGCTACGACGTCGTCATCATCACCGGTGAGTCGCCCGAGCCCGTCGTGGTCGTCATCAAGGACGACGTCGTCGAGTTCGTACCGGCGAAGCCCAAGTACTGGGGCCTCAACACCGCCGAGATCGAAGCGGCGATGCGCGAGGACGTCGATCCCAACGTCAAGACGCTCTCCATCGGCCCCGCCGGCGAGAACCAGCTTCTCTGGGCCTGCCTCTCCACCGACCAGTACCACAAGGCCGGGAGGGGCGGTCACGGCGCTCTCTGGGGACGCAAGAACCTCAAGGCGATCGCCGTCCGCGGCACCGGCACCGTCACCGTCGGCGACGCCAAGGCGTTCCTCGCCGACATGTACCGCATCCACAGCGACTACGTCCTCACCGAGGACAACCTGTGGGCCAACGAGGAGGGCACGCCCGTTCTCGCGCAGATCATGAGCGACGCCGGCGTGATGCCGACGCGCAACTGGTCGTCGGGCACCTTCGACGGCGTCGAAGGCATCAACTCCGACTCGTTCCTCAAGATCCGTACCAAGAACCGCGCCTGCTACCAGTGCGCCATCGGCTGCCGCCAGTTCCACGAGACGGACGGCATCGCCGGCGAGGGTCCCGAGTACGAGACCATCGCCCTCTGCGGCGGCAACTGCGGCATCGGCGACATCGCCGCGCTCATGAAGTTCAACGAGCTCTGCGACCAGCTGGGCATGGACACCATCAGCACCGGCAGCGTCGTCGGCCTTGCGATGGACCTCACCGAGAAGGGCATCAAGGACTTCGGCATGCGCTTCGGCGAGACCGAGGGCTACCTCAAGGCGCCCGAGCTCATCTGCGCCAAGGAAGGCATCGGCGCTGAGCTCGCGCTCGGTTCCCGCGGCCTGGCGACCAAGTACGGCGTGCCCGAGCTCGCGATGGAGGTCAAGAACATGGAGCTGCCGGGGTACGACCCGCGCGGTTCGTTCGGCATGAGCCTCGGCTACGCCACCTCCGACCGTGGCGGCTGCCACATGCGCGCGTACCCGATCGCCGACGAGATCGTCGGCGGCACCCTGCCGCCGGACTCGCTCGAGGGCAAGGCGCTGAAGGTCGTCTGGGGCAACCCGGCCGAAGGCATGATCGGCGAGAACTTCAGCGCCGTGAAGTTCACCGGCATCTGGTGCGACTTCTGGGCGGTCACGCCCGAGCAGATCGCGCAGGTCTTCAAGCATGCCTGGAAGCACGACTTCACCGAGGACGAGGTCTTCCAGATCGGCGAGCGCGTCTGGAACCTCGGCCGCCTGTTCAACCTGCGCGAAGGCGTCGAGCCCGACGATATCCCGCAGAAGCTGTATGCGGAGGCCGGCGCCCACACGACGGGCGCTTCGGCCGGCCGTTCGATCGGCACCGAGACGTTCAAGAAGGCCCTGCAGGAGTTCTACCAGATCCGCGGTTGGGACGAGCACGGCGTGCCCAGCGAAGCCAAACTCGCCGAGATCGGCGTGGACGTGCGCCTCTAAGGCGCGGCGCCGAGACGAAGGAGAACCGATGCCTCACGTGTTGATCTCGAGCAAGAAGTGCACCGGCTGCCATATGTGCGAGCTGGCCTGCTCCGCGCAGCATGAGGGCGCCTATCGCCCGTCCGTTGCGCGACTGTTCAGCGAGTGCAATCCGACCACGGGTGCGACCAAGGGCCACACCTGCCTGCAGACCGCGTGCCACAAGTGCCAGGACGCCTGCCCCGCGGGCGCCATCGTCACCAAGGAAATCACGGTGAAGGTCAAGGGCGAGTTCGCCGGCAAGGAGAAGATCGGCGGCGACACCGTCAAGGGCTACGTCCTCGTCGTCGACGAGGACCTCTGCACCAACTGCGGCGACTGCTACGAGGCCTGCCCCTACGATGTCATCCACGAGCACCCGGAGCGCGAGGTCGCGTTCAAGTGCGACCTCTGCGACGGCGAGCCCCAGTGCATCGCCTTCTGCCAGAACCCCCACGTCCTCGCCGTCGATCTCAAGGTCGACAAGATGGACAGGGAGCTGGCGCAGGCCTGATCGTGACGCCCGCGTTCGTCAGACTGCCGGTCGGCATGACCACGCCGGACGGCGGCAAGGAAGTCGAGTGCCACGGGGCCACGGTCCGCGAGGTGATCGACGAGGCCATCGCGGTCGAGCCGCGCATGCGCGCCCGCATCTTCCGTGAAGACGGGCGCATGTTCGCCGGCGTGTTCCTGAACGGCCGCAACATCAACGCCCTGGGCGGCATGGACACGGCGGTCGCCGACGGCGACAAGCTCACCGTCGTCCCGCCCATGTCGGGCGGCTGACGGCCGCAGCGGACGCAAGGTCCGGACGGGGCGGGTGCTCGTGAGGAGCGCCCGCCCCGTCCTCGTTGGTACACTGGACGCATGAGCGGCCGCGGCAGCAGATCGAGACTCGAGACCACCGGCTTCGCCGACGCCGTGCACGGGCGGTCGAGCGTGCGCAAGTACGCGCCGGAGCCGGTTCCCCGCGAGGACGTCGAGGCCATGGTCGGCGTCGCCGTCAGGGCGGCCAACGCCGGCAACGCCCAGACGTGGCGGTTCGTCGCCGTCGAGCACGCCGATCTGCGAGCCGCCATGAAGCAGGCGGTCGACGACGTGCTCGACGAGATGGGCGCCTGGCCGGAGGCCGCCGGCCTGGAGAAGGAGCTCAAGGCCTACCGCGCTTACGCGACCTTCTTCGCCGATGCCCCCGTCGTGATCGCCGTCTTCGGCCGGGCGTACCACTCGCTGGCCGACGAGCTCCACGAGCGCCGGGGTCTGCCGCGGGACGAGCGCGACCGGCTCCGCCAGCGGCCCGACATCCAGAGCCTCGGCGGGGCCATCCAGCTGCTCTGCAATGCAGCGCACGCCATGGGGTACGGCTCCTGCTGGATGACCGCCCCCGTGCTCGCGGCGCCCGCCATCGAGGAGTTGCTCGGCGTCGAAGCGCCGCTCGAGCTCGCGGCGCTCGTCCCGGTCGGCAGGCCGCTGACGTCGCCCACGCCCTCGTCGCGGCGGCCCGTCGAGGACGTCCTCGAGTTCCGGTGACCTCCGTGAGCCCCCAGCGTTCCGTCGCCGGCCTCTGCGCCGACATCCTGCAAGGAGCCGTCCCGAGCGAGGCGGACCTCGAAGCACTGCTGCGCGCCGGCGAAGAGGCACCTCTGGTGTTCGCCGCCGCGCGCGAGGCGCGCGCCCGCCACTCGGGCGACGCGGTCTTCCTCTACGGCTTCGTCTACTTCTCCACCTACTGCCGTAACGAGTGCGCCTTCTGCTTCTACGGCGCGGGCAACGACGAGAGTCCGCGCTATCGCAAGACCACGGACGAGGTCGTCGCGATCTGCCGCGACCTCGCGGCGTCCGGGGTGGTGCTCCTCGACCTGACCATGGGCGAGGACCCCGCCATCCACGACGAACCGGGCCACACGGCGCTGCTCGAGCTCGTCGGCGCCGTCGCGACGGAGACGGGCGCGCCGGTCATGGTCTCGCCGGGCGTGCTGCCGGAGGCCTCGCTGCGCGAGCTGAAGGCCGCCGGTGCGGACTGGTACGCGCTGTATCAGGAGACGCACACGCAGGAGCTGTACGAGAGCCTTCGCGTGGGCCAGCCGTTCGCGGCGCGCGTCGCCGCGCGCAGCGCGGCCCGGCGCGCCGGCCTGCTCGTGGAGGACGGCCTTCTCACGGGCATCGGCGACACGGCCGCCGACCGCGCCCGCTCCATCGTGGCCATGCGCGAGGCAGGCTGGGAGCAGGTCCGCGTGATGACCTTCGTCCCGCAGGCGGGGACGCCGCTCGCCGACGTGAGCCCTGCCGGCGACGCCGACGAACTGCTCACCATCGCCGCCATGCGTCTCGCCATGCCGGACCGGCTGATCCCGGCCTCGCTCGACGTGGACGGCATCGCCGGTCTCGAGCGCCGGCTCGAGGCGGGCGCCAATGTGGTCACGTCCATCGTGCCGCCCACGGTCGGCCTCGCCGGGGTCTCGCAGGCCGAGCTCGACATCGACGAGGGTCACCGGACCGTCCACGGTGTGCTGCCGCACCTCGAGCGGCTGGGGCTGCGGCCGGCCGGCGTGGACGAGTATCGCGAGCGGATGGCGCGCCTGGCGGTCGTCCCGGGGTGAGTCCATGCGTCTGTTGATCGTCGGCGGCAAGCTGCAGGGCACCGAGGCCGCCTATCTCGCCGACAAGGCCGGGTGGGACACGGTGCTCGTGGACCGGCGCGAGGCGCCGCCGGCCGCCGGCATCGCGCACGTGCACGTGCAGGCCGACGTCACCGCCGACGAAGCCGCGGCCAGGAGCCTCATCACCTCGTGCGACGCCGTCCTGCCGGCGTGCGAGGACGAGTCCACGCTGGCATGGCTGGCGGAGCGCGTCCCCGCCTGGGATGTGCCGCTGCTGTTCGACCTCGACGCCTACCGCGTCAGTGCGTCCAAGCTCGCGTCGCGGCGCCTGTTCGAGGACCTGGACGTGCCGCGGCCGCGCGAGTGGCCGGCGTGCGGGTTTCCCGTCGTGGTCAAGCCCAGCACGGCCAGCGGCAGCGAGGGCGTGGTCGTGGCGCACGACGAGGCGGAGCTGGACGCCGCGCGGCGCGAACTGGAGCGCGGGGGCCACGAGGTCGTCGTGGAGGAGTACGTGGCCGGCCCGTCGCTCTCGCTCGAGGTGCTCGCCTGGGGCGGGCGGGCCGTGCCGCTCCAGGTCACGGGTCTCGAGTTCGACGCCGCCTACGACTGCCGGCGCGTGGTGGCGCCGGTGGGCGAAGCGGCCGGGGAGCCTGCGGCCGCCGGCCCCGGCGGCGCCTGCGCCTGGGACGCCGCCGTCTCCGCCGGCGTCCTGGCCGCCTTCGACGCCGCCTCCGTGCGCGTCGCAGAGGGCCTCGGCCTGAACGGCCTCATGGACGTCGAGGTGATGGTCGGCCGCGACGGGCCGAAGCTCCTCGAGATCGATGCCCGCCTGCCCAGCCAGACGCCGACGGCGGTCTACTGGTCGAGCGGGCTCAACATCGTGGAACTGCTGGAGCGGACCGTGCGCGACGCGGCGCCGCCGGCGATCGACCGGACGTCGCGGCGCGCCTGCGTCTACCAGCACGTGCGCGCGTCGCGAGGTATGCTGGACGTCCTCGGCGAGCACGTGATGGGCGCCGCCGGGCCGCTGCGTCTGGTGCCCGGCTTCTTCGGCGCCGACGAGGCGCTCACAGACTACGCGCCAGGGTCCTCCGAGTGGGCGGCGACGCTGATCGTCACCGGGTCCGAGCGTGCGCGAGGCGCGCGAGCGGGCGGCCGGAGTGGTCGCCGAGCTGGCGCGGCACGAGGGTCTGCGGGCCGCGCCCGAAGACGACCTGCAGAGGGCCGACGAGAGAGGTGCCCGATGACACGACTCACAGAGACAGACGTCACCGCGCTCACGCGTGACCTCGAGGCCTTCGAGTCCAGATTGCTCGAGGCGACGGGCCTCGGTCTGCGCGACCTGGCTCTCCGCACCGTCACCGAAGGCGACCGCTGCGTCCAGCTGCACGGCGCCCGCATCGCCGCGGTGCCCATGTCGTCGGGTGCCGGCGTGATCCCCGGCTTCTCAGCGTGCGTCGTGGCGACGCTGCTGCACCTCGGCTGCGACGCCTGGATGACCACGCAGCCGGACGTCCGCGGCATCCAGGCGGCCGTCGCCCAGGGCGCCACCGTCCTCTTCCTCGCCGACGATCACCGCTTCGTAGCGCTCAACCTCACCAAGGCCTGCAGCGTGGACGACGACCCGGCCACGGCCGACGGCTACGTCACGGCGCTCGAGACGGCCGCCGGCGGCCTCGAGGGGCGCGACGTGCTGCTCCTCGGCCTCGGTCCGGTGGGGCGCGCCGCCGCCCGCCGCCTGGCGTCCCGTGGCGCCAAGGTGCTCGTCGTCGAGCCGGATCAGCAGCGCGTCGAAGCCGCCCGCGAGGTGGGCCTCGCGTTCGAGACGACGGACCTTGCCGGAGGGCTCGCGCGCTGCGACCTCATCTTCGACGCGACGCCGGCGGCCGACATCATCGACGTGGCCGACCTGCGCGAGGGGACCATCGCCGCCGTACCCGGCATGCCTTCGGCGTTCACCGCGGCGGCGCAGAAGGCCCTCGGCGTGCGCCACATCCACGAGCCGCTCGCCATCGGCGTCGCGGTCATGGCGGCGCGCGCGCTTCTCTGACGCCGCTGCGTCACCGCGCTCACGCCGGCGCCCCGCACCGGCGACCCGCGCGTTGTACAATCGCGTCGCGCGGGGGGTCGATCGGAAGGATCAGCGCGGGCTCTAAACCCACGTAGGCGGGTGTGACTCCCGCACTCCCCGCCACAAGCTCCCTCTCCACCGTCTCCGCTGCCGGAGCCTCCGGCTCGCGGTCAGTCCGCCGAGAAGGTGACGGGGATCTTCACCTCGTCCAGGCGGGAGCCGTCCTCCATGTCCTGATCGAAGACGATCAGGCTGCCGCGCTTCGCCGAGGTCGAGAAGGGGACCTCCTTGGCGAAGCGGCCGCGGCCGGGCGCGCCGACGCTCGCCTGCATGATCACGTTGACGATGCGGCGGCCCGAGGAGTCCACGAGCCTCGCCTGGAACGACCCCTCGAACACGCTGGCCGTGCCCGTCAGCGAGAACGGGCTGGTAAGCACGGCTCCGACGCCCGGCGACTCGACGAAGATGTTGGGCTCGAAGTCGCGCCAGTCGCTGCGACGCTGGGCCTCGGCGAGCGGGACACCCTCGCCGCCCAGCGCCTCGACCGGCTTCCCCTCGATGAGGAACTCGACCGAGCGCACGGTCGGGAACCGGGTCAGCGTGTAGACCACTTCGGCCACGCGGGCGGTCATGGAGAGACTGCCGCCGCCCGAGGCAAAAGCCTCGGACAGGTCGACCTGGGCCGTGGTCCCGGAGATGGCGAGCCCGAGGAGTCTCGTGCCGGCCGGCACCGTGCTCGTCAGGCCGGCGGACGTCTCCGCGGCTGTGGGGCCGGCGAGCAGGGCCTCCATGGCCGCCGTCGCCGGCATGGAGGTGTGCGCGACGCGGCGCTCGGCCACGCCGAGCTTCTCGTCGCGCAGGAAGTACAGCCGCAGCGACGTCTCGGGGGCGGCCCCCGGTGACGAGGATGGAGACGCCGAGCCCGACGGTATGGACGTAGGGTCGACCGTTGCGGAGTCGGTGGCGGTGGGCTGCGAGGAGGCGCCGCCGGACGAGCCGCCGCAGGCGGCGAGCAGTGCGGCGCCGGCGAGGATGAGGACTGCCGCGGAGATCAGCAGGAGCGGAAGCAGGCGGCCGAGGCCGGCTGCGGCGCGACGGGTCATCGGGCACCTCGGGTCTGGATGGGCCGGGATGGAACCTTCGACGCGCGCTCCGGGCGCTCCTGCCCGCCCGTGCTAGACTGGCCTCCCGATGCCGACCGACCCCACCAAAGCGCGGTACTACCGCAAGCAGGTCCCGCTCTTCCGCCTGGTCGAGAAGGTCAAGCTGTGGCCGTCGCGGCGCGGCATCCTGCACGGGATCAGGGAGTTCGAGGAGCGCGGCTCCTACGCCGTCGTGGTGACGCACTGCAACAAGCACATGGTCGTCCACGACTCCAAGACGAGCCGCGCCGCCCGCTGGCTGCGCAACAAGTGGTTCGCGGAGGCCTGTCCGCAGTGCCGCATCCCCGAGTGGAAGCTCCAGAAGTACGCCTCGACGCAGTTCAAGCGGGGCTACGGGTCGCACCTCAAGGACCTGTGAGCCGTCGCCGGCGCGACCGCTCTCGCGGGCGATGGCGGCTGGGACGCGCGTCCTAGAGCAGCCGCCAGCTCTCCGGCCGCAACTGCGTCGCGGCCGGTGCGTCCAGCACTCTGTCCAGCTGCGCGACGATGGCCGCCTTGTCGCCGGGCAGGCGGCCTCCGATCGGAAGGTAGTTCGAGGCGTGGTTGCAGCGGAAGAGGCAGTCGCTGACGTCGAGGTTCGCGACGATCTCGCGCAGTTCGCGCAGGATCCCGATGGAGTCCGGCAGCACGACCTGGCTGGTCGCCACCTTGCGCTCCATGGCCGTCCCGGGGGTCAGCATGAGGGTGAGCAGCCCGATGTACTCCGGGTCGATGGTCGAGAGGACCTCGCCGGTGGCCACTGCGTGCACCAGCGAGCGCTCGCGCCCGGCGAGCCCGAGGATCGCGGTCACCGAGAGCTGCATGCCGGCTTCCGACGCTCGCCGGCAGCCCTCGATCTGCTCCGCCACGGTGATGCCCTTGTGGATGTCGGCGAGCGTTTGCTCGTCGCCTGATTCGAGGCCGAGGTAGAGGAGCTCGACGCCGCGCTCACGCAGCGCCGCGAGCTCGTCCACGGACTTGCCGAGCAGGTTCCGCGCGTTGGCGTAGCTGCTCACGCGCTCCAGGTTCGGAAGCGCCCGGTGCAGGAGGTCGAGGATCGCGTCGAGCTTGCGCGAGCTGAGCGCCATGGCGTCGCCGTCGGCCAGAAAGACGCGGCGCACCCGCTGGCGGACGGTGACCGGGAGGCCGGTGATGTCCTCGACGACCTCGTCGAACGGACGCACGGCGAAGGGCTTCTCCAGGTACGTGCCGCAGAAGTCGCAGGTGTTGTTGGAGCAGCCGTACGTGACCTGGACGATCAGGCTGTCGGCCTCGCTCGGAGGGCGGATGACGGCACCGTGGTATCGCATGTCCACGATGCTAGCATGGGCGCCCGGCCGGCGCGTCCCGGAGGGGTCGGCCGGATGGGCATGTCCGTTTCATGTTCGACCCTGTGCACTTGTGGTCGCGGATTCAAGCGGCTGATATACTCGCCCGCACGTGCTGAGGGAGGGCGTTCGGGGGAGCGTCCGGCCGGATGGGATCCGGTCCGTACATTCCTCCGGCTTGCGGTGTCATGCGCCCGAACTCCGTACCCGCCATACCTAGTTGCGCGGTAAACAGTTGTGAGCAAAGTCGGGAGGAGTCCAGGGTCATGGCAGACATCTACCAGGAAGCAGCCGAGAGCATCGTGAACGCCGACAGGGCATCGGTCCGAGGAGATCGCGCAGCGCGCGCTCGACTCGGGCATCGCCCCAGCGGACATCATGCAGAACGGCTTCGTCAAGGGCATCCAGGAGGTCGGCGACCTCTTCGAGAGCGGTGAGGTCTTCCTCCCCGAGCTGATGATGAGCGCGGACGCCATGGCCGGCGCCACCGAGATCACAAACGCCGCCCTCGAGGGCGAGGCCGCCGAGGCCAAGGGCATCATGGTCATCGGCACCGTCCAGGGCGACGTGCACGACATCGGCAAGGCGATCGTCATCGCCTACCTCAAGGCCAACGGCTACGAGGTCACCGACCTCGGCCGCGACGTCTCTGCCGACACCTTCATCGACAAGGCCAAGGAGCTCAACGCCGACGTCATCGGCATGAGCGCCCTGCTCACCACCACCATGGAAGAGCAGAAGAAGGTCATCAAGCGCATCAAGGACGAGGGCCTCTCCTACAAGACGGTCGTCGGCGGCGCCCCGTGCACGCAGCGCTGGGCCGACCAGATCGGCGCCGACGCCTACGCCGAAGACGCCAACGACGGCGTCAAGAAGATCGACGCGCTGCTCGGCAAGTAAGACCGCCGCACAGCTGTTCAGGGTGACCCGAGAGGGGCGGGAGCGCGCAGCGCTCCCGCCCCTCTCGCATTGAGGCGCGTATCGCCGTGCCGCGTGGGGTAGTCACTGGGTGTCGACGCGAGGAGGCGATCGTGACTGCGGCACCCATCGTGCTGGTACCCGGATTCTGGCTCGGCGCGTGGGCCTGGGATGAGGTCGCGGGCATACTGCGCGCCGAGGGGCACGAGGTCACGGCGGTGACTCTGCCCGGCCTCGAATCGACCGATGCCGACCGCTCGGAGGTCACGCTGGCCGACCACGCGGAGACGATCCGCGACGCGGTCGCGGCGGCCGGACGGCCGGTCGTGCTGGCCGTCCACAGCGGGGCCGGGGCTCCCGGCTACGTCGCCAGCGACCGCATCCCCGAGCAGATCGCCGCCATGGTCTACGTCGACTCGGGTCCGGCCACCGGAGCGATCGATCCCGAGATGTCGGCGACGGAGTGGGCACTTCCCGCGTGGGAGGAGCTCGACGAGAACCTCGATGGGCTGACCGAAGCGCACCTCGAGGAGTTCCGCGCCCGGGCGGTGCCCGAGCCGGGCGCGGCGGTTCGAGATGCACCCGACCTGAGCAACGAGGCGCGTCGCGACGTGCCGACGGTGGTCATCTGCACGTCGTTCTCGTCCGACGAGATCAAGGCCGCCGTCGCCGAGGGCTATGCGTGGACCGGCGGCATCGCCGAACTGCGCGACGTCACCTGGGTCGACCTGCCGACGAGCCACTGGCCGATGTGGTCGCGTCCGCGGGAGCTCGCCGATATCATCGGCGACGTCGCGAAGGCACACGCCTCCTAGACGCCTGGCGGCGTGACTCGCGGCGCAGCGGCGCTAGAGGTTGAGGCGCACGCCGTCGACGTAGCTGAGGCTGCGTCCGGCGCGCTCGATATTGGGGTAGCCTTCGCGCGCCATGATGAGCCGCTCGACGCCGAAGCCGAGGCCCACCCACGGGTCGACGATGCCCCAGTTGCTGTCGAGGGGGTGGGGGCCGAGGCCGGCGGAGCACACCTCGGCGCCGTTCACGAGCACGTCGACCATCTCGCCGTACACCTCGGACTCGGTCACCTCGAGCTCGTAGTGCGCGATGCCCGCCGCGCGCATGACCAGTGACGCGAGCTCGACGAGCCGTGTGCGCCCCTCGCTCTCGGGCCTGCCGAGCTCGACGAGGTTGAGCATCGTGAACTCGTTGAGGTGGCTGGCGCCCTTGCTGTCGCGGCGGAAGCAGGGGCCGATCTCGAAGATGCCGAACGGCTTGCTCCAGTTGCGGTCGAGGCGCCGCAGCAGCGTGTACAGGTTCGGCGCCAGCATGGGCCGCAGGCAGCGGCCGTCCTCGAGCCAGAACACCTGGTCGCGCAGGGGATGGCCGTGCTCGATGCCCATCTTGCGCAGGGAGTCCGAGGCGATGATCAGCGGCGTGGCGACGCGCACGAAGCCGGCGTCGGTGAGGGCATCGCTGAGAACGCGCTCGAGCTCGATCAGCTGCGGCGCGCGCCTGCCGGCGCGCAGGTCCTTGAGCCGCTGCCGGCCGTCCTTCACGAGCTCGCCCTCGAGGCGCTTGAAGGCGGCGTCGCGCAGCTGGACGTCGGCGAACAACTCGTCGAGGACGAGCGGGTCGGCGCCGAGCTCGCGCAGCCGCTGCGACTGCGTCGCCGTGAGGCGAATGCGGAGGGCTTCGGCTTCGTCGGGCGTCATGACGCCTCCTCCTCGTCCGCGAGTGGAGCGCGCGCGAGATAGTCGGCGAAGCCGCCGGCGAGCGCGCGCGCCAGTCGTTCGACGTGCTCCGGCCGGCGCGCCAGCGCCTCGTCCTCGGAGCTGGTGAGGAACAAGGGCTCGACCACGAGAGCGATGCCGCGGGCCTCGCGGAGCAGGGCGTAGTTGCGCCCGAACCGGCCCAGCCACGGCACGCCGGCGGCCTCCATGCGGGCGCCGATGGAACCCGCCAGCCGGCGCCCGTGTTCGGAGTAGTAGTGGCTGCGCTGGAAGTAGTAGCCGGCGGCGCCGCAGGCAGCCGGCGACGGCGCCTGGTTGCAGTGCAGCGAGAGGAAGAAGTCGGACGCGTTGCCGTTGGCCGCCTCGGCGCGCGCGTAGAGCGGCACGCGCTCGTCCGCGTCGCGCGTGAGCTGCACGCGGCAGCCCTCCGCGCGCAGCAGCTCGGCGAGCCGCAGGCCGAGCGCCAGCGCCACGTCCTTCTCGGCGAGGCCTCGCGCCGAGACGACGCCGGTGTCGGCGCCGCCGTGGCCCGGGTCGATGGTCACCGACTGGCCGGTGAGGCCGCGGGCGGCGACGTAGCCGCGGTCGCGCTCGGGGATCTTCTTGCCCTCGCGACCCGACTCGGCCTTGCGCACGGCCTCGAGCTTCGTGAGGGTGCTCTCGCCGACGATGCCGTCCGCCGGGAGGCCGGCGTTGCGCTGGAAGTCCAGCACGGCGCGCTCGACCTCGTCGTCGTGCACGCCGCGCTCGGGTCCGGCGTTGAACCCGAGCAGGTTGAGCTTGACCTGGAGCTGGAGGACGTCGTCGCCGCGGAACGGCGGTTCGCGCAGGTAGAGCAGGCGGTCGCCGAGCGCGTAGCCGGACTCCACCATCTCGCGCCAGGTGTTGGCGCCGACCCGCCCGTCGGCGAGCAGGCCGCGTTCCTGCTGGAACGAGAGGACCGCGGTCTCGGTGTGCGGGCCGAAGAAGCCGTCCACGCCTTCTCGGCCCAGCTCGAAGCCTTGCCCGCGCAAGCGGGTCTGGACGTCGAGGACTTCTTTGCCGCGGTCGCCGCGTGAAAGGTCGCGCACCGGTGACTCCTGGTCGCTTCCGGGGGTTCTTGGGCCCCCGATTCTATACGACTGACCCTCGAAGCGGAGTCAGCGGGCGGTGCCGCAGGAGACCGCAGCGAGCGTGCACCGAGCCAGTCAGATGCCCATGCCCGAGCGCACGCCCGCGAGGACCAGGATGATCACGCCGACGCCGATCACGATGCGGTAGATGACGAAGATGTTGAAGTTGTGCCGCTTGAGGTAGGCGAGTACGAACCAGATGGCCGCGATGCCGCTCAGGGCGGCCGCGACCATCCCGACGGCGAACGGCATGGCGGTGCCCGACGGGAGCCCGTCCTTCGCGATCTGCAGCCCCTTGAAGGCGGCGGCTCCGCCGATGACGGGGATGCTCATGAGGAACGAGTAGCGTGCCGCCGATTCGCGGTCGAGGCGCAGGAGCAGGCCCGTCATCATCGTGATGCCGGAGCGCGAGACGCCGGGCAGGAGCGCCAGGGCCTGCGCGACGCCGATGAGGACCGCGTCGAACCAGCTGAGAGCCTCGAGGTCGCGGTCGAGCTTCGCGATGTGGTCGATGAGGTACATGAAGCCGGCGAAGACGATCATCGCCACGCCGATCATCCACGGCTTGCCGAGCGTGTTGGTGATGAAGTCCTCGAACAGGACGCCCACGATCGCCGCCGGGATCGTGCTGACGATGAGGAGCCACGCCAGCTTGCTCTCCGGCTCGGCGAGGCTGCGCCTGGAGATGCTCCGCACCCAGGCGCCGATGAGCCGCCCGATCTCCCGCCAGAAGTAGATGACGACGGCGACGAACGTGCCCAGGTGCAGGGCGACGTCGAACGTCTTGTTCAAGTCCGGGTTCTCGAGCAGGAAGTGCCAGTTGAACAGCCACGGGACGAGGAGCAGGTGGCCGGAGCTCGAGATGGGCAGGAACTCGGTCAGGCCCTGGACGATACCCAGGATGATCGCCTGGAGGACGGTCATGGTGCTCCTTCACGTGAGACAGCCGCCCGGCGCCGGAGCCGGGCGGCGTTTAGAGCACGGTATACCTTGAGGGCACGACAGGCGAGCGCGGCGACGTCCGCGCGGAGAGGTGGGAGCGATGGCACGCAGCGAACCGGTGAACGTGACCTGGAAGCACGAAGGTCTGCTCTTCGAGGCGACGACGCCGCACGGCCGCGTCGACCTGGCCTCGGGGCTGGACGAGCCCGGCAACGGCGCGACGCCGATGGAGTTGCTGGCGACGTCGCTCGGCGCCTGCACCGCCATGGACGTCGCCTCGATCCTCGTCAAGATGCGCCAGCCGCTCGAGGCGTTCAGCGTCGAGGTCGGCGGGGAGCGGGCGGAGGACCACCCCAAGCGGTTCCTCTCGCTCGAGGTGGTCTACCACCTCAAGGGCGACCTCGACGAGCGCAAGGTGGAGCGCGCGATCTCGCTGTCGGAAGAGCGCTACTGCTCGGTCGAGGCTACGCTGAGGCCCGCCGTGCCCATCACATCGAGGTACGTCATCGAGCGCTGAGCGGTTAGCACTCCACGCACCGTGTTTACAGGAGAAGGGCCTGAAGATAGTATCGGCCCGAAGTATTCCTGCTGAGGGGATGGTGCGTGGACCGCGATCACGAGCTGTCGGCAGTCCTGGCCGACGATACCCGCTACCACATCTACCGCTGGATCGCCGAACAGCCGGGGACGGACGTCACCGTAGCCGACGTCGCCGCTGAGTTCGGCCTGCATCCCAACGTCGCCCGCATGCATCTCGCCAAGCTCGAGCAGGCGGGGTTCCTGGTCACCGGCTTCCGCCGCGCACCCGGGGGCGGCCGGCCGGCGAAGCTGTACCGGCTGAGCGACAAGGTCGTGACCTTCGGGTTCCCCCCTCGCCGCTACGAACTGCTCTCCCGCCTCGCGCTCGACGCACTCTCGGCCGGCGGCACGCGTGACGACGCGGTGCGCGTCTGCCGGGAGGCCGGCGTCGCGGAAGGTCGTCGCGCCCTGGCCGGAGACTCCGAGCCGCCGCGCGATCGCGCGGCGGCGAGCGCCCTCGTCGCGCAGATCGCCGAGGAGCAGGGCCTGCTCCCGGAGGTCGCCTGGCAGGACGGCTCGCTGCGCGTCGTCGTCAACAACTGCAGCTTCCGTGAGCTCTCCGGCGCCGACCCCGACCTGGTGTGCGCCATGCACCGGGCGTTTCTCGAAGGCATCATCCAGGTGGTCACCGCGGGTCTCGGGAGACTCGCGATCGCTCCGGACGACTGCCGGATCAGCTGCGGCGGCGAGCGCTGCGAGCTGCTGTGCTCCTTCGCGCCGGGCGAGGAGTGAGAGAAGCCCGCAGCCGGGTAGTGTACGGGCGCACCCGCAGCACACGGAGGACGCCCTGACCATCGAAGAAGCCATCCGCGATCTGCTCGACGTCTCGACCGACATCGCGTCGGTCGCCGTCGTGAACGCGTCCGGGACTGTGGTCGCCGCCGGGCCCGCCGCCGCAGGCGAGCGGGCCTCGCAGGCGATCGCGGCGCTCTGGGACGCGGCGAGCAGCCGCACCGGGCACGCCGGCGTGGCCGGCCTCGAGCACGTGGTCGTGCCGCTGGCCGACGGCGTCGTCGCCGCCGTGGAGGCGTACGGCCACCGTGCCGTCGCCGTCACGGGTCCGCGGCCTGCCGTCGCCCTGCTGCTGTTCGACCTGCGCACCTGCCTCGGCGACGCGTTCGCCGGCGGGGAGGAGGCGCAGTGAGGGCGCGCAACGTCGCTTTCGCCGCCGCCGCGGCCGGCGCCGTCGCCGGCCTCGTCTGGTGGCGCCGGCGCTCTTCCCGCACTCCGGAGCGCGTCGTGCAGCTCGGCCTGGACGACGGTTCGGTGCAGATGCTGGACCGTTCCGATCCCTTGACCATCGAACTCGAGACGCTGGCCGCAGGCGTCCGTGACACGCTCACCGGAGGCACCTGATGGACCTCGCAACGTTCGACACCGGCCTTCTGCAGGCCACGATCCAGCGGGCCCTGCGCCGCGGTGGTGATTTCGCCGAGGTCTTCGTGGAAGACCGCGACAGCCTCGGCTTGCGCCTCGAGGACGGGCGCATCGAACAGACCAGCGGCGGCCGTGAGACCGGCGCCGCCGTCCGGCTCCTCTCGGGCGAGCGCACCTACTACGCCTACAGCGACGCCGTCGACGAGGCCGGGCTCACCGCTGCGGCCGACGCCGTCGCCGCCGCGGTGAGCGCCGGCGCGCAAGGCCCCGAGATCGTCCATCTCGGGGCCGTCCGCGCCGATCCGGGCAAGAACCCGGTGCTCACGCCGCCCGGTGACGTCGCCATCGCGCGCAAAGCCCTCCTGGTCCGCGCCGGTGACGAGGCCGCAAGGTCGGTCTCGGACGAGATCGTCCAGGCGATCGCCGGCTACGGCGACACCCGCCAGAAGGTGCTCATCGCGAACTCCCTCGGCGACCTCGTCTACGACGATCGCACGCGCACGCGGTTCACGGTGCAGGTCGTGGCCCGTCGCGGCGAAGTCATCCAGACGGGCCACGAAGCGGTGGGCGGCAGCGCCGGCTTCGAGCTCGTGGACGAAGAGATCGCCCGGACCGTCGCCCGCACCGCGGCCGAGAAGGCGCGCGTCATGCTCGACAGCAAGCCCGCGCCGGTCGGCGCCATGCCGGTCGTGCTCGCGAACGGGTTCGGCGGCACTCTCTTCCACGAGGCCTGCGGCCACGGGCTGGAGGCCGACGCCATCGCCAAGGGCGCCAGCATCTACGACGGCAAGATGGGCGAGATCGTGGCCGCGGACATCGTCAGCGCCTACGACGAGGGCTCGATCACCAACGGCTGGGGCTCCCAGGCGTTCGACGACGAGGGTGTGCCGACGCAGAAGACGATGGTCATCGAGGACGGCCGGCTGACCGGCTACCTCTACGACCGCCTGCGCGCCCGCGAGGCGGGCGCCGCCCCCACGGGGAACGGGCGGCGCCAGTCGTTCCGCCACGTGCCCATCCCGCGCATGACCACCACGTACATCGCGCCCGGGCAGATGGACCCGGACGAGATCATCGCGGCGACGCCGAGAGGCTTCTACGCCAAGAGCCTGGCCGGCGGCCAGGTCGAGCCTGCCAGCGGCAACTTCGTCTTCGGCGTCGCCGAGGGCTACCTGATCGAGGACGGCAAGCTCACGACGCCGCTGCGCGGGGCCACCCTCGTCGGCAACGGCATCGACATCCTGATGAAGATCGACATGATCGCCGGCGACTTCGACGTCAAGACCGGCGTCTGCGGCAAGGACGGCCAGGGCGTGCCTGTCGGCACCGGCCAGGCCACCCTGCGCATCGCGGAGATGACGGTGGGAGGGACGGGCTGATGTTCGAGATCCTCGACGCCGTGCTGGAGCGCGCCCAGGCGCGCGGCGCGGCAGACGTGGAAGTCTACGGCGAGCGTTCCACCTCGCACCGCATCAAGGTGTACCGCCAGGAGGTCGAGCAGCTCACGGCGGCGCAACGCCGCGGCGTGGGCGTGCGCGTCTTCTCCGGCGGCGCGGTGGGCCACGCCTACACCTCCGACCTGAGCGACGGCGGGCTCGACGACCTCGTCCAGCGTGCCACGGACAATGCCGCGGTGAGCGACCCGGACGAGTTCGCCGCCCTTCCGCAGCCCGCCGGCGAACCCGCCGACGTGCACCCGTTCGATCCCCGGCTCGAGGCGGCGACCGACGAGCAGCGCATCGCCGTGGCGCTCGAGGTCGAGGCGACCGCCCTGGCCGCCGATCCGCGCGTCAAGACCGTCGAGGACACCATGTACGTCGACGGCGACGGTGAGGTGTTCCTGGCGAGTACGGCCGGTGTGCGCGGCAGCTTCCGCGCCGGCCAGTGCTACGCCTTCGCGTACGTGCTCGCCGAGCAGGAGGGCCAGGTCGAGACCGGCTACTCCTACAGCGTGGGGCGCGCGGTGGAGGACCTGGATCCCGCGGCCGTCGGCAACGAGGCCACCGGGCGCGCCACCCGCCTGCTCGGCGCGAAGAAGTGCCCGTCGATGAAGGCGCCGGTGATCCTCGACCCGTTCGTCTCGGCGGCGTTCTTCGGCGTGCTCAGCTCGGCGCTGACCGCCGACGCCGTGCAGAAGGGCCGCTCGCTGTTCGCCGGGCGCGAGGGCGAGCGCGTCGCCGGCGAACTCCTCGAGCTCGTCGACGACGGCACGCTCGAGGACGGTCTCGACAGCGCGCCGTTCGACGGTGAGGGCGTGCCCTGCGGGCGCACGCCGCTCATCACCGGCGGTGTGCTCCAGGGCTTCCTCTACGACACCTACACGGGCCGCAAGGCCGGCCGCGCCAGCACCGGCAACGGCATGCGCGGCGGCTACTCCGGCCTCCCGGGCGTGCGCCCCAGCAACCTCGTGATCTCCGGTCCGGCGACGCCGCTCGACGAGATCGTCGCCGGCATGGAGAAAGGCGTCCTCGTCACCGACGCCGTCGGCATCCACTCCGGCGCCAACCCCATCTCCGGCGAGTTCTCCGTGGGTATCAGCGGGGTCCTCATCGAGAACGGGAAGTTCACGACGCCGGTGCGGGAGGTCACGCTCGCCGGCGACATCGTGGGGATGCTCACCAGCATCCGCGCACTCGGCGACGACGCGCGCTGGGTGCCCGGGGGCAGCATCTTCACGCCGTCCGTCGTCATCGACGGGATGGCCATCGGCGGCACCTGATCGACCAGCGTAGCCGGGTCGACTGGGGGTGCGCCGCAGGCTCACCGGCTATAAGGTCTGTCCGACGCGGCGCGCCCGGCGCGCCGGTGACCTGCAGTGGACCGAAAGGGAGCCCATGAGCGATCTCGGCCAGCGCCTGCTCGACGCCAGTTACCTCGAGGGCGATTTCGTCCTCCGGTCCGGACGTCGCAGCAAGTTCTACCTCGACAAGTACCTCTTCTCGACGCAGCCTGACCTGCTGCGCGACATCGCCGCCGGCCTCGCGGAGAAGCTGCCGGCCTACGAGCCGTTCGACCTGCTCGCAGGGCCCGAGCTCGGCGCGGTCGCCATCGTCGCCGCCGTCTCGCTCGCCAGCGGCAAGCCGTTCGTCATCGTGCGCAAGGGCGCCAAGGGCTACGGCACCGACAAGGCGATGGAAGGCAAGGCCGAGCCCGGCCAGAAGGTCGTCATGGTCGAGGACGTGGTCACGTCCGGCGGCGCCGCCCTCATGGCTGCCGACAAGCTGCGCGAGGCCGGCCTCGACGTCGGCGCGCTGCTCTGCGTGGTGGACCGCGAAGAGGGCGGCCGCGAGCAGATCGAGGCCAAGGGTCTCACCTTCGACCCGCTCTTCACGCTGACGTCGCTGGGCGTCAAGAAGCCGGAGTAGCCGGTCGGGCGGGACGGATCCGCCCACCCGAACGCAGCGAGGGGGCGGGCTGCACGGCAGCCCGCCCCCTCGGCGTCTCTCGTCCCGGGCCGGGCTGCGCCCGGCCGGCCCCTCATTTCACCGTGAACGACTGCACGGCGGCCTCGAGGTCGCCCTTGATGGCGTCCCACTGGTCGCTCGTCGCCTGCGCGGTGATCTGGTACTCGTACTTCCCCTTGAACAGGAAGAAGGTGACGGCCGTCAGGTCCTGGCCGTCTTCGGTGTACGTGTACTTGAAGGCGAAGCCGGGCACGCCGTTGACCTTGACGGGACTCAGCTTCTCGACCACCTTGCTGTCGGGGAGCGAGCCCATGAGCTGGTCGACGATCCCCTGCAGTTCGGTCTTGACCTGCTTGACCTCGGACGGCTTGAGCTCCCGCGCCAGCTCGTAGACCGACGTCTGGACCGCGTTCACGTAGCGGTCCGACACCACGGGCCCCTTCTTGTCCGCGAAGATCACGTCGAGCACCGAGCTGCCGCCGGCGCCGGTACCCTCCACCGGCTCACCCTGCGTGAGCTTGTCGGCGTACGTGATCGAGAACCCGTACTGGTCGTTGGTGTACGTCTTGGTGGACGTGGTCGTCCCGCCGTCGCTGCTGGACGGGCTGCTGCTGTCGCCGGTGCTCACGCTCGCGCTACAGCCCGCGAGTGCGAGCGCCAGCCCGGCGATGACCAGGCCGGACGCGATGTACCTGCGGATGCGGTGCACGGTGGTTCCTCCCTCGCTCGTGATGTCCCGGGCAGTCTTCGCGCGCCCCGCGAGGACTCCTCTGGGAGTGATGTCGGCCGGCGAGCCCTCGTTCTTGATGTCCCGCGGCCCCGGAGCGGCCCCGAGGCCGCCTCTCAGGCGACGACCCGCAGCGTGTGGAGTGTGCGGTCTTCGGGGCCGTGCACCTTGAGGCCGGTCGCCGAGGCCTCCTGCAGGTAGGCGACGATCTCGGGCGAGACCTCCTCGCCGGGGCCGAGGACGGGGATGCCCGGCGGGTACGGCGTCACCATCTCGGCGCTCACTTCGCCGGCGCACTCGGCGAGCGGCCGGGCGACGGCGGCGGCGAACGTCGCGTCGCGCGGCGAGAGGACCTGGCGCGTGAAGGGCGGCGTGTGGGAGAGGAGGCCGGAGCAGGCGGCAGAGCCGCCCCCGCCGGCCTCCGAGCCGTACCGCGCCGCCAGGTCGCGCAGCGCACCGACGAGCAGGTCGATGTCGTCGCGGCTGTCGCCGAAGGTCACGTTGAGCACGATGTTGAGCGGGTCGGCCGCCTCGACGGCGATGCGGTAGTCGTCGCGCAGCACCGTCTCGAGCTGATGCCCCGTGAGGCCGAGCGCGCAGGCGGAGATGGTGAGGCGCGTGGGATCGAACTCGGCCACTCCATCCCGTTCGAGCAGCTCACTTCCGAGGCAGCGCAGGCCGGGGAGCTCGCCGATGCGGGTCCGCGCCCACTCCGCGAGCTCGATGGCGCCGCGCCACAGCTCGGCGCCGTGCACGGCCATCTGCTGGCGGGCTGCGTCGATGCTCACGTACATGAGCACCTGCGGGCTCGTGCTCTGTGTCATGTGGACCATGCCGTCGAGGCGCGCGAGGTTGATGCGCTCGCCGCGCGCCATGAGCACCGACGACTGCGTGATCCCGCTGATGAGCTTGTGCGTGCTGACCACGGCCGCGTCGGCGCCGGCCGTCATGGCGTCCACCGGCAGCTCGGGGCAGAAGCGCAGGTGCGGCCCCCACGCCTGGTCGGTGACGAACGGCACCCCGGCGCCGTGAGAGAGCGCGCCGATGGCGGCAAGGTCGGCCCCGAGGCCGTTATAGGTGGGCGACGTGACGAAGACGGCGCGGGCGTCGGGCGCCTGCTCGAGCGCAGCCCGCGCATCCTCGGCCCGCACCTGGAGCGGGATGCCCCAGAGCGGGTCGATGGCCGGCTCCATGTAGAGCGGCATCGCACCCGTGAAGATGAGCCCCGCAAGCATGGACTTGTGGGCGTTGCGGGGCACGATCACGGTGTCGCCGGGGCCGCACAGGGCGAGCAGCAGGGCGTGGACGCCGCTGGTGGAACCGTTGACGAGGAACCAGGTGCGATCCGAGCCCCACGCCTCGGCGGCGTAGTCCTCGGCGAGGCGGATGAGGCCCGTGGACTCGCGCGTGTCCTCCACAGCGCCGGCCATGGCGAGGTCGGCCTGGAGGCAGGTGTCGCCGAGGTACTCCCGCAGCCCGGCGGGCGCCCCCTTGCCGAGCTTGTGACCCGGCGTGTGGAACGGCGTGTAGCCGACGGTGCGGTAGCGCATCGCGGCGTCGAGGTAGGGCGTCTCCCGCTGGTCGTGGGGCACTCGGGTCCTCCAGTGGCTCGGGCGGCCGGGCGACTCGCCGGCCCGTGGCCGCAAGCATACCAAGGAGGGGTGATAGACTCGACCTGTTTGCAGGAGAAAACGGCTCACGGGCAGGAGCAGGAATAACCCTCGACCAGACAGTGAGAGTACGCTTCGCGCCGAGTCCCACGGGCACGTTGCACATCGGCTCGGCGCGCACCGCGCTCTACAACTTCCTCTTCGCCCGCCACACCGGCGGCAGCTTCGTCCTGCGCATCGACGACACCGACGCGGCGCGCTCGGATGCGGCGCTGGAAGAGAGCATCATGGCCGACCTGCGCTGGCTGGGGCTGACGTGGGACGAGGGGACGGACGTCGGAGGTCCCTCCGGCCCGTACCGGCAGAGCGAGCGGCTCGAGCGGCACCGCACCGCGGCCGATGAGCTGCTGGCGGCCGGGCTCGCCTACCGCTGCTTCTGCCCCGAGGAGCGCCTCGAGGAGCTTCGCCGCGAGGCGCTCGCCGCCGGGCACACGCCGCGCTACGACCGCCGCTGCCTCGCGCTGCCGGCCGAAGAGGTGAGCCACCGGCTGGACGCCGGCGAGCCGGCGGCCGTGCGCTTCAAGGTACCCGCGGGGGAGGTCGTCGTCGACGACCTGATCCGCGGGCCGGTCGTCATCGGCGCCGACGCGCTCAGCGACCCCATCATCGTCCGCTCCGACGGCGTGGCCGGCTACAACTTCGCCACGGTCGTTGACGATCTCGCGATGGGCATCACGCACGTGATCCGCGGCGACGACCACCTCACCAACACCGCGCGCCAGCAGCTGCTCTTCGAGGCCCTCGGCGGGCCCGTCCCGCGCTGGGCGCACCACTCCATGGTGCTCGGTCCCGACGGCGGCAAGCTCAGCAAGCGCCACGGCGCCACCGCGGTGGGCGACTACCGCGAGCTCGGCTATCTGCCCGAGGCGATCGTGAACTACCTGGCGCTGCTCGGCTGGTCGCACGGCGAGGACGAGGTGCTCGACCTGGACCGCCTCGTCCGCGAGTTCGACCTCGGCAGGCTCTCGCCGAGCCCGGCGGTGTTCGACCTCGCCAAGCTCGACTGGCTCGACCACGAGCGCATCATGGCGCTCGCGCCGGAGGAGCACGAGCGCCGCTTCGCGGAGCGGCTGCCGGCCGGGACGCCGCCGCAGGCGGCGGCCGCGCTCGCGGCCGCCTTCCAGCCGTCGCTGGTGCGCTACGGCGACGCGCCGGCCGCGGCGGCGGAGGTGCTCGCGCCCCCTCCCGCGCCGCCGGAACTCGCCGCCGTTGCGCTCGCCGCCGCGTCGCAGCTGGCCCAGGCGCGCGCGCTGCGCGCCGAAGCGCCGGAGTGGCTGGCGCCCGCCGGCGCTCGCGACCTCCTCGGCGCCTACCGCGCCTGGGGCAAGGAGCGTTCCATCGGCGCCCGCGACCTGCTGATGCCGCTGCGCATCGCCCTCACCTCTGCGGAGCACGGCCCGGAGCTGCCCTTCGTCCTCGCCGCGCTCGACCGCGAGACCGCCCTCGCGCGACTCGACTTCATCCTCGCCGGGAACCCTGCCGGTGAGCCCACGCCTACGCCAGGAGACCAGCCGTGATCCGCCTCTTCAACTCCCTGACCCAGCAGAAGGAGCAGTTCGAGCCCCGCGACCCCGGCAAGGCCGGCGTCTACTGCTGCGGTCCCACGGTCTACAACCTGGTGCACGTCGGCAACGCGCGGCCCTACGTGACCTTCGCCGTCCTCCGCTCGTGGCTCACCTATCGCGGCCTCGACGTCACGCTGGTGACCAACATCACCGACGTCGACGACAAGATCATCACCAAGGCCAACGCCGAGGGTCGGGACGCGACGGCCGTGGCCGAGGAGTACACCGCCGCGTACGTCGCCGACACCGACCGGCTGGGTATCCCCCGGCCGGACGTCGAGCCCAAGGCCACCGAGACCATCGCCGAGATCATCGATCTCGTCTGCCAGCTCATCAGCTCCGATCACGCCTACCCGGCCAACGGCAGCGTCTACTTCCGCGTGCGCAGCTTCGACGAGTACGGCAAGCTCAGCAAGCAGCGCATCGACGAGCTTGCGGAGGGTGTGCGCGTCGACACTGAGCCGGGCAAGGCCGACCCGCTCGACTTCGCCGTCTGGAAGGCCGCCAAGCCGGGCGAGCCGGCCTGGGAGAGCCCCTGGGGCATGGGCCGGCCCGGCTGGCACATCGAGTGCTCCGCCATGGGCCTGCGCTACCTGGGCGCCGGGTTCGACGTGCACGGCGGCGGCCGCGACCTCATCTTCCCGCACCACGAGAACGAGATCGCCCAGAGCGAGGCTGCCGGCCTGCCGTTCGCCAAGGTCTGGATGCACAACGGGATGATCCGCAGCGACGGCGAGAAGATGGCCAAGAGCGTCGGCAACATCTTCCTGCTGCGCGAGGTGCTCGACCGCTACGACCCCGCGGTCGTGCTCACCTACTTCCTCACGACCCACTATCGCAGCCCGCTCGAGTTCAGCACCGACAAGCTGGACGAGGCGAAGACCGCCTACGCTCGCTTCGCGAGCGCCCTCGCCGACATCGACTTCCGCGTCGCCAATGCGGGCAAGGCGGCGACGCGCGGCGAGTGGCCGGAGCTCGCGCTGCGCGCGGAGGCGACGCGCGTGGCCTTCTCGGAGCGGATGGACGACGACCTCAACACCGCCGGCGCCATCGGCGAGCTGTTCGGGCTGGTCGGCGAGATGTACCGCTACCTGACTGCGGTGGACGGGGGGGAGGCACCGCTCGACGCCGCTGCGCTCACCACCGTGGGCGACGTGGTGCGCGAATCACTCGGCGTGCTGCTCATCCCCGTGCCGGGCGCCGGCGCCGGCCTCACCGGTGTGGGCACCGTCGCCGGCGGGGACGCCACGGCCTGCGTCACCGGCGGCGTCGCGCTGCTGCCGGCGGCCCGCCTCGCGGAGGAGGGCCGCTGGGACGACGTCGCGCTGGTCTACGCCGACCGGCTCGGGTGCGACGACGCCACCTACGCCTGCGTCCTGCGCGACCACTATCGTGCCGAGAAGCAGTGGGCCGATGCGGACCGGCTGCGTGACGAACTGCAGGTCGCGGGCTTCGAGGTGCGCGACACGCCGCAGGGCACGCAGGTCGTCAAGAAGTGACCACCATGGGCCGGCGCCCGGCGGCGGATCAGCCGAACAGGAGCGCGCCGACGAGCGCGAACGAACCGACCATGCCGCCGGCCACTCCGGCGACGAACGCGGAAGTGGCGTATCGCTCCGCGCGCCCGGGATCGACGCCCGCCCTGATCAGGCTCATCAGGGCGATGACGATCGCGCCGCCGGCGAGCAGGACGGCCGCCGCCGCGGCGGCGGCTTCCGCGCCGCCGTGCATGACGCCCACCGGCAGCAGCGTCACGATCGGCGGCACGAGCACGGCGATGGTGAGCGCGGCGCTGAGGCGCGGCCTGCGGCCGCACAGCGCCGCGACGGCGAGCAGGGCGACCGGCGAGAGCACGGTCCACCAGAACAGCGCCGAGATGACCACGGCGGCGAACGAGCCGGGGGAGAGGTCGATGGGCATGCCGCCAGTGTACAGGCGGCCCCGACCCCTCGCCGCATCCTCGCAGCGGCGGTGAGGTGACGCCGTGGAGTGGCTGTACGGCCGCAACGTGGTGAAAGCCGCTCTTGGGCCCGGCGCCCGGCGGCGAGCCTACCGGCTCGCCGCGACCTCGCCGGGCCTGGACGCCGTCGCCACGCTCGTCCCGGAGGATCTTCCGGTCGACACGGTCGGCGCGCATCAGCTCGACGAACTGGTCGGGACGCGCGAGCACCAGGGCGTGGCGCTGCAGGTCGACGGGTACCCCTACGCGGATCCCGACAGGCTTCTCAAGGCCGACGTGCTCGTGGTGCTCGACGAAGTCACCGACCCGCACAACCTCGGCGCCGTGGCGCGCAGCGCGCTGGCCGCCGGCGCCGGCGGACTTGTGGTCCCCAGGCACCGCTCAGCGCACGTGACGCCGGCGGCGGTCAAGGCGTCCGCCGGCACGCTCGAGTATCTTCCCGTCGCCCAGGTGACCAACGTGGTCACGTTCCTGCTGCGGGCCCGTGACGCCGGCTTCTGGATCTACGGCGCCGCCGGCGAGGCTGCCGCCTCGTATCTCCGCACGGACCTCACGGGCCGGATCGTCATCGTCGCCGGCGCAGAGGGCCGCGGTCTGCGGCCGCTCGTGGCGCGCACCTGCGACGCCCTGGTGTCGATCCCCATGGACCCGTCCGTCGAGAGCCTCAACGTGAGCGTGGCCGCCGCGCTCCTCCTCTATGAGGCGCGGCGGCAGCGAGAGGCCGCCGGGTCGTGAACGGCACGCTGTACATCGTCGACGGCTACAACGTGCTGCACGCCCTGTTCCACGGCGCTGAGAAGGAAGAGATCTTCGCGCGCCGCGACTGGCTCGCCGACCGTCTCGCGAGCTTCGCCGCGCTGCGCGGCGCGCGGGTCGTCCTCGTGTTCGACGGCAGCGGCTCGCGCAGCACCAGCAGCGAGCCCATCAAGGGCGCGCCGGTGGAGGTCGTGTTCGCCGGCGGACGCTTCACCGCCGACACGCTCATCGCCCGCCGGATCGCCGACAAGCCGGCCGACGTGGATGTGGTGGTCGTCTCCGCCGACCAGGAAGTCCAGCGCACTGCCTCCAGGGCCGGCGTGAGCCGCATGACCCCTCCAGAACTGGCCTCGGAGCTCAGCGGTGACGACCGAAACGGGCAGGCTCTTGACTCTGCCTCAGACTCTACTAGAATGCCCTCACGGCTTGAGGATAAAGTTGACCCTGAGACTTTGCGACGTCTCGAGGAGTTGCGCCACAAGCCGCAGTAGACGTTCCGGAGGGGCGTTTAACCGGGATGTGCAGGGGCAAACGAGCGGAGGTGGGGATCACGTATGGCTCGCACGGCCGACCACAGCCGCGGCTCGGGATCGTCTCACAACCCTCAAGTCTTCACCGAGAGTTCTGACTTCGCCCTCGTGCAGGCGTACCGGCGGGGCAACCAGGTGGCGCTCGACGCCCTCATGGTCCGCTATCACCAGTTCGTGCGTCTCAAGGCGAGTTCGTACTTCCTGGCCGGCGGTGACGCCGAGGATCTCATCCAGGAGGGCATGCTCGGCCTGTACAAGGCGGTCCGCGACTACCGCGACGACCGCCTGGCGAGCTTCCGCAGCTTCGCCGAGCTCTGCATCACCCGGCAGATCATCACCGCCATCAAGACGGCCACGCGCCAGAAGCACGTGCCGCTCAACGGCTACCTCTCGTTCAGCCAGTCACCCAGCGACTCGTCGGACGACGGCGACTGCTCCTTGGCCGACGTGCTGCCAGGGCCCACCACGCACGACCCGGTCAACCAGGTGATCAGTTCAGAAGAGGTCGACAGCCTCACGAGTTGCCTCACGAACCATCTCTCGGAGCTCGAGGGCAAGGTGCTGCGGCTCTATCTGCAGGGCCTGAGCTACGAGCGCATCGCCGGCGAACTCGGCTGCGACTGCAAGACCGTGGACAACGCGCTGCAGCGCATCAAGCGCAAGGTCGACCTGCATCTCGAGGGGCGGCGCGTCCCCACCTGACGCGCGCCGCCGCCTGCGGCTTCCGCGCGGCGCGCTCCCGCAACAAGACGCAGAACGGGCGGGGCGGCCCTGGAGGCCGCCCCGCCCGTTCGTTCTTCGTCCCTGCGGGCTTGCCTCAGAACGTCATGAGGCTCACGTCATGGCCCTGCGACTGCACGAGAAGCTTGAAGTCGTGCGGGTTGCTCGCCACCTGCGCCGCGTCGGCCAGAGTGATGAGTCCCTCCTCGTAGAGGCTGAGCAGCGCCTGATCGAACGTCTGCATGCCGTAGAAGTCGCCCTCTTTGATGGCGTCGCCGATGAGGCTCGCCTGGTCCGGGTCGAGGATGAAGTCCCTGATGCGGTTGGTGCACACCATGATCTCGATGGCCGGCACTCTGCCCTGGCCGTCGGCGCGCACGAGCAGGCGCTGGCTGATGATCCCCTTGAGCGTACCGGCAAGCATGATGCGGATCTGCTTCTGCTGGTGGATCGGGAAGAAGTCGATGATGCGGTTGATCGTCTCGGTCGCATCGATGGTGTGGAGCGTGCTCATCACGAAGTGGCCGGTCTGCGCGGCGGTGAGCGCCGCCGCCACGGTCTCCGGGTCGCGCATCTCGCCGATGAGGATGTCGTCCGGGTCCTGGCGCAGCACGTACTTGAGCGCCGTGGCGTAGGTGTCGGTGTCGAGGCCGATCTCGCGCTGGTTGATGATCGACTTCTTGTCCTTGTGGAGCACCTCGATGGGGTCCTCGACCGTGACGATGTGGCGGCGCATGGTGTTGTTGATGTGGTCGATCATCGCCGCCAGCGTGGTGGTCTTGCCCGAGCCGGTCGTGCCGGTGACGAGGACCAGGCCGCGGGGCTCGAGCGCCAGGCGCTTGATGATCTCGGGCAGGTGCAGCTCCTCGAACGACGGGATGCGCGTCGTGACCTGGCGCATGGCGACGCTGATGCTGCCGCGCTGGCGGAAGACGTTGACGCGGAAACGGCCCAGATTGGGCGCCGAGTAGGCGAAGTCGATCTCGTTGTGTTCGCTGAAGCGGCGGATCTGCTTGTCGGTCATGATGGACGCCGCCACGTCCTTGGTGTCCTCGGGAGTGAGCGGCGGCTCGTCCAGGAGCGCCAGCTCACCGTCCACGCGGATCACCGGCGGGCTCCCCGCCTTGATGTGCAGGTCCGACGCGTTGCGCGCCATCATCTCGCTCAGCAGGTCATCGATCGGTTTCATCGCGCAGCCCCAGTCGCTCGGGTTCTCTCTCCGTGTCCTTGTTCGGCAGAACCACGGAAAAGCTTACCTCCGCGGGCAACATCTGCCTACGGCGGCGGTTTCTAGAACCGGCCGCCGATCCAGGCGTCACGGCCGGTGAAGGTACCGTACCGCACCACGTCGCCCGTGTGTGGCGCCTCGATGCACGTGGTGCCCTCGACGAAGATGGCCACGTGGTGGCTGAAGCTCGCGTTGCCGAAGAAGATGAGGTCGCCCGGGCGCAGGTCGGTCAGCGCGACCGGGATGCTCGAGCGCTGTTGGTCGGTGGCGCCGTGCGACATGCCGATGCCGATCTGCGCGTAGCAGTACATGGTGAGGCCGGAGCAGTCGAAGCCGCTCGTGCTCGCGCCGCCCCAGACGTAGGGGACGCCGAAGTAGCGTTGCGCGATCGAGACGATCTCGGGGTGTCCGGGGCTGTTGGGGTCGACGGGACCGGGGATGGGTCCGGAGTACCCCGTGAGCGCCAGCTGTGCGCGGAGCTTGGCCTGGTACTTGAGTTTCTTGATCTGCTTCTGGATCGTGCCGGTGAGGTCCTGAAGGTCCGCCTGCAGCGAGACGAGCTCGTTCTTGTGCTGCTCGCGTGCCGCGACGAGCTTCGCGGCGACCTTCTGGTCCGTCTCGAGGGTGAGCCGGCGGTCCTTGATGTCGCGCTTGTACGCGGTGATGGCGTGGACGGTGTCGACATCGCTGTTGCCGAGCCGTTCCATCAGGTCCAGCTGTGTGATCAGCTCGTCGAAGCTGTCGGCCTCGAAGATGACGTCGACGACGCCGACGTCGCGCGACTTGTAGATGTTCAGGGCGCGCTGCATGAGCTGATCGTTGGCGCGCTCGAGGTTCTTGCGCGCGGTCTCGAGCTGGTTCTGGTTCTCTTCGATCTGCGCCTGGATGGTCTCGAGCTGGCTCGTCGCCTGGTTGTACTTCTCGACGGCGATCTCGGACTGGGTGGAGACGACGCCGAGGCGCGCCTCGACGGACTTGAGGCGGGCCTTGGCCTTGGCGACGGAGCCGGCCGCAGGCGCCACGGGGGCGGTGACGAGCATGACCGCCACGACGCCGAAGACGACGAGGGTGGCGGCCTTGATGAGGTTGCTGCTTCGGTTCACTCGGTGCTGTCCTCCGGCGTCACGCCTGTGGAGTGACGCGCGGTCGCGTACCACGGTTCGGGGTGAGAACGTATTCGTGCCTGAGGCCGCGTTCCCTACGCGAGCGGGGGAACGCGGCCTCAGGCACGCGGTAGATCAGGGCCGGCCGCCGATCCAGGCGCCGCCGATGGAGCCGTAGCTCACCACGGCGCCCGTGTGCGGGGCGTGGATCATGCTGCCGCCGCCGACGTAGATGCCGACGTGGTAGCTGTAGCTGGCGCTGCCGAAGAAGACGAGGTCGCCCGGCTGGAGAGCGCTGAGCGGCACCGGGGTGCTGGCGTGCTGCTGGTCGGTCGCGCCGTGCGAGAGGCCGACGCCGACCTGCGCGTAGCAGTACATGGTGAGGCCGGAGCAGTCGAAGCCGCTCGGGCTGGCGCCGCCGTACACGTAGGGGACGCCGAGATAGCGCTGGGCGATGCCGACGACGCCCGAGTTGCCGGTGCCGCCGGGGTCGACGACGGTGCCGCCGCCTCCGCCCGTGCTGGTCCCACCGTTCTGCGCCGCCGCCGCCGCGTCTGCGGCGGCCTTGGCTGCGGCAGCCTGCTGCGCCTGAAGGCGGTTGATCTCCGACTTGAGGCCGGCGGTCATGTTCTCGAGCTTGCCCTGCAGGCCCTCGACCTCGGCCTTGTGGCTTGCGGCCGCGGCGACCAGCTTGGCGGCCGCCTGCTTGTCGGCGGCGAGCTTGACCCGGCGATCCTTGATGTCCTGCTGGTAGGAAGCGATGCTCTTGACGGTGTCGACGTCGCTGTTGCCCAGCCGCTCCATGAGGTTCAGCTGGGTCACGAGGTCGTCGAAGCTGTTGGCGGCGAACAGGACATCGACGACGCCGACGTCACGGGCTCTGTACATGTCCTCGGCGCGGGCGGAGAGCTGCTCGTTGGCGACGCCGAGGTTGTACTCGGCGACCTTGAGGAGCCGCTCGTTCTCCTTGATCTGCGTCGTGACCGTGTCGAGCTGGCTGGAGGCCTGGTTGTACTTCTCCACGGCCATGTCGACCTGGTGGTACACGGTCTGCAGCTTGGCCTGCACCTCGCGCAGCTGTGCTTTCTTGCTGCTGACGGGGGAGGCGAGTGCGGAGGATGCGAACGCGAAGCTGAGAAGGAGGGTGCCGAGAATGACAGACAGGGTGACGAACCGTCGTGTGCCGTTCACTGCATCGCCTCCTTTTGGACGTCTCGCAGGTGCGAGCGCCCTCGTTGAGGTGAGCCCGTTGCGCGCGTTGCACTCACCAAACTCAAGTATGAGACCTTAACATCCGGCAGGTGGCCTGACAACCGCGCGGCCCGCCGGACGGAACCGTTTGGAGCGGGCCAGGACGCGCATCCGGCGGCGGTCGCCAGACGGCCTGCGGCGCGGCTCAATCGCTCCGCGCCTGGCGCACCGTGCCGCGCGGGGTCGGGCGCGGCCACATCTGCTTGAGCGACGCGATGAACGCCTTGTTGCGCTCGTCCCGGCGCCAGTTGCGGATGATCGCCATGCCCCACCAGTGGAAGAGCAGCTGCTTGGTGAACTGCAGCGTGAAGATGTAGCCCAGCCAGGTGCGGAGGGAGTAGAAGCGCATGTAGCCGCGCAGCACCTCGATCTGGAGCTCGTAGGGCGTCATGCGCGCCGGTTCGAACACGACGTGGTGGGCGTCGTAGAGCTCCCAGCGCTTGTCGAAGATGCGACCCGCCTCGTCGAACTCCCGGTACTGCTGCGTCCCGGGGAGCGGCGTGAGGATGTTGAGCATCACGGTGTCGATCTTGTTCTTGATCGCGAAGGCGACCGTGTCGCGCACGGTCTGGACGTCGTCGTCGTCGGCGCCGAGCACGAACATGCCGTGGCTCTTGATGCCGTAGTCGTGCAGCACCTTGATGGCCGTCTCGATGTCGGCCACCGTCTGTGACTTCTCGAACCGGTCCAGCGTCCGCTGGTTGACGGACTCGAGGCCGAGGTAGACGAGGTTGCAGCCGGACCGGCGCATCAGGTCGAGCAGCTCGGGGTCGCGCACGACGTCGGTGCGCACCTGCGCTGACCACGGGATGACGAGGTCCTCGTCGATCATCATCTGCAGCAGCCGCTTGAGGCGCTTGCGGTTGGCGGCCATGTTGTCGTCGTAGAAGAAGATACGCTCCGGGCGCTTGTCCTTGAGCTCCGCGACGACGCTCTCGGCGCTGCGGAAGCGGTACTTCTTGCCGAACATGGCGGTGACCGAGCAGAAGGTGCAGTCGAACGGGCAGCCCCAGCTGGTCATGATCGGCACCGTGTTGATCTTGTCGCTGCCGACCAGCAGGCGCAGGTCCGGGAACGGCAGCTCGTCGAGATCGGCGAGCGCCGCACGCGGCGGGTTGTGCACCGCGACCCCGTCGCGCTTGAACGAGAGGCCGGCGATGCTGTCGAGCCGGCGGTCGCCGGCCAGCGCCTCGATGAGCTCGAGCATGAGCTGCTCGCCGCCCTCGCCGCGGGCGACGTAGTCCACGTGCTCCAGCGCCTCGTCGGCCATGAAGGTGACGTGCGACCCGCCGATGACGACGGGGATGCCGCGCCCGTGCAGGTCTTCGGCGAACCCGTACGCGGTCGTGGCGGTCGAGGTGGTGCTCGAGAGCCCGACGAGGTCGGACGAGTTCACGTCCTCCCAGTCGATGGGCGCCATCGTGGGGTTGTACACGAGCACGTCGTGGCCGTGCTCCTTGAGCTTGGCGGCGATGATGGGCAGCCCGAGGCGGGGGAGCAGGACCTTGGCCCAGACGTGCATCCCGGGCGGTTCTGGCTCGATGAGGCGGATCTTCATGGTGCTCCTTGAACCAGGGAGTGCGCCTGGGCCCGCGGACACGCGTGCGGGCCGGCGACGATCCCGTCAGTCATTCGACCGGACGGTGACCGCCGCGGGTCCTCCCAGTGGACAGTCGACGTATGGCCGGCGTGCCGGCGTGGTGTACATGACGATAACGTAATACTTACGTTCACTCAACCGCTGCGCGGAGGCTGCTCGCGCTCGCGCTGCCGGCGCTCCTTCTCCTCGCGCTCGAGGAGGATGTCCTCGGGGCTGCGGAGCACGAAGGCGAACGCGGCGTGGGCGACGACGACGATGCCCCACGCACCCACGGCGATCACGAACCAGGGGAAGCCGCCGCCGGCGAGCACCCAGATGATGAACAGGAAGACGCTGATGGCCGCCCAGACGATGAGATCCATCCAGAACCACTGGCGCCGCGCGATGCGCACCGCCTCACGCTCGCGCAGGGCGGCCTTCCCGAACTCATCCATGCTCCGCTCCTTCCTGGAGGATCGCTGCGATATCGCTGCGCGTACGCGTGAGCGCCGCGTCGATGCTCTCGGCCTGTTCGGGGCTGAGGTCCACACGGCGCGGCAGGCCGAGCTCGAAGCGGTCGAGGAGTCTGCCCAGCGTCACCCGCGGGCGCCGCGCGTTGGCGCGGCGGGAGATGTCTCGCCAGCTCGGCTCCGGATCGTGGCCGTCGAGCTCGGCCGTCCCGGCCGCCGTGAGCTCGTAGACGCGCAGGCCCTCGCGCTCGTCGGCGGTGATGAGGCCGGACTCCTCGAGGGCGACGAGTGCCGGGTAGATGGCCCCCGGACTGGGTCGCCACTGGCTGCCGACCCGGCGCTGCAACTCCTGCATGATGGCGTACCCGTGCCCCTCGCCGAGCGAGGCGATCACGGAGAGGAGAGCCAGCTTGAGCTCACCGCGGTTGAAGACGCGCGCCATGAGGTGTCCGAGGTCGGGGATGGGCGACGGCCGTGCGCGGCAAGCGCCTGCGGCCGGCCGCAGCGTGAAGCGAACATAACGTAATAGTTACGTTCAGTCAATCGGCAGGCGCCGCGGCGCGGCGCCGACCGGCGCTCAGAACAGCGAGCGGATCGCCTGGCCGGCGAGGTAGACCGCGGCGCCGACGAGGCCGGCCGCCGGCAGCGTGAGGACCCACGCGGTGACGATGTTGCCCGCGACTCCCCAGCGCACCGCGGACAGCCGCTGCGTCGAGCCCACACCCATGATCGCCGCCGTGATGGTGTGGGTCGTGGAGACCGGGACGCCGAAGTGCGTCGCCAGCTGGATGACGGAGGCGGCGGCGGTCTCGGCGGCGAAGCCGTGGATGGGGTCGAGCTTGATGACCTTGGAGCCGAGCGTGTGGATGATGCGCCAGCCGCCGGAGTAGGTGCCGAACGCCATCGCGAGGGCGCAGGCGATCTTGACCCACAGCGGGATGGTGAACGTGTCGATCTGCCCGCTGGCGAAGAGCGCCAAGCGCGATGATGCCCATGGTCTTCTGAGCGTCGTTGGCGCCGTGCGAGAAGGCCATGAACCCCGCGGAGATGGGCTGGAGACGGCGGAACCACGTGTTGACCGGCCCCTGCTGCCGCTTGCGCACCAGCCAGATGAGGCCGGTCATGAGCACCCAGGCGCCCACGAAGCCGAGGAGCGGCGAGCCCACCATGGGAAGGATGATCTTCTCGAAGACTCCGCTCCAGATGACGCCGCTGATGCCCGCACTGGCGATCATCGCGCCGATGAGGCCGCCGAACAGTGCATGGGACGAACTCGACGGGATGCCGAAACGCCACGTGATGAGATTCCACACCACCGCGCCGACGAGGGCGGACATGACGACCTGCAACGTGACGAGGTCCGTGTTGACGATGCCTTCGCCGACGGTCTTGGCCACGCTCGTGGAGACCAGGGCGCCGAGGAGGTTGAGGCCGGCCGCCATGAGCACAGCGACGCGCGGCGAGAGGGCTCGCGTCGAGACCGAGGTCGCGATCGCATTGGCGGTGTCGTGGAAGCCGTTGGTGTAATCGAAGACGAGCGCCAGTACGACGATCGCGATGAGGAGGGCCACGGCCTGTGCTCAGGTCAGTTGTGCTTGAGGACGATGCTCTCGATGACGTTCGCCACGTGTTCGCACTCGTCGATGGCCGCCTCGAGGATCTCGTAGATGTCTTTCCACTTGATGATGTCGGTGCATTTCATGTCGCCGTCGAACAGGCTGGCAATGGCCTCGCGCAAGATTCGGTCGCCGTCGTTCTCGAGGCTGTTGATGGCGATGATGCGCTCGTCAAGGCCCTTGGGTTTCGCGAGGTTGTCCATGCACTCCTTGAGGAGCGGCGTGGCCTTGGCGATGACCTCTGACTGGCGGCGCGCCTGCTCGGTGATCTCGCCGACGCGGTACAGCATCACCATGTCGGCGGCGGCCTCGATGTTGTCGAGGATCTCGTCCGTGGTGGCCACGAGGTCGTAGATGTCCTCACGGTCGATGGGCGTGATGAACGACTTGTTGAGCTTGCGGATGATGTCGTGGACGATCTTGTCGCCGACGTGCTCATGCTCGAGGATGGCCGCGGCCACGCCCTTGCGGTCGCCGTCGTTCATGAACTTGACGAGCAGCTGAGCCGCCGCGTCGAGGTTGGCCGCCAGCTCTGAGAACAGCCTGAAGTAGTCGTGTTCCTTCGGAACGAGGCTGAGTTTCACACGGGCTCCTTTCCCCTACCTGCCCTGTGCCGCGCGTAATGCTATACGGATTGAGGCCGGGCGCAACCCCTGCCCGGCCCCCGTCGGATGGTCCCCGGCGAGCGCCTCGCGGCAATCGTGCGCAGAGGCGGTCCCGGCGACGCCCGGCGACGTAGCCAGCCGGGGCGACGGCCACAGGGTCCGTGCGGCGGAAGGTTCGGCCCCGGCGGCCCGTTATAAGGGATGCAAGGCCTGACTGCGCTCATTACGACCCACAGGACCAAGGAGGTCGTGGAAGTGAAGAAGTTGCTCCTCATCGCCGTCGTCGCCGCCCTCGCGCTGACGCTCGTGCCGCTGGCCGTCGCCGGCGGATCGGGTCATGGAGGGTGGAAGCACGGCAAGGCCAAGTTCGAACTGGTCGGCAAGGTGACGGTGGTCGACGCGACCGCCCGCACGGTGACCATCATGGTCAAGTCCGGCACGAAGACCGTGCGCGCGTTCCGCGGCCATGAGGCCACCATGGGCTTCACGCCGACGGCGAAGATCTGGCTGCTCACCGATCCTGAGGCCACCGCCATCGACGTGGGCGACGTGCCCTTGGGCGCCAAGGTGAAGGTGCGCGGCGTCATCGATCGTAGTCAAGGACCCGGCCGTGTTCACCATCAAGAACCTCAAGGTGCATCCGCTGCCGGTCGAGGAGCCCGTGCCGACGCCCTAAGGGGCCGCATGCGCGGCGGGCGGACTGCCCGCATGGCGAACGACAGAACGCCGGAGGGGCGGCCCGCCCGCGGGCCGCCCCTCCGGCGTTCTGTCACCCGGGAGGCGGTCGCGCCCCCGGCGAGTGTGAAGCTCGCGTGGTTTCGGTAGAGTGCTCCTCGATGGGAGCCGACCACGACGCATACTTCGACGAGGTCGAGGCGCGGTTCGAGAACGCGCACGACCTCGACCTCGGTCTCGAAGAGGAGTTCCAGGTCCTCGACCGGGAGACGCTCGCGCTGACCGGCGCCTTCGAGGTGCTGCGCGACTCGGCGCCGCAGCGCCTGCGCGAGCGGATCGCCGGCGAGCTGCTCACCTCGGAGATCGAGGTCAGCACGCCGCGCACCCTGCACTTCGGGCAGGCGGCGAAGCAGCTCCTGCTCAACCGCGCCGAGCTGTTCGCGCACGCCGACGCCCAGGGCTATGCCCTCGGCGCCACCGGCACGCACCCCTTCTCGGGCTGGAAGGACCAGCAGATCATCGACACGCCGCACTACCGGCTGGTCGAGGACCGGCTCAAGTACGTGGCCTGGCGCAACAACACCTGGGCGGCGCACGTACACGTCGGGGTACGCGGCTGCGATCGTGCGGTGGCCGTGTGTGACGCGCTGCGCACCTATCTGCCGCACCTGCTCGCCCTCTCGGCCAACTCGCCGTTCATCGAGGACGTGTGGACCCGCCTGCACTCGGTGCGCACCCAGACCTTCGTGCGCATGTTCCCACGCTGCGGCATCCCCGACGTCTTCGGCACGTGGGCCGCGCACCGGAGCTTCTACGAGGAACTCGTCGACACCAACTGCATCCAGGAGTTCACGCAGATCTGGTGGTCGGTGCGCCCGCATCATCGCTTCGGCACGGTCGAGGTCCGCATCTGCGACGCGCAGACCGAGGCGTGGGAGAGCCTGGCCATCTCGTCGCTGACGGTCGGGCTCATCGCGCACCTGTCGCGCATCTACGACGAGGGCCTGCCGCTGCCGATCCTCGAGACGCGGTACGTCGAGGAGAACCTCTGGCGGGCGATCCGCTACGGGCTCGACGGCAAGCTGGTGGACTGGGCGATGGGGGAGGAACTGCCGGCTGCCGACGCCGTGCGCCATCTGGTTGAGCTGGCGGCGCCCTACGCCGACGCCATCGGCCTCAGTCCGCACCTGGCCGACGTCGAGCGCATGCTGCGCGACGGCAACGGGGCCCAGCAGCAGTCTCGAGCTCACGTCGAGGGTAAGAGTCTGCGGGAGGTGTTCGCCGGCACGGTCGCCCAGGCGCATCGCAGCTCGGTGGCGCCCACCGCCGCTACGCAGGGAGAAGAGAGATGAGCGAGCCGAACGATCGCCGGCGAGTGGTGTCGGACGAGGAGCGGGCCAAGGCGATGCTGGAGCAGCTCAAGGGCGTGCACGCGGTCGACATCGGCCGCGACATGGTCATCGCCACGGTCAACTTCAGCTACCCCAAGCTCGGCCTCTCGGACGAGACGCGCCCGGTGCGCGACCTGGACGACGTGCGCGTCTCCATCGAACTGGTCCGGGCGATCCTGGAGGTGCTGGAGCGGGAGCACGCCGGGGAGAAGACGAGCGACCTGCACGACACGCTGGCGCAGATGCAGCTGGCGTACGCGCACGCGGTGCAGCTGGCCAACGCCGAGCGCGCGGCGAGCGCGGCGCCCGAGCCTCAGAGCGAGCCGGCGCCCGCAGAGGAGCCGGCCGCCGAGGAGGAGCCGGTGGCCGCAGAGGAGCCGGTGGCCGCAGAGGAGCCGGTGGCCGACAAGGAGCCGGCCGCCGCGAAGAAGCCGGCGGGCGGCAAGAAGACGCCGGCGACGAAGAAGCCCGCAGCGAAGAAGCCCGCGGCCAAGCGAAAGCCGGCCGCGAAGAAGAAGCCGGCCGGCGACAGCTGATCAGCCTCCGAAGGCGAGCTGACGAGGGGGGCGCCGTAGGCGCACCGCTCATCGTCCGGCGTCAGGTCCCGGAGAGCGCCCAGAAGCGGGACTCGTCGAGCTGGTCTCCCGGCTCGACGCAGATGAACTCCTCGTCGTGCGGTCCCGCCACCAGCTTCTCGAGGAAGCGCAGCGAACCCGTGAGGTCCTCGAGCGGCAGGTCGTAGAAGCGGCTCACCGTCTCCAGGTACTCCCGCTTGTCCCCGAGTCCCGCGACGCCGGGCGTCTCGATGATCGCCAGACGCGTGTAGTGCTCCATGATGAGCCGCGCCACGTAGGCCGCCTTCTCCTCGCCGTACTTGGGGACGATGGCGAGGTACTCCTTGTACGGATCGTCGATGAAGTCGACCCACCCGCGCGTGTAGTAGTACGTCCCGGGCTGGGCGCCGTGCTCTTCGAGGTAGCGCGCCCGCGAGCCCAGCAGCAGGGAGATGCAGTCGTCCGCGGCCGGAAGCACCAGGCGATGCTCGCCGCCCTGCAGACCGACGGTGCCGTTGCTGCAGCGGGCGCACGAGAGGTAGATGTCGCAGTCGCCCGGCGTGCCGTCGATGCGCTCCTGGAGCGCGGCGCGCAACCTGTCCGGGTAGTCGTGGAGGGCGCCGTCGACGAACTCGACCTCGAGGCCGCGGCCGTCGCGCTCGAGCACGGCCTCGATCTCGTTGCGGAGGACCTCACAGCTGACGATCTTGGGCGGCGCTGACATGAGTCCATGGTAACAGGACCATACTGGTCCTGTCGCGCGGCCGACCCGGCGCGAGTGCCGTGGTCGCTCGCGGCAAGGCGCGCGCAGACGGCCGGGACGTGTACGTCGCGAGGCGCCCTGCGGTAGCATTGGCCTCTCGCATCCCGAGCAGACATCGTCGTGCGCGACCACCTGACAGGCTCGCGCGCGCTGTGACCACGAGGAGGACCAACGTGAGCGTCAACAAGATCCTTGTCGCCGGCGCCGGCCAGATGGGCGCCGGCATCGCGCAGGTGTCCGCCGTCGCCGGCCTCGACGTCGTCATGATCGACGTCGCCGACGAGTTCATCGCCCGCGGCATGGCCGGCATCGAGAAGGGCCTCGGCCGGCTGGTCGAGAAGGGCCGCATGGAGGCCGGCGCCCGCGACGCAGCGCTTGCCCGCATCACGACGAGCACCGACATGGCCGCCGGCGCCGACGCCGACCTGTTCATCGAGGCCGCACCCGAGTCGATGGACATCAAGCAGGGTCTGTTCGAGCGCGCCGCCGCGACGCTGCGGCCGGCCGCCATCATCGCGACCAACACGTCGAGCCTCTCGGTCAGCAAACTGGCCGCTTTCGTGACCGGCCCCGAGCGCTTCGTCGGCATCCATTTCTTCAACCCCGTGCCCATGATGGCGCTGGTGGAGGTCGTGCGCGGTGACCAGACGAGCGACGAGACGCTCGCCGCCGCCAGGGCCTTCGCCGAGGCCACGGGCAAGACGGCCATCACCGTCACGGATTCGCCCGGCTTCGTCGTCAACCGCATCCTGTTCCCGATGATCAACGAAGCCGCCAACGCCTACGACGAGGGTGTGGCGAGCGCCGCGGACATCGATACCGGCCTGAAGCTCGGCGCCAACTGGCCGATGGGACCGCTGGCGCTCGCCGACCTGGTCGGTCTCGACACCACGAAGGCCATCCTGGAGACGCTCGAGCGCGAGCTGGGCGACGGCAAGTACTCGCCGAGCTCGGCGCTGGTCAAGCTGGTCGAGGCCGGCAAGCTCGGGCGCAAGACCGGCTCGGGTTTCTACGACTACGGGAAGTGACGCCGACGTGAGTCCCCTCGAGCACGGCTACGTCCAGCTGTATACGGGCGACGGCAAGGGCAAGACCACCGCAGCCCTCGGTCTCGTGCTGCGTGCGCTCGGCCAGGGCCTGCGGCCGGCCGTGCTCCAGTTCATGAAGGCCGACCCGAACTGGGGCGAGATCGTCACGCTCAAGAGGTTCGGTGTGCCGGTGCAGCAGTGCGGGCTCGACCACTGGGTGCGCGCCGGCAAGATCTCGGCCGAGGACCGGGCGGCGGCGGTCGAGGGCTTCGATCGCGCCCGGGCGCTGGTGGAGAGCGAGGACTACGACGTGGTGGTGCTGGACGAGCTCGTGACCGCCGTGTTCTTCGAGCTCGTCCCGCTCAGCTCCGTGCTCGAGCTCATCGCCGCCAAGCCGGCGGCCGTGGAACTGGTGATCACCGGCCGCCGCGCGCCCGACGAGCTCGTCGCGGCAGTCGACCTCGCCACCGAGATGCGGCCGCTCAAGCACTACTACGACGCCGGCGTCCAGGCGCGGCCGGGCATCGAGTTCTGACGGAGACCGCACCGTGACGCACACGCTCATCTACCCGCACACGACGGTCCACAACGCCGCCGGGCACCTCGAGATCGGCGGCTGCGACGTCGTCGACCTCGCGCACGAGTTCGGCACGCCGCTGTTCATCTACGACGAGCAGACGTTGCGCGACCAGTGCCGCGCCTATCACGCCGCCTTCGGCGCCCGCACCGACCTCTACGAGATCGTGTACGCGAGCAAGGCGTTCAGCTGCCGCGCGATGGCGGAGCTGGTCGCGCAGGAGGACCTCTCGCTGGACGTGGCCACCGGCGGCGAGCTGGCCGCCGCGCGCGCCGCCGGCTTCCCCGCCGCGCGCATCTACTTCCACGGCAACAACAAGTCGCCGGCGGAGATCGAGGCCGGCCTCGCCGCCGGCATCGGCCACTTCGTCGTCGACTCGTTCGAGGAGATCGAGCGGCTGGAGGCGGCCGCGGCGGCCCGGAATCGCAGCCAGGAAGTGCTCGTGCGCGTCACGCCGGGCGTGCGCCCCAACACGCACGACTTCATCCAGACCGGCCAGCAGGACAGCAAGTTCGGCTTCGGGCTGGCCGACGGGCGCGCGCACGAGGCGGTCCGCCGCCTCAAGGACGCGCCTCATCTGGAGCTCGTCGGGGTGCACGCGCACATCGGCTCACAGATCTTCGAGCTCGACTCGTACCAGCGCGAGGTCGAGGTGCTCTTCGTCGCCATCGACGACTGGCGCCGGGACTTCGGCTTCGAGTGCCGCATCTTCAACATCGGCGGCGGCCTGGGCATCCGCTACATCTCCACGGACCAGCCCAGCTCCATCGCGGAGTTCGCGGAGATCGCCGTCACCGCGGTGCGCGCCGGGGCGGAGAAGCACGGCATGCCCATGCCGAGGCTCTTCGTCGAGCCGGGCCGCAGCATCGCCGGCAAGGCGGCCGTGACCGCGTACACGGTGGGAACGGTGAAGGTCATCCCCGGCGTACGCACCTACGTGGCCGTGGACGGCGGCATGAGCGACAACCTGCGGCCGATGCTCTACGACTCCAAGTACGAGGCGATGCTGGCGAACAAGGCCGAGGAGCCGGCGACGGACGTGGTCACCATCGCCGGCAAGCACTGCGAGTCCGGCGACGTCCTGGTGCGCGACGTGCACGTCGCGCCGCCGGAGCCGGGCGATATCCTCGTCACGCCCGGCACCGGCGCGTACGGCTACGCGATGGCCAACAACTACAATGCGCAGCCGCGCCCGGCCGTGGTCATGGTCGGCGGCGGCCGGGCGCGCGTCATCATCGAACGAGAAACCTGGGACGACGTGCTGCGCCTGCAGCGGCCGCTCGCCCCGTGACCCTGCGGATGCGGAGGGGACCACAGTGGACAACGTAGGCATCGGGCTCCTCGGGTACGGCACCGTCGGGTCCGGCGTGGGCAAGCTGCTGAAGAAGAACGCCGACGACATCACGCTCGCCACCGGAAAGCAGGTGACGCTGAAGCGGGTGCTCGAGAAGGACCCGGGCTTCACGCATCCCGACCTCGATCCCGGCCTCGTCACGACCAGGATCGAGGACATCCTCGAGGACCCGGAGATCCAGGTCGTCGTCGAGCTCATCGGCGGGACGGGCGCGGCGCTCGACTTCCAGCTCCGCGCCCTCAAAGCCGGCAAGAACGTGGTGACCGCCAACAAGCAGCTGCTGGCGCAGCACGGCGCCGAGCTGTTCGCGGCGGCGGAGGAGAGCGGCGTGCACCTCCGCTTCGAGGCCAGCGCCGTCGGCGCCGTCCCGGTGATCAAGGTCCTGCGCGAGTCCCTGGTCGCGGCCGAGGTCAAGACCGTGTTCGGCATCGTCAACGGCACGACCAACTACATGCTCAGCGAGATGGCCGCGACCGGGGCCGACTACGACGACGTGCTCGCGGAGGCCCAGCGGCTCGGCTACGCGGAGGCCGACCCGACGGAGGACGTCGGCGGCAAGGACGCCGCGGCCAAGATGGCGATCCTCAGCTCGATCGCCTTCCACAGCCGCACCGGCCTCGACGACGTCCCCTACGAGGGCATCACGAAGATCTCGTCCACCGACATCGCCCACGGCGGGCGGCTCGGTCTCGTCGCCAAGCTGCTCGGCGTCGCGAAGCTCATCGACGGCCGGATGAACGTGCGCGTCTATCCGGCCTTCCTGCCGAAGGCCCACCCGCTGGCCGGCGTGGCCGGCGCCTACAACGCCGTGTTCCTGACCAGCGACGCCTTCGACGAGATCATGCTCTTCGGCCCGGGCGCCGGCAGCGTCCCCACGGCCTCCGCCGTCATCGGCGACGTCATCTCGGTGGTCAACACCGTGAAGGGCAGCTTCGTGCAGAACTGCCTCTGCTACAAGGACGTGCCGTTCTTCCCCGACGCCGAGATGGTCTCGAGGTTCTACCTCAGGTTGAGGGTGAACGACCAGCCGGGCGTGCTCGCCAAGGTGAGCGCGCTGTTCGGCGACCACGGCGTCAGCATCCACTCCATGGTCCAGGAGGGCGGCGGCCAGGAGGCCGAGCTCGTCCTGCTCCTGCACCCGGTGCGCGAGGCGCAGTTCTTCGGCGCCCTCGATCAGATCAGTGCCCTGCCGGACGTGCACGGCGAGCCGGCGGTCATCCGCGTCGAAGGCGACGCCAGCCGGCGCCCAGAGGAGAGGAGACAGCATGACTGACACGAAGGGCCGGATCGGCATCCTCACCGGCGGCGGCGACATCCCCGGGCTCAACCAGGCGATCCGCGGCGTCACGCTGCGCGCGCTCAGCGAAGGGTTCGAGGTCGTCGGCATCCGCCGCGGCTGGGCGGGCCTGGTCGAGCTCAAGCGCGACGCGGCCGCCGACAACAGCGAGTGGGTGCTGCCGATCACGAAGGAGCTCGTCGAGCGCTACGCCTACGCCGGCGGCACGTTCCTGCACTCGTCGCGCACGCGCCCGAGCGCCGTGCCGGCGAAGGACGTCCCGGCGCACCTCAAGGACAAGTACACCGCCGAGAAGAACGACCTCACGGACGAGGTGATCGCCAACCTGGAGTTCCTCGGCATCGACTACCTGGTGCCGGCCGGCGGCGACGACACGCTCAGCTACGGCGTCGAGCTCGGCCGCCGCGGAGTCCCCGTGGTCGCCATCCCCAAGACGATGGACAACGACGTCCCCGGCACCGACTACTGCATGGGCTTCGGCACCTGCGTGAACCGCACCATCGCGATGGCCCGTCAGGTCACCAGTTCGGCCACGTCGCACGAGCGCATCGTCGTGCTCGAGGTCTTCGGCCGCTACGCCGGCTTCACGGCGCTGCTGCCGACCTTCGCCGGCGCCGCCGACCGCTGCGTCATCCCGGAGGCCGAGTTCGACATGGAGAAGCTGACCGAGCTCCTGGTCGCCGACCGCAACGGCCGGCCCGAGGGCTACTCGGTGTGCATCGTCAGCGAGGGCGCCATGCCGTCCGGCGGCGAGATGGTCTTCATGGCCGGCGAGAAGGACATGTTCGGCCACGCCAAGCTCGGCGGGATCGGCCAGAACGTGAGCAACAAGATCAAGGAGCTCGCGCCCAAGTACAACGGCGGCAAGAAGATCGACATGATCAGCATGAACCTCAGCTACCTGGTGCGCAGCGGCGCGCCGGACGCGATCGACTGCATCGTGCCGACCGCCTACGGCAACCTGGCGGTGGACCTGATCCTCAAGGGCGAGACCGGGCGCATGGTCGCGCTGGCGGACGGCCGCTATGGATCGGTGCCGATCGACGAGGTCGTCTCGACCAAGAAGGTCGTCGACGTCGCGCGCTGCTACGACACGGAGCGGTACCGGCCCAAGTACGACGGCCTCGCCGGCCTGCCGCTCATGGTGCTGGGCGGCTCCGTGTGACTGACGCCGGCCGAATGACCGGGCCGTGCCGGGCGGGGAGGAGGGGCTGATGCGCAAGCGCGTGCTCCTCGTCCCCGACGGCATGGCCGACGAGCCACAGGCGGCGCTGGGCGGCCGGACGCCGCTGGAGGCCGCCGCGACGCCCGTCATGGACGCGCTCGCACGCGGCGGCATCTGCGGCCTGGCCCAGACGGTCCCCGACGGCATGCCGCCGGGCAGCGACGTCGCCAACCTGGCCGTGCTCGGGTACGACCCGGCCGCCGTCTTCAGCGGGCGCAGCCCGCTCGAGGCGGCCAGCCTCGGCGTCGAGCTCGGACCCGACGACGTCGCCTACCGGCTCAACCTCGTGACGGTGGCCGGCGGTCTCCTGAAGGACAACACCGCCGGCCACATCGCGAACGACGACGCTCGCCGCTGCGTCGAGGCCGTGCAGGCCGAGCTGGGCAGCGACGCCTACGAGTTCCACGTCGGCGTGAGCTACCGGCACCTGTTCGTGTGGCGCGGCGGGGCGGTGGTGCCCTGCACCCCGCCGCACGACATCCTCGACCAGCCGGTGGCCGGGCATCTGCCCGGCGAGGCTGCCGGCGTGGCCGGCGCAGGCTCGCCGGCGGCCGAGCTGACGGCTCTTCAGAGCCGCGCGAGCGAGGTGCTCGAGCGCGTCCGCCCCGGCACCAGCGCGTGGTTCTGGGGCGAGGGCACGGCGCCGACGATCTCGCCGTTCCGCGACCACTTCGGCCTGAGCGGCGCCGTCGTCGGCGCCGTCGATCTCGTGCGCGGCATCGGACGGCTCGCCGGGCTCGACGTCATCGACGTGCCCGGCGCGACGGGAGGCCTCGACACGGACTACGGCGCCAAGGCGCGCGCCGCCATCGAGGCCCTGGCCGACCATGACCTGGTCTGGGTGCACGTGGAGTCGCCGGACGAGGCCGGCCACATGGGAGACCTGCGCGAGAAGGTCCGCGCCATCGAGCGCGTGGACGCGGAGGTGCTCGCTCCGATCATGGCCTGCGATGCGCGCCCCGGCGTGCTCGTGGTCCCGGACCACCTCACGCCGGTGCGCACGCGCACCCACGCTGTGGGCCCCGTGCCGTTCGCGATCAGCGACTCGCTGCCGGGGATCGGCGGGGGCGGCGCGATGGACTACGGCGAAGCGCAGGCGGCGATGACCGGCCTCTTCGTGGAGAACGGCACCGCGCTGATGCGGCTGTTCCTCGAAGCGACGGGGTAAGAACCCGCCGGCGGCGTCACTTCCGGCGGCCGCCGGCCAGCACGAGCCCGACAGGCGGTGGCCGCGGCGATGAGCCCGTCCCAGGAACAACCAGAACGGCAGCCCTCCGGGCGGCAGCCCGCCGCGCAGCGATCGCGCGGCCGACGAACCCGTGGTCACCACGACGAGCGCGGAGCGCTACGTGATGAGCGGCGGGCGCGCGTCGCGGCTCGCCATCAAGGAAGGCGACCTCTTCCTCTACACGAACGAGCTGGGCCAGGTGCCGGGGACGGAGAACTCCGCGCTGGGGCTGTACTACCGGGACACCCGCTACCTGAGCCGGTTCGAACTCACCATCGCCGGCCGCCAGCCGGTGCTGCTCAGCGCCAGCGCCGACCGCGGCTACGCGGCGACCGTGGAGCTCACGAACCTCGAGGCGCGCACGACCGACGGGCACACCCTGCCGCAGGCCAGCGTGCACGTGCGCCGCACGCGCTTCGTCTCCGACCGGATGTACGAACTGCTCCGCGTGTACAACTACGACCAGCGCGAGGTGGATCTCGTCATCGACCTCCACTTCGACGCGGACTTCGCCGACCTGTTCGAGGTCCGCGGCAGCCGTCGCCGGCGGCGCGGCTCGCGGCTCGCGCCGCGGACCGCCGACGGGGCCCTGACGCTCTCCTATCTCGGCCTGGACGAGGTGACTCGCCAGACGATCATCCGCTTCCACGACCGCCCGGAGTCCATCAAGCAGGGGCGGGCGCGGTACCGGCTGCATCTGGCGCCCGGCGAACGCGCGACCATCCGCTATGACGTCCAGGTCGTCGGGCCGGGGGCGCCGGGCGAGGCCGGCGGCGAGTTCAACGCGCGGATCGGCGCCCTCCGGCATGAGCACGAGCGCTGGGAGTCCGAAGCCACCGGCATCTTCACCGACAACGACGCGCTGAACCGGGCGCTGCGCCGCGGGCAGGACGACCTGCGCATGCTGTCGACGGTCATCGACGGCGACCGCGTGCCGCTCGCCGGGCTGCCGTGGTTCGCGGCGCCCTTCGGTCGCGAGATGGCGTTCGTGGGTCTCGAGACCCTGCTCCTCGACCTCCGCTGGGCGCGGTCGGCGGCCTCGTTCCTCGGCCGCCGGCAAGGCACCGTCGACAACGCCTTCCGCGAGGAGCAGCCCGGCAAGATCATGCACGAGTTGCGGCGCGGCGAGCTCGCGGCCGTGCGCGCCGTGCCGCACACGCCGTACTACGGCTCGGTGGACGCGACGGCGCTCTGGCTGCTGCTGGTCGCCGAGCTCGCCGTGTGGACCGGGGACCTCGACGGTTTCGAGATGCGCGGGGCCGCGGTGGACGCCGCGCTCGGCTGGATCGACGGCCCGGGCGACCCCGACGGCGACGGCTTCGTGGAGTACGAGCGCCGTTCGCGCGTGGGTCTCCGCAACCAGGGCTGGCGCGACTCCTACGACGCCGTGGCGCACGTCGACGGCACCGCGGCCCAGGGCCGCATCGCGCTCGCCGAGACGCAGGGCTACGTCTACTACGCGAAGCGCCGCCTGGCGGCGGTGTACGGTCAGCTCGGCGACGTGGAGCGCGCCGAGCGGTTGTCCCTCGCCGCGGCCAGGCTGAAGCGCTCCTTCAACGAGCGCTTCTGGATGGAGGACGAGGGCTTCTACGCGATGGCGCTCGACGGGCAGAAGCGCCAGGTCCGCGCGGTCTCGTCGACGATCGGCCACGCGCTGTGGTCGCGGATCGTGGCCGAGGAGCACATCCCGGAGGTGGTGCACCGCCTCATGGCCCCGGACATGTTCACCGGGTGGGGCATCCGCACGCTCAGCAAGGACACCCGCTACTACAACCCGGTGAGCTTCTACAACGGCAGCGTCTGGCCGTTCGACACCGCACTCATCGCGAACGGCCTCAAGAAGCACGGCTACGTCCAGGAGGCGGGCCGCCTCGCCTGGGGCCTGGTGGAGGCGGCCGCCGCACACGAGTACGCGCGCCTGCCGGAGATGTTCTGCGGCTTCGCGCGGCAGGCGGTCGACCGGCCGGTCTCGTTCCCCATGGCCTGCTCCCCGGACGCCAACTCGGCGGCCGCCCTGTTCCTCGTCCTGCAGTCGATGCTCGGCATCTACGCGCAGGCCGAGGAGAACATCGTCTACGTGCACAATCCGGTGCTGCCGCGCTGGCTGGGCGAGGTCACGCTCAGCAACCTGCGCGTCGGCCGCACCACGATGCGCCTGCGCTTCCGCCGTGAGGGGGCCCAGACCAGCTTCTCGGTGCTCGACAAGCAGGGTCCGGGGCGTATCGTGGTGGTAGAGTGACGCCTCACGGAGCGTCGGGGGGACGAGCGCAGTGACCGAGCTCACCATCGCCCACATCAGCGACATCCACGCCGGGTCGCCGTACTTCGTGCCGAGCCTCATGGACCGGGTGGTCATCGAGCTCAACGAGCTCAATCCGGACATCGTCCTGTGCGCCGGCGACCTCACCGAGATGGGCTTCCGCCAGGACTACATGACCGCGCTCGAGTACCTCAAGCGCATCGAGGCGCCGCTCGTCGTGGTGCCCGGCAACCACGACTCGCGCAACGTCGGCTACGTCCACTTCGAGGAGCTCATCGGGCCGCGCGGCAACTCGCTGATGATGGACGAGGTCGCCATCGTCGCCCTCGACTCGAGCGAGCCGGACCTCGACTACGGGCAGATCGGCCGGGCCCGCTACGGCTGGCTGCGCGAGCAGTACGCCCAGCCGGCCGCCTTCCGCATCTTCATGCTGCATCATCACCTGCTGCCGATCCCCGGTACGGGGCGCGAGCGCAGCATGGTCCTCGACGCCGGCGACCTGCTCGAGGTGCTGCAGGAGTGCGGCGTGAACCTGGTGCTCTCCGGGCACAAGCACGTGCCCTACGCGTGGCGCCTCGAGCACCTCTTCGTCGTCAACGCCGGGACCTGCTCGTCCCTGCGTCTCAGGGGCAACACCAAGGCGTGCTACAACCTCATCCGCATCCGGGGCGACCGGGTGCAGGTGGCGCGCAAGTACCCGTTCCACGGCGAGGAGACGCTGATCGACTTCGTCCCGTCCACGGGGTCGTTCGACAAGTACATCTGCCCGGTGCCGCAGGAGGAGGAGAGCAGATAAGCGCTCGCCTGCCGCGCGCCGTCGTGCTCGTCGACGGCGAACATTACCCACCCGTGGTCGCGGCCGCCGTCGCGCGGCTGCGCGACACGTACTCCGTGGAGGCCGGCATCTTCGCCGGCGGCCGCGAGAAGCTGCGCGGCGACTCCGGGGAGGGAGGCGCGGAATGCGGGGGGCCCCGCCGGGGCCTCCGGCGACGGCCTCGCCGCCCTCGCGGCGGAGATCGGCGTGCCGCGGCTGGACGCAGTCGAGCCGCGGTCCGCGTCCGCTCACGAGGTGCTCGAGGGCGTGCGCGCCGCGCTGCGCGCGGCCGGCGCCGACGCGCTCGTCGACCTCTCGGACGAGCCGGTCGTCGGCTACCGCGAGCGCTTCCTGCTCATGAGCGCCGCTCTCGCGGAGGGCGCGGTCTACGTGGCCGCCGACACCGAGGTGCGGCCGCAGGCGTTCGCCCGTCTCACGGCCACCCCGTCTCTGGCCGTGATCGGCACCGGCAAGCGTGTCGGCAAGACGGCCGTGAGCGGCTGGCTGGCGCGGCGGATCGACGCCGCCCGGCGGGCGGACGGCGGCGTCGTCGTGCTCGCCATGGGCCGCGGCGGCCCGCCGGAGCCGGAGCTCATCCGCGGCGGCGACGGGCTCGGCCCCGCCGAGCTGCTCGCCGCCTCCCGCGCCGGCCGCCACGCCGCCAGCGACTGCTACGAGGACGCGGTGCTGGCCGGAGTCACCGCCGTCGGGTGCCGGCGCTGCGGCGGCGGCCTCGCCGGCATGACCTTCGACGACAACGTGCGCGAGGCGCTGCCGCTGCTGGACGGGCGCGGCGCCGCGCTCGCCGTGATCGAGGGCAGCGGCGCCGTGGTGCCGCCGATCCTTGCGGACGCGACGCTGTGCGTCGCGGGCGCAAGCCAGCCGGCCGACTACGTCGCCGGCTTTCTCGGCACCTACCGCCTGCTGCTCAGCGACGCCCTGATGCTGACCCAGTGCGAGCCGCCGTTCGCGACGCCGGGCGAGGTGCGCGCCGTCACCGCGGCCGCGAAGGCGGTCAAGCCCGGCCTCGAGGTCGTGCCGACGGTGTTCCGTCCGCGGCCGGCGCAGTCCGTCCGCGGCCGGCGCGTCGCGTTCTTCACCACGGCGCCCGACGGCCGCCGCGCCGCAGCTGGCCGCTTCCCTCGCCGCGGACCACGGCGCCGAAGTGGTGCTCGTCTCGTGCGACCTCGCCGACCGCCGCCGGCTGCCGGATGCGGTGAAGCGGGCGGCCGCCGAGGCCGACGTGTTCCTCACCGAGATCAAGGCGGCGGCCGTGGACGTCGTCGCCGAGGGCGCCGCCGCCGCCGGCCGCGAGCTCGTGTTCTGCGACAACGAGCCCCTGTCGCTCGCCGGGGACCTGGGTGCCACCGTCGACCGGCTGGCGGCGCTCGCCGGCGAGCGCTTCGCCGCCCGCGTCGCGGATGCGCGGTCCGGTACCCGTGGCGTGGGAGCGTGACCGTGGCGGAGCACCGCGACATCCCGCTCATCGACGAGGGCGACTCCCAGGCGCCGTTCAGCAAGGGCCTCATGGCGCAGACGCTCATGTCGACCGGGCTGGCGCCCGAGCGTGCCTACAACGTGGCGGCCGCCGTGGAGCGGCGCCTGCGGCGCCGCGGACCGGCGGCCCTCACCCTCGCCGACCTGCAGGAGATCGCGCGCGACCAGCTCGGGCCAGAGCAGGGCGACATCCTGATCGAGCGCTTCCGCCAGTGGCAGAAGCTGCGCCGCCTCGAGACGCCGCTGATCATCCTCATCGGCGGCGCCACCGGCGTGGGCAAGAGCACGCTCGCGACCCAGCTGGCGCACCGCCTCGGCATCACCCGGCTGATCGGCACCGACATGGTGCGACAGACGATGCGCGCGTTCTTCGCCCCGGAGCTCATGCCCGCCATCCACACCTCGTCGTTCGACGCCGCCTCGGCCGTGCGCGTGCCGGTGCCGCGGGAGACCGACCTGAGCAAGATGGGCTTCATCGAGCAGACCAAGGCCGTCTCGGTGGGCATCGAGGCGCTCATCCAGCGGGGCGTCGACGAAGCGCAGCGGATGGTCGTGGAGGGCGTGCATCTCGTGCCCGGATACCTCGACAAGTCGAGGTGGGGGGAGGCGATCGTGCTCGAGTTCATGCTCGCGATCGCCGACAAGGAGCGGCACCGCAGCAACTTCACGGTGCGCGAGTGGGAGACCGGCGGCATCCGGCCGCTGCGGCGCTACCTCGAGCACTTCGCCGAGATCCGCCGCATCCAGAAGTACATGGTCGGGCGGGCGCAGGCGCTCGGCGTGCCGGTCATCGACGGGCCCACCCTCGACGACAACCTGAACGAGGTGCTCGGCATGATCCTGCGCCGCGTGGAGGAAGAGGGCGGCGCGGACGCGCCCGCACGTGAGCCGCCGGCTGGGGGGGACGAGGCGACGGCTTGACGCTGGACTTCAGTTTCGCCGCCACCGTCCGATAGACTAGGCGCACCCCCGGTCCACCGCTGCCGTCCCAGGCATGCAGCAGGGCCGCGTCCCACATCCGAGCGGGTACGAGGTTACTGGGAATCTCTTGCGCGGTATGACATACTTGGCACTGGAGCCCGCACGGACTCCCTCTTCCATCGCACGTCCACCTTTACTCGTACGGCATCTCCCCATCGCGACCGCGTACCGCGTCGCACACAGGATGCCAGGAGTCCCGGGAGCCCATGAGCACTGAACAGACAGACCAGATGACCGTTCCGAGCGAGCCGGCCGTGGAGACCGCCTCCGCTCCGGCCCCCGCCGTCGAGGCGCCGGTCGTGGAGAAGCCCGCCGCCGCCAAGCCGGCCGCCAAGCCGAGGGCCACCAAGGCGTCCAAGGCAGCGGCGGCTGAGGAGAAGGCCGCCGCGGCGCCCGCCGCCGACAAGCCGGCCGACGTCGCGCCGCCGGCCGAGAAGCCGGCGGAGGTCTTCGTTCCGACGACGCCGGCCGTTCCCGCGGACGCGTCACCCGCGGCCGCCTACGCCGCGCCGTCCCCCGCCGAGGCTTCGCCGGCCATCGCCGACGCGCCCCCGAGCGGGCAGCCCGCCGGCCAGCCGCAGGACGCGCCGGCCGCCGACAGGCCCGCCGGCGACGGCGACCGCCAGCAGCAGGGCGGCCAGCAGCAGCAGGGCGACCGCCAGCAGCAGGGCGGCGGCCAGCAGCAGCGCCAGGGCAAGGGCAAGAACCGCCGCGGCCGCGACAAGCAGCGTCAGGGCGGCGGCGGAGGCGGCGAGCAGCAGCAGCCGCGCGACGACCGCCCGTCCATCCCGTGCACCGGCATCCTGGACGTACTCCCGGACGGCTTCGGGTTCCTGCGCACGAGCGGCTTCAGCCAGGGCGACCGCGACGTGTACGTGAGCCTCAGCCAGATCCGCCGCTTCGGCCTCCGCCGCGGCGACGAGGTCGCCGGCCAGGTCCGCGAGCCCAAGGACAACGAGAAGTACAACGCGCTCCTCAAGATCGACGGCATCAACGGCCTGGACCCGGACGCCGCGCGCCAGCGCCCCGTGTTCGAGAAGCTCACGCCGCTGTACCCCGAGGAGCGCCTGCGTCTCGAGACCGACGAGCACGACACGGCGGCGCGCATCATGGACCTGCTCTGCCCGCTCGGCAAAGGTCAGCGCGGCCTCATCGTCTCGCCGCCGAAGGCCGGCAAGACCACGATCCTCAAGAAGCTGGCGAACTCCATCGCCATCAACAACCCCGAAGTCGACCTCTTCGTGCTGCTCGTGGACGAGCGCCCGGAGGAGGTCACCGACATGCAGCGTTCGGTGAAGGGCACGGTCGTCTCGAGCACCTTCGACCAGCCGAGCGAGAATCACGTGCAGGTCACCGAGCTCGTGCTCGACCGCGTCAAGCGCCTGGTCGAGATGGGCCGCGACGTCGTGGTCCTGCTCGACTCCATCACCCGCATGGCGCGCGCGTTCAACCTCAACACGCCGGCCAGCGGCCGTATCCTCTCCGGCGGCGTCGACAGCACGGCGCTCTATCCGCCGAAGAAGTTCTTCGGCGCGGCGCGCAACATCGAGGAAGGCGGCTCGCTCACGATCCTCGCCTCGGCGCTCATCGACACCGGTTCGCGCATGGACGAGGTGATCTTCGAGGAGTTCAAGGGCACCGGCAACATGGAGATCCGGCTAGACCGCAAGCTCGCCGACAAGCGCATCTTCCCGGCCATCGACATCGAGCTGACCGGGACGCGCAAGGAGGAGCTGCTCATGGAGCCGGCCGAGGCCGCCGCCGTCTGGAAGCTCCGCTCCGTGCTGCACAGCCTCGACCCCGCCGCGGCCATCGAGCTGCTCATCAAGAAGACGCGCGAGACCAACAACAACGCCGAGTTCCTCAGCGCACTGATCAAGAACTCGCGGTAGTTTCGCGGCGGGAACGATTCGAAGGGGTACCGGCGTTCGTGGTATCATCCCGCTTCGGCCTCGCGCCGACCTCACGTGACCACCGGGTTTGCTCCCAGAAGGGATCCGTTCAGATGAAGAAAGACATCCATCCGCAGTACGAAGAAGCCACCGTGCACTGCAGCTGCGGCAACACCTTCACGACGCGCAGCACCAAGAAAGAGCTGCACGTGGAACTCTGCTCGCAGTGCCACCCGTTCTACACGGGCAAGCAGAAGCTCGTGGACTCGGGCGGCCGCGTCGACCGCTTCAAGAAGCGCCTCGAGAAGAAGTCGGACGAGCCGGTGAAGCCGAAGGCTCCCAAGCCCAAGGCTCCCAAGGCGGAGGCTCCCAAGCCCGAGCCGGTGGCCGTCGCCGCCGAGGCCGCACCCGAGGCCGAGACGACCGAGTCCTGACGGGCCTGACATGAGCGCCGAGCTCCGCGTCAGCCTCCTTCAGCACACACCCGACCCGGATCGCGCCGTCGCGATCGCGGGTCGGCTCTGTTATGCGCCCGTGTCCGCCGCCGATCTCAAGCAGGAGATGAGCGACGAGGACGTCGGCAAGCTCGTCCGCATCCTCGTCCGCAGCGGCCATCACTCGGCGCTCGAACACGCCAGCTTCAGCTTCGCGGTCGACGGCGTGAGCCGCGCCTGCACGCACCAGCTGGTGCGGCACCGCGTGGCGAGCTACAACCAGCAGTCGCAGCGCTACGTGAACTTCGGCGAGGGCGACAGCTTCATCGTGCCGCCGAGCGTCTCCGCCAACGCGGAGGCCGAGGCGATCTTCCTCCAGGCGATGGAGGACGCGCGCGTCGCCTACGACAAGCTGGTCGAGCTCGGCCTTGCAGAGGGCCGCAAGCGGGAGAGCGTCCAGGAGGACGCCCGCTTCGTGCTTCCCAACGCGGCCGAGACCAAGATCGTGGTCACCATGAACGCGCGCGAGTTGCGCCACTTCTTCCAGGTCCGCTGCTGCAACCGTGCGCAGTGGGAGATCCGCGACCTCGCATGGCGCATGCGCGCCATGGTCATCGCGCTGGCCCCGAACCTCTTCGACGGCAGCGGTCCCGGCTGTCTCTACGGCTCCTGCCCCGAGGGCAAGATGACGTGCGGGAGCCCATTCAAACCCGAGGACGTCGACGGGCCGGCCGCTGCGCGCGGCTGAAGCCCACGGCCGCACGACGGCCGCTCCGCTCCCCTGACATGACCCGACGCCTCGCCCTCATCGCGCTCCTCCTTCCCGCCCTGGCCGCGCGTCGCGCGCAGGTCGGCGGGCAGGCCGTCATCGAGGGCGTCATGATGCGCGGCGTGGACTGGTGGTCGCTCGCCGTGCGCCGCCCGGACGAGACCATCGGCCTTCATCACTGGCCCCTGGTGAGCTGGATGAAGCGCTACCCGATCCTCAAGCTGCCGATCCTGCGCGGCGTCGTCGCCCTGGTCGAGTCGCTCGCCATCGGTGTCCGCGCGCTCACGATCTCGGCCAACGAGTCGCTGGGGGAGGAGGAGCAGGAGCTGGGCAAGAAGGAGATCGGCGTCACGCTCGTCATCGCCTTCGCCTTCGCCGTCGGGCTGTTCTTCATCGCGCCGCTGTTCCTCACCGGCCTCATGGAGCGCTGGCTCGGCGAGGGCTTCCTGTTCTGGATGGTCGAGGGCTTCGTGCGCGTCGGCATCTTCCTCGCCTATCTCGCCATCGTCACCCAGATCAAGGACCTGCGTCGCGTGTTCGAGTACCACGGCGCCGAGCACATGAGCATCCACGCACTGGAACACGGCGAAGAGCTCACGGTGGCCAACGTCGAGAAGTACAAGACCCTGCACCTGCGCTGCGGGACGTCCTTCCTGCTCATCGTGCTGGTGGTCTCGATCTTCGTGTTCGCGGCCGTGGGGAGGCCCGTCTGGTACCTGCTCATCCTGAGCCGCGTGATCCTCGTCCCGCTCATCGCCGGCATCAGCTACGAGATCATCCGCTTCGCCGGCCGTCACGAGACCAACAGGTTCATCCGCGTGGTCATGGCGCCCGGCCTGGCGCTCCAGTGGATGACCACGAAGCACCCCGACAGCTCGCAGGTCGAGGTCGCCATCGCCGCCCTCGAGAAGATCATCGAGCTCGAGCCGCAGGACCGACCCCCCGTGAAGGGCGTGGAGGTCATGGCGTAAGCTGGGTCCATGGCCACGATCGACGACCTCATCACCGAGATAGAACGCTCCTACGACGAGCTCACCGCGCAGCTCGCCGACCCTGAGGTGCACGGCGACCGCGCGCGGTACGCAGACGCCGCGCGCGCCCACGCCGAACTCCAGCCGGTCCACGAGCTCACGCAGCTGTATCGCGAGGCGGAGCAGACGGTCGCCGACGCCGAGGGCCTCCTCGGCGACGACTCCAGCCGACGCCGAGATGCGCGAGTTCGCGCAGGAGGAGCTCAGCCTCGGGCGCCGGCGCGTCGACGAACTCAGCGAGGAGATCCGCGTGCGCATGCTCACGCGGGACCCCAACGACGGCAAGGACGTGATCATCGAGATCCGCGCCGGCACCGGCGGCAACGAGGCCTGCATCTTCGCCGGCGAGCTCGCGCGGATGTACACGCGCTACGCCCAGGCCAAGGGGTTCGAGGTCGAGATCCTCTCCGCCAACGAGAACGACGACGGCGGCTACAAGGAGGTCACGCTCGGGGTCAAGGGCCAGGGCGCCTTCTCGATGCTCAAGTACGAGGGCGGCGTGCACCGCGTGCAGCGCGTCCCGGTCACCGAGGCCGCCGGCCGCATCCACACCTCCACGGCCACCGTGGTCGTGCTGCCCGAGGCCGAGGACATCGAGGTCGACATCCACGCGGGCGATCTGCGCGTCGAGATCTTCCGCGCCCGCGGCCCCGGCGGTCAGAGCGTCAACACCACCGACTCCGCCGTGCGCATCACGCACGTGCCCACGGGCGTGAACGTCAGCTGCCAGGACGAGAAGAGCCAGCTCCAGAACAAGGAGAAGGCGATGCGGATCCTGCGCGCGCGGCTGTTCGAGCTCGAGCAGGCGAAGCAGGACCAGGAGCGTGGGGCCGCACGCCGCAGCATGGTCGGCAGCGGCGACCGCTCGCAGAAGATCCGCACCTACAACTTCCAGCAGAACCGCGTCAGCGACCACCGCATCGGGCTCACCAGCCATCGCCTCACCGAAGTCATGGAAGGCGACCTCGACGAGTTCACCGAGGCTCTGGCCGCCGAGGACCGGCGCAAGCAACTGGCGGCCGCCGGCGGCGAGTGACGCCGCCCGCTCGACCGGGTATACTCAGACCAGTCGTAGACCAGTCTGAAGGGAGCGGCCGTGGCGACCATCGGCGCCTATGAGGCGAAGACCCATCTGCCCGAGCTGCTCAAGCGCGTCGAGAGTGGGGAGCACATCACCATCGCGCGGCACGGGACGCCTGTCGCGGTGCTCATCCCGGTCGGAGACTACCCTCGGCGTGATCCCGTGGCGGCGGCGCGCGGGCTTCTGGAGTTCGCCAGGACGCACAGCCGTGGAGACACCACCGTTCGCGAGATGATCGAGGAGGGCAGGCGGCGGTGACCGCGTTCGTCATGGACGCCTCCGTCACGATGGCGTGGGCGTTCCGGGAGGAACTGACGCCGTTCGCCGAGCGCCTTCTGGCGGACCTGGCGGCGGGAGAGGCGCTCGTGCCGGCGATATGGCCGCTCGAGGTGGCCAACGTGCTCCTGGTGTCGGAGCGCCGCGGCCGCATCACCCGGGTGGACGCGGCGCGATTCACCGAGCTCCTCCTCGGCATGCCCATCCGTGTACACGCCGCCACGGAGAGCTTCGCCTTCGACGAGGCGCTGCCACTGGCCCGCGACACGGGGCTCTCGGTGTACGACGCCAGCTACCTCGAGCTGGCCGGACGTCTCGGGCTGCCGCTGGCCACACTCGACGCCGCCATCGTGCGTGCAGCCCGCAAGGTCGGCGTCGCCATCCTCTCGTGAGCTCTCATCTCCGCACGCCCGGCTCGCGCCCATGACGACCCCGCCGACCGTCGGCGATGCGCTTCGGACTGCCGCGGCGCGGCTGCGCGCCGGCGGGTCGCGCTCGCCGCGCCTCGACGCCGAGCTGCTGCTGGCGAGCGCGCTCGGCGTGTCTCGCGCCGAGCTCTTCCGCGAGCCGGGCCGCACGCTGCTGCCGGACGAGGTCGCGCGGTTCGAGGAGCTCATGGGCCGGAGGGTCGCCCGGGAGCCGGTCGCGTACATCCTCGGCAGCCGCGCGTTCCGCACCATCGACCTCGAGGTCACGCCCGACGTGCTGATCCCGCGCCCGGAGACGGAGACGCTGGTCGAGGTCGCGCTCGAGGCGCTCGCGGCGATGCCCATCGCCGGGCCGGACCCCGAAGACGAGCCGCTCGCGCTCGACGTCGGCACCGGCTCCGGCTGCGTGGCGCTGGCGCTCGCCGCCGAGGATCCCTTCGTGCGCCTCGTCGCCGCGGACGTGGACCCCGGCGCGCTCGCAGTCGCGCGCCGCAACGGGCAGCGCCTCGGCCTGGCGCGCCGCGTGGAGTTCGTGCTCTCCGACCTGTTCGCCGACGTCGGTGAGCGGCCGTTCGACCTCATCGTCTCCAACCCGCCGTACATCCCCGCCGACGAGTACGTCGCGCTCGAGCCGAACGTGCGCGACTACGAACCGCGACGCGCGCTCTACGGCGGCGTCGACGGCCTCGACTTCTACCGCCGCCTGATCCCCGGCGCCGCGCTCCTGCTGCGCCCGGGCGGGACGCTGGCGCTGGAGGTCGGCGCCGGGCAGGCGGACGACGTGGCGGGCATCATCGACGCCTCCGGCGCGTACGAGACGCCGGAGCGACGCAGCGACCTCTCCGGCGTGGCTCGGGTGGTCTTCGCCCGCCGTCGCGGCGCCCGGGCCGGCGACTGATGGCCCGCGCCGAGAAGGCCCGCGCGGTCGTCCTGAGCTCGCGTCCGCTGGGAGAGGCCGACCGCATCGTCCGGCTGTTCACGCGCGAGCTCGGCCGCGTGGACGCCGTCGTCAAGGGGGTGCGCAAGACGACCTCCCGCTGGGGCGGGCGCCTCGAGCCGTTCAACGTCTGCGACCTCGTGCTGCACCCGGGCAGATCGCTCTACACGGTGACGCAGGCGCAGCTCGTCGACGTCTTCCTGCGCCTGCGCGCCGACCGCGAAGGGCTGACTGCGGCGGCGATCGTCTGCGAGGTCGCCGCCGGCCTCACGCCGGAGCACGAGCCGGAGGAGCGCGTGTTCGCGCTGCTGCGCAACACGCTGCGCGAACTGGACGCCGGCATCTCCGGCCGCGCCGTTCAGTCGCCGCTCGTACTGGGCGCGCTGCTCAAGCTCCTGTACGAGGCCGGCTACCTGCCGGTGCTCGACCACTGCGCGGCCTGCGGGTCGGGCGGCCGCGCGCTGGGCTTCTCGGCGGCCCGCGGCGGGCTGGTCTGCGGCGACTGCGTCGGGGAGGCGGTGCCGATCACGCCGGACGCCATCGAGGCGCTGGCGGACGCGCTGGCGCGGCCGCTCGCCGAGCTCCGGCAGCAGCCTGCCTCCGACGCGACCGGCGAGGCGCTGCGCGACCTGCACCAGCTCTACGCCTACCACACGGGCTCGCGCCTGCGTGCGCTCCGCATCGCCGGCGGTTGAGGGGACCGCAGAGGGGGCCGGAACACCCGTCCGCGCGCGGAATGCCGGCTGATTGTTCGCTTCTGCGTGAGACTGGTAGAATCGCGCTTCCGACCCGAAAGGACACGTGACCGACCACGCCCAGACCGCAGCCTCTGCGACCCCCACGTTCCAGCAGATCATCGGCCGCCTGCAGGCCTTCTGGGAGGGTCAGGGTTGCGTCGTCGTCCAGCCGTATCACACCGAGGTCGGCGCCGGCACCTTCAACCCCGCCACGTTCCTGCGCTGCCTGGACGCCCGTCCCTGGCGCGCCGCCTACGTGGAGCCGAGCATGCGCCCCGCCGACGGGCGCTACGGGGAGAATCCCTACCGCCTGGGCCACTACTACCAGTACCAGGTGGTCATCAAGCCGTCGCCGGCCGACATCCAGGACGTGTACCTGCGCTCGCTCGAGGCCCTCGGCATCGTCCTCGCCGAGCACGACGTGCGCTTCGTCGAGGACAACTGGGAGGGCCCTACGCTCGGCGCCTGGGGCCAGGGCTGGGAGGTCTGGGTCGACGGCATGGAGGCCACCCAGTTCACCTACTTCCAGCAGTTGGGCGGCTTCGACCTCGACCCCATCACCATCGAGATCACCTACGGCCTCGAGCGGCTGGCGATGTACCTGCAGGGCGTGGACAGCGTCTACGACCTCGTGTGGTCGCGCTGGGAGGAGGACGGCGCCGAGCACGTCGTCACCTACGGCGACGTGTACAAGGAGAACGAGCGCGAGTTCAGCGCCTACAGCTTCGAGGTGGCGGACACCGAGATGCTGTACCGCCACTTCCGCGAGCACGAGGCCGAGGCGCTGCGCTGCATCGAGGCGCGCCTGCCCATCCCCGCCTACGACCACGTGCTCAAGTGCAGCCACGCGTTCAACATGCTCGACGCGCGCGGCGTGATCAGCGTCACCGACCGCACCGCGCACATCGCCCGCGTGCGCGACCTCGCGCGCAAGGTCGCCGGCCTCTACCTGGAGGTCGTCGGCGACGGGCGCGGGGGAGAGGACGCGGAGGCCGGCGAGGCCGTGCCCGTCGAGGCGGCCTCTTGAATAGCCAACGTAGCGGGGCTATTGGACGGGGCGCCGAAGGTGCACCGTCCTGCACGCTGCTGGTCGAGATCGGCTGCGAGGAGCTGCCGTACAAGGTCTGCGAGTCGGTGATCCGGCAGCTCGAGGGCACGCCGGAGCAGCCCGGCCTCGCGCTGTCGCTGCTCGGTGGCGAACGCCTGCTCGAGGAGGGCGCGGCCGCCAGGGTCCTGGTCTCGCCGCGCCGCATCGCCGTCCTGGTCGACGGCGTGCCGGCCGAGCAACTCGCGCAGGTCCAGGAGTTCCGCGGCCCCAAGGCCGAGGTCGCATACGCCGAGGACGGCACGCTCACCAAGGCGGGCGCCGGGTTCGCGCGGTCCAAGGGCGCGGCGGCCGACGACGTGCGCCGCCGGGTCGTCGACGGCACCGAGTTCGTCTTCGTCAGCGTCGAGGCCGACCGGCGACCGGCGCGTGACGTCGTCCCCGAGCTGGTCACGCGCCTCATCACGGGGCTGCAGATCCCGCGCGGGATGCGCTGGGGCGCCAGGCCCGAGGGCGCCAGCGAGTACCTGCGGTTCTCGCGCCCCATCCGCTGGCTGGTGGCGAAGCTTGACGGCGAGACGCTGAACGGCGAGTTCTACGGCCTGCCGCTGGGCGAGGTCTCACAGGGTCACCGCGTGCTCGGCGCGCCCGTCGCGATCGCGACGGCCGGCGACTACGAGCGTCTGCTCGAGGAGCAGAGGGTCGTGGTATCGCAGGCCGAGCGCCGCCGGCGGATCGTCGAAGGGCTCGACGCCGCCGCCGAAGAGCTCGGCGGATCGTGGTCGGACCCCGGCGGCGTGCTCGCCGAGGCCATCTACCTCGCCGAGTGGCCGAGCGTCGCCCGCGGCGCCTTCGACGAGCGGCACCTGCGGCTGCCCGACGAAGTGCTGGTGACGGCCATGCAGAGCCATCAGCGCTACTTCCCCGTGCGCGACGCCGGCGGCAAGCTCATCCCGGCGTTCCTCTACGTCGCCAACAGCGACCCGGCGGCGGCTCCGCTCGTCACGCGCGGCAATCAGCGCGTGCTCGACGGCCGCCTCGACGACTCCGAGTTCGCCTACGATCGCGACCTCGCCGAGGGCCTGCCGGCCATGGGCGAACGCCTCGGCGCCGTCGTCTTCCACGAGAAGCTCGGGTCGCTCGCCGACAAGGCCGGTCGTCTCGGTGGCCTCGTCGCCGCCCTGGCCTCCGGGCAGAGCGGCCAGGGCGCGTCCTCCGGCGGCAACGGCTCGGGCGACTCCATGGCCGAGACCCTGCGCACGGCGGCGAGGCTCGCCAAGGCCGACCTCGTGAGCCAGGTCGTGATCGAGTTCCCCGTGCTGCAGGGCGTCATGGGCGGGATCTACGCCGAGGCCGGCGGCCTCGGCGACGCGGTGTCTCAGGCCGTCGGCGAGCACTACCGGCCGCTCTCGGCGACGGCGCCGCTGCCGGCCACCGTCGCCGGCGCCCTGCTCGCCGTCGCCGACAAGCTCGACAACATCGCCGGCGCCTGGGTCGCCGGCGAGAAGCCGTCCGGCTCCCGCGATCCTTACGGGTTGCGGCGCGCGGCCATGGGCATCGTGCGCATCTCGCTCGAGTTCAGCCTGCGCTTCCCGCTCGCGGGGCTGCTGACGGCGGCCGTCGACCAGTTCGAACTGCAGGGCATCGACGGCCTCGACGACGCACGCCGTGCGACCATCGTCGCCGAGACGGACGCCTTCGTGCGCGAGCGCCTGCAGGTGCTCCTGCTCGACGAGGGCCTGCCGTTCCCGAGCGTCGAAGCCGCTATGGGCGCGCCGGCCGGCGACCTGCCGGCGCTGGCCGCCCGGGCACGCACGTTCGCGGCCATGGCCGGCCGGGAGAAGTTCGAGGACGCCGTCACCGCCTACAACCGCTGCGCGGCGCTGGCGGCCAAGGATCCGGCAGCCGGGTCACGCGCCGTCGACCCGGCCCTCTTCACCGACGACGCCGAGCGCGAGCTGGCCGCGGCCTATGACGCTGCGCGCGGGCCGCTCCTCGACGCGCTCGGCAACCTCGAGCTGGAGAGCGCGATCGACGCCGCGGCCGGCCTGCGGCCGGCCGTCGACCGCTACTTCGACGCCGTCCTCGTCATGGACCCCGACGACGCCGTGCGCGCCAACCGTCTGGCGCAGCTGGCGGACGTCACCGGCCTCATCGGCCGCATCGGAGAGTTCGGCCGCCTGCCGCTCGCGCAGGCCTGACGACCAGGAGATCCGTCCACATCCCACGTGACCGCCGCGACACGGCGGACCAAGATGCCAGGGGAGGCAATCAGGATGAGTGACAAGCACGTCTATCGCTTCAGCGAGGGTAACAAGAGCATGCGGGAGTTGCTCGGCGGCAAAGGCGCCAACCTCGCCGAGATGACCAGCATCGGGCTGCCCGTGCCGCCCGGGTTCACGCTCACCACCGAAGTCTGCAACTACTACTCGGCTCACGGCGGCTACCCCGACGGCGTCGAGG
>CAVQLY010000008.1:0-215344 GCA_963713475.1 uncultured Thermoleophilia bacterium
CACCAGCACATAGACGCTGATCGCCGTCACCCAGGCCGGCAGGAGCAGCACGATCGGCTCGAAGAAGCTCACGCTCAGGAGGAGCACCGCCGCGACAGGAAGCCGCTCAGGTACGTCCAGCGAGACCAGCGGCGCGCCTGGCGATCGTCGACGTCGCGAGCATGAACACGCCCGCTACCTTGGCGGAGTAGACGAACAGGAACGAGTAGCCGACCGAGCGCGCGAAGCCGACGGTCGCGATGTCGGTCGGCGCGGCGAGCCCGAAGCGGTTGCCGGCGATGAGGCCGCCGAGTACGGCGCCGCCGGCGAACAGCATGGCGACGAAGAGCAGGCCGCTGCCGAGGAAGACCGTGGCGAAGAACTTGTCCTCGCGCATCGCCGATCCGGTCGCGGATGACGCCGATGAACCAGAGGAAGGCGATCCCCGCGAACGGCAGCATGTAGAGGCCGACCAGCGCCGGGGTCGAGCTCGAGCCACTGAGGTTGGCCATCACCGTCTGCGTGTCGAGCGCGATGCCCACCACCTTCGCCAGGAGGGCGAGCGCGACGACGAACAGGACGGCGAAGACGATCCCCGCCACGCCGGCGGCGCGCGGCGTCGTCAGGCCCCGCTCGGCTGCGCTCCCGAACTCGGGTCGCTGGGTCCAGCGGCGGTCGCCGCCGCCGGGCCCTCCAGGGTGTCCGGCACCTACTGCCGCGCCATGTGCATGCGCAGCTCGGCCTCGGGGTCGTGGATCAGCTCGCCGCTCACGTCCACGGTCACCTCGTGCAGCGTGCCGGTGAACTTGAACGGGCTGGGGTAGTCCGGCGTGACCGGAGAGCCCGGGTTGGCGCCGCAGGTCAGGGCGCCGGGGTTGAGCATGAACGGCGTCGTCGTCGGCGCCTCCGCGTTGGCGACCAGAGACGCCGTCGACGTAGAGCTGCAGCCGCCCCGGAGCGCCCTTGCCGTGCGGCAGGTCCGGCTCGCCCGTCGGCTCGAACTCGAAGCGCAGCTCGTGCTTGCCGGCCGGCACGTCGGCCTCCGTCGTCACCGAGTAGAGGGCGCGACCCACCCAGTTGTGCACGTAGTGGAGTTTGCCGTCCTTCATGTACAGCGAGTAGCCGCCCGCCGCGCAGCCCTGGCTGAGCAGCACGCCCTCGGCGCCGTCCTCCGGGATCTCGACGCTCGCGGTGATGCTGTGCGGGCGGTTCTGCACGCGCGGCGCCGCGAAGAACGGCACCGACTGCGTCCCGACCCGGTAGGTGTAGCTCTCCCGGGGCACGGCCACCAGGGGCTTCTCGCCCATCACGCGCGCCAGGCCACTGCCGTCGACCGGCATGACGTCGTACTTGCCGGCCTCGACGTACCAGGTGGCGATGAGCGCGATCAGCTTCTCGCGGTTCTCCTCGGCGACGTTGTGGTTCTCGGCGAAGTCCTCGTCGATGTGGTAGAGCTCCCAGCCGTGCGCATCGAGCTCCGCGAGCTTCTCCGACGAGATCGGGCTGCCGAAGCCGATGCCGGCCTCGGTGAACGACGGGCCCGGCCAGGGGCAGACCGCGCGCCAGCCGTCGTGGTAGATGGCGCGGTGGCCGAGCATCTCGAAGTACTGGGTGTGGTGCTTGGTCTCGGCCGCGCCGTCGTCGAGCGTGTGCGCGAAGCTCACGCCCTGGATGGGCGCCTGCGTGACGCCCCGGATGGCCGCCGGCGGCTCCAGGCCGAGCAGGTCGAGCACGGTCGGCACCATGTCGATGATGTGCGCGTACTGGTTCCTGACCTCGCCCTTGGCCTTGATGCCCGCCGGCCAGGAGACGATGAACGGGTCGCAGGCGCCGCCGCGGTAGGTCTCGCGCTTCCAGCGCCGGAAGGGCGTGTTGCCGGCGTTGGTCCAGCCCCAGGGGTAGTGGTTGAAGTGCTTGGGGCCGCCGATCTCGTCGAGGACCGCGAGGCTCTCCTCGAGCGGCTCCTGGGCGTTGTTGAAGAACTGCGCCTCGTTGGTCGTCCCGGTGGGGCCGCCCTCGGCGCTGGCGCCGTTGTCGGAGATCACCATGACGATGGTGTTCTCGAGCAGGCCCTGGGCGCGCAGGTAGTCGAGCAGCCGCCCGAGGTGGTGGTCGGTGTGGCTGAGGAAGCCGGCGAACACCTCCATCATGCGGCTGTAGAGCTTGCGCGCCTCGGCGGGCAGCGAGTCCCAGTCGGGCACGTCGGGGTCGTGGCGGGAGAGCTCGGTGCTCGCGGGGACGATCCCCAGCTCCTTCTGGCGCGCGAGGGTCTTCTCGCGGTAGGCCTGCCAGCCGTCGTCGAACTTGCCGGCGTACTTGTCGGCCCACTCCTTGGGCACGTGGTGCGGCGCGTGCGTGGCCCCGAAGCAGAGGTGCAGGTAGAAGGGCTTGTCGGGGTCGATCTGCCGGGCGTCGGCGATGAACTCGATCGACTTGTCGATGAGGTCGGGGGTGAGGTGGTAGCCCTCCTCCGGGGTCGCCGGCGGCTCGACCTGGTGGTTGTCGTAGACGAGGTCGGGATACCACTGGCTGGTGTCGCCGCCGAGGAAGCCGTAGAAGCGCTCGAAGCCGCGCGCCAGCGGCCAGCGGTCGTAGGGGCCGGCCGCCGTCTCCTGGTTGCTCGGCGTCAGGTGCCACTTGCCGACCATGTAGGTGTTGTAGCCGTGCTCGAGCAGCATCTCGGAGAGCATGCCGTTCTCGAACGGCATGATGCCGTTGTAGCCGGGGTAGCCGGTGGCGAACTCGGTGATGCAGGCCATGCCGTTGCTGTGGTGGTTGCGCCCGGTGACGACGCAGGCGCGGCTCGGCGAGCAGAGCGCCGTGGTGTGCATGTTGTTGAAGCGCAGGCCGTCGGCGGCGAGCGCGTCGAAGTTCGGCGTCTCGATCGGGCTGCCGTAGCAGCCGAGGTTGCCGAAGCCGGTGTCGTCGAGGACGACGAAGAGCACGTTGGGGGTGCCCTTCTTGGCCCGCACCGGCGCCGGCCAGGCCTCGCTCGACTCGTCGGTGGTGCGGCCGATCACGCCGGGGAAGGCCGCGCCTTTCGGGTACTCGACTATCGCCATCATGACCTCCGTCGTGCGTGGATCCCGCGACTGACTCAACTGCGGGCGAGAGCGGAGGGGGTGACCTCCGGCTCGACTCGCCTGCGGAGCATCTTACCAGAGGGTAAGATGCGTTCAAGGGCGGAGCCAAGGCGACCGCCGACCGACCCCGAGACCGACCGGGAGGCCGAGGTGAGCGTAGAGCGCGAAGGGAAGAGACGACGCGGGCGCGAAGCGACCACCGCTGCCATTCTCGACGCGGCCCAGGAGCTCTTCTCCGAGCGCGGCTACCACGCCGTCTCCGTGCGTGAAATCGCCGAGCGCGCCGGCGTCACCCACGCGCTCGTGCACCAGTACGTGGGCCGCAAGGCCGACATCTTCCGCGCGGTGCTGTCGCGCAACGAGAGCTTCATCGCCTCGGCGGCTCCCGACAACCCAGATCTGCTCGAGAGTGCGGGCCTCATGCTGCGGCAAGGGCTGGCGGCGAAGGGTCGCATCCAGGGACGCCTCGTGGCCCGGTCGGCGCTGAACGGACTGCGCTACGACCGCACGACCGGCAGGTTCGAGGCGACCGAGCGCCTCGTCGAGTTGGCCGTGCAGGCGGCGACGTCGGCGTCTCCGGCCGAGCGGGCAGGGAAGGACCTCGACCCTGGCCTCGTGGTCGCCGCTTTCGTCAGCCTCTTCATCGGCTGGGTCTCGGCCGAGTCCTGGATCAGGCCGGCCACGGGACTCGAGGACATGGACGACGCCGAGCTCATCGATCAGCTCGTGCAGTTGACGCACGGGATGCTGAAGGAGAACGTACCGGGCGCCGGTGCTGGTCACGACGGCCCGCAGAGGGACGAAGCGTGACACCTGACGTGGCCCACCCCGCCCGACTGCATTAGGGCGCCGCTGGGCCGCAAAGAGGCCGCTATTGCCGCGCTTGTTGCCCCCCCGACAATCAGCCTCAAATGGGCAACAGGCTCGAATCGCACTAATCGGCAGCTGGAAGCTGGCGCAGAGGCGAACTTCCAAACCGGCGGCCGCAAGCTCAGTTGCCATCGCTCGTTGACACCCTGCCAGCATCCCGCCACGGAGACGTGGCCGGCCCCTCAGAGAGATGCTGCTGGAGGTTAGGAAGACCTGTCGGACTGGCTCGGCAGACCGGCCGACTGTGACGTTTCGAAAGAGCCGGGCGTCAGCGCTTCGTCCGCCCGGGTTGCGCCAGCCGCAGAGCCTCACGCGACCTGGTGCCCTTCTTGGTGCCTAATCTACACGCTCGCCCCCGTGGAAGAATCACAGCATTGCACGCCATTTATGACTGTTTTGCAGGTACTTTCGGCCTTTCAAGCCGGCGGCACGGATTCGAATTCCGTTGGGGGCACCATTTCTTCTTCCTGCAGGAGTGCTCTCCCTCCTCCCCGCTGCGCCCTTGTTTCCGTCGTCGTGCTTTGCCGCGGTGCCAGCCTGGCCCGCCAGTGCCCGGGAAGCCTGGCGATCGCAGTGTCCAGAGCGAGAAGCGGCCCCGGAGTGTTGGGCACCCCGGGGCCGTTCGCCGGCCCTGCCGCCAGCGGCATGAAGGCCGGCGTCCGTCGATCGCTCTGACCGGCTCAGGCCGCTCGGCACATCGAGTCTTCGGGGTGCGACACGCACCACCCAGACTCACTGGCCCGGCGGCGGCGGCGACTCATCGTCCATGCGAAGAGGGCGATGATGAGCACGGCTGCAGCCGCACCGATGGCGACCCAAGCGGTCGTCGACAGCGTGCCGCTCGGGGTGGACTCCACAAGGTCGACCGTTCCGCTCTCTGCGAGAGCCGAGGTTCCGATACCCTGATTCAGGGCCTCAGTGGGCACCTGCGGGGGTTTGCTCGTGGCGCTTCCCGCGGACACCCCCCCGCTGACGTTCGACGAGAAGTCGCGCATGGACTGCGCGGCGCCGGCGGACAGCACGACCATGAGCAATGACAACAGCAGCAGGCCCGTGAGTCTCGCAAGTGGTTTCCGTATCGAGGCGTTCATCTCATCACCTCTGGTCGCCGACTACCGCCCCGGCAGTCCGGCGACACTAGCTCCGGCGGATGGTTCCGCCTCCCCCCGCCACGTCGGTACTCTCTGTACCTCCCACCGGAGGTCGTGAGTAAACAGTCCTACGGTCGGCGCGGCGCTGACGACCAGAAGGCGTGCGCGGTCAGCTGCGGCGCGGCACCCGACGCATCGGCGGCGCGGTGCGCGTGTCCCCGAGCGGGCGAAGCAGTTGAGCGCCTCGGATGCTTCACTTGGTGGGACTCCCTCGTGGTGCCTCTTCCGGTGCCTGATCCCTACGCTCGCCTTCGTAGAACACGAACAGCATTGCACGCAGCTGCTGCCTATTCTGCAGGCATTTTGGACCTTTCAAGCCGGCGGCACGGATTCGAATTCCGTTGGGGGCACCACCTGCTTCTCCTGTTGGCACCCCTTCTTCGTTCCCCTCCGCCGGCTCAGAGCGCCCTCGCTCGCGCGCAGAATCACCGGATTCCGGTGAAGACAGCCGTGCGTTGCGGCTCCACAATGCTTGTGGCGGGAGCCGGATTCCCGCGCAGTGCCGGGAGTCAAGGCAGACACCGGGAGGTGTGCCATGGAACGGTACCGGGGAACAAGGTCGCCTGCGCGCGCGGCGATCGCTGTCGTGCTGCCACTCTTCCTCATGGCAGTCGCTCTGGCGGCGTGCGCGGGTCCCTACCACTTCGGGGCGGCGACGTTCGCCGACGGCCAGCACGGCTGGGTCACGGGCTGGGACGGCGACAAGAAGATGACGGTCCTGACGCGCACGACCGACGGCGGTGCCACCTGGGCGCGGGTGGGGGCACGCTCAACGCAGAGCGACGTTCAGGTCGCCGGCTGGGCGGAGTTCGCTTCGCCCACCAGAGGCGTGTGGGCCGTCGGCCTCAACAGGCTGGTCTACACGACGACCGGCGGCCGGCCGTGGGCGGTGGCGAGGGTGCGAAGTGTGCACGGCGCCAGGTTCACGGCGAAGAGCTACTTCTCGGCGGCGAGCTTCGCCAGCTCCCGCGTCGGCTATGCCACCCTTGTCAGCGGCCAGTCCCGGCCCGCTTCGGCGACTGGAGGCTGGATCGCGAGGACGGGGAACGGCGGCGGCGCCTGGCGGATCGAGAAGGGCCTCAGCGGAAAGGCCAGATTCGGAGGGTTCGTCGACGTCGCGGCGCCCACGCCGAGCATCTGCTTCGCGCTGAAGGTCGGCACGCACGGCGGTGTCTGGGCGACGACGGACGGCGGGGCGACCTGGACGAGGCACGCCCTGCCGGGTGACACCAAGACCTACCGGGCGATCGATTTCACCGATGCCCAGACGGGATGGGCCGTGGGGGCCAAGGGCATGATCGCCAAGACCATCGACGGCGGCCTCACCTGGAGCTCGCAGGCGTCCGGGGTCGATGTGCGGCTCCACGGCGTCTGCTTCGTGGACGCCGACGTCGGCTACGCCGTCGGCGAGTACGGGGTCATCCTCGTCACGCAGAACGGAGGAACGCTCTGGACGCCGCAGGTGTCGGGCTGGGTCCCCGATCCCGCCGTCGAGGACGACAACCTGATCCTCAACGACGTCGACTTCGTGAACGCGACAGAGGGCTGGGTCGTCCCGGCAGGCGGCTGGACGCCCGGACAGGCGAACGGCCTGCTGCACACGACCAACGGCGGCCAGACATGGACGTTCGTGCCGTGAGGTAGCCGCGCCTTCGCTGTCGGACTCGTGTTGTGCGGGGTGGCGGCCGTCAGGCCGCCACCCCGCTACTCGGACCCACGTCGAGCTTCTCCGCGGCTTCCTCCCGGGTTCCCGGCATCACAAGGCTGTGCTTCCCTCTAGTGACGCCGATGGAGGTGTGACCTGACGTACGGGCCGAGTTGCGGGCATGGTGCCTCTTCTGGTGCCTAGTCCCCAGGCTCGCCCTCGTGGCCGCTTCATGGAGTTGCACCCCATTCGTGCCTGTTTTGCAGGTACTTCCGGCCTTTCAAGCCGGCGGCACGGATTCGAATTCCGTTGGGGGCACCACTCCTTCCTGCTCAACACCACGTTCCTTCCGTCGGCCGTTCCCACGTCGAGACTGCGTTGGTGCCTCTTTCTGGCGCCACTTCGGTATGGAGAGTCAGCTGCGCCTTCCAGCGGGTGGAGGAATGTGTGCAGACGCGCCGCGTGGGCAATAGCAGGCCATGAGCTGGCAGCGACCTGATGATTGCGATGCGCTGCTCCTGGCGGCCGGGGACGCCATCATCGCAGCGGCAGCGGATGGATCCATTCTGCTCTGGAATCCGGCGGCGGAGCGCATCTTCGGGTACACGGAGGGGGAGGCGCTGGGGCGGTCACTCGACCTCATCGTTCCCGAGCGTTTCCGCAGCCGCCACTGGGACGGGTATCGCAGAGTCATGCGGACCGGCTCCACGCGGTATGGCACGCAGGTGCTCCGCGTGCCGGCTGAGCACAAAGACGGGCATCGCATCTCGATCGCCTTCACCGTGTCCCTTCTGTTCACGCCGTCCCGCGAGGTCAAGTCAATCGCGGCGATCGTCCGCGACGAGAGCGAACGCTGGCAGGAAGAGCGCGCCCTGCGCCACCGCGTGTCAGAACTCGAGTCACTCCTGCACGAACGCGGGGGCGCGTGAGGAGCTCCCCCGACGCCTGGCTGTGCCCGGCTTGCTCACGTGGCAAAGACTCGGTCGAGCGCCGCAGCGGTGCGTACCCGGCCGATCGAGACGATCACTGTGGTCACCCCACCGGCGCGTGAGGGACCTCGGACGCCGCTGCGCAGAAGCACGGGCGACGGCGCGACGGCCCGTGGTACCCGATGCTGGCGTTTCGGGACGCAGGCTACCGAGCGCCCGAGGGGCCTCCCTCGGCCGGTTGCGGCGCCGGCTGCGGAGCCGGTTGCGGCTTCCATACCGGGTATGGCAACCCGGCAAGCCGGTTGATGACGAACCCTTGCGCCGTGAGCAGCACCACGGCGAGCATGAGGATGGTGAGCTGCTCCGGCGTGCGCAGCAGGCCGATCGAGACGATCAGCGTCGTCGCTCCGGCAGGCGCGTGAGGGACGTCGAACCAGGCCATGATCGAGAGCGTGAGCGCCAGCGAGAGCGCGAGCGCGGCGACGCGGGCGGGCGTGACGTCCTCGAGGTTCGGCGGCACGTTCGTGAGCCCGAACACCACCAGTGAGACGTACCCCGCGAGCACGCCGATGAGGTGGCCGAAGAAGCAGGAGCGCGGCGCCGCGTTGGGCGCGAGCGGCTGGTAGAACAAGAGAAACGCCGTCGGACCGAGGGATGGGAAGGCGAACGGCTGGCCGGTCACCAGGGCTAGCGACGCCATGACGCCGATGGCGAGGCCCGAGTTGATGAACAGGTAGACGGCGACCACCCTGCGTTCGTTGTAGCGATGCCTGAGCATGGGGAGCTGCAGGCTGCGCAGGAGTTCCCGTCCGAACAGGGGTCGCCGGCCGGGCGGAGTCGAGTCGGGTCCGCTCACAGCTTCGAGCCCCGGTTGAGGCGCCCGAAGGTCTGCCACGAGCGCGATTCGCCGGGGGAGAGGACGACCTGCCCTTGCCGGCGCCGGTAGAGGACGAACGGTCTCGAGAGGTACCACACCGGGGCGCTCCAGAAGTGCACGAACCGGGTGAATGGAAAGAGGGCGAGGAACAGCCAGGCCACGGTGGCGTGCACACGGAAGATCCACGGCGCCGCGGCGATGGCGCTCACGTCGGGGTGCAGCGAGAAGATGCCCCGCATCCACAGCGACACCGACTCGCGGTAGTCGTAGCCGGGGCCGAACACGTTGTAGCCGACAGTGACCAGGACGCCGAGCACGATCATGACCCAGAGCAGGGTGATCGCGACCCAGTCGACGGCCGAGGTGACGGTGCGCACCCGATCGCTGCTCAGGCGGCGCACCGTCAGGACCGCGAGACCGATGACGATGAGCACGGCGGCCGTCGTCCCGGCGGCCTTGGAGAACACGGAGTACAGCGACTCCGGGACGCCCAGGGCGTTGGTCCACGACTTGGGGAGCAGCAGACCGGTCGCGTGGCCGACGATGGCCAGCAGCGTGCCGTAGTGGAAGAGCGGCGCGCCGACGAGCAGCAGGCGCCGCTCGTAGAGCTGCGAGGAGCGGCTCGTCCAGCCGAAGCGGTCGAACTTGTAGCGCCAGATGTGGCCCACCACGAACACGGTGAGGGCGAGGTAGGGCAGGATCACGAAGGCCAGGACCTGCCAGCCGTCGGCCGCGTTCATGAGCGCTCCCCTTGGCCGTGCTCGGAGGCGGTCGGCAGGACCGAGAGGACGGCGGCGACTACCCAGCCGAAGGGGCTCTCGCGCTCCGTCAGCAGCCCGGCGAGGTCTTCGAGCGCCGCGCGCTCCGCGGCGAGCAGCGCGCGGGCGGCGGGTACGTGCGCCGCCACTTCGAGCATCAGCGGCAGGTAGTCGGGCAGCTCGTCGCAGCTCACGTCGGCGCCGTCGGCGCGGTAGGCGCGGCGCAGGTCGAGCAGGGCGGCGCCGCGCTCGCGCGGGGTGGAGTGTAGCCCCTCCGTCAGGTAGAGCGTCAGACCGCGGTCGAGGTCAAAGGTGGCGACGTAGGTCTGTTCGCGCGCAGCCTCGTCCAGCTTGCTCCACCAGGAGAGGAAGCGATGCAGCCGGCGCCGCGCCGGGCTGCGGGGCAGCTCCCCGAGGGCAGCCTCGATCAGCTCCGTCACCTCCGGCGATGCCGGGCTGGGGTAGTCGAGGAGGAGCGAGGCCGCCTGCAAGACGACGGCGGTCGCATCCGGGGTCCCGAGCGCTGCGTCTGCGCTTCCGGCGACAGGAGGCCCGGTCGTGACGGTCTCGTGGCCCGGCATCACGTTGCCTGCCTGCTCTCGGGCGCGCCGCCGTCGCCTCGCTGGACCTGACGCGCGCCGGCCTCCTCGCGCCGCGCCCTGGGGATCACGTAGCGCTCGTCGTACGGCGCCAGCGCCAGCAGGCGGAAGAGCCGCTCCACCTGTTCGAGGCTCATTCCGGCTTCGCTCGCGGCCGTGGCGGGCGCCGCCTCGCCGAGCTGCTGGCTGCGCTTCACGATGCGCATCGCCAGCAGGCGCCGCACGCTCTCCTCGACCGGGGCCGGGTCGCCGGCGGCCAGGATGTTGGCCACATAGCGCAGCGGGATGCGCAGGTCGCCGAGCACGGGGAACACCTGATCGGGATCCTCTGCGGCGTAGCCTGCGGCGCTCAGCGTATCGAGCACCGGCGAGAGCGGCGGCACGTACCAGACCATCGGGAGCGTGCGGTACTCCGGGTGCAGCGGCAGAGCGACACGCAGCTCCTTCGCGAGTGCATAGACCGGGGAGCGCCGCGCCGCCTCGATCCAGTCGTGCGGGACGCCGGCCTCCTCCGCCGCCGCGCGCACGCGCGCCTCGTGCGGGTCGAGGAGCAGCGCGCGCTGCGCCTCCACGAGGTCCGCCGGGGGCGTCGTCTCAGCGGCGGCGGTCACGGCGTCGAGGTCGTAGAGCACGACGCCGTTCGCGCGCAGCCGGCCTACGCAGGTCTCGGAGCACAGCGTGGGCTTGCCGTTCTCCGTGACCGGATAGCAGAAGATGCACTTCTCGGCCTTGCCGCTCAGATGGTTGAAGTAGACCTTCTTGTACGGGCATCCCGAGACGCAGAAGCGCCAACCGCGGCACTTGTCCTGGTCGACCAGCACCACGCCGTCCTCCTCGCGCTTGTAGAGCGCTCCGGAGGGACAGGACGCCACGCACGAAGGGTTCACGCAGTGGTTGCAGATGCGCGGCAGGTAGAACAGGAAGACCTGCTCGTAGCGCTGCAGGACCTCGTCCTCGAGGCCGCGGACGCCGGGGTCGTCGGGCGGCAGCGTCCCCGCGAGGTTGTCCTCCCAATTGGGCCCCCACTCGAGGTCCATGGGCTTGCCCGTGAGGCGGGAGCGCGGAGTGATCACCGGTGCGGTCGGGCCTGCGGCCGCGGTGATCAGGTTCGCGTAGTCGTAGGTCCAGGGCTCGTAGTAGTCGTCGATCAGCGGCAGGTCGAAGTTGCCGAAGATCGTGGCGAGTTTCTTGATACGACCGCCCGCGCGTAGCGCCAGGCGGCCCTTGCCGTCGAGCTGCCAGCCGCCCTGCCAGCGGTCCTGGTCCTCCCACCTGCGCGGGTAGCCGGCGCCGGGCTTCGTCTCGACGTTGTTGAACCACACGTACTCGGCGCCGTCGCGGTCCGTCCACGCCTGCTTGCAGGTGATCGAGCAGGTGTGGCAGCCGAGGCACTTGTCGAGCGCCATCACCATCATGAGTTGGGCGCGCACGCGCATCAGTACGTCACCTTCTGCTCGGTACGGCGACGGACCACCACGACCTCGTCGCGCTGACTGCCGGTGCAGCCGTAGTAGTTGACCGCGTAGGAGAGCTGCGCGTAGCCGCCGACCATGTGCGTCGGCTTCAGGAGGACGCGCGTGAGGGCGTTGTGCGTGCCGCCCTGCTTGCCCGTCTTCTCCGTGCGCGGCTGCCCGACGTGCCGATCCTTGGCGTGGTAGATGTAGCAGACGCCTTGCGGCATGCGGGGAGAGACCACGGCGCGGCAGTCCAGGACCCCATTCCGGTTGCAGACCTCCAGCCAGTCGTTGTCGGCGACGCCGATCGAGGCGGCGTCCTCGGGCGAGAGCCAGGCGACGGTGCCGCCGCGGAAGAGGGTCAGCATCATGGGGTTCTCCTGGTAGTCCGTGTGGATGGACCACTTGGAGTGCGGCGTGAGGTAGCGGAGAGCGATGGCGTCGTCTCCGAGCTCCGCGGCCTCGGGGTAACGCTCGGGCGTGTTCAGGGGCGGCCGCCAGACGGGGAGCTGCTCGCCGAGCTCCCCCAGCCACTGGTGATCGAGGAAGAAGTGCATGCGCCCCGTGAGCGTGTGCCAGGGCTTGAGGCGCTCGACGTTGATGGTGAAGGCGCTGTACTGACGGTCGCCGGCCTCGTTGCCGGACCACTCCGGGCTGGTCAGCGTCTTCTGCGGCCGCGCCTTGACGTCCGACCAGCGTATGCGCGTGTCGCGCTCCCCCTCGGCGAGGTCGGCGAGCGGCAGGCCGACCCTCTTCTCCAGGGTGGTGAAGCCCTCGTGCGAGAGGCGGCCGTTGGTCGCCCCGGAGAGTGCGAGGATCGCCTCGGCGGCCTGTTCGGCGCGCTCGAGCGAGGGGCGTCCGTCGCCGGCGCCGCCGTGGACGAGGCCGTTGGCGGCGCCGAGCCAGGCGACCTCTTCGCCCGGGCGCCAGGCGACGCCCTTGGCGCCGACGCCCAGCGTCTCGACCAGCGGGCCCAGGCTGGTCAGCTTCTCGTGGATGGCGCCGAAGTCGCGCTCGACGACGGTCAGGGCCGGCATCGTCCTGCCCGGCACGGGCTCGACTTCGCCGGCCCTCCAGTCCTTCACCTCGCCGAAGGGCTGCGACGCCTCGGCGGGGGTGTCGTGGGCGAGCGCCGTGGCCACGAGGTCGCGACGCACGCCGAGCCTCTTCGCCGCAAGCCTTGAGAAGACGCGCGCCAGGTCGCTGAAGGCGTCCCAGTCCGAGCGCGCCTCCCACGGCGGGTCGATGGCGGCGTTGAAGGAGTGCACGTAGGGGTGCAGGTCGGTGCAGGAGAGGTCGCTCTTCTCGTACCAGGTGGCGGCCGGCAGCACGACGTCGGCGAACTGCCCGGTGCTCGTCATGCGGAAGTCGACGGTGACGAGCAGGTCCAGCTTGCCGACCGGCGCCTCGTCGCGCCAGACGACGTCCTTGGGCCGCAGCTCGGGCGGCGTCTCGGTCGCGAGGACGTTGTCCAGGTCCGAGCCCATCAGGTGGCGCAGGAAGTACTCGTGCCCCTTGCCGGAGCTGCCCAGGAGGTTGGCCCGCCAGACGAAGAGCAGGCGCGGGAAGTTGGCCGGGTCGTCCGGATCCTCGACGCTGAAGCGCAGGCGGCCGTCGCGGAGCTCGTCCACGACGTAGTCGCCAGGAGCGATTCCGGCGGCCTCGGCCTCGGCGGCGAGCTCGAGCGGATTGCGGTCGAAGGTCGGATAGGTGACCTGCCAGCCGAGCCGCTCCGCCTGAGCCAGCGCGTCGATGGGCGCCTTGCCGGCGAGCAGGCCGCGGGCCAGCGGCGAGGCCAGGTGGTCGGCGCCGAAGACCTCGTAGCGCCACTGGTCGGTGGCCAGGTAGTACCACTCCGTGCCGCAGTTCTGGCGCGGGGGGCGGCTCCAGTCGAGGGCCGAGGCGAGCGTCGCCCAGCCCGTCCAGGGCCGCATCTTCTCCTGTCCCACGTAGTGCGCCCAGCCGCCGCCGTTGCGCCCGATGCAGCCGCAGGCGAAGAGCAGCGTCATGATCGTGCGGTAGGTCATGTCCGAGTTGAACCAGTGGTTGATACCCGAGCCCATGATGATCATGGAGCGGCCTTCGGTGACCTCCGCGTTGCGCGCGAACTCGCGGGCCACGCGCGCGGCGACCGCCGCCGGGACGCCCGTGAGCCGCTCCTGCCAGGCGGGCGTGTAGGGCTGGTCCTCGTCGTCGTACCCCGCCGGCCACTCGCCGGGCAGGCCCGGTCGGGCGACGCCGTACTGCGCCAGGAGGAGGTCGTGGACCGTGGTCACCAAGTGCTCGCCGAGGCGGCGCACCGGCACGCCGCGCCGCAGCACGTCGGCCTGCGGCCCGTCGAAGCGCGGCAGGAGGACCTCGACCGTCTCGCCGCCCGGGGCGAGCAGCGTCAGCTGTGGGTCGATGTCGCCGAGGTCGAGGTTCCAGTGACCCTCACCCGACGCTGACCAGCGGTACCCCAGCGACCCGTTGGGTACCGCCGGCCGATCGGTCACCGCGTCGATGACCACGGTCTTCCACTCTGCCGCCTCGACCTGCTCTCCGAGGTCGTGGGCGGTCAGGAAGCGGTCCGGCGTGTAGGCGCCCTGGTGCTCGCGCAGCGTGACCAGGAAGGGCATGTCGGTGTACGTCTTCGCGTAGCGCCTGAAGAACGGCACCTCGCGGTCGACGTAGAACTCCTTGAAGACCACGTGACCCATGGCGAGTGCGAGAGCCCCGTCCATGCCCGCGGTCACCGGCAGCCAGTCGTCGGCGAACTTGACGTGCTCGGCGTAGTCGGGGGATACCACCACGACCTTCTGCCCGGCGTAGCGCGCCTCGACCATGAAGTGGGCGTCGGGCGTGCGCGTGACCGGCACGTTGCTGCCCCAGACCATGAGGTAGGAGGCGTGCCACCAGTCTGCGGACTCAGGCACGTCGGTCTGGTCCCCGAGGGTCTGGGGTGACGCCGGAGGCAGATCGGCGTACCAGTCGTAGAAGGAGTTCTGCGCGCCGCCGGTGAGCGCCACGTAGCGCGAGCCCGAGGCGTGGGAGACAGGGGACATGGCCGGGATCGGACTCACGCCGGCCACGCGGTCGGGACCCCAGCGCTCGATGGTGTCGACGTGCACCGCCGCGCAGAGTTCGAGGGCCTCCTGCCAGGTCGCGCGCATGAATCCGCCGTGCCCGCGCGCGTCCTTGTAGGCGACGCTCTTCGCCGGATCCGTCGCGATACTGGCCCAGGCGTCCACGGGGTCGGCGTGCCCGCGCCGCGCCTCGCGCCACATCTCAAGGAGGACGCCGCGCACGTAGGGGTAGCGCACGCGTCCGGGCTGGTAGGTGTACCAGGAGAAGGTAGCGCCCCGCGGGCAGCCCCTGGGCTCGACGTCCGGCATGTCCGGACTGGTCTCCGGGTAGTCGGTCGCCTGCGTCTCCCAGGAGACGATGCCGTCCCGCACGTGGATCATCCAGGAGCAGGAGCCCGTGCAGTTGACGCCGTGGGTGGAACGTACCTCCTGGTCGTGGCGCCAGCGGTCGCGGTAGAACTCTTCGGAGCGGCCGTCGCTCTCACGGATCACGACACGACCGTCCCCGCTGGACTCGCCGGGAGTCAGGTAGCGGATCCGGCCGAGCAGCGCTCTGGAGGCCCCGCCACGTTCAGCCGGGGGCACCGTGCCGTCCCCCGTCGCCTTTGCCTGCTGCGTCACGCCCTCAGTCCTCTCTGAGGTTCGCTCGCTTCGCCCATCAACGGGTGTACATGGAGTCTACGACTCTGCGACTTGGGTCAACCGCGGTGCCGTTGACTGCGTTCAAGACGCACCGTCGCCCACCTGGGCCAGAACAGCTTCGCGAGCCGCGGGAAGTGCTTCTGCGCGGCGGCTACCACGCGCAGCGACTCCTGCAGGGTCACCTTGGCGACCGGCCCATATCGGGGCTGGGACCTACGGCAATTTCGGCAACCAGGTGAACAGCACTCCTGCCAAGGTCAGTCCGGTCCGCGACACGTCGTACACCTTCAAGGTCGGCGCGCCGATGAAGTGAGGCGCGTGGCCTGTTTGGGGCCTCTCGTCGCCCGTCCTCGGACGGCCACGGCTTGAACGCTGGAGAGGCCCGCACCGCCCGTGAGGGCAGGGGGCCTCCGCCCTATTCTCCTGCGAATGGCATTTCGACTGGACCGCGGCCACTGCACGTCGACGCCGGTCTGGATCGGCCTCATTCCGATGAGGCCCGGCGGCAGGCGCTGACGGTGAGCGCCCGCCGCCGGAGAGCGGTGGTCAGTCGGCCAATGCCGGTGCGGGCTTCCCGGGCGCCGGATCGCCGTGCGGCTCCTCGAGCGGCACACCGGCCACGTGAGGGTGCTTGCGCTCGAGGGCGGCGCCCTCGACATCGACGTTCGGGATGATGCGGTCGAGCCAGCCGGGCAGCCACCAGGCGCGGTCGCCGAGCAGGTGCATCAGCCCCGGCAGGATGACCATGCGGACCACGAACGCGTCCAGGAGCACGCCGAACGCGAGGGCGAAGCCGATCGGCCGGATCATCGCACTCTCCGAGAACACGAACCCGCCGAACACCGAGACCATGATGATCGCAGCCGCGCTCACGACCGCCCGCCCGGACTTGAAGCCGAGGACGACCGCGGTGCGGGACGGCGCCCCGTGGGCGTACGCCTCGCGCATGCCCGAGGCCAGGAACAGGGTGTAGTCCATCGCCAGGCCGAAAAGGATGCCGGCCAGCATGGTCGGCAGGAAGTTCAGGATCGGGCCGGGATTCGAGACCCCGGAGACCCCGCCCAGCCATCCCCACTGGTAGATCGCGACGGTGCCGCCGAGCGCGGCGAACAGCGAGAGGGCGAAGCCGCCGGTGGCGACGAGCGGGACGAGGAGCGAGCGGAAGACGAGGATCATGATGAGGAGCGAGAGCCCCATCACGACCGCCAGGTAGACCGGCAGCGCATCCGCGAGCTTCTGCGAGATGTCGATCCCGGCGCTCGTCAGGCCCGCGACGCCCAGCGTGATGTCGCCGGGCAGCGGCGAGGCGGCCCGGATGTCCGTCACGAGCTGCTCGGTGGAGACGCTCGTCGGCCCCTCCGTCGGCACGACCTGGAAGCCGACGATGGTGTGATCGTCCGACGTCAGGACCGGCGCGACCGCCGACACGCTGTCGAGCGCCGAGAGCGCCTTCGCGCCCTGGACCTGAAGGTCGAGCAGCTCCTCGTCCGTGGTCCCCCCCGGCAGGTCCGCGATCACCAGGATCGTGCCGTTCTGGCCCTCGCCGAACTTGTCGGCGACGGTCATGTAGGCGCGGTACTGCGAGGAGTGGGTGGGCTCGGTCGAGCCGTCGGGGAGCCCGAGCCGCATCGAGGCGGCGGGGAGGGCGATCAGGAGGAGGACGGCGATGCCGACGACCACCTGGCCGAGGGCACGATAGGTCGGCAGCGGCTCGGCCGGCGCCGGCGCTGCGTGCACGCCGGTCTCGATCCGGGCCTTCTCCTTGCGGCGCATGACATGCATCCCGGCGAAGGAGAGGAGCGCGGGCGTGAGAGTGACTGCGATGAGCACGGCGATGGCGACGGCCGCCGCGCCGATGCTGCCCATCAAGCCGAGGAACGGGATGCCCGTCACGTTGAGCGCGACGAGGGCGATGATGACCGTCGCCCCGGCGAAGACCACGGCGTTGCCCGAGGTGCCGTTCGCGAGCGCGATGGACTCCTCGACCGAGTACCCCTCCCGGAGCTGCCGGCGGTGCCGGTTGACGATGAACAGCGCGTAGTCGATGCCGACCGCCAGCCCCAGCATGATGCCGAGGACCGGGGTGACCGAGATCATGTCGAGCACGCTCGAGAGCGAGAGCGCACCGAGCGTCGCGATCCCCACGCCGATGAGCGCGGTCAGGATCGGCAGCCCGGCGGCGACCAGGGTGCCCAGCAGGGCGAAGAGGACGATCGCCGCGAGCACCAGGCCGGCGAGCTCCTTCGGACCCACGACGGACGGCACCTCGTTCGCGATGGAGGCGGAGAAACCGACCGAGACGCCGTCGACGGGCGCGTCCGCGAAGGCGGCGACGAGCGCGTCCTTCGTGGCTTGCGTCACCGCCGTCTGCGGGTCCGTGAACGACACCATGGCGATCGCGGCGCTTCCGTCGTCGGAGACGAACCGGATGCCGGAGGCGAGATCGAGCAGGGTGGCGCCGGCCTCGAGCTTCTTCGTCTCGGTCGCCAGCTTCGCGGGCGCCGCGTCGAGCTCGGCCTGCTTGTCGCGGATGGTCGCCCATCCGCTGCGGATCGCGCCCTGCTTCTCCTTGATGGTGGCCCGGCCGGCGGCGAGCTTGGCCTGGTTCGCCGCGATTGTCGCCCGGCCCGCGTCCAGCTGGGCCTGGCCCGTCACGAGCTTCGCCTTGCCGGCATCGAGCCTGGCCTGGTTCTTCGCGATGGTCGCCTTGCCGGCGTCGAGCTGCCGCTGCTTGCCGGCGATCGTGGCTCTGCCGGCGTCGAGCTCGGCCTGCTTGGCCGTGATCTGCGCCATGCCGGCATCGAGCTGCGCCTGCGAGGCGGCGAACTGGCCCGCCATCTGATCGTACGTGCCGTCCTGCTTCGCCTGCGCTATGGCGGCGTCGAGCTGGTCCTGCTGGGCGACCAGCTGGGCCTTGCCGGCGTTGAGCTGCGCCTGGCCGGCGGCGAGCTTCTTCTTCGCCGCGTCGAGCTGCGCCTGGCCGGCGGCGAGCTTCTTCCTCCCCGCGTCCAGCTTCGCCTGGCCCCGGGCAAGCTCCGCGCGGCCGGCGTCGATCTTGGCCTGCGCGGCCGGCAGCTTGGCCTTCGCCGCGTCGAGCTGCGCCTGGCCGTCCACGAGCTTCTTCTTCGCCGCGTCGAGCTTGGCCTGGCCGGCCGTGAGCTTGGCCTTGGCGCGGTCGATCTTGGCCTGGCCGCCGGTGACCTGGGAGCGTGCCTTGGCGAGCTTCACCCGTCCGGCGGCGACCTGTGCGGCCTGGCCCTCGCGCTCGGCCTGCGCGGTGAAGGGGTCGAGAACGCTCTCCACGCCACTGACCGTCGAGGCCTGGGCGATGCGCTCGGTGATGGCCGCCTGCTGGGCGGCGCTGATGGGCGAGCCGTCCTCGGTGTGGAAGACGATCGTGCCGCTGCCCTGGGCGGCCTTGGGGAAGGCGGCCTCCAGCCGTTCCGTCACCTTCGCGGTCGGGGTGCCGGGGATCGAGATCTGGTCACTGGTCGAGCCACCGGCGAACACGAACGCGACGACGGCGACGGCGAGGATCGCCAGCCACACGAGGACGACGGTCCCCCGTCGCCGGGTCGCGAAGCGGCCGATCCGGTAGAGCAGTTCTGCCATGGTGTGGGACTCCAATGTCGTGGGGACGACCGTTCGCGGGCGGGTCGAGACTCGCGCAGCGGCGGCAACGGTGTCGCGTGCGGGGTTGCGGGACGGCGGGTGAGGCTCAGGCACCGTCCGGCGGACTGATCAGGGGCCCAGCTCGTTGCGCACGAGGCCGGCGCGCAGCAGCGCGAAGCTCTCGTGGATGAAGTGCTCCGGGCCCTGCTCGCCGGGCGAGCAGGTCGCGGCGAACTCGAAAGCGGTCACGGCCGCGGTGATCGCCGCAGCGGTCACGAGGCGAGGGTAGATGTCGGTCGCGGCATCGGTGCCGGTCCTCGCAGCGACGACGTCGGTGACCATGCGGGTCACCTCGTTGAGCAGGACGGACCGGCTGGTGCGCCATGATGGCGCTCGTCCAGAGCAGGTCGCTCTGGGTGAGCAGGTCCAGGGGATGGTCGACGGTCCGCGCGGCGATGCCGGCGAGCACGCACTCGAGCGAGACGAGGATCGGCTCGTCCGCGGGCCTGCGCGCGCAGCTCCTCGAGGTGGACCTCGAACTCCGACCGCCAGGAGGCGATGAGCGCCTCCTCCTTGCTGCCGAAGTAGTTGTGGAAGGTCCGGACCGAGACGTTGGCGGCGACGGCGATGTCGTCGACCGTGACCGCCTCCAGGCCCCGGTCGAGAGCGAGGATCATCACGGCCGAGCTGATGGCGCTTCGGGTCTGCGCCTTCTTGCGCTCGCGGAGTCCGGTGGTCTCGTCCATGCCCGCACTCTAGCAGAAGTTGCAGAGTGCTGCAAGATTGCTGTCGACATGCAAGCTTGCCGACCAGCGCAGCGCCGGCGGCGGGAGCGTGACCTGCCGCCCGAGATCGCTCTACTTCGGCCGGGCCTGATCGCGCCAGTTCGGCCAGAACCAGCCCTTGGGGAGTCCCAGCAGTCTGTCGACGAGCCACACCACGACCATCACGATCGCGATCCAGAAGAGCGGCCAGGGAAGCGGCGCCCAGACGATGACGGGCACCACGGCGGCGAGCACGCAGACAACGACGATCAGCCGCTTCCAGAGGGAGACGCTGGGAACTGTCGTGCTCGGCATGGTCCACCCCTCCGTTCGGGTCGGTACGGCGAACGTAGCACAGGGCACCATCATGGGTCCAGGTGCCCGTTCTCGGTGCCACCAGCGCCAGTGAGCGTCGTCATGATGGACGTCGACCACTTCAGGCACTACAACGATGCCTACGGGCACGACGCCGGCGATGCGGCCCTCCGGGCCTTCGGCGAGCTGCTTCGCACTGGGGTGCGCGCCGTCGATATCGCCTGCCGCTACGGTGGCGAGGAGTCCGTCCTGATCCTGCCAGGCGCCACCCGTGGCGACACCTCGTTGTGGACCCACGGGAGCAATCTGTCGATTGACGGACCCGCGCGGCCCTGAGGCCATGGCAAGCGTTCCGTCCACGGATCGCCCGGACGGGGTGGATGCCGATGCGCGGCGAAGGGCTGGTCGGAGCCGCTGCGGGCCAGCGTGGGGAGAGACGGCGACTGCTCCCGGACCCCAGAGGAGGTCGAGATGGCCCCACAGCTAACGAAGCCCTAACATCGAGCCGCTACCCTCACACACCGGACCGTCCGGGCGCGGGAGCCCGTCGCAGACCCCGCGCCCCGTCACGCGCGACACGGAAGTGCCGATGGCCAGAGAACACGTGCTTGTCGTCGACGACGAGCGCGACATCCTCGAGCTCGTCCAGTACAACCTCGAGAAGGAGGGCTACCGCGTGACCGCGGTGGCCTCGGGCGAGGACGCGCTGGCCGCCGCCCGGACGAAGCTGCCGGACATCATCGTGCTCGACCTGATGCTGCCCGGCGTCGACGGCCTCGAGGTGTGCCGCCGCCTCCAGAGCGACGCCGCGACGCGCGGCATCCCGATCGTCATGCTCACCGCCAAGGGCACGGAGGCCGACGTGGTCGCCGGCCTCGAGCTCGGAGCGTCCGACTACGTCACCAAGCCCTTCAGCCCTCGCGTCCTCACGGCGCGCATCCGGGCCGTGCTGCGCCGCGGCGCGGAGTCGAGCGACGACGAGACGACGATCCGCGTCCAGGACCTGACCATCCGGCCCGGCCGGCACCAGGTCCTGGCCGGCGAGACGCAGGTCGAGCTGACCGCCACCGAGTTCCGCATCCTGACCTGCCTCGCCAGGCGCCCCGGCTGGGTGTTCACGCGGCAGCAGCTCCTCGACGCGGCGCAGGGCGACGACGCGTTCTTGAGCGACCACTTCGTGACCGACCGCTCGGTCGACGTGCACATCGTCTCGCTGCGCCGCAAGCTGGGTGCCTGCGGCAGCTGCATCGAGACGGTGCGTGGCGTCGGCTACCGGCTGCAGGACGCCTGACCGATGCGCAGGCCGCGGCTGTTCTGGCGTATCTACGCCACGTACCTCCTCATCGTGGTGCTCTGCACGGCCGCGGTCGGCTTCTACGCGGTCGGCTCCACGCGCTCCTTCTACATGGAGCATACCGAGGCCGAGCTGCAGTCGAGAGCGCGCCTGGTCCGCCAGCAGCTGGCTCCGCTGATCGCGTCCGACACGCCCGCACAGCTCGAGACCCTGGTCCGAGGGCTCGGGAGGGCGTCGGGAACGCGCATCACGCTGATCTCCGCGGGGCGGCCCGGGACCGAGCAAGGCGCGGTCCTCGCCGATTCGGACGCCGTGCCTGGAGAGATGGAGAACCACGGCGACCGCCCCGAGTTCCTCACGGCGCTGCAGGGCCGGGCCGGCAAAGCCATCCGCCCCAGCGCAACGCTGCAAGGAAGACATGATGTACGTCGCGATCCCGGTGAGCGAGGGAGGCCGCATCACCTCGGTGGTGCGCGCCGCCATCCCGCTGACGACCGTCAATCACGCACTCGACAGCCCTCTACGTGCGCATCGGGATCAGCGCCGTCGTCGTCGCGCTCATCGCGGCCTTGATCGGGCTGTACGCCTCGAGCCGGATCAGCGGCCAGATGCGCGAGATCAAGGAGGGCGCCGAGCGCATCGCCGCCGGCGACTTCTCGCGCAAACTGCTCGTGCCGCGGACCGAGGAGTTCGCCGCGGTCGTCGAGAGCCTCAACCAGATGGCCTGCGGAGCTGGACGAGAAGCTGCGCACGCTGACGCAGGAACGGAACGAGCGGGAGGCCGTGCTCTCCAGCATGGTCGAGGGCGTGCTCGCGGTCGACACCGAGGAGCACGTGATCGCCGTGAACGCGGCGGCCGCGCGGCTGCTCGACACGGACCTGAAGACGGCGGAGGGCAAGTCGATCCAGGAGGTCGTCCGCAATCCCGACCTCCAGCGCGTGGTCTCGCAGACGCTCGACGGGCAGCGACCGGTCGAGGCGGACGTCGTGATGCGCGTCGGAGCCGAGGATCGCGACCTGCAGGCCAACGGCACCCTCCTGCACGACGGGCAGGACGAGGCGCACGTGGTCGGCGCCGTCGTCGTGCTGAACGACGTGACCCGCCTCAAGCGGCTGGAGGCCGTGCGCCGCGACTTCGTCGCCAACGTCTCCCACGAGCTCAAGACCCCGGTGACCTCGATCAAGGGATTCGCCGAGACGCTGGAGGACGGCGCGCTGGACGACCCCGAGGCCGCGCGCCGCTTCGTCGGCATCATCGCCGGACAGGCCGACCGCCTGAACTCCATCATCGAGGACCTGCTCGCGCTGTCCACGCTGGAGCAGTCGAAGGACAGCCCGCTGCTCCAGCTCGAGGAGGCCGACCTCTGCGACGTGGTCGCCGTGGCGCTCGACGTCTGCGGGCCCAAGGCGGAGGCCAAGCGCATCGAGCTGCGCGAGGCCTGCCCGGGCTGTCTGCTCGCTCCCGTCAGCCCGCCGCTGCTCGAGCAGGCCGTCGTCAACCTCATCGACAACGCGGTCAAGTACAGCCCGGAGGGCAGCGTGGTCGACGTGGTGCTCGAGGAGACCGGCGACGAGATCGTCGTCAGCGTGGTCGACCAGGGGCCCGGCGTCGCCCGCGAGCACCTGCCGCGCCTCTTCGAGCGCTTCTACCGTGTGGACAAGGCCCGCAGCCGCGACCTCGGCGGGACGGGCCTGGGGCTGGCCATCGTCAAGCACATCGCCCAGGTCCACGGCGGGCGCGTGTCGGTCGACAGCGTCCTCGGTCGCGGCAGCACCTTCCGCATCCACCTGCCGCACAGCTGACCGCCCGCGCCGTTCCGGGTCCGCCACTCAGGCGCCCGCGACGCGAAGCGCCGCGACGCGCGGGAGCGGTGGGCGAATCCTGACCTTCGGCACACGAACCCTGAACACGGACGCGCCACCATTGGATGCGCTCGCCGTCAACGGCGACGCGAGCATGTCGAGGCGGAGGTGCGGTCGATGAGCGAGATCCCCAGGCGGCTACCGTGTGACCCCGTGTGTGGCCGGGAGCTGAGCGAAGAGCAGGCGCTGCTCTCCACCGAAGTCAGCGGCGACGCTGGGTACGCGCCGTGACGGCGCCCTCCGACCAGGCGTCGGTCGCCTTCCACCTCGCCTTGGGATTCACCCCGCTGCGCGGCGATGTCGCCGTCGCAGGCCTGCCGACGCAGCTGGATCACGCCGGAGAAGGCGGACAGCGCGTGGTCTTCCGTCGCGGGGTCGTCCACGACGCGACCGCGGCCGCAGCAGCCGGTCAGGCGATCGCGCCGGGCGTCGATGAGGCCCTGTCGGCTTAGGTCACGGCCTTGCGGCTGTCGCGGCGCCGGGACCAGGCGCTTCGTTGCCGTGGATGGGGCCAGCCCGCCGTTGCCGAGAGTCGCGGGCCGCCCTCACCGATACCTCACGCCAGACTCGCCGCTTCTTCGCGTGAGCGGTCCAGCATCGCAGAGGACATGAAGGGAAGGAGAACAGAGATGGGCAAGAAGGTCGATCTGGCGTGCACGGTATGCACCGAGGAGTTCCTGGTGCCGATCGGCGTCTACGAGGCGCACTCCAGCGTCGTGCTCTGCCCCTGTTGCGGCAGCAACGACCTCGTCCTGCTGGGCGTGATCGATGGAAGCGGCGACGGCGTGAACGACGCGGCCGCCTAGCAACTCCACCACTCCGCCCCGTGCGCCCCTGCCTCCCCTATGCGGTGGTGCGCGCGGGGGTCGCCTCCCCGGGAGGACCAACGTCTTCTCGCGGCTCCAGGATCACCAGGTACGCCGTCCCGCAGCAACGGCAGTCGACGATCCCGACCGGAACGCGTGCCGCGGGATCGACATGACCGCCTTCTCCGCGCACACCTCGCAGCCGAGGTGGACGGATGCTTGCGTGCGCTCGGTCCGCTTCATCGGATGTCTCCCGCCTGCCTCGAGACGAGGCCGCGAACGAGGGGGCATGACCACTTCACAGCAGGGCCGGCGGATGGGGACCACGTTAGCCGCGTGTCAAGCGACGTGAATGCGCAGGACCGTCGCGACGGCCGAAGTGAAGTGAGGAGCGCGGTCCAGTCCCGACCGGGCGCCGCCGGATCAGGCCGGGTCCGGCCCCTCGCCGCGCGAGTGCCGCACGTCGGCGAGCTCACGCAGTTCCCCCGTGACGAGGAAGACGGTCTGCTCGCCGACATCGACCGCGTTGTCGCCGATACGCTCGAGCGCGCGCGCCATCAACACCGTGAACATCGCCCACTCGCGCTGTGCCGCATCGCCCCCCACGTCGATGGCGCGTTGAAAGACCTGACGATTGAGCTGATCGACCTCGGTATCCTGTTCGGCCAGCTGCTCGGCAAGCTCCACGCTTCGCGAGAAGAAGGTGTCCTTTGCCTGCGCGACCTGCTGGTCCACGAGCCGGCCCATGCGCTCGATCACCGCCGGCATCTGCTCATCACCCAGCGCCCCGCGACTGCACAGCGGCACCAGCTTGGCGATGTTCACGCACTGGTCGCCCATCCGCTCGAGGCACCAGGCGATGTGCATCAGGGCGGCGACCAGGCGCAGATCGCCGGCGACCGGAGCCTGACTCGCGAGCAGCGTGATCGCGTCTCGGTGGATGTCCAGATAGCGCCGGTCGATCCGATGGTCGGCGGCCACGACAGATTCGGCCAGAAGGGCGTCGCCTCCGGCAACGGCCTCCATGGCACGCCCAAGCTGCTCGATCACCAGGTCGAACCCCTCCAGCACCTGATGCTCAAGCGCCTTGAGCTGTTCGTTGAAGTGGTGTCGTATCTCGTGTTCCATGCTCGATCCCTACCGGCCTCGCGTGAGTCGCTCGCTCATCCGAAGCGCCCGGTCACGTATGCCTCAGTCCGAGAGTCGCTCGGATTGGTGAACACCGTGGGCGTCAGGTCGTACTCGACGAGTATACCGATGCGGTGGTCCTTCTCGTCCTGGCCCTCGGACACGGTGAAGAAGCCCGTGCGGTCGCTGACGCGGGCGGCCTGCTGCATGTTGTGCGTCACGATGACGATCGTGTACTCGGACACCAGTTCGTCCATGAGCTCTTCGATCCTGAGCGTGGAGACCGGATCGAGCGCCGAGCAGGGCTCGTCCATGAGGATGACGTCGGGCTCGACCGCGATGCAGCGGGCGATGCACAGACGCTGCTGCTGACCGCCCGAGAGCGCCATGGCGGAGGCCTTGAGGTCGCGCTTGACCTCGTCCCAGAGAGCGGCCCGGCGGAGCGACCGCTCCACCAGGTCGTCCATGTTGCCCTTGAACCCGCCGACTCTGGGGCCGAAGGCGATGTTGTCGTAGATCGACTTGGGGAACGGGTTCGGCTTCTGGAAGACCATGCCGATGCGCCGGCGGACCTCCACGGGCTCCACCTTGGGACCGTACAGGTCGATCCCGTGGTAGAAGACGCCGCCGTGGACCTTGGCGCCCTGGATCAGGTCGTTCGTGCGGTTCAGGCAGCGCAGGACGGTCGTCTTGCCGCACCCGGAGGGGCCGATCAGCGCTGTGATCTCGTTCTTGCGGATGGACATGCTGACGCCCTGAACGGCGTAGCTGCCGCCGTAGGTCACCGACACGTCCTGAAGCTCGAACACGGTCTCCGCCTCGACGCCACCCTTCTTCGCCTGCCGACGGCGTTCGCGAGTGATCGCAGCCAGCTTCGCGCTCTCCTGGAGGACGGCGTCGGCCTCCTTCTCGGCAGGGGCGCCGGCGCCTGACAGCAGCTCGGGACTCCGATCCGGCTCATCCATCACGATTACACCTCTGTTCTCTCTCCCGGGCTTCTCCTTCATGTCCAGAGAGCTCCCGCATCAATCATCATCATGTGGTCCTTTACCATGTCTGCTGGAAGCGGTTGCGGAGCCAGATGGCCACGGCGTTCATCAACAGGGTGATGCACAGGAGCACGATGATGGCGGCCGCGGCGGCGACGTGGAACTCCACATTCGGCCGCGAAACCCAGTTGAAGATCTGGATGGGGAGCGCCGTGAACGAGCTGTTCAGCCCCGTCGGATTGAAGGTGATGAACTGCAGCGCCCCGAGCAGCAGCAGCGGCGCCGCCTCGCCGATCGCGCGTGACACGGCGAGGATCGAGCCCGTGGCGATGCCCGGGATGGCCGCCGGCAGCACCTGTCTGCTGACTCCCTGCCAGCGCGTCGCGCCGAGCGCCAGCGCGCCGTCCAGGATAGAGCTCGGTACCGCACGGAGGGCCTCGCGCGACGCGATGATGACCACCGGCAGGACGAGGAACGACAGGGTCAGGCCCGCGGTGAGCACGACAGGACCCAGGTTCAGGAAACCTCGCGCCAGGAACGCCAGCCCCAGGATGCCGTACACGATGGACGGCACAGCCGCGAGGTTCTGGATGATGAGGTCGATGAACCGATTGAACCACGCCTCGGTGTCCGCGAACTGCTCCAGATAGACGGCCGCCCCCACGCCGATAGGGATGGCGACGACGAGAACGATGCCCACCATCCAGAGCGTCCCGAAGATCGCCGACTGGATGCCGGCCTTTTCCGGGAAGCTCGAGGGGAAGCTCGTGATGAGGTGCCAGTTGAGCTTCGGCCAGCCCTCGACGAGGCTCTGCACGATGAGCGCGACGAGAACTGCGAGACCGACCAGCACGCTCCCCGTGACGGCGCCGCGGAACGCCCCGTCTCTGGTGCGGTGCCACCACCCACGCCGGCTGGTCAACGAGACCTGCGGGGTCGTGGATGGGCCCTTCTGCGTCGTCAGGGTACTCAATCGTAGACCTCGCGGTACTTCCTCACCAGTCGGATGCTGATGATGTTCATGATCAGGGTCATGACGAACAGGCTGATACCGACGGCGAAGATCGTCTTGTAGCCGATGCTGCCCGTGGCCTGGTCGCCGAGTCCTGCGGCCCCGATGAAAGCCGTCATCGTCTGCATGGCCTCGAGAGGGTTGAACGTGAGATTGGGCATGCCGCCGGCGGCGATGAGCACGATCATCGTCTCGCCGACCGCCCGGCTGATGCCGAGGACGAAGGCGGCGATGATCCCCGAGAGGCCCGCCGGCACGACGACGCGTGTGGAGATCTCATACTTCGTGGCGCCGAGAGCGGCCGCGCCGGCGCGCAGGGATTGCGGCACCGCGTGCATGGCGTCCTCGGAGATGGAGGCGACGGTCGGGAGGATCATGATACCCATCACCAGACCTGCAGAGAGGGCGTTGAACACCCCCGGCGGGGTGCCGAACAGCCAGTTCTCCCGAAGCAGCGGCGTGATGAACGTCAGGGCGAAGAACCCGTAGACCACGGTGGGAATACCGGCGAGGATCTCGAGGACGGGCTTGACGAAGCTCCTCGTCCTCCGCGCCGCGTACTCGCTCAGGTAGATCGCCGCCAGCAAGCCGAGCGGGAGGCAGATCACCGCGGCGATGACGGTGACGACGAGCGTGCCCCCGAGCAGCGGCAGGACGCCGAACTTCGAGTTCTTGAAGAGCGGCGCCCATTCCGTCCCCGTGAAGAACTTGACCGGGTTGACCTCCCCGAAGAACTCGAGGCTCGGGATCAGCAGCGCGAGCACGATACCCACCGTGAGGACGATCGAGAGCGCCGCGCACAGGAACAGGCCGCCGACGATGATCTTCTCGCGGTAACGGCGGCTGCCCGCCTCCAGACCCTCGAGGGGCCTGGAGGCGGGCCTTTGTGTAGTTGCGACCGCCATTTCTTCCTTACTGGCCGAGCGCTGCCGTGAGAGCCGCCTGGGAGGCAGCCGTCTGCTCTGCGGTCATCGGGACGAACAGGGCCTGCTCCGCGATGCTCTCGGCGTTGTCGAGGTAGAACTGCATGAACGCGGCCATCTGCGGTTGCTGCAGGGCGCTCGTGGACGGGTAGATGAACAGCGGCCGGCTGAGCGGAGCGTACTCGCCCGACTGTACCGTCTCGCGAGACGGCGTCACAGGGCCGTTGCCGTCGTCGATCGCCACGACCTTCAGCTTGTCGGTGTTCTGCTCGTAGTAGGAGAGACCGAAGTAGGCCATGCCGCCCTTGGAGCCCGCCACGCCCTGGACCGCCACGTTGTCGTCCTCGGTGGCCTGATAGTCGGTCCGGCTGACGCCCTCCTCGCCGTTGATGGCGTCGGTGAAGTAGTCGAACGTGCCCGAGTCCGTGCCGGGGCCGAAGAGCTCGAGCGGGACGTCCGGGAAGCTCGGGTCGACCTGGTTCCAGTTGTCGATCGTGCTGCCTTCGTTCCAGATCGTCTTGAGCTGCTCCACCGTGAGGCTCTCCGCCCACGTGTTCTCAGGGTTGATGACGATGACGATCCCGTCACTCGCGACCTGCACCTTGGTCCACTCGACCCCATTGTCCGTACACACCTTCTCCTCATCCGGCTCGATCTCCCGGGAGGCGTCGTTGGCGTCGGTCTCTCCGGCGCAGAACTTCTCGAACCCGCCGCCCGTTCCGGAGATGCCGACCGTCACGCGCACGTCGGGGTTCTCCCCCTGGAAGAACTCCGCAGCGGCCTCGGTGAGGGGACCGACCGTGCTCGAGCCGTCGATCCGAACGTCTCCCGAGAGAGCGACGGCCCCGGAGCTGCTGCCGTCCGACGTCGTGTCGCTCCCCCCGCACGCCACTCCCACCAGCGCGACCGCTATCACAGCTGCGACGATCGCGAACCACCGAATACCCCTCATGCTTCCTCCTGTGCTCCTGTGAGATGTTGAAGCAGCGCACCGGGTGCGCCCATCCGCTACGACGATCACCGCCGGATCCGCTCAGACCTCGCGAACCGGAAGCGGGGTGATTATTTCCCCGCGGTGTTAGTGATTGGTTAGAGGAGGGTGTGAATGCGGCGAGACGTCGAGAATGCCCTCGGCCGGCAACGAGGCTCATCGTCTCGAGGCGCGACGCTCACGCTCTCCTAACATGGCGCTGAAAGACTGCGGGCATGATCACCCGGCGCATGAAGATCCGGCGTCACCTCCGCAGCGTTCGGGCCTCCGCGCTGTCGGTGGAGGAACGTCGGCACGAGCTTCGCGAGGCCGAGGCGAGCATCGCGCAAGGCGACCGCCAGGGCGAGCCGATCGAGTCCGAGGTGTCCCCCCGCTCCTCGGACCCAGGCGCACCAGGGCCCAGCGGAGCAGAGACCATGCGGGCCGGTGGCAGCGAACCCGACTGACGCCGGCCCGCCACTGGCTCTCAGGCAGGCGTCGCGCCCTCGGCCCACAGCTGCCTCTCGCCGCTGAGGCCGGAGCGCGGAAGTCCAGCGTCTGACGCGGCGGGCCGGGGACACGCGCATTCCGCGTCACTCGCCGCCATCTGACCTCTCGCTAACCGTCCGCTAACACCCGAGGGGTACCTTCCTGTTCGGCGGCGCGGCCTGTCATCAGGCGAGGTACTCGACCGTCCGCATCAGATAGTCTCCAGTGCGGTCCGGAAACGGACCGACGCCTACATCACCGGCCGGCTCGTTTGAGCCGCGAGGACCCCATGGGACACCTGCAGAGAGAGACGGACAGACTCAAACGCAAGATCCTCGGGCTCGGCGCCCTGGTGGAAGAGAACCTCCGGCTCGCCTTCCAGGCCATCGAGCAACGCGACCCCGCCAAGGCCCGTCGCGTCATCGCGACCGACGCGCTCATCGACCAGCACGAGGTCGACGTAGAGGAGGAGTGCCTCAAGATCCTCGCGCTCTACCAGCCGGTCGCCGGCGACCTGCGCTTCGTCGCTGCGGTGATCAAGATCAACAGCGAGCTGGAGCGCATCGGCGACCTGGCGGCGAACATCGGCGAACGGGCGCTGCAGTTGCTCGACGAGCATCCCGTGCCCGTGCCCCACGGCGTCGCCATCATGGCCGACCGCACGGAGATCAGGAGTCCTGGAGAAGGCGCTCGACGCGCTCGTCCGCCAGGACGCGGTGACGGCGCGGGAGGTCCTGGTCGCCGACGACGAGATCGACGACCTGTACGCCGCGCTGATCGAGGAGCTGAAGGCGGAGATCCGCGCCGACCTCGAGCATCTCGACCCGATCGTGCTGCTGTTCAGCGTGGCCCGCTACCTCGAGCGCCTGGCGGACCACGCGACCAACATCGCCGAGGACGTGCTCTACATGGTCGAAGGCGAGATCCAGCGGCACCACCAGCCGCCGGTGGCTCCCGGCACGGCCGAGGAGCTGCTCCTGCTCCGCGACCTCGGCTTCGAGAGCGGGCAGGCGTGACGCGACCCTGACGCCCCCAGACCTGCCTTCCGTCGCCGGTCCTGCCCCGGACCGTCGGAAGGGAGGAAGGCGGCCCGGGCCCACCCTACCGGGCCCGGGCCGCCCGAGCGCTCTCCGGATCGCGCGAGGCGAGGGAAGTGATGAACGCATCCCCGCTCCAAGCGACCGGCCGAGGCGGGGGCGCGGCGGCAGGTCAGGCCGGTCTGCGCTGGGTGACGCGGACGAGCCGCCGCGGCAGGTCGCCCTCCTCGAACTCCTCGACGTCGAGCAGGGTGAACCCGCGGGAGAGCCGCTCCACGAGCTCCCGGCTGAAGAAGTGCACGACGAAGCCGTTGGACTCGTACATGTCGTCGCCGTGTGAGGGGCCGGCGCCGTAGTCGGGGTCGTCGGTGGTCCGCGCGGTGTAGACATGGAGCCCGCCGGGCCGGAGCACCCGAAGCACCTCGGCGCTCAGCTCCTCGAGCTGCGCCGTCGTGAGCGCCATGCAGAAGAGCATGTGCGAGTAGCAGGCGTCGAAGCTGACGTCGGCGAACGGGAGCGGCTCGGAGCAGTCGTGCACCGTCGCGGTCAGGGAACCGGAGACCGAGGGATCTTCCGCCTTGGCGCGGATGGCCGCCGCGCCGGCCTCGGCGAAGTCGAGCGCGTGGACGTTCATGCCGAGCCGGGCGAAGTGGACGCTGTCACGACCCTGCCCGGCGCCCAGCTCGAGGACGTCTCGCACGCCGTGCTCGACGAACAGCTCGGCCGCCCAGCGGGCCGGCGCACTCGGCCCGAGGCCGTAGCGGTCCTCGCGGTCGGCCAGCACGCTGCGCCAGTGCCGTCGTTGGTCCCCGCTGAGGCCGGCCGCCCGGCGCAGGGCGGCGAGCAGAAGCTCGTCGGAGGGCGCGCCGCCGGATCCACCGGGGCCGAGGTAGGTGCGTCAGCCGAGGCCGCGGTCGACTGGCGCTTCGGCCCGGGTCGGCTCGATGTCGTCTCCCTCGACCAGGATGGTCGGCGACCCCGGGAAGTCCCTGGCGTCGGCGTCCCGGGCGTCGACGATGATGGTCTCCGTCACCTTCACCTCGATGCCCTCGACGCGCGCGAGCGCGTCGATGCGCCGGCGCATGGCCGGGCCGTGCGGGCAGGTCGGCGTGAACAGGATCTCGACCTCGAGCGGTCTCATGGCTGCTGCTTCTGCTTCCAGTAGTCGAACTCCGCCTCGTAGCGCGCCCCGCTGAGGTCGGCGACGCTGTCGGTGAGGTAGGCCTGGGCGTCGGCGATGGCCTGGTTGTAAACGCTCGGCGCGACCTCGCGGACGCAGAAGTCGAGGACGCGCAGCGCCTTGAGCTCGCCGATGGGCTCGTCCAGCTCCTCCTCGAAGAAGCGCTTGATGGACGCGACGAGGCGCTTCTCGGTCTCGTCGGCCAGCTTGACGGTCATGGTGCCTCCTCGTGCCTTCGCCGGATGCCGACGCGCCCGGCTGGCGCCCCACCGGCGCCGCGCATCTCCGAGTCTACCGCTTGCATCCGACGTCATCGGTGCGTGCTAGCATCGTGCCCGGGCAGCGACGGGAGGAGCAGGGTCATGAGCGCAGCGCCGGTCAACTGGGACGACGTGCCGGTCAGGCAGGTCACGGCGGGACCTATCGAGGGCGCGTGGCGGGACCTCGGCACCGCGGCCGGCACCAGGCTCCTCGGGCTCCGGCGCGCGCAGCTCCCGCCCGGCAAGCGCTCCACGCCGGCGCACACGCACAGCGGCGAGGAGGAGCTGTTCTTCATCCTCGCCGGCTCCGGGCTGAGTTGGCAGGCCGGCGCAACCTACGAGGTCGGCGCCGGCGACTGCCTCGTGCACCTGTGCGAGGGGCCGGCCCACACCCTCGTCGCCGGCCCCGACGGCCTCGACGTGCTCGTCTACGGCGAGCGCACTGAGTCCGAGTCCTGCTACCTGCCGCGCGCCAACGTCGCCTGGCTCGGGAGCAGCTGGGTCAAGGCCGGCGAGACCGACCACCCGTTCAAGCAGGAGGCCGCGATCGGAGAGCTGGAGATGCCGGCCGCGCCATCGGAGCGGCCGGCCACCATCGTGAACATCGCCGCCGTGCCCGCCCAGGCGGTCGAGCGCGGCGAGATCGCCTCCACACGCCGCTCCGTGAGTGAGGCGGGCGGCGCCCGGCGCACCGCGCTGCGCGAGTTCGTCCTGCCGCCGGGTAGGCTCGGCGTGCCACCGCACTGCCACAGCGGCGCGGAGGAGCTCTTCGTCGTGCTCGAAGGCGACGGCGCGTACCTCGAAGGAGCGCGGGGCGCGACCGGCTGGCAGCCGGAGGAGCGCCCGGTCAGGGCCGGCGACGTCGTCGCCCGGCTCGCCGGGACCGGCGAGGCGCATGCCTTCCGCGCCGGCCCGGGCGGCCTCACCTACCTCGCCTACGGCAACCGCGACCGCCACGACACCATCTGGTACCCGCGCTCGCACAAGGTCGCGTTCCCCGGGCTGGGCGTGATCGGCCGCCTGGAGCCGCTCGGGTACTGGGACGGCGAGGAGTAGACTCGCCAGGAAGGCAAAGGACTCGACGCCTCCGCCACGGCGAGGCAGGCTTGAGGTCCGGAGGCAAGGTCATGGACGCGGATTCGACAGCACCGCGGCAAGGCTCAGACCAGCATCAGGCGGGAACAGACGACGTCAGCACCCGCCGACGCCCCGATTCGCCTGAGTGCGCCAGAGAACTCCTGGCGATAGTCGCCTACATCGATTCTGCCGACGGGCCGCTGCAGGACCTGCCCGGTCCTGGCAGAGAGACCTCCCCGTGGCATCAGCGCCTCCTTCAGAAAGCGGCGGAGCGACTGACCGTCATCGACACTTCCATGCGCGCTCGTGTGGCCTTTCTCGTCGCCGGCAAAGACCGGGGCTACCACGCACCCGAGAGCGAACTCGAGCTTGCGGGGACGACCCTCGACACCTGCCGGGCTGCGACTTCGGTGGTCGACGCCCTGCTGGCAGGGCGTCTTCCGACCAGGCGCGATCTCGAGGCGATGAGCGCGGCGGCACAGGCGATCGACCCCGCCCTGGACGCGGTGCACGAGCTCGAGCCGCCTCCGCGCGACCACTGACCCTCCGCGGCCGGCATCACGCCGATGCCTCTCCCCGGCGCCTGCGCCGCGTGCTAGGCTCCCCCGAGCGCAATCCGGGGAGGCAGCATGCTCGTCGCGACGTTCGGCCCGAGCACGGAGTGGCAGGGCCGCGAGATCATCTGGGAAACGGACCACTTCATCCTCGTCGGCCACGGGGCCATCCCGGCGGCCGGGCTGCTCGACTACGACCGCCGCGGACAGCTCCTCTGGGCCGATCCGGGGTACCGGACATGGGTGGCCGATGTCGACCGCTGGGAGAACGGCGGGCGAGCGGCGGCCGCATCCCTGAGCGCCGCCGGCTTCTCCGGCGCCTCCGGCGCCGCGACCTCCGGCGGCGCGGCGTCCGGCGCCGCTCCGTCGCGTCGCTTTCCCACTTGGGGCATCGTGGTGCTCGCCGTCGCCGGCGTGCTACTCGTCATCAGCGTCATCATCGCCGTCACGGTGCCCCAGTTCCTCATGCGCACCGGCGAGACCCTGACCAAGGACTTCATCGTGGAGGCCAACGTGCGCAGCCTCCAGACGGGCATCGAAACGTACGCGGCGGATCACGGCGGCACGTATCCGACCGCCGGAGAAGTGAACAGCATCGACATGAGCCGGTACATCTCGGTGTGGCCGGTGAACCCCTACACCGACCTGCCGATGAGCGACGGCGGCGGCATGGGCAACTTCCGCTACGACGTCAGCGCCGACGGCGGCGCCTACAAGCTCCTCGGCTACGGCCGCGACGGCTCCGTGGTCATCGAGCTCACCGGAGGCAACGCGACCTCGGTCTGAGCGGAGCCGGGCGCGCGGACCGGGCCGGCCGGCGCGCGCCGCGTCAGGCGCGCCGGGTCAGGCGCGCCGGCGCAGCAGCGCGAATGCCGCAAGCACCACACCCACGGCGCCGACCGCGATGCCCACGTAGCCGAGCGTCTTGGCGCTCGAGACCTGACTGCTCACGTCGTCGGCGGTCGCGACCCGCGCCAGCTCCTTGTCGAGCCGCTGGGCCACCTGGTCGGTGCCGGGCACCTTGACGGGGAACTGCGCCGCCGACGCGTCCTCGACCGGCGAGAACGTCTTGGGCGAGCTCGCGACCTCGAGATCCACCTTGACGCCCTCCACCTTCCCGGTGACGTGGAACGTGTAGTCGCCGGGCGCCGTCGGGATGACGAGGGCCGCATACTCACCGGGCGTCCCGGTGCCGGCCTCCGCGTCGTACGTGGGCGTGAGCTGGAACTCCTGCTGCTGGTCGCCGTAGCTCACGGTCGCCGCGAGCAGAGCCCCGGGGTCGTTGATCGGATCGCCGTCGGCTTTGTGGGTCACGATGAGCTGGACGCTGTTGAGCTGTCCGGCGTAGGCCGGTTCGGTGCCCCACCCGAGCTCGAGCGCGAGGTCGCCGGCAGCTGCGGTCTCGTGCGCGAGGACCGGGGCCGCCAGCACACCCAGCGCCACGCACAGGACCGCGGTCGTCACGATGGCGGTGAAAGATCGGTTCATGGTCTCCCCCTCTCTTGAGGCCCGTGCTCCACGACGGGTCGGCTCGACCCTGCCCGGACGAAAGCCGCTCCAAACGAGCGCGGTGGCTGAAGACGCTCGCCGCCCGGGCGTTGGCTCACGGCGCTGGCGCCGCCGGGATCGTCAGCTCGAGCGGGACGGTGGTGCCCCGAGTCTTCTCCTGGACGTAGACGTCGACCTTCCAGCGGCCGGGGACGGAGAAGTCCAGGCCGCTGCCCGTCCAGCTGCCGTCCGCGGCGCGGCGCAGCGAAACCGTGACCGTAGCCATGGACGGGCGCGCCGGCAGCGAGCACTGCATGCGCACGTCCGTCGCCGAGGTCAGCGGGTCGCCGGTGTCGTAGTCGTCGGCCCAGAGCGTGTAGTCGTTCCGGCCGGCCACGCCGGGAGTGAGTGTGAGCTCAACGCGGACGGCGGTCGCGTAGTCGTGGCCCGAGACGGTGAGCCGGGTGGCGGACGTGCTCGCATCGGACGCGGCGCCGGCCGTCACGGCCGGCGCAAGCCCGCTCAGCACGGCCGTGGCCGCCAGGACCCCGAGCGCCACGGCGAGCTCGCCGCGCGAGTTCAGCCCGAAACGCCGCTCCGCCGCCTCGCCGCCGTCGCCGCGCACCGCGGGCACCCAGAAGAAGTGGTTGAGCGCGCCGAGCGCCACCAGCCCGACCACCAGCGCGACCTTCATGATCAGGGCGATCCCGTAGCCGGTGTCGAAGAGCGCGCTCACGGACCCGACCTCGACCAGCGCCCGCGCCAGCCCGGTGGCGAGCACCACCACGAGGGTCACCGTCGCGATGCGGGTGAACACACCGACGGCCGCGACGCGCTGCTCGTGGTCGCGGCCGCGCAGGCCGAGCAGCAGCCAGAACAGGCCTCCCACCCAGACGCCGACCGCGGCCATGTGCACCCACTGGACGACGACGTTCAGCAGCCACACCGACGAGGGTGAAGCGGCGTGCCCCGCGAGGACGTGGACCAGGACGGCGGCGACCCCGGTCGCACCAAGCACCCAGAGGCTCCAGCGTGCGGGCCACAGGTCGACGAGCGCGACGGCGCCGATGCACAGCAGCAGGGCGACGCCAAGCGCCAGCAGGTACTGGCCCTCCCGGGTGAGGAAGAGCGGCAGGAGGCTGGGCGCTCCGACGAGCACCTTCTCGGCCCAGACCAGCATGCCGAGGGCGACGACGCCGGCCGCGGCGGCGGCCTTGAGCACGACCATGCCGCCGGGCGGGAGCTTGCCGCCGAACACGAAGAGGCTGGTGGACGCGGCGCCGACGAGCACGGCGAGCGCCGCGTACAGAAGCCAGCGTCCCGCGTCGGCGAGCGCCTGGGCCCAGGGCGAGGTGTGCAGCAGTTCGACGACGACCGCCTCGCCCGCCGCCTGGCCGACGCCGAAGGCGAAGGCGCCGGACTCGACGTGGCCGTCCACGGCCGAGACGGCGCGCCAGTTGACCGTGTACGTGCCGTCGGGCAGCGGCGTGGACGGCGTCACCCGCATTGACTGCTTGTCGCCCGGCACCGCCTGCGGCGCGGAGACGCCGGGCACCGCCGCGCCGTCGCCGTCCAGCACGCGGACCAGCGACAGCTTGACGTCGGGCGCCTCGGAGAACGTCAACACGATGTGCCGCGGAGACGCCGGCACCGACGAACCCGCGGCGGGGTCGGAGCTCTCGAGCGCCGAGTGTGCCGCCGCGGCGGCGGGGAACGCGACGCACGCGGCGGTGACGGCGATCACCGCCGCCGCCAGTCGCAGGAGCGCCGGCCGCCGCGCCGTCATCGCTAGAGCAGGTAGACGACGATGAACACGAACACCCACACGGCGTCGACGAAGTGCCAGTAGTAGGTGGCGCCGTCCACCATGCCGGAGGTGCCGGGCGAGGTCTCGGGGAGCTGCCGCTCGCCCGGCGCCCGGCGCAGCTCGCGGCGCGCCCGGAAGAACAGATAGATGAGCGCCGCGATGCCGCAGGCCACGTGGAAGCCGTGGAACCCGGTGAGCACGTAGAACGACGAGGTGACGATCGTGTCGGCGAGCCCGAACCCCGCATGCGTGTACTCCCATGCCTGGCCGCCGAGGAAGACCGCGCCGAGGACGATGGTGAGCACCAGCAGGAAGAAGAACCGCCCCTTGCGGCGCGCCCTGTACGCCGTCTGGGCGAAGTGCGCCGTGACGCCGCTGGAGAACAGGATGACAGTGTTGATCAGCGGGAGGGTGAGCTCCACGCCGGAGCCGCCGCCGAGCACCGAGTCGTGGATGCGCAGGTGGATCACGGCGGCGATGAGCGACGCGAAGAACACCGACTCCGAGCCGATGAAGGCCAGTGTGCCGGCGCCGATGAACGAGAACCGGTGCGTGACGTCGGGCGTCGGGGTCGGCTCCAGTTCGGACCAGCGCCCTGTCATCCACACGGCGAGCGTGATGAGGATGAGCGCCACGCCGATGATGAACACGAGCGGCACGCCGAGCAGGCCGACGCCCAGGATGAGGATGCCGAACGCCACCCAGAAGGGGGTGATCGTGCGCTGCTCGGGCTCGCGGGGGAGGTCCTCCCACGTGATCTTCTCGATCCGGCCCTCGACCTCCACCCCGTGCTCGTCGTCCCACAGCGGCATATCGCTGCGGATCTCCGGCAGCCGCGCGAAGTTGTCGTGCGGCGGCGGCGACGTGGTGGCCCACTCGAGCGTCCAGGCCCGCCACGGGTTGTCGCCGGCCCGCTCGCCTGAGCGGAGGCTCCTGATGATGTTGTAGAAGAGCAGCAGGAACCCGCAGGCGAGGAAGTAGCCGCCGATGGACGAGATCGTGTTCAGCGTGTTCCAGCCGAGGTCCGGGGCGTAGGTGTACACGCGGCGCGGCATCCCCAGGATCCCCAGCGCGTACATGGGGAAGAAGGTCACGGCGAAGCCGATGGCGGTGAGCCAGAACTGGACCTTGCCGATGCGGTCCGAGAGGAACCGCCCGGTCATCTTGGGGAACCAGTAGTACAGAGCGGCGATGGCCGCGAACACCGTGCCGGCGATGAGCACATTGTGGAAGTGACTGACGACGTAGTAGGTGTCGGTCACCTGCCAGTCCCACGGCACGACCGCCAGGGTGACGCCGGTGATGCCGCCCACGGTGAACAGGGCGATGAGCCCGCAGGCGTAGAGCAGCGGCGTCTTGAACCTCAGCGAGCCGCCCCACATCGTCGCCAGCCAGTTGAAGATCTTCACGCCCGTCGGGATCGCGATCAACATGCTGGTGCCGGCCATGACCGCGTTGAAGAAGTTGGGCAGGCCGGTGGCGAACATGTGGTGCGCCCACACCATGAAGCCGAGGCCGCCGATCGCCACCAGCATCACGATCATGGAACTGCGGCCGAACAGCGGCTTGCGCGCGAAGACCGGCACGACCTCGCTCATGATGCCGAACGCCGGGAGGATCAGGATGTACACCTCGGGATGGCCGAAGAACCAGAAGAGGTGCTGCCAGATGATGGGATCGCCGCCACCGCTGGGATCGAAGAAGCTGGTGCCGAACTGGCGGTCGAAGTAGAGCAGCGCCACGGCCGCGCTCAGGCTCGGGAAGGCGAACAGGATCAGGAACGAATTGATGAACGTGGCGACGGAGAAGATCGGCATCTGCCACAACCCCATGCCCTTGGCGCGGAAGCGCAGGCAGGTGACGATGAAGTTGATCGCGCCGAGGATCGACGAGCCGCCGAGCAGCACCAGCGCGACGATCCAGAACGTGACGCCGTCGCTCGGCGAGTACGCCTTGGACGTGAGCGGCGCGTAGCTGAACCAGCCGGTGTCGAGCGCCCCACCGAAGAGGAAGCTGCTGTACAGCGTGACGCCGCCGAACACCAGCAGCCACCAGCTGAGCATGTTGGCGCGCGGGAACGCCATGTCGCGCGCGCCGATCTGCAGCGGCACGAGGTAGTTGGCGAGCCCGATGAGGATCGGCATGCCGAAGAGGAACACCATCGTCGTGCCGTGCATCGAGAAGACCTGGTTGTAGGCCTCCGGCGAGAGGAAGCCCATGCCGGGCCGGATGAGCTGGGTGCGCATCAGCATCGCGAAGACGACGGCGATCAGGAAGAAGACCAGCGACGTCCCGATGTAGAGCATCCCGATGCGCTTGTGGTCGGTGGTCGTGATCCAGGCGCCGATGCCGCCGCGCTCGGCCGGCGCCTCGGCGACCACGGCCTGCTCCGGGAGGACCGTCACTTGAGCTCCTCGAGGTAGGCGACGAGCTGCTGCTGTTGCTGCAGCGGCAGCGGGATCTGCGGCATGTTGCACTGCGGTTTGACCGCCTGCGGGTCCTGGATCCAGCGGAGCAGGTTCTCGGGTGTGTTGGTCAGCGTGTAGGCGGCGATGCCGCCGCGGCTGCCGAAGTGCGTGAGGTCGGGGCCGAACGTGCCCTTGAGCGTCGTGCCCCGGATGGCATGGCAGCTGCCGCAGCCGACGCTGCTGATGACCTGCTTACCCGCGACGGCGTCGGCGCCGGTGGGCTCCGCCGCCGGCTGCTGCTGGTGCTTGACCCACGCCGCGTACTTCTCCGGCGGCACGACGACGAAGAGGAAGCGCATCTTGCCGTGCTGGACGCCGCAGAACTCGGAGCACTCGCCGAGGTACGTGCCGCTCGTGAGCGGCACGAAGTGGATGTGGTTGACGTGGCCGGGGATCATGTCCACCTTGCCGCCCATCTGCGGCACCCAGAACGAGTGGATCACGTCGGCGGACTCGATGTCGATGGACGTCATGCGGCCCTCGGCGGCGTAGATCTCGTTGGGCGACTTGAAGCCCAGCTCCCTGTAATCGAAGTCCCACCACCACTGCCGGCCGACGGCGGTGAACTGCGCCCCGCGGGCGGGCATGTCGATGCGGTCCGTGATGACGAGCGTGAGGATGAACAGCACGGTGACGATGACCGCGGGAATGGCCGTCCAGATGATCTCGATGCGCAGGTTGCCCCTGGTCTGCGAGGCGTCCTCCTCGCGCCGGCGGCGGCCGGTGACGATCACGAAGACGAGGATGACCCAGACGGTGATGAGGACGATCGCGAGGATCCCGAAGATCCACGTGGCGAGCGTGACGATCTCGTTGCCGGCCGATCCCTCCGAGCGCAGAATGCTCGGGGATTCACAGCCCGCGAGCAGGATCGCGGCCGCGACGACGGTGGCCGCGGCGAAGCCCGTGGCCGCGCCCCGCGGCCGCGCTCGGCGAGTCTCTGGCTGCCGGCTCCCCGTCACCCGTCCCCCTGGTCCTGTGCCGGCATCCCAGCGCCGGCGCTCGCCTATCATCACACGAATCATCGGCGATGCGGCAACGTCCGCCGTCGCCGGGTCGACCGGCGGGCGTCGGAAGCGCACCGACTAGAATGGCGTCCATGTCGTCCATGGATTACCTGAGAGCGGCCCAGCCGCGTGTCGTCGCGCTGTTCCTCGTCACCGTGCTCGCCGCGATTTTGCTGTGCGGCAGCCCCGCCGTGTGGCGCGTACTGGCCGTCCTCGTGGCGACTGCGTTCACCGTCGGCGGCGCGGCCACGCTCAACAACGTGATCGAGCGCGACCTGGACCGGCGCATGGAGCGGACGCGCCGGCGCCCCACGGCCTCCGGCCGCATCACGCCGGCGCGCGCCACACTCGCCGGGCTCGCCGGCGTGGCCGCCGGGGCAGCGGCCCTCTGGGCCGTCGCCGGCGGCCTCGCCGCGGTCTTCGCGCTGCTCGGCGCGTTCTACTACGTGGTCGTCTACACGCTGCTGCTCAAGCCGCGCACCGCGCTCAGCGCGGTGCCGGGCGGGGTGGCCGGCGTCTTCCCCGCCCTCATCGGCTGGGCGGCGACCGGCGCGGCGTGGTCGGGCGCGATCCTGTTCCTCTGCGTGCTGATCCCGGTCTGGTCGCCGCCGCACTCGTGGGCGCTGACGCTCGCGCTCGGCGAGGACTACCGCGCCTCCGGCATCCCGACGCCGCCCGTCCGCTACGGCGACGACGTCACGCGGCGGCTCATCGCCGGCTTCATGGCGGCGCTCACCGTGGTGCTGGCCGCGCCCCTCGGCGCCGGCCTCTTCGGCGCCGTGTACGCGGCCGGCGTGATCGTCGCGGCCGTGCTGCTCTGGGCGTTCACGGCGGGTCTGCTCGGCCGGCCGTCCACGACCACCGCCTGGGCGCTGTTCAAAGTGACCGGGCCCTGCCTCGCGCTGGTGCTGGCGGCCGCCGTCGTCGACCAACTCACCTGAGCCGCCGCGACGCCGATGCCCGGGCGGGCGGCCCCGTACAGCGGGCGGCCCCACTCAGCGGACGGTCGTCGCCCACCGCCGCGCCCGGACACGCACCAGTGCGTAGGTGACGATCGCGACCACCGGCGGCGCCAGGAAGAACAGGTACTGCAGGACCACCAGGAACCCCGGCTGCGACCAGCCGTAGACGAAGGCGAACACGTCGTTGCCGCCGGCCACGAGCAGCACGGTGAGGAACGTCACGAACCCTGCCGTCAGAGCCGTGCGCACCGGGTGCTGGCCCGGCAGCATCAGCACGTTGTGGAAGGCGCCGTCACGGGTGGCCACCCAGTCCATCCACGGGATCAGGAACAGCGGCGTGAAGATGAGGCCGGGCAGGACGACGGCCGGCCAGAAGATGGCGGGGATGAGCAGGCCGCCGATCTGGATGTCCCAGCCGGGCATCATGCGCACGGCGCCCTCCAGCCAGCCCATGTACCAGTCCGGCTGGGCGGCCGTCGTCGCGTCCCACGGCCGGTACGGGCCGTAGAGCCAGACCGGGTTGATCTGCACGAAGGCGGCGAACGCCGTGCAGACGCCGGCGACGATGAGCAGGTAGCCGGTGGTGCGCAGCGCGTAGGCCGGCACCATCGGCGTGCCGACGATGACGCGGTCGCTCCGCCCCTCGCCCGGGAACTGCGTGTGCCGCTGCAGCCAGAGCAGCCCGAGGTGCGCGCCGAGCAGCCCGCCGATCACCGCCGGCAGCAGGAAGATGTGCACCGGGTAGACGCGGCCGATCAGGCCGACGGTCGGGAACTCGCCTCCGAACAGCAGCGAGGCCAGCGCCGGTCCGACGAACGGGATCGACTCGGTGATCGCGAAGGAGATGCGCAGGCCGGTGCCGGAGAGCAGGTCGTCGGGCAGCGAATAGCCCATGAGCCCGTTCATGCCGACCAGGAGCACCAGGCTCACGCCGATGACGTAGTTGATGCGGCGCGGACGCCGGTAGGCCGCCGTCAGGAGCATGCGCAGCATGTGGATGATCAGGGCGCCGACGAAGACCAGCGCCGCCCAGTGGTGCACCTGCCGCACCAGCAGGCCGGCGGGGACGTCCAGGCTCAGGTTCAGCACCGAATCGTAGGCGGTGGACATCTCGGCGCCGGCGAGGGGCGCGTAGGAGCCGTCATAGGCGACCGGGGTCCCCGACGCCTGGAAGAACAGCGCCAGGAAGACGCCGGTCGCGACGAGGATGATGAAGCAGTAGAGGGCGATCTCGCCGAGGAAGAACGCCCAGCTGTCCGGGAAGATGTGCCGCAGCTCCTCGCGCAGCAGGCCGCTGCCGCCCAGGTTGGTGTCGAGCCAGCGCGCCGCCGGACGGATCGGCGAGCGGCGCACGCCGAACGCGTTGCCGAGGCCGCGCTTGAGGTCGTGGTCACCCTTCATGTGGCGTTCCAGAAGCCGGGGCCGACGGACTCGGTGAAGTCGCTCTGCGCGTAGAGGTAGCCGTCCTTGTCGATCGCCAGCGGCAGCTGCGGCAGCGGCCGCCCAGCCGGTCCGGCGACGGGCTTGGCGCCGTGCAGCACGTCGAAGGCGGACTGGTGGCACGGGCAGACCAGCTTCTGGTCGACGTCGATGTATTCGGCGACCGCACAGCCGGCGTGGGTGCACACGCGCGAGTAGGCGACGAAGTTCTCCGGGCTCCAGCTCTCGCGGCCCGGCTGCGGTACGAAGTCGCCGTTCACGAAGTGCAGCAGCGCGACCTGGGAGCTCGCCTTGTCGTCGCCGCCCTCAGGGAAGGCGACGAGGAAGCCGCCGGTGGCGAGCGCGTCCCTGGTGACCGGCTCGCCGTCTTCGGTGACGAGGCGGCGGCCCTTGCGCCAGCCCGTGGTGAGCAGGCTCTCGCCCGGCCAGGGCCCGAGCGCGCCGAGCAGGACCACCTGGCTCAGCGCGAACACGGCGACGCCGAAGACCAGGGCCTTGCTGAGGAAGCTCCGCCGCGTGATCACGGAGGCGTGCTCGTCGAGCTGCGTCGCCAGCGCCGCCTGGCCGTCGGTGTCGTCGGGCGGCACCGGGTACCGGCCGGCGATGACCTCGTCGTCGGCGAGGTCGCGGCCCCAGAAGGCGAGTGCGAGGCCGAGACCGAGCAGCGCGAGGGCGAGCGAGCCGCCGAGCCAGGCGTTGCTCCAGTCGGCGACGAAGCTGACGACGAAGCCGACCGCGCCGGCGATGGTCGCGGCGATCCCGAGCCCGACGGGCCAGGTGGTCACGTGCGGGCCGTGGCCGTGGCCGGCCGCGCTCACGGCTTCGCCCCTCTGGACCGCCAGGCGAGCCAGACGGCGACGAGGATCAGGAGCAGGAGCGCGACGGCGCCGACGGCGCCCTCGGGCACCGGCCCGAGGTAGCCGATACCGGCCCCGCCGGGCGACGGCGGGTCGGGGGCGAGCACCTCGACGTACAGCGCGACGGAGGTCTGCTGCCGCACGTCGAACGTGTTGCCGGCGAACGCCGGCATGTTGCCGCGGCCGAGGATCATGGCGGCGAGCGCCTCGGCCGGCGGGTACTGACGGATGTTGGGCGCGTTGTTGCCGGAGGCCATCGCCCCGCCGCTGCCCGTGGCGCTGTGGCAGCCGGCGCAGTACAGGCGGAAGAGGTCGCCGCCCGGCGAGACCTCGGCCGTACGCGCCTCCGGGTCGGCGAGCTCCTGTGCGACGTACTCGGCGACCGCGTTCACGTCCCGGTCACTGAGCACCCCGGCGAACGCGGGCATGTTGATGCCGCCCTGCGTGACCATCGGCGCGACGAGACTGGCGAAGCCGGCCGGCGCCAGCGGCGGGCCGACGTAGCCCTCGCCCCTCGCGCCGTGACAGCCGGCGCAGTTCTCCGCGTACACGCGGGCGCCGCTCCCGGGCGGGGACGTCGACGACGGCAGCGGCTCCGGGGTGGCCGACGGCGTGAACGAGCCGGAGCCGGCCGGCGAAGCCACGCCGGCCGGAGTGGGTTTCAGCGGCGGAGCGGGAGAGGCCGTGGACGCGAGGGCGGGAGCAGCCGTGGCGAGCGCGGCGACCAGGACGAGGCAGACGAAGAGGGCGCGCGGCGGCCGCGGCGGGATGATCTGGCTGCCCCGGACCCAAGGCCGGACGGTCGGTCGGCTCACGCCCCTGGACTCCCCTTGGTCGTCGTCCCCTGTCCCTGTCGCCCCGAAGAGTACCCTATGAAGAGGCGGCATCGACGGCGGCTGCGTAGACACAAACGGTTCAGCTTGATACTGATTGTTCTCTACCATGGGAACGTTGTGGCGTAAAGGACGTTGACCAGGGGCCCTATGTCAACGACGGGGGTGGGGTGACGACGACGTTCATAGCCGTGGCCGTGTGGCCGGCAGCACTGTATGCGGCGCTCGTGCTGGTCGTGGCCGGGCTCATCCTGACCCTGTCGTGGGTGCTCGGCGAGCGCCAGCATCACGGCTCGGACGCGGAGCGCTACGAGTCGGGCATCAAGCCGGCGGGGCCGCTGCCGCGCCGGCTCCCGGTCGACTTCTACCAGATCGCCCTCTTCTTCGTGATCTTCGATCTGGAGGCCGTGTTCATCTTCTCGTGGGCGGTCTCGGCGCGGAAGCTCGGCTGGCTCGGCTACTTCGAGCTGCTGGTCTTCGTCCTGCTGCTGTTCGCCGGGCTCGTCTACCTCTGGAAGGTCGGCGCGCTGGACTGGGGCGCCGCGGGACGGCGCCGCCATGCAGCGCGGGCCACGGCGCGAGCCAAGGGCGCCGTCACGCCTGCGGCCCCGGCGCCCGCCACCGGACCGACCGACGGCGCGGCCGCCACGAGCGGCCCCGTCGGAGGCGCCCCATGAGGCCGCGCCGCAACCCGGACCCGTCGCGCACCGCCCGGGCGCTCGGCAGGCTGCTCGACGTCCAGGGCGTGCCGCCGGAGGGCGCCGACGTCCCGGTCGTCACCTCGAGCCTCGAGCGGCTGATCGCCTGGGGCCGCAAGAACTCCCTGTGGCCGTTCGGGTTCGGCCTCAGCTGCTGCTTCGTCGAGATGGCGACCAGCCTCACGGCCCGCTACGACATCGCCCGCTACGGCGCCGAGGTGCTGCGCATCTCGCCGCGGGAGGCGGACGTCATGATCGTCGCCGGCACCGTGTTCAAGAAGATGGCGCCGGTGGTCGTGCAGCTGCACCAGCAGATGATGGAGCCGCGCTGGGTCATCTCGATGGGCTCGTGCGCCAACTCCGGCGGGATGTTCGACACCTACAGCGTCGTCCAGGGCGTGGACTCGTTCCTGCCGGTGGACGTGTACATCCAGGGCTGCCCGCCGCCGCCCACCTCGCTCATGGAGGGCCTGCTGCTCCTGCAGGCCCAGGTCTCGATCGAGAAGCGGCCGCTCAGCTGGGTCGTGGGCGACCAGGGCGTCGTGAAGCCCAGGGGCATCTCGATGCGCGACCTGCGCCACGACGACGTCGTGGCGACCGACAAGCTCCGGCCGCCGGACGAGCTGTGATGGACGACGTGCCGCGCGAGCAGGGCGAGCAAGTGCAGCCGGGCGAGGAGCTCCGGCAGCACGAGGACGCGCCGCAGGAGCGCGACCCGGGCGCCCCCCAGCCGTGCCAGTGGCCGGTGGCCACGGCCGGCGGAGGCGAAGCCCCGCCGCCGGCCGTGCTCGAGGAGCTGCGCGAGCGCTTCCCGGATGTGCCGTTCGTCGCCCAGACGACCGCGGACGGCATCCCCACGGCGTGGATGCCTGCGGACCGGGCAGCCTCCGTGCTGCGGTACCTCGGCACCGAGGCCGCCGAGCCGTTCGCGATGCTCTACGACCTCGGCGGCGTCGACGAGCGCGAGCGGCAGCACCGCGAGGGCATGCCCGACGCCGCCTTCAGCGTCTTCTACCACCTCGTCTCCTACGGCCGGAACACCGACCTGCGCCTCAAGGTGGCGCTGCCGGCGGAAGAGCCACAGGTGGACTCGGTGGCCGGGGTGTGGCCCGCAGCCGACTGGTACGAGCGCGAGCTCTGGGACATGTTCGGCGTCGGCGTCGCCGGCCACCCCCACCTCCATCGCCTGCTCATGCCGCCGTGGTGGGACGGGCACCCGCTGCGCAAGGAGCACCCGTCCCGCGGCACCGAGTACGGCCCCTTCGACCTGCCCGACCAGCTCGCCGACGAGATGCAGGAGCAGCTGCGCTTCAAGCCGGAGGAGTGGGGCCTGCCGCGCACCGAGGACGACTCCACGCTCATGTACCTCAACATCGGCCCGCAGCACGGCGCCACCCACGGGCCGTTCCGCGTCATCGTCGGCCTGCGCGACGAGGAGATCGTCCACCTGATCCCGGACATCGGCTTCCACCATCGCGGCTCCGAGAAGATGGCCGAGCGCCAGAGCTGGCACACCTACATCCCGTATACCGACCGCGTCGACTATCTCGGCGGCGTGACCAACAACCTGCCCTACGTCCTCACGGTGGAGAAGCTCTGCGGCATCGAGGTGCCCGACAGGGCGCAGCTCATCCGCGTGCTGCTCTGCGAGGCCTACCGCATCGCCAGCCACCTGGTGTTCTACGGCACCTACGCGCAGGACATCGGCGCCCTCTCCCCCGTCTTCTACATGTTCGAGGACAGGGAGATCCTGTTCGACGACGTCATCGAGCCGATCACCGGCGGGCGCATGCACCCCAACTGGTTCCGCATCGGCGGCGTCGCCGAGGATCTGCCGGAGGGCTGGAAGCAGCGCGTGCTGGACTTCTGCGATTACCTGCCGCCCCGCCTCGACGAGTACGACAAGCTGGTGATGGACAACCGCATCGTCAAGGCGCGGATGGTCGGAGTCTCGCCCATCTCCGTGGACGAAGCCGTGGCCTGGGGGCTGACCGGCCCGATGCTGCGCGCGGCCGGCCTGCCCTGGGACTGGCGCAAGCAGCGCCCCTACAGCCACTACGACTGGTTCGACTTCGACGTGCCCGTCGGCACCACCGGCGACTGCTACGACCGCGCCGCCGTGCACATCGAGGAGATGCGCCAGAGCCTGCGCATCATGCGCCAGGTCGTGGACGCCATGCCCGACGGGCCGTACAAGGCGTACCACCCGCTGGCGACGCCGCCGATGAAGGAACCGCACACGATGCACGACATCGAGTCGCTCATCACGCACTTCCTCGGCGTCACCTGGGGTCCGGTCGTGCCGCCCGGTGAGGCGAGTGTCTACACGGAGGGCACCAAGGGGCAGTACAGCTACTACGCGATCAGCGACGGTTCCAACTCGGCCTATCGCTGCAAGATCCGCACCGCGTCGTTCCCGCACCTGCAGGTGCTGCCGCTGCTTTGCACCGGCTACGAGATCGCCGACCTCGTGACCGTGCTCGGCAGCATCGACTTCGTCATGGCGGACGTGGACAGATGAGCGCGTCATGAGCTTCAGCGACGAAGAGATCCGCCAGCTGGACGCGATCATCGGGCACTACCCGGACCGGCGGGCGGCCGCCGCGACCGCCATGCGCGTGGTGCAGGCGCGGCGGCGCTGGCTCTCGGACGAGGCGATGGCGGACCTCGGCGAGTACCTGGGTGTGACGGTCGCGGAGCTCGACAGCATCGCGACGTTCGGCAACATGGTCTTCCGCAAGCCGGTCGGCCGGCACGTCGTGCTGGTCTGCGACAGCTTCGCCTGCTGGTCGCTGGGCTACGCCGAGCTGCGCGCCGCCGTGGAGGCGGAGCTCGGCGTGGGCATGGGCCAGACGACGGAGGACGGCCGCTTCACGCTGCTGCCGATCGTCTGCCTCGGCGCCTGCGACCGCGGCCCGGCGATGATGGTCGACGACCAGCTGCACGGACCGGTGGCGCCGGACCAGGTGGCCGACATCCTTGGAGGGTACTCGTGAGCAGCCGGCCGGGACTCCCGGGCTCCTCGGCCGAGGACCGGCCGTTCACGCGCGCGATGCGCGCCGACGGCCGGCCGGCGACGCTCGACGATTACGTGGCCGCCGGCGGCTACGAGGGCCTGCGGCGAGCCATCGCCGAGCTCAAGCCGCCGGAGGTGACCACCATGGTCACCGAGTCCGGGCTGCGCGGCCGCGGCGGCGCCGGCTACTCGACCGGCCGCAAGTGGAGCACCATGCCGCTCGGGCCGGACGCCCCGCGCCCCAAGTACATCGTCTGCAACGGCGACGAGATGGAGCCGGGCAGCTTCAAGGACCGCTTTCTCATGGAGCGGAACCCGCACCTGCTGCTCGAGGGCATGCTGCTCGCCGGGTTCGCCACGGAGGCGGACGAGGGCTACATCTTCCTCCGCGCCCAGTACGACGCCTCCTTTGCCGCACTGCAGGACGCGATCGGCGAAGCCCGTGAGCGCGGCTATCTGGGCGAGGACGTCCTCGGCTCCGGCTTCTCGTTCGACATCGAGCTGCATACGAGCATCGGCCGCTACATCTGCGGCGAGGCGTCGGCCATGCTGAACGCGCTCGAGAGCCAGCGGCCCAACCCGCGCGCCCGGCCGCCGCATATGACCGGCGCCGGGCTGTTCTCACGCCCCACCGTCGTCAACAACGTCGAGTCCTACATGGCCGTGCCCGCCATCGTGCGGCACGGCGTCGACTGGTGGAAGGCCCTCTCCGTCACGGACGAAGGCGGCACCAAGATCTTCGGCGTGGCCGGCCGGGTGGCGAACCCCGGCTGCTTCGAGCTCCCGATGGGCGTTCCGATGCGGGAGCTCATCGAGGTGCACGGCGGCGGCATGCTGCCCGGGTACGCGCTGCGCGCCGTCAGCCCGGGCGGCGCCTCCACGTCGCTCGTGGGAGCGCATGAGATCGACGTGCCGCTCGGCTTCTCCACCATGGCCCAGGTCGACAGCCGCCTCGGCACCGGGACGCTCGTCATCCTGGACGACCAGACCTGCCCCGTCGGCATGACGCTCAACATGATGCAGTTCTTCGCCCAGGAGAGCTGCGGCTGGTGCACGCCATGCCGTGAGGGGCTGCAGTGGATGGCCACGCTGCTCGAGGACCTCGAGTACGGACGCGGCCGGCCCGGCGACCTCGAGGTGCTCGCCGAGGGCACCTGGTTCATGGAGTCCGACAAGTGCTTCTGCGACCTCGCGCCGGGCGCGGCGCAGCCGCTGGCGAGCGCGCTGCGCCTGTTCCCGGACGACTTCGCTCGCCACCTGGACGAAGGCGGCTGCCACTACCGGCGGCGCGGCTCGGACGCGCCGGCGCTCAAAGGGACGACGTGGTGAGCGGCGGCCGCGCAGCAACTCCGCCGAAGCTCGTCACCGTCATCATCGACGGCCACGAGTACCAGGCCGAAGAGGGCCGCAACATGCTCGACGTCGCCCTCTCCCTGGGCTTCGACCTGCCGTTCTTCTGCTGGCACCCGGTCCTCGGGTCCATCGGCGCCTGCCGCCAGTGCGCGGTGCGTCTGTACTGGACGGACCGCGAGGGCAAGGAGAAGAGCGAGATCGCCATGGCCTGCATGACCGAGGCGCAGGAGGGCACGAAGATGGACATCTTCGACGAGGAGGCCGTGCGCTTCCGCGCCGAGATGATCGAGCTCATGATGCTCAGCCACCCGCACGACTGCCCGGTCTGCGACGAGGGCGGCGAGTGTCACCTGCAGGACATGACCGTGATGACCGGGCACAGCTACCGGCGCTACCGCGGGCGCAAGCGGACCTTCGAGAACCAGGACCTCGGGCCGTTCGTCACCCACGAGCTCAACCGCTGCATCACCTGCTACCGCTGCACGCGCTTCTACAACGACTACGCCGGCGGTCGGGACTTCGGCGTGTTCGGCCTGCGCAACCAGGTGTACTTCGGCCGCGCCGAGAGCGGCACCCTGGAGAGCGAGTTCAGCGGCAACCTCATCGAGGTCTGCCCCACCGGCGTGTTCGACGACAAGCCGTTCTCGCGCCGGTACTCGCGCAAGTGGGACCTGCAGACGGCGCCGTCGGTGTGCCCGGGCTGCGGCCTCGGCTGCACCACGACGCTGTCGGCGCGCTACGGCGAACTGCGCCGCGTGCAGGGGCGCTTCAACCGCGACGTCAACAAGATGTTCCTCTGCGACCGCGGCCGCTTCGGCTTCGAGTTCGTCAACGCGCCGCAGCGGGTGCGCACGGCACGCGCGGAGGCGGGGCTGATGGGCGGCCAGGCCGGAGGCCAGGCCGCCGTCATGAACGGCGAGCTCGCGCTGGACGCCGCGGCGGGCCTGCTGCGCGGCCGCCGCGCCGTCGGCTTCGGCTCGCCGCGCGCCTCGCTCGAGGCCAACTACGCGCTCCGCGCGCTGGTCGGCCCGGCGAACTTCTACCTCGGCATGTCCGACGGCGACGACCGCCTCGTCGGCGCCGTCCTCGAGATCGCCGCCGATCCGCGCCTGCGGCTGGGCTCGGCGGCCGACATCCACGACGCCGACGCCGTGCTCGTCCTCGGTGAGGACCTCACCAACACGGCGCCGATGCTCGACCTCACCATCCGCACCTGGCTGCACCTGCGCCCCAACGTGGTGGAGGAGCGCAACCACATCCGCCGCTGGAACGACGCCGGCATCACCCGCATCAAGCGGCGTGAGCCGAGCGCCCTGTGGATCGCGACGACACAGGCCACCAAGCTCGACGCGGTCGCCGCCGAGACGCGGCGCGCGGCGCCCGACGACCTCGTGCGCCTCGCGCTGGCGATCGCGCACGAGGTCGACGACGAGGCGCCGGAGGTCCCAGGTCTCGGCGCCGACGAACTCGAGATGGCGCGGCGCTGGGCCGCCGCCTTGAGCGCCGGCAGCGCGCCGCTCGTCGTCGCCGGCTGTTCGAGCGGCTCACTGGAGCTCGTCCACGCCGCGGCGCAGCTCGCCGCAGCGCTGCGCCGCGCCGGCGGGCGCCTGGATGGCGGGGCAGGCGCGGCCGGACGGGCGACGCTCGTGCTCACGGTGCCCGAGCCCGACAGCGTAGGCCTCAAGCTCCTCGGCGGCGGCAAGCTCGTCCAGGGGCTGGCCGCCGTCGCGCGCGGCGAAGCCGACGTGATCGTGGTCCTCGACAACGACCTGGACCGCCGCGCCCCGGCGCTGCTCGTCGACGACCTCCTGCGCCGGCGGCCGCCGGTGATCGCGCTGGCGACGCTCGAAGACAGGCTGACGGCGCAGGCCGCCGTGGTGCTTCCGGCGGCGGTCTTCGCCGAGGAGACCGGCACCTTCGTCAGCCACGAGGGCAGGGCGCAGCGCTACTTCGCCGTCCAGCCCCCGGGCGACGACGTGCGCCCGGCCTGGCGCTGGACGCGCGAGCTGCTCGTCCGTCTCGGGCACCGCGAGGCGCGCGGCTGGAAGACGCCCGACGACCTGCTGGCGGCGCTCGAGATGGAGCTGCCGCGGTTCGCCGGCGTCCGCGCGGCCGCGCCTGCGTCTGCCGGCGCGCGAGACGCCCGCAAGGTCGCCCGCCAGCCGCTGCGCTGGAGCGGGCTCACGGCCGTCGACGCCGACAGGACCGTCTTCGAGCCCGGCCCGCCGCCGGACGCGGACTCGCCGTTCGTCTACTCGCTCGAGGGCCTCCAGCCGTCGCAGTCGCCGGACGAGCTCAGGGCCCGGACCTGGTGGCCCGGCTGGAACTCGAACAACGGCCTGCACAAGTTCGGCGAGGAGCTCGAGGCGCTGGGCCCGGCCCGGCCCTCCGGCGTCCGCCTGCTGGACGCCGGCCCGCCGGGCCGCGAACTGCCGGCGGCGGTCGCCCCGGCGCGCTTCGCGCCGCAGGACGGCGACGTAGTACTCGTCGCCCTGCACCTGATCTACGGCTCCGAGCCGCTCAGCATGTACACGCCCGGCATCGCCGAGCGCGCGCCGGCGCCGTTCATCGGCCTGAGTGAACATGACGCCGAACGGCTCGAGGTGCGCGAGGGCGAGTGGGTGCAGGTCTGGCTGCCGTGGATGGACGCGCGCCTGCGCGTCGGGCTCGTCCCCTCGCTTCCGACCGGCACCGCCGGGGTGCCCGTCGGCCTCCCCGGCGTCCCCTTCATCTCGCTGCCGGCGCGCGCCCGTCTGGCGCGCCTGGAGGAGCCGTCGTGAACGCCGTCTTCTCAGCCGGCGCGCTGGTCGCCGCCACCGCTTGGTACTGGCAGCTGCTGACGGTCCTGCTGGTGCTGATCGTCGTGCTCACCATCGCCGCCGGCCTGATCTGGTACGAGCGCCGGCTGCTCAGCCTGGTGCAGGACCGCTACGGCCCCAACCGGGTCGGCCCGCTGGGCCTGCTGCAAGTCATCGCGGACACGTTCAAGATCCTCTTCAAGGAGGACTGGACGCCGCCGTTCTCCGACCGGCGGGTGTTCGTGGTCGCGCCGTCCCTGGTACTGATCACGGCGCTCCTCTCCTTCATGGTCATCCCGGTGGCCGAGGGCTGGGTCGTCATCGACGTCAACGTCGGCCTGCTCTTCGTCCTCGCGATGTCGTCGATCGCCGTGTACAGCGTGGTGCTCGCCGGCTGGTCGTCGCGCAGCAAGTACTCCCTCGTCGGCGGGCTGCGCGCCGCCGCCCAGATGGTGAGCTACGAGGTCTTCATGGGCCTGTCGCTCATCGGCGTGGTGACGCTCGCAGGGTCCTTCGACCTCTCCGACATCGTCCAGGCGCAGCAGCGCAGCATCTACTACGTCTTCCCGCAGTTCATCGGCTTCGTCGTCTTCCTCGTCGCCGGGTTCGCCGAGACGCGGCGCATCCCGTTCGACCTCGTGGAGGCCGAGAGCGAGCTCGTCGCCGGCTATCACACCGAGTACTCGGGCATGAAGTTCGGGCTGTTCATGGTCGGCGAGTACGTTGCCATCACGCTCGTCTCCGCACTGATCGTCACCCTGTTCTTCGGCGGCTGGCTCGGCCCGTGGCTGCCGGGAGTCGTGTGGTTCCTCCTCAAGACCTTCGTCTTCATCACGCTGTTCATCCTGGTGCGCGGCACGTTCCCGCGGCCGCGCTACGACCAGCTCATGGCGCTCGGCTGGAAGGCCATGCTGCCGCTCAGCCTGCTGAATCTGCTCATCACCGGCGCGATCGTCGTGGCGAGGGCGGGGTGATGGCATGACTACAGACCACCCGCAGAAGCCGCGGCCCCGGACCCCGCTGGAGACGCACCCGCCGCTGACGACCGACGTCGTGGTCACCGGGCACCTCGCACGGCGCGGCCAGTCGCTCGTGCCGCGCATCGGCCGCACCGTGTGGTCCACGCTGGTCGGCATCGGCGTGGTGATCAGCCACTCCTGGCGGAGCCGCGACACCATCCAGTACCCGGAGGAGATGACCTACCTGCCGCCGCGCTACCGCGGGCGCATCATCCTCTCCCGCGACCCGAACGGCGAGGAACGCTGCGTCGCCTGCTACCTGTGCTCCGCCGCCTGCCCGGTGGACTGCATCGCCCTGCAGGCGACCACGGACGAGAACGGGCGCCGGTACCCGGAGTGGTTCCGCATCAACTTCTCGCGCTGCATCTTCTGCGGGTTCTGCGAGGATGCGTGTCCCACCTACGCCATCCAGCTCACCCCGGACGTGGAGATGAGCGAGTACGAGCGGCCCAACATGGTGTACGAGAAGGAGGACCTGCTGATCTCGGGTCCGGGCAAGTACCACGAGCACGACTTCTACCGGGTGGCGGGCCTCGCCATCGGCGGCAAGGGCAAGGGCGAGGCCGAGAACGAGGCGCCGCCCGGCGACGTGAGGGACCTGCTCCCGTGAGCGAGGCGCGCACATGACGGTCCTGTTCACCATCGCCGCGGTGGTCGCCGTGCTCAGCACGCTCATGGTCGTGACGCGGACGAACCTGGTGCACGCGCTCCTCTACCTCGTCGTCTCGCTGTTCGCGGTGGCCGTGGTCTTCTACACGCTGGGCGCGCCGTTCGTGGCGGCGCTCGAGGTGATCGTCTACGCCGGCGCGATCATGATGCTGTTCCTCTTCGCCGTGATGCTGCTCAACGTGAGCGCCGACTCGCCGCTGCGCGTGCCGCGCCTGGCGTGGCTCGGGCCGGCGATCCTCGTGGCCGTCCTGCTGGCCGAGGTGATCTACGGCCTCACGCGGCAGACGCAGCCGCTCGCCGGCGCCGAGGTCGGGCCGCAGGCGGTGAGCGAGGCGCTCTACGGGCCCTACGTGCTCGGCGTGGAACTGGCGTCGATGCTGCTCCTCGCCGCGCTCATCGGCGCGCGTCACGTGGCGGCGCGCGCCCGCGACGAGGAAGAGGCGGCCGAGTCCATGGAGCGCGAGCGCCGCGCGAGCGGGCGCGGCGGCGAGCCGCCCGACGACGCCACCGCCGCCGAGGAGGGTGACGCCTGATGGCCTCCGTCTCCCTCGACCACGCCCTCGTACTGGCGGCGATCCTCTTCGCCATCGGCTTCGCCGGGCTCCTGACCCGCCGCAACCTCATCGTCGTCCTCGCCTGCATCGAGATCATGCTGAACGCCGGCGGGCTGGCCTTCGTCGCCGCCGGCGCGCGCTGGGGCCAGGCCGACGGCCAGGTCATGTTCCTGTTCGTCCTGGCGATGGCCGCCGCCGAGGTCGCCGTCGGCCTTGCCATCGCGATCCGCTTCCGCCAGTCGCTGAAGAGCCTGGACGTCGACGACGCCGACGAGATGAAGGGCTGACGATGCTCGGTCTCCTCTGGCTGATCCCCGCGCTCCCCGCCGCCGGCTTCCTGGCGCTCGTGCTGCTGAACCGGCGGCTCACGCGCACGGCCGCCGCCTGGATCGGCGCCGGGTCCGTCGGCCTCTCGGCGCTCGTCGCGCTGCTCGTCTGCGGCAGCTTCATCGTCTCGCCGCCGGCCGGCGACGCCTACCACCAGGTCCTCTGGACCTGGATGGACGTCGACGGCTTCGCCCCGAACATCGGCTTCTACCTCGACGCCGTCAGCGTCCTCTGGGTGCTGGTCATCACCTTCGTCGGCTTCCTCATCCACCTGTACTCCACCGAGCACATGGAGCACGACGAGGGCTTCACCCGCTTCTTCATGTACCTGAACCTCTTCGTCGCCTCGATGCTGGTGCTGGTGCTCGCCGACAACCTCCTGCTGCTGTACCTCGGCTGGGAGGGCGTGGGGCTCTGCAGCTACCTGCTGATCTCGTTCTGGCAGAAGGACCCGCAGAACGTGTACAGCGGCCGCAAGGCGTTCATCGTGACCCGCGTCGGAGACACCGCCCTGATCGCCGGGCTGTTCCTGCTGTTCACGCAACTGCACACGCTGGAGATCCAGCCGATGCTGGCGGCGGCGGAGCACAGCTTCGTGCCCGGCTCGGCCGTGGCCGTCGCCGCCGCCCTGCTCATCCTCGGCGGCGCCGCCGGCAAGTCGGCGCAGGTGCCGCTGCAGACGTGGCTCCCCGACGCGATGGCCGGCCCGTCGCCGGTCAGCGCGCTCATCCACGCCGCGACCATGGTCACCGCCGGCGTCTACCTCATCGCGCGCACCAACCTGCTCTTCACGCTCGCTCCGGACGCGCGGCTGATCGTCGCGATCGTCGGCACGGTGACCCTGGTCATCGCCGGCTTCAGCGCGCTGGTGCAGCACGACCTCAAGCGCGCCCTCGCGTACTCGACGATCAGCCAGATCGGCTACATGTTCCTGGCGCTCGGCGTCTCCGGCTGGGAGGCCGGCGTGTTCCACTTCATGACGCACGCCTTCTTCAAGGCCCTGCTCTTCCTCGCCGCCGGCGTGATCATCGAGGCGCTGGCCGACGAGCACGACATCTTCAAGATGGGCGGGCTCGCCCGCGAGCTCCCCGGCGTGTTCTGGACCTTCACCATCGGCGCCGCCGCCCTTGCGGCGCTCCCATTCGTCACCGACGGCTTCTACAGCAAGGACCTCATCATCGCCACGAGCCTCGGCTCGGTGGACGGCAGCCTGTGGTTCTACGTCGCCTCCCTGGCCGGCGCGTTCGTCACGGTGCTGTACTCGTTCCGTCTCGTCTTCATCGTCTTCTTCGGCGAGCGCCACACCGAGGTCACGCGGCGGCCGCGCTGGCGCCAGCTGGTGCCGCTCTACGTGCTCGGGACCCTCTCGATCGTCGGCGGCCTCGTCTGGATGCCGGAGTGGGTCAGCGGCTTCCACCCGCTGCAGAGCTTCCTGGACACGGCGCTGCCGGAGGTCGAGCTGACCGGCACCTACGCGCACTTCGCCGACGGCGTGGGCGGCGCGTTCGTCACCATCCTCGTCGTGGCCGTCGGCATCGGGATCGCCTGGCTGCTCTGGATCCCGTGGCGCCAGGGCACGCACGCGTTCTCCGAGTCGCCGGCCGTCCGGCCGCTGGCCGCCTACTGGCTCGGCGGCTGGGGCTTCGACTGGGTCTACGAGCGGGTGTTCGTGCGGCCCATCAGGTGGCTGGCGCACGCGGGCCGGGGCGACGTGGTGGACTACGTCGTGCGCGGCATCTCGTGGCTCAATGTGGCCGCCTGGCGCGGCCTGAGCGCCGGCCAGACCGGGCGCCTGCGCGCCTACGTGGCCGTCGCCGGGTTCGGCATCGCCCTCGTCCTCGCCGTCGTGGTGCTGAGGTGACGCCGTGCTGCTGATCCTCTACATCCTCATCCCGGCCGTGGCGGCGCCGCTCGCGTGGCTGCTCGGGCGCTCGAACCCGCTGGTGGCACGCTGGACGGCGGTGCTGGGCACGGCCGTCCCGCTGGTGATCCTGGTCGTCCAGTGGGTGGCGAAGGCGAGCGCGCTGCAGGCCGGCTTCGTGGCCCGGGGAGCCGGCCCGGCCGGTATGGCGGCCGGCTCCTGGATCGCCGACGTCAAGGCCACCTGGATCGGCTCGCTCGGTATCAGCTTCTTCCTCGCCGCCGACGGCCTCACGCTCATCATGCTGCTGCTGACCTTCGCGCTCGGCCTGCTGGCCGTGCTCTGCTCGTGGCGCGGCATCACCAGGAACGTCGGCGCCTTCCACTTCATGATCCTCTGGACGGTGGCCGGCCTGGCCGGCGTGTTCCTCTCGCTCGACCTGTTCCTCTTCTACTTCTTCTTCGAGATGATGCTCATCCCGATGTACTTCCTGATCGCCGTGTGGGGCCACGAGCGGCGGGTGCACTCGGCGATCAAGTTCTTCATCTTCACGCAGGTGAGCGGCCTCCTCATGCTGGTCGCGATCGTCGCCCTGGTGTTCATCCACGGGCGCGCGACCGGCGTGTACACCTTCGACTTCACGCAGCTGCTGGGCACGCCGATGGCGGCGAGCACGGCCATGCTCCTGATGCTCGGGTTCTTCGCCGCCTTCGCCGTCAAGCTGCCGGCGTGGCCGCTGCACACCTGGCTGCCGGACGCGCACACCGACGCGCCGACCGCCGGCTCCGTGCTGCTGGCCGGCGTACTCATCAAGATCGGCGCCTACGGGATGATCCGCTTCATGATCCCGCTGTTCCCCGACGCGGCCTACGACTTCCGCACCTGGGCGCTGATCCTCGGCGTGGTCGGCATCATCTACGGCGCCGTGATGGCCTACGCGCAGACCGACATGAAGCGGCTGGTCGCGTACACCAGCGTCAGCCACATGGGCTTCGCGCTCATCGGCATCTTCGCCTGGAACACGTGGGCGCTGCAGGGCGTGATCCTGGAGATCGTGTGTCACGCCCTCTCCACCGGCGCCCTCTTCATCCTGGTCGGCGGGCTGCAGGACCGGATCCACACCCGCGACATGGGCAAGATGGGCGGGCTCTGGCAGGTGGCGCCCCGGATGGGCGGCACGGCCATGTTCTTCGCCATGGCCTCGCTCGGCCTGCCGGGGCTCGGCAACTTCGTCGCCGAGTTCCTCATCCTCGTCGGCGTGTGGCAGGTGAGCCACTGGGCGGCCGTGCTCGGCGCCGTGGGCCTCGTGTTCGCCACCGTCTACGCGCTCTGGATGATGCAGCGCGCGTTCCAGGGTGAGGAGACGCACAACCTGAAGTTCGCCGACCTGACGAAGCTCGAGATCGGCATGTTCGCGAGCATGATCCTCGCGCTCGTGGTGCTCGGCTTCTGGCCGCAGCCGCTGATCACAACCGCGCGGAACTCGATCGACGGGCTCCACGCGCAGACCAGCCAGAGCCGGTTCACCTGGGGGCCGGCGGCGGACAGACTGATCGACGCGCAGGCGGGCACGCCGGCCGCAGGTGCGGAGCAGGCATCGCCGGCTACGCCCGATGAGCTCGCCGACGACGGAGGCGGCCGGTGAAGGCCGGCGACCTCCTCACGATCTCGCCGCTCATCGCGCTCACGCTGGCGTCGGTGGTCGTGATGCTGGCGGCCGCGTTCTGGCGCTCGCACGGCCTCGCGCTCGGGCTGACGCTCGGCGGCCTGGCGGTGACGTTCGGCACGCTCTTCGTCTCCGCGTCCCGCACCGCTCGCGTCGTGACGCCGCTGGTCACCATGGACGCCTACGCGCTCTTCTTCATCGGCCTGCTCACGGTCGCGACGGCGGTCGTCGCCATCCTCTCGTGGAGCTACCTCGGGCGGCTGCGCGTGCGCCCCGAGGAGTACTACGTGCTGCTGCTCACGGCCACGCTGGGCGGAGCCGCCCTCGTGGCCAGCACGCACTTCGCCTCGTTCTTCCTCGGGCTCGAGATCCTGAGCGTCTCGCTCTACGCGCTCATCGTCTATCCGGTGCACCGGGCGGACGCCGTCGAGGCGGCGGTCAAGTACCTGGTGCTCGCCGGCGCCACGTCCGCCTTCCTCATCTTCGGCATGGCGCTCGTCTACGCGGAGGCCGGGACCATGTCGGCCGCCGGCGTAGCAAAGCTGGTCGCCGGCGGCCTCGGCTCCCTGCAGGTCGTCGTCACCATCGGCATCGTCATGATCCTCGTCGGTGTGGGCTTCAAGCTGGCGGTGGTGCCGTTCCACATGTGGACCCCGGACGTGTACGAGGGCGCGCCGGCGCCGGTCACCGCCTACGTGGCGACCGTCTCCAAGGGCGCCGTCTTCGCGCTGCTCCTGCGCTTCCTGCTGCCGGTGAGCTCCGATCAGTCCTCGACGCTGTTCCTCGCCCTCGCCGCCGTCGCCGTCGCCTCGATGATCGCCGGCAACCTGCTGGCGCTGCGCCAGGACAACGTCAAGCGGATCCTGGCGTACTCCTCCATCGCCCACCTCGGCTACCTGCTGGTCGCGTTCCTCGCGAGCGGCGAGCGCGCCGGAGTGGCCGCCGGCTTCTACCTCATCGCGTACTTCGCGACCACGCTCGCGGCGTTCGGCGTCATCACCGTGCTCTCGACCGGGACCCGGGACGCCGACCGGCTGGCGGACTACCGGGGCCTCGGCGCGCGCCGGCCGGTCCTGGCGGCCATCTTCGCCGTCGCGCTGTTCTCGCTGGCGGGCATGCCGCTCACCATGGGCTTCATCGGGAAGTTCGTGATCGTCAGCGCCGGCGCCGGAGCGGCGCTCTGGGGGCTGGTCATCGTCCTCGTCCTGACCAGCACGATCGGCCTGTACTACTACACGCGCCTGATCGTGGTGATGTACGTGCGCCGGCCCGATGAGCTGGAGCTGGCCGGCGCCGGCCCGGCCGCCCGGGTCGCGGCCGCCGGAGGCGCGGCGGGCGTCGTCGTGCTCGCCGCGCTCACCGTGTTCCTGCTCGTGTTCGGCGTGTACCCCTCGCCGCTGCTGCGGCTCGTCGAGCACGCCGTCTCGACGCTGCCCTGGCCGTAGGAGGCCAGCCGTCCCCGCGTCGCCGTCCGGGGCGTGGGAGTGCGCTGGACGATGACGCCACCGGTGATGCCACCCATGACGCCACCGGTGATGCCACCCATGACGCCACCGGTACAGCTACTCCGGATCGGACATACCTGGTCTGCTCGCCACTGGCGACAGCGGCGGTCGACGCGGGCCGGCCGCGGCGGTCAGAACGCGGCCACGCGGCAGGCCGGGCACTCGCAGTCGGCGGGATGGGACCAGCCCTCGTCGGGCGCGACGCGCTCGTCGTCGGGAGTCCAGCGGTAGGCGGGCATCCCCAACGCGCCGACGCGGCCTTTGCGGCGACCCTTCCGCGCTCAGAAAATACCCCGGCGGGGTACCATTGCCTCACCCGAACGAGCACCGCCACCAGGAGGACCGATGGCTTCAGCCGAGATCGAGAGCGGCATCTGCGGATTCTGCACCACCGTCAAGACGACCACCGACGGCCGCAACTGTACGCGTCGAGTTCGAGACCGAGTGCGGCTACGTGGAGCAGCTCGCCGAGGCGCTCACCGAGGTCGACCCGTACAAGGAGATCAGCTACCGCGGCGAGGGACCCGTGACCCTCAGGCTCGCCGCCGAGCATCTCGTGCACCCGGCCTGCCCCGTGCCGAGCGGGATCATCAAGGCGATCGAGGTCGAGGCCGGTCTGGCGCTGCCCAAGGACGCGAGCATCAGGCCGAAGAAGGACTGAGCCGACTCACTGTCGGGTGCACCTTCGGCGCACCCGACGATGATCCAGCTACGCCGACTATTCGCTGAGGCGGAAGCGCCAGACGGCGAGCACGAAGAACCCCGCGGACCACGCCGCGGAGACGGCGAACGCGGGCAGCACGTCGGAGACGTCGAACCCGCGCACCACGATGCCCCGCAGCCCGTCGAGGATCCAGGCGGTCGGCAGCAGGTGGCCGACCGACTGGAAGGTCGGACCGGTGATCTCCAGCGGGAACCAGGCGCCGGACATGGCGGCGACGGCCATCGAGACGAGCACGGTGGTCGCGATGAGTGCCTGCTCGCTCTTCATCACCGAGGCGAGCAGCAGACCCAGCGTGCTCGCCACCAGCGAGAGCGAGACCATCATGACCAGCAGCGCCGCAGGGTCGCGCAGGTAGTCCACCCCGAAGAAGAGCTGGGCGACGCCGAGCAGCAGGATCTGCTGGACGAACGTGAGCAGGAACATCCCGGCGGCCTTGCCGCCGATGAGCTCCCAGCGGCGGAGCTGCGTGGTCATCAGGCGCTGCAGCGTGCCGTTCTGGCGCTCGACGATGAGCGCGATGCCGGCCGTCAGGAGACTGAAGAGGATGAAGTTCACCATCATGCCGGGAGAGCTGAGGACGAACCCGCTCGGCGTCTGGCCGGCGGCGGCGCCGGCCTCCACGACCTTGGTGCTCACGGCCGGGTGGGCCAGCGCCTGAGCGACGACGGGTCGGGCCTGGGCGGCCGACTCGGCGACCACGCCGTCCTGCGCGCCCTGCGGCATGCTGCGCGTGGCCCAGATCGCCTCTGCAGCCGCGCGCGAGGCCAGCTCCACCGTGACCTGTTCGCCGGCGAGCGAGCGCACCTCGCTGGCGGCCGTTGCGGCGCCGTTCGAGCCTTGTGTGGAGACGATCGTGAGATCGGCCTTCTCGCCTGAGGCCACCGCGGCGCTGTAGCCCTTCGGGATGAGCAGGCCGGCGGCGGCGCGCTCGTCCGCCATCCACGTCTCGAACTCGTCGCCCTGCTTCACCACCACCCTGACGACCGGGGACTTGTCCAGGTCGGCGACGAGCTGCTTCGCAGCCGCGCCGCCGTCCACGTCCCACACCGCCAGCGGCAGCTTGTCCGTGCTGCTGCCGCCGCCGAAGAGCAGCCCGAAGAACAGCGTGAAGGCCAGCGGCATCACCAGGATGAAGACGAACGACAGCCTGTCGCGCAGGGTCTCCAGCAGGTCCTTGCGGGCGAGGATGGCGGCGAGCCTCATGCGAACCGCCTCCTCATCTTGAGGACGGCGAAGAAGAAGAAGGCGACGGCGAACCCCAGCGGGACCAGCACCTGCCAGCGGATGTCCAGCGCCCCGCCGCCGCGCATCGTCGTGTCCCAGCCCTCGATGAGCCAGCCGTTGGGCGTGAACTTCTGGACGATGCCGTAGACGCCGCTGCTCTGCGCCGTCCCGGTGAAGTTGCCGCCCAGCAGGGCGAGGACAAGGTAGACGCCGGAGCCGATGGCTCCGGCCTGCGCCGGCGTCTTCGCGAACGAGATGACGAGGAGGGCGAGGCCGCCGGCCACGCCGGCGGCGACCACCGTGAGCAGGACGACGGCGTCCAGGCGGCCCCACTGGATGCCGAAGATCAGGCGGCCGGCGATGAGCAGCACGATCGCCTGAACGAGCACCGTGACGAACACCGAGACGAACTTGCCGGCGATGATCACGCCGTGCCGCGTCGGCGTGGTGAAGAGGCGCGGCATGGTGCCGTCGCGGTCCTCGGTGAGGATCGTGCGCGCCACGTTGGCCGCGCCGAAGAACATGAAGAAGATCATCATGCCGGAGAGGATGGCCCCGGTGACGCTGACCTCCTTCTCGGTGGCGCCCGCCTGCGGCGAGCGCTGGCTGATCTGCAGGCCGGCCGAGACACCGCCGGCATGGTTGAACTGCTCGGCCGCGGTACCGGCGACCTGGGCCGCGGGTGGGTCGCCTCCCGCGTCCGAACGCAACGCGACGGCGCCGGCCGCCGCCGCGCGCGAGCCGTTGAAGTCGGCCAGCACCTGCCCGACCACGCCCTCCACGATGGAGCCGCCGATCTCGCTGGTCGGGTTCTCGTAGAGCTCGACCCGGCTGGTCGCCGTCGGGTCGCTGCCGAAGACGACGGCGCTGAAGTCCTCCGGGACGATGACGGCCACCGCCGCCTTGCCGTCGTCGACGGCCTGCCGGGCGGCGGCCTCGGAGCTCTTCGTGCTCGTCTCGAGCACGTCCTTGAGGTCCTTGCTCGTGAGGATGCTCTGGATGGCGGCGCCGGCGTTCTGGCCGGCCTCGGCGCCGCCCCTGTCCAGGTTCGCCACCACGACCTTGGTCGCGGCGATGTCGAACCCGTTGCCGCCGCCGAAGGCGAAGCCGAGAAGGGCGGCGAGCGCGAGCGGCGCAGCCAGCATCATCACCAGCGCCGGAACGTTGCGGAACGTGCTGCGCAGGTCCTTCCAAGCTATGGCAAGGATCTTGGTCACGTCGTCAGGGTCACTCGCGCAGCGCGCGTCCGGTCAGGTGCAGGAAGACCATCTCGAGGTTCGGCTCCGTGACGTTGATCTCGGTGATGCGGGAGCCGGCCGCGGCCGCAGCTTCGAACAGCCGCGGCAGGACCTCGTTCGGGTCCTCCGTGAGCAGCACGGCCTCGTCCTCCTCGACGTCGACCTTCTCGACGCCCTTGACCTCGCGCCAGCGCTCGGCCATGCCCTCGAGGTAGTGGTCGACCCGCGCCGCGACGCGGGCGCCTTCGCCGACGATCTTCACGAGCTCCTCGTGCGTCCCGATGGCGATCATCTTGCCGTGGTCGACGATGGCGATCCGATCGCTGAGCTCCTGAGCCTCTGCCATGTAGTGCGTGGTGTAGAGGATCGTCATGCCCTGGTCGCGGAGCGCGAGGATGCCGTCGAGGATCGACCGCCGGCTCTGCGGGTCGATCCCCACCGTCGGCTCGTCGAGGTAGAGCACCTTGGGCTTGTGCAGCAGCGCGACGCCGATGTTGACGCGCCGCTTCATGCCGCCGCTGAACTTGTCGACGCGGTCCTTCTGGCGGTCGACGAGGGTGATGAGCTCCAGCACCTCGTCGACGCGCTTCTTGAGCTCGTCGCCCGACAGCCCGTACATACGGCCCCAGAACACGAGGTTCTCGCGGGCGCTCATGTCGGGGTACAAGGCGATGTCCTGCGGGACGACCCCGATGGTCTCCTTGACCGACTGCGGGTCGCCGACGATGGAGTGACCGGCCACCGTGGCGTCGCCGCCGGTGGGTTTGAGCAGGCAGCTCAGCATGGAGATGGTCGTGCTCTTGCCGGCGCCGTTGGGGCCGAGGAGGCTGAAGATCTCGCCCTCGGCGATGTCGAAGCTCACGCCGTCGACGGCCAGCACGCCCTTGGGCGGGTCGTACTGCTTGCGCAGTTCCTTGACCTCGACGATGCTCACCGCGTGACCCTCCTCGTAGGCTCTGCTTCCGACGAGCCACGTTATACACCGCGAGGCGAGCGCGGTCACGCACTCCGTGCGCGGAGGGCGGCTAGCTCTGCGAGGGCAGATCGCCGAGCGGGCGAAGGACGCAGACCGGCGTCTGCTCGTGTCCCTGGCCCAGCGGGTTGTCGCGCATGAGGCGCTTGGCGAGCGCGCGGTCGGCGCCGGCCGAGGCGCCGAGCACGGTGGCCGTGAGGTCGTTGGCGTCGATCACGACGAACTCGACGCGGCCCCCTGCGGCGTCGCTCAGGAGATGGGCGAGGTGCGCCGCGACGCCGTCCGGATCGGCCGGTCCCAGCTTGGCGTGGGTGTTGTGCGGCGGCAGCGTGTTCCAGGTGGGGCCGTCGATGGCTTCCACGTTGGCGCCGGCGACCTTGTAGAAGAGGCCGCGCTTGCCGACCAGCTTGCCGGCGGCGGAGATGCCGGCCGCGGCGACGATGCGCGGCGCGCCGGCCTCGTCGATGGCGAGCTGCATGGTCTCGGGGATGCCGAGACCGATGCCGTGCGGCGTCTTGGTCACGGCCTTGCTGAGGACCTTGGCCAGCTTCGTGGGGTGGATCTCGTCGAGCGCGTAACTGCGGCCCTGGCTGGCGGCGATGGGCTTCTCGGCCATGACGACCAGGTCGCCCGGCCGGACGTGCTCCGCGATCTGGCGGCGCAGGAGGTCGTCCAGATCGTCGCCGCGGCCGACGAGGTCGGTGTGCAGCGGCAGGCGGGCGAAGACGGTGCGGCCGGCGACGCCGAACAGGTGCTTCTCCTCGTTCGGCGCGTACCCGGCCAAGAGGCGCTCGGCCTCGGCGGCCGCAGCGCTGCCGCCTGCAGCCCCGAGCAGCGCCGGAACGCGCGCGTCGCCGGCCTCGGCGATGCTGCCGCGGTGCACCGGGCCGACGGGGACCGGCGCGCTCAGCGCCGCCTCCACGTCGGCGCCCTCGAGCACCACGCTCACGTCGACGAACTCGCGCAGCCAGAGCTCGATGTTGGCGGCGCGCCAGAAGAACATGCTCTCCTCGACCTCGCCGCGGCAGCAGGCGCGGAACGCGCTCACCACGGCTTCGCCGTCCCAGTACGGGCGCGCCTGGAACGTCGGCGACTGGTAGAGACTGGTGAACGCGGCGCGGCGCGCCTTGATCCAGCGCATCTCCGGCGTCGTGAACCCGACCTTCCAGCGGCGCAGGCGGATCTTCTCGGGCAGCGTGCCCTTGAGCGCCGCGCGCAGGATCCAGCGGCTCCAGCCGTGACGCACGATCGCGTCCTCCGGCAGGCTGAGGATGTGGTCCACGAACTCCTGATCGAGGTACGGCACCCGGCTCTCGATGCTGAACGCCATGGAGTTGCGGTCCTCGTAGCGGAGCAGGCACGGCAGGCTGTACGTGAGCAGGTCCTGGAGCAGGCGCTCCTTGAGCTCCGACTGGGAACGCCCGTAGCCGGGGTCCGTGGTGCGGGCGAGGAAGTCCCGGCGCAGGAGCTTGCTCGTCGGCAGCTGCTTGCGTCGCTGCTTGATCCTCCGCTTGGCCAGCGGCATGAGCACGTCGCGGGAGGCGGTGGCCTCCCTGCGCAGCACGTCGTACTTGCGCTCCTTGCGCAGCTGGCGCAGGTAGACGAGCTGATACGGCACGTAGCCGGCGATCAGCTCGTCGCCGCCCTGGCCGTCGAGCAGCACGGTGACCTGCTCGCGCGCGGAGCGCATCACGCACCACTGCGCGTAGGGGCCGGTGCTGACGATGGGCTCTTCCTGGTGCCAGACGAAGTCGCGCAGCTCGCTGATGAACTCGTGCGAGGTCGGGTTGGTGTAGGTGGTGTCGGCGCCGGTGCTCTCGACGGCGGTCTCGATGTACTCGCGCTCGTCGATGGGATCGCCGTCGAAGACGGCGCTGAAGGTCTTGAGCTGGCCGCGCAGCGAGGCCGCGTCCGGCGCGTCCTCCTTGAGCAGCTCGCTCATGAAGCTGATGATCGTCGTCGAGTCCAGGCCGCCGGAGAGACAGGAGCCGACGGGGACCTCGGAGACGAGGCGCCGCTCGACGCTGTCGCGGAAGCGGCGCCTGAAGTCGGCCGGATCGTCGCCGCCGTCGGTGCTGAGCACCGGCGTCCAGTAGGCCGTACTCTCGAGCGGAGCGGTCAGCATGCCGGTCGCGGCGGTCTCGCCCAGCGGCAGCTCGATCCACGTCGCCGACGGCACGTGGTACACGCCCGTGAAGAACGTCTCGGCGCGGTGGTCGTGGAACCCGTGCTGCAGGTACTCGAAGATCATCTGCTCGTCCGGCTCGGCGACCAGCTCGGGGTCCTGGAGCAGCGCCTTGATCTCGCTGGCGAACAGCAGGCGGCCGGTCCGCGGCGAGCGCGCGTAGTACAGAGGCTTGATGCCGAAGTGGTCGCGGTTCAGCACGAGCTTGCCGCCGCGCCCATCCTCCCCGGCGCCGCGCAGGTCGGCGATGGCGAAGGCCCACATGCCGTTGAAGCGCGCGGCGCAGGCGGCGCCCCACTCCTCGTAGGCGTGGACGATGACCTCGGAGTCGCAGTGCGTGCGGAAGGTGTGGCCGGCGGCCTCGAGCTCGGCGCGCAGCTCGCGGTAGTTGTAGACCTCGCCGTTGTAGACGAGCCAGACGGTCTCGTCCTCGTTGGCCACGGGCTGGTGCCCGCCCTCGCGGTCGATGATGCTCAGGCGGCGGTGGCCGAGGCTGACGGACGGCGTCTCGAAGGCGCCGGCGTCATCGGGGCCGCGATGCACGATGGCGGCGGCCATGCGCCCGAGAAGCTGCCGGTCGGGCGAGCCGGCGAAGCCGAAGATGCCGCACATGAGCGGATGCTCTCCTGGGGATTGGGGCCGTTGACGGCGCGGCGGCTCTGCCGCCCTCCGCGCCGGTCAACCTTACCACCGGTGCGTCGGCCCGGGCGAGCCACGCCGGCAGGCCGGAAGCGTCACCCGGGCGCCGGGAGGTGGCCGGCCGCGCCCCCGCAGGCTGGCCGGCCACTTCCTGGCGCCCGGGTCACATCAGCTTCGTCCGGTTGCCCGGGTGGGACATGCAGTAGTCGTCCAGCGAGACCAGCGGGAACCCGCCGACCACGGGGAACGCACCGAAGGGCAGCTCGCGCGTGGAGCCGCGGAAGTAGTTCTCCTGCTGGAGGACGACGGGCGGCGCCGCCCGGCACGTGCCTGCCTCGCCCGGTCCCGGGATCTTGGCGAACGCCGGGCAGGTGCGGCAGCGCTCCATGCTCTCCTGGTCCATCTGTCCTCCTCGACAGTGACGAGACTGCGCAGGTATTCCACAACGGCGTGCCGCTGTCCTGCACCCGGACCGCACGAGGTCCCCGGCAATGCCTGCGTGGGGGTCGTTGCCGCCTCCTGTGGCCGCCCGGTACACTCGAGCCCTTCCCGCAGCCGACGTGGAGGTCGAGATGCCCGAGCGCGACGCAGTCCTTCGCGAGGTCCACCAGCTGGAGTACGTCTGGATCCCCCTGCGCGACGGGACGAAGCTCGCGGCGCGCGTCTGGCTGCCGGTGGACGCCGAAGAGGACCCGGTGCCGGCCATCCTCGAGGCCGTGCCCTACCGGCTCAGCGACGGGATGGCCACGCGCGACGTCCTCATCCACCCGTACTGGGCCGCGCGCGGCTACGCGTGCGTGCGCGTCGACCTGCGCGGGAGCGGCGAATCGGACGGCTTCCTGCAGGACGAGTACCAGGCGCAGGAGCAGAAGGACCTGCTCGAGGTCATCGCCTGGCTCGCCGCCCGGCCCTGGTGCTCGGGCGGCGTGGGCATGACCGGCATCTCGTGGGGCGGCTTCAACAGCCTCCAGCTCGCCGCCTGTCGCCCCCCGGCGCTCAAAGCGATCATCACCCTGATGAGCACCGACGACCGCTACGCCGACGACGTGCACTACAAGGGCGGCTGCGTGCTGGCGACCGACCTGCTGCACTGGAGCACGTGCATGCTGCACTGGCAGTGCCAGCCGCCCCACGAGGCGGCCGTGGGCGCCCGCTGGCGCGAGCTCTGGGAGCGGCGGCTCGAGGCGAACGAGCCGTGGATCCGCACCTGGCTCGCCCACCAGCGGCGAGACGCCTACTGGAAGCACGGCTCCGTCTGCGAGGACTACGCCGCGATCGAGGTGCCCGTCTACGCCATCGGCGGCTGGACCGACGGCTACACGAACAGCGTCCCGCGCCTGCTGGAGGGACTGTCGGGGCCGCGCAAGGGGCTGATCGGCCCGTGGCCGCACGCCTTCCCCCACTACGTGACGCCGGGGCCGGCGATCGGCTTCCTCCAGGAGGCGCTGCGCTGGTGGGACCACTGGCTGAAGGGCATCGACACAGGCGTCATGGACGAGCCGATGCTGCGCGTGTGGATGCAGGAGTCCGTGGCGCCGGCGCCGTGGATGGACGAGGTGCCGGGCCGCTGGGTGGCGGAGGAGGAATGGCCGTCGCCGCGCATCGTGGGCCGGCGGCTGCGACTCGACGCCGACGCCGTGCTGCGTAGCGCCGGGAGCGACGAAGGGCCGGATGCCGAGGCGGCGGCCGCGCAGGGCGCGGACGGCGGCCGCCTCACGATCCTCGGCGCGCAGCTCTGCGGCGCGGACGCCGGCGCCTGGTGCGCCGAGAGTCAGCCGAGCGACTTCGCCCCCGACCAGCGCGCCGCGGAGGGCCAGTCGCTCTGCTTCACCTCGGCGCCGCTGGCCGAGCCGCTGGAGATCCTCGGCCACCCGCGGCTCACGCTCCGCTTCGCGAGCGACCGGCCGCTGGCGCTGGTCGCCGCCCGGCTCGACGACGTGGCGCCGGGCGGCGCCTCCCGGCTCGTCACGACCCAGGTCTTCAACCTGACGCACCTGACGAGCCACGAGACGCCCGAGCGCCTCGAGCCCGGCCGGGAGTACGAGGCGACGATCGCGCTGGATGCGATCGCCCAGTCCTTCCCGGCCGGCCACCGCCTGCGCCTGGCCCTCTCGCCGACCTACTGGCCGTGGGCGTGGCCTTCGCCCGAACCGGTCACGCTCACGGTGATGGCCGGCGAGAGCTTCTTCGAACTACCTGTGCGGCCGGAGCGTCCGGAGGACGCGGATCTGCGGCCGTTCGACCCTCCCGTCGTTCCGGAGGGCCTCGGCGAGAAGACGCTCGGCGGCGGCAAGGGCGGCCGTGCGTACACGCGCGATCTCGCCGCCGACGACATCACCTGGACCTTCCGCTACGCCGACGGCGGCAACGTCGTCCTGCCCAACGGCTGGGAGAGCGAGGAGTGGAACCGCGTGAGCTACGGCCTGCGCGAGGGCGATCCGCTCTCGGCCAAGGTCAGCGTCGACGCCGAATCGGTCCTCCTCCGCGGCGCGCAGGGTCGGTTTCACATCGTGACGCACGGGGAGATGACGTGCGACGCGGACACGTTCTACGTGGCCGACGAGGTCGCCGTGTACGAGGGCGAGGACGGCGACGAACGAGAGGTCTTCACGAGGTCGTGGTGGCACCAGGCGCCGCGGGACCTCGTCTGAGAAGGAGGATCACAGGATGTATTTCGGCGCACACGTGAAGTCGTCGGGCGGCGTGTGGCACGCCATCGAGAACGGCGTGGACATCGGCGCGGAGGCGGTCCAGTTCTTCGCCGGCAGCCCGCGCACCTGGGCGCCGACGGTCTACAAGGACAGGGACGCGGCGCAGTTCCGCGAAGCGCGCGCCGCGTCGCCGATCCGCTTCGTCCTCATCCACACCATCTACCTGATCAACCTCGCCAGCGAGAAGGAGGACTTCTACGAGAAGTCGGTCACGTCGCTGATCGGCGCCCTTGCGGCGGCCGACCAGCTGGGCGCCGACGCGATCGTCACCCATATCGGCTCGCACATGGGCTCGGGCTTCGAGGCCGGCCTCGAGCGCGTGCAGGCCGGCCTGCGTCGCGCGCTCGCCGAGAGCGAGGGCTCGCCGGTGCGCCTGCTGCTCGAGAACACGGCCGGCGCCGGCGGCACCATGGGCGTCGACTTCTCCGAGCTCGGCCAGATCATCGACGCCGCCGGCGGGGACCCGCGTCTCGGCGTGTGCCTCGACACGGCGCACATCTTCGAGTCCGGCGTCGACCTGCGCACGCCCGCCGGCATGGCCGAGGCGCTCGAGGCCGTCGACGCCGGCTGCGGCCGCGAACGCCTCGTCGCGCTGCACCTCAACGACTCCAAGACGCCGCTCGGCTCGAACCGCGACCGCCACGAGAACGTAGGCGAGGGCGACCTCGGCACGCAGGGGTTCCGCACGATCGTCAACGAGCCGGCGTTCGCCGACCTGCCCGGCATCCTCGAGGTGCCGGGGTTCGACGGCCAGGGTCCCGACGAGGAGAACCTGGCCCGCCTGCGCGCGCTCGTCGCCGGCTGAGCCGGCGTCCGACGGCGCACCGGGAGGCTCCGTCGGCCCGCGGGTATACTCGGAGTGCGCCGTGCGCAGGGCGCGGGAGCCGGACTGCGAGGTGACGCGATGGAGTTCGTGGCCGTGACCACCGTCAGTGATGCAGGCCTTGCCAACGTCGTCGTGGGGGTCCTCGAGCAGGCCGGAGTGGAGGCCGTCGTCGGCGGCCCCGGCGCTCCGGACGTGTACCCCATGCCGTCGATCCACCCGTTCCGCATCCTGGTGAACGAGGGTGACCTCGCGCGAGCGCGCGACGTCCTCGCCCAGTACGAGACGACCCCGGACGACGCGGACGACGAAGACTGACCCGGGGCCGGCGCTCCCGGGGTCTGCTATCATGTGCCTTCTTGCAGCGTTTTTTCGGCCCTGCGGGGCGTTCCAGACACGGGAGTGACGATGTTCGGACGCATCTTCGGCCGCGGTAAGGACGACCAGGATCAGGCCGTCTGCGCAGAGTGTGGCCGCACCCTCCTCGCCGGCGAGTGGACCCAGATGATCGTCGACGAGCACGGCGACGAGCGGATCATCTGCTCTCTGTGCGGACAGGCGTACGTGGGCCAGGACGAGCCCGTCGCCGCCGCGCCCGCTCCGGCCAACAACGGGCGCATGCGCGAGACGCGCGTCGAGGCCCGCACCGAAGAGCAGCCGGAGGCGGCGCCCGTCGCCGAGCCGCCGACGCGCGACACGCACGCCGAGAGCGATGCCTTCTGGCAGGCGCTCAAGGACAAGGACGCCCAGATCGAAGGCCTCAAGGCCGAGCTGGCGCGCGCAGAGGCCGAGCGGCAGGAGCTCGCCGGCCGTTTCGCGCGGCTCGGCGCGGCCTCGCCGGAGCCGGAGCCCGGCTCGCTCACCGGCGACTCGTCCGTGCCGGGCGAGCGCACCTGGGGCGAGACGCCGGCCGAGTTCGCCGCCGAGATGGCGGCGCTCCGCGAGGCAGAGTCCGGCCCGCCCCCGCAGCAGGCAGCCTGGCCGACTCCGGCGACGGAGACGCCCGTCGAAGAGGCGCCCGGCGAGGCAGTCGAGGCGGAGGCGGCCGTCGTCGAGGAGATCGTCGTCGACGAAGTCGTCGTGGAGGAACCGGCCACAGCGGACGAGCCCATCGTCGCCGCGGCAGCCGTCGTGGCCGCCGCCGGGCCGGACGCCGAGGCGCCCGCCGACGAGGCGCCCGCTCTCTCGCCCACCGTGTTCGAAGACACGCAGCCCATCGACGTCATCTCGGACGAGATGCTCGCGGCCGAAGAGGTCGAGGACCAGAGCACCGGCGAGATCGCCGCGGCCGACGCCGCGGCGGCGGTCGCCGCCGGCGACGGCGCGCTTCCGGGCGAGCCAGCCGCCGAGGAGCCCCCGGTCCCGTCGGCCGCCGAGGCCACGGCCGCGGCCGAGTCGCTCACGCTCCTCCAGCGCGGCGTCGACCTGCTCAACGTGAGCAGGGTCCCGCGCAAGATCGCCGAGACCAACGAGCAGTTGGGCCTGCCGCACGTCCACGTCGGCTTCGACGGCGAGACCGTCGCCGCCACGTTCATGTGGACGATGGGGTGGTACCGCTTCCGTGTCGACCTCGACAGCGGCGACGTGAGCATGGACGACCGCGGATACGAGGAGCTCACACTGCAGCCCAACGCCGGCGTGCGCGCCGACGGGACGGTGCAGCTCGCGCCGGCGCAGATCAGTCGCGCCGCCGCCCAGCGCGCGCAGGCGGCGCCCGAGGCCGCCGCACCGGCGGCGCAGCCGCCGGCCGCCGCGCCCGCGGGCCCTGCGGCCGAGCCGGAGACGCCGCGCGAGGCGGCGCAGAAGCCGCCTGAGTTCCTCAGCAAGTCGCTGCTCGGCCAGCGCAGCGACGACGAGAGCGCCTCCTGGGAGAAGACCCAGGCGCGCGACTTCGACTGGGACCGCTGAGCGACTGACGCACGGCGGCCGCAGGCCGCCTGGACCACGAAGAAGGGCCGGGGCCGCCTCACGGCGGCCCCGGCCCTTCTCGTTCCCGGGTCCGGCGGCGCGTCCCGCGCCGCCTCCCCGTGTCACCTCAGAGCGTCAAGCCCCCGCTGCCGCCCATCATCCCGCCGAACAGCTGGTTCATGAACTCCTCGAACGACTTCGAGCTCGTCGGCGGCGTCACGGCGACGGGCTGGTCGAAGTCGGCCATCGTCATCTCGCCCTTCATGGTCATGCCGGTGACACCCTGCATGTCCTTCTGCTTCGACATGTCCATGGAGGCGCCGAACTGCGCCTTGTACATGAGCTGGTCGTCGACGCCGATCCAGTAGTCCACCGTGGCGTCCTTGAGGGCCTTGCCGAGCTCCTCAGCCTGCTTCTGGTTCTCCTTGAGCCCCTGGCTGAGCTGCCCGAGCTCGCTGCTCGAGCCGCCGAGCTTGCTCTGGAGAGCCGGGTCCTCGGCGGCCTTGGTCAGCGAATCCGCCAGCTTCTGCGGGTCGGCCGTCGCCGAAACGTGGTAGACCTGCACGCCGTTAAGGTCCTCGGTGCCCACGAGCTGGTACTCGGTGCCCCAGGTGGACGGGTCGACGCCCATGCTCTTGAGCTGCTCGGTCGGCGCGGCCCCGGTCTGGGCCTGCTCGTCGAGCGACTTGGCGTTCTTGGCGTCGAGCGCGTACCAGGTGCCCTGGTACTCGAGCCACGACTTCTTGCCCTCGCTCTTCATGCCGAACTCGAGGTTCTGCCCGGCGATGCCCAGGCTCATCGTCATGTCGACGGCGGTAGGATCGTTGGCGCTGGCGCCCTCGGCGTGGAAGGTGATGCCCTGCGAGAGCAGCGCCTTGGCCGTGGGATCGGTCATCTTCGCGGTGTCGCCCTGGACCTGGAGACCGAGGTCGACGACGAACGAGGCGCTCTTCACCGTCGCCATCTTCGCCTCGCTGTCCTTGACGATCTGGTCGGCCGACTGGCCGGAGGCCGCGGTGGCTGCCGCGGAACTGGCCGGCGCCGCCTGGTCGCTGCCGCCACACCCCGCGACGGCAACGAGCACAAGCGCCAGCACGAGGAGCAGCACGGCTCCGCGTCCGGGGTTCATGACACGCATAGGATCCCTCCTGTCGTCTGCTTGGCGCGATCACCGCGCCCGCACATCTTCTCGGCGGTTCGGCGTCCCTCCTTTATGGAGAGATGCCCGCGGAGTTCAGACTGACGGTTGTCTCGGAGAGACGACGACGGCGCGGAACGGTTCGTTGCCCTCGGACACGGTCTCGACGCGCGAGTGGTCCTTGAGGTGCAGGTGGATCACCTTGCGCTCAGCGGCCGTCATGGGCTTCAGCGCGATGCTGACCGACTCCCTCGCGACCTTCTGGGCCGTGCGGTCGGCGAGCGCCGTGAGGGCGGCGGCGCGGCGGTCGCGATAGCCCTCCGCGTCGACGATCACCTGACGACGCTCGCGACGGTCGCCGTTGACGACGATCGCGGCGATGTACTGCAGAGCGTCGATGGTGGCGCCGTGGCGGCCGATGAGGAGCCCGAGGTCGTCGCCGCTGATCTCGGCGCGGACCCCCTCGGGCGTCTCGCTGGCGCCCACGTGCGCCTCGATGCCCATGAGGTCGACAGTCGTCTGGATGAACTCGCGCAGCGTCTCGGCGCCTTCGGGAAGGTCGGCTTCGACGCGCTCGTCAGACGGGCAGAGGCGCGCTTCGACCTGGGCCAGCATCTTGCCGCGGCCGAAGAGACCACCCTTGCTGCCCTCCTCGACGACGACGTACTCGACGTCCTCAGGGTTGATGTAGGGCACGATCTTGCGCAGTTGCTCCAGCGCCGTACGCTTGGCCTCCTCGATGGTGGCCCCGCCGGCGATGGTGGCGAACTCGGTCTCTTCTTCGTCTTCGTCGATCGGCTGGAGGTCGTCCGGCTCTTCCATCGATCCTGCTCCCTGGTCGGGTGGGAAAGGCGTGGGCGGCCCAGGCGGCGTCACTCGTCCGCCGGACCGTCCGCGCTCGTGGTCGTTCCTCCGTCGCCGCCCTGCTCGGGCGCGCCGCCGGCCGGCTTGTCGGCCGGCTGAGTCTTCTTGGGCTGCTGGCCGGCCGGGCGTGGCTTGCCCTGCTGACCGCCCGTCCCCTTGGGCCTGGCGCCCGCCGGCTGGCCGGGTTTGCCGCCCGGCGTCTGCTTGCGCTTGGCCTTGCCGGGCGGCGGCTTCTTGCCGCCCTGCGCGGGCTTCTTGCCGGCCGCGACGCTGCCCTGCTTGGACGCGCCGCCGCCCTCGCCCTTCTGGGCCATCTTCTGCTCACGCTGCTTCACGGCCTCGGACTGGGACGCCATCATGGCCTCCATGAAGCGGCTGCGCTTCTTGGGCTTGGCCTTGGCCTTCGCCGCCAGCTCCTCGGGCTTCGGCATGGTCCGCTTGATGATCAGCTGCTGGCCGATCGTCCAGACGTTCGTCGTCACCCAGTACACGAAGAGACCCGCCGGGAAGTTGAACAGGAAGATCACGAACATGATCGGCATCGCGCGCATGATCCACTTCTGCGTCTGGTCGCTCTGCGTCGCGACCATGAGCTCGGTCGAGATCATCTGCGTGACCACGTACAGGACGAGCAGGACGTAGTAGGGGTCCGGCTTGCCAAGCTCCGGGATCCACAAGAAGGGCGCCTTGTTCAGCAACTCCACCGACGCCTGGTACGCGGGCGCCGACAGCGGCCCCAGGCCCTTGATCGCCGCGTAGAGGCTGATGAACACCGGCAGCTGCAGGATCAGCGGGAGGCACGACGCGAACGGGTTCACGCGGTGCTCCGAGTAGAGCTTCATCGTCTCTTCTTGCAGCTTGCCGCGGTCGCCCTTGTACTTCTTCTGCAGTTCCTTGATCTGCGGCTGGATCACCTGCATCTGCTGCGCCGACTTGTACTGCTTCCAGGTGAGCGGGAAGAGGATGAGGCGCACGATGATCGTGAGGCCGATGATCGCCAGGCCCCAGGTCCAGCTGTAGCCGAGTCCGAGCCCCGACAGGAAGTCGTTGATCGTGACGAGGATCCAGTGCAGCAGCAGGATGAGCTGCGAGAGGACGGGGAAGTTATACACGTGCGCTCACATTCTCGTGGACGTGGTCGTGCCCGCAGCCGTGGTGCCGCGGCGGCACCGGGTCGTAGCCGCCGTTGCTGAAGGGATTGCAGCGAAGCAGCCGCCAGCCCGCGAGGCCGATGCCCTTGATGGGGCCGTGCTCGCGCAGCGCGCCGATGGCGTAGTTGGAGCAGGACGGGTAGTACTTGCAGCGCTGCCCGAGCATGGGCGAGAGGGTGTACTGGTACACCTTGATGAGACCGATGAAGACGGCGCCAAGCCCCGCGTTGACGCCGGCGAGGATGCGGTTCATGCCTGTCCTGCCGCGAGAAGGCCGGAGCGGTCCAGCAGCTCCTGTACGGCTCCGGCCACGAGGCCCTTCTCGCCCTCGCCCTCGCGGGCGACGAGCTCGTTGAGTTGCGGGCGCGCGATCACGACCAGATCGTACTCCTCGGCAAGCCGCCCCGCGTTCGCCTGGAAGGCCTCGCGCAGCAGCCGTTTGATGCGATTACGGACGACGGCTCCGCCCAGCTTCTTCGACACCGAGAGGCCGAGACGCGGCCCCTCGTCACCCGGCTCGGCCGGGCGCTTGAACCAGTACAGCACCAGGAAGCGAGAGGCCGTCGAGCTCCCCTGCCGATAGATGCGCTGGAAGTCGGAGGAGCGAGAAAGTCGGGAGCGTTTGGCGGCCATCAGGGCCCGCGGCTATGCGGAGAGGCGCTTGCGCCCCTTCTGCCTGCGGCTCTTGATCACCGACCGACCCGCGCGCGTGCTCATGCGCTTGCGAAAGCCATGGGTCTTGCTGCGCTTGCGGGTGTTGGGCTGGTAGGTCCTCTTCACTGCTTCCTCGCACGATTGCCGATAGTCAGAACGCAGAGTATAGCGGCGCGGCGGAGGCCGGGTCAATTTGGCGCCGGAGGCCCGGCCCGCCTCTCCTCCACACTCACGAAAGCTGAGACGTTGCCGATACTGGCTACTGTGACCGGCATCCGGCGCAGAGAGTGACCATGCTGCTCGAAGGATCCATCCATCGGTTCCACCTCGCCGGCGTCCTGCAGTTCCTCGCGCAGGGCGCCTCCACCGGCGTGCTCGAAGTCCGCGATTTCGAGGAGTACGGCTTCATCTACCTGGTGAACGGGCGCGTCGAGGCCATCTCTCTGCCGATCACCGACGAGAAGCTCGGCACGCGCCTCGTGAAGGCCGGCTGCCTCAGCGAGCAGCGGCTGGCCGAGGCGCTCATGGAGGATGCGGGCTTGTCCCACGAACAGAAGAAGTTCAAGCCGCTCGGCCAGCGCCTCATCGAGAAGGGCTACACGACGCGTGAGGAGATCCGCAGCATCATGGAGCGGCAGACGCTCGACCAGGTCTTCGAGCTGGCGCACTGGACGAACGGCGTGTTCCTCTACGACGAGCCCGAGCGGATGCCCCGTTTCCAGGTGACGATCGAGGGTGACGTCCAAGGACTCCTGCTCGACGCCTACCGGCGCATCGACGAGGGCGAGCTCGCGCGCAAGACCCGCAACGTGGTCGAGAACGAGGTCTGCTACGCATGCCCCCTCAGCGACGAGTGTGGCGCCACGATCAAGAGCAAGTACCTGAAGAAGGACGTCTGCCTCTGGCGGGAGATGGCCGCGGTGCTCGACGAGAGCAGCGAGCGCCTGCGCGACGCGCGGCAGCTGTACCGCTCCCGGGAGACGGACACGAAGACGGAGCTCGACGCCTCCCTGGATTCCGAGTAGTCGACGCAGGCGCCGCAGGCGCCGAGGTGGGCTCACCGTCGGGTGCTCCGCAGGTGCACCCGACAACAGGCTCCTTCCTCCGAGCTTGAGCCACCCCCTCATCGGGTACTGACTCCGCGTGGCCGATGACCATGGCATAGACGGCGCGTTCAGGCACATCCTCGATGCGATCAGCGACGGCGTGTACGTCACCGATGCCGACCGCACCATCGTCTACTGGAGCGCCGGTGCGGAGCGCATCACCGGCTACACCGCCGAAGACGTGATCGGCCGCCAGTGCAGCGATGAGATCCTCGTCCACACCGACCTCACGGGCGCCCGTCTCTGTCTTTCGGGCTGCCCTCTCCAGGACTGCATCGAGAACGGGGAGGAGCGCTCGATCAGTGAGGTGTTCCTGAAGCGCAAGGACGGCGAACGCCTCGCCGTCTACGTCAAGACGGCGGTCTTCGAGATCGAGGGGCGTCGTCATGGCGTCGAGATCTTCGGGGAGCTCGAGAGCGTCGCCGGCAAGGAGCTCGCCGGCCGCATCCAGGAACTCTCCGACTCGGCCGTGTCGGACCCGCTGACGGGCCTGTTCAACCGGCGGTACCTTGACGCGGCGCTCGCCCAGCAGTTCGCCATGTACCAGCGACTCGGGCGCAGATACGGCGTCATCCACGTGGATATCGACGAGCTCAAGGCGATCAACGACCGTCTCGGGCACGCCGCCGGCGACGGGGCGATCCGCTTCGTGGCCGGCGTCCTCTCCGACAACGTGCGCGAGATGGACATCGCCGCGCGCCCGGGCGGCGACGAGTTCGTGATCATCTGCAGCCTCGCCACCGCCGACGACCTCACCGTGTACGGACGCCGCCTCGTGCGCCTCATCCACGACTCCCGGTTCGCCACGGCCGAAGACGCGGGCCTCCGCGTGACGGTCTCGGCCGGCGGCAGTCTCGTGGCCGTGGACGACCCGGACGAGACCACCGCGCTCGCGCGCGCGGACGCGGCCATGTATGCGGCGAAGCACCACGGCCGCGACGAGTTCGCGACCGGCGGCAACGGGAGCGGGCGGTGACGCCGGACGGAGGCGACCTGCGCCGCAATCCGGCCAGCGGCAAGCTCTCCATCATCGCGCCGGCCCGGGCCTCGCGGCCGGCGGATGCGGCGGAACGTGATGCCCCGGCGGCGCCGTGTCCCTTCTGCGCCGGCAACGAAGCGCTGACGCCGCCGGAGGTGGACGCGCTGCGTCCCGCCGGCGGCGAACCCGACGGCCCCGGCTGGCGCGTGCGCGTGGTGCCCAACAAGTACCCGGCGCTCGCCGGGCGGCACGAGGTGATCGTGCACTCGCCCGACCACGGGGCCGAGCTCGAGGACCTCGCGGACGACGCGCTCGCCGAGGTCCTCGGCATGTGGCAGCGCCGCATCGCGGCGCAACTCGAGGGCGGCGCCGCCGCCGTGACGCTCATCGGCAACCTCGGCGCCGGCTCCGGCGCCTCGCTGGAGCACCCCCACGAGCAGCTGTTCGCGACGCCGATCGTGCCGCCGCTCCTGCTCGATGAGCTCGGGGAAGCCGAGCGGTACCGCAACCGCTACGGCACGTGCGTCGTGTGCGACGCGCTCGAGCGCGCCGGCGAGAGACTGGTCACCGACGGCCACGTCGGGGCATGGGTGCCTCAGGCCAGCCGCTTCAACGGGGAGTTGTGGCTGGCCCCCGCCGACCACGAGGCGGATTTCCGCGACGCCGACCCGGCCGTCGTGGCGCCGGCGCTGCGTCGCGTGCTTGCGGCGGTCAGGACGTCGATCCGCGGGACGCCGCTCAACTTCTGGCTGCACACGGCGCCGGCGGACCTCCGCGGCCCCTTCCACTGGCACCTGGAGTTCGCGCCGCGCACCTCGACGCTCGCGGGATTCGAGCTGGGCACGGACATCGCCATCGTGACGAAGGCGCCCGAAGCGGCGGCGGCCGAGTACCGCGCCGCCCTTCCGCCGGCCTGACGACTCCGCCCGAACGGCGTCGCGGGAGGACTGCCGTCAGGCGCCCTCGTGACGCAGCGCGAGCTGGCCGCAGGCGGCTTCGATGTCCCCGCCCGGGGAGTTGCGCACCGTGACGCTCACGCCGGTCTTCTCCAGCCGGTCGCGCATCGCCTCGATCTCTCCGGCGGCAGGCCGCGTGAACTCCCCGCCGGTCTCGTTGTACGCGATCAGGTTGAGGTGGTAGAGCGGGTGGCGCAGCCGCTGCCCCAGTGCGCCGATCTGCGCCGGCGTGTCGTTGACCCCGCGCAGGACCACGTACTCGAAGAGCAACTTGCGCCGCGTCGCCTTCACGTACCGGTCGCACGCGGCGAACACCTTGTCCAGCGGGTAGGTGCGGTTCAGCGGCACCAGCCGGTCGCGCAGGTCGTCGGTGGCCGCGTGCAGGCTCACCGCCAGATTGAGTTGGAGCGGCTCCGCCGCGTAGCGGTCGATGCCGGGCACCACCCCGACGGTGGAGACGGAGATGTGGCGCGCGGCAAGGCCGAACCCGTCCGGGTCGTTGAGCAGGCGGCAGGCGCGCAGCGTCTCGTCGTAGGTGTGGAACGGCTCACCCATCCCCATGAAGACGACGTTGGTGACCCGCCGGTCGCCGTCGTCGCGAAGGAGCCGCGCGAAGTGCAGGACCTGGTCGACGATCTCCTCGGCGGTCAGGTCCCGGCGCAACCCCAGCCTCCCGGACGCGCAGAACGCGCAGCCGACCGCGCAGCCGATCTGCGTCGAGACGCAGACGGTGGCGCGCCCGGCGACCAGCATCAGCACGGCCTCGACGGGATGCCCGTCCGCCGTCGTGAACAGGGTCTTGCGCGCCGTGCCCTTCGGCGCGACGCGCGTCTCCACTTCGGTGAGCGACACGGGCGAGAGTCGCTCGGCAAGTGACTGGCGCAGGGCCAGCGGCAGGGTCGTCACGGCCGCGAAGTCCGTGATGAGGCCCCGGGTGAGAGCTTCGTACACCTGACGCGCGCGGTAGCCGGGCTCCCCGAGGTCGGCCATGGTGGCCGCGATGAGGTCTGGTGCGAGCACCCGACCATTCTACGCCGGGCAGGGAATGCCGGCGGCGGACAGAAGAGGTATGCCGGCCAGGCACGAACTACCCGGGACCCGAACTCCATGACGACCGTCCAGATCATCGGGATCGCTGTCGCAGCTCTTGCGGTACTCCTGCTCATCGTCGCGCTCATCGTCACGCGACGCCGCGGCGAAGCGCCCGACCCGGAGCCGCACCGTACCGGCGGCTCCTTTCTCGACGAGGCTCCGCAGGACACGTTCTCGGTTCTCGGCAAGGCCGAGCAGCCCGTGGAAGACATCACGATCGACCCGGCGATGGAACGCGCGGCCGCGGCTCAGCGCGCTGCGGCGGCCGCGGCGGCGGAGCGGGTGCCGGCGCGCGCGCCTCAACCCGGAGGTCTCGGCCTGGACTGGGGCCCGGACCTCAGCGTGCGCACGAGTGACCTGCAGGACGACTTGGCGGAGCCCGCGCACCACGTCGACGACGACACGGAGATCACAGGTGAGCTGCGGCTCGATGAGACGGTCGCGCTCCCTCCCGAAGACACACCCCCAGCCCCCGAGGGGGAGAGCGGCGACCAGGTGGCCGCCACGCAGCCCGCGCGGCCCGCTGAGGGCGGGCACGCCGCCGGCGATGTGGCGGCACAGGAGTCCGGCTCAGGCGGTCGCCTGGTGCCGCTCTCGGACATCATCGTCACCACGAGCAGCAAGATGGTCGACCTGGACGACCCCGAGGTCCGGCGCATGCTCACCGAGCTCATGACCTTCGAGATCGACCAGGCGGCGGACTTCCGCCGGAAGGGTCAGCGCATCGACGCCGTGCTGCAGCTCACCGAAGCCGAGAAGGTCTCGCGGGCGCTCGGCATGCACGAATCGGCGCAGCGGATCCGGGCGATGACGGACGAGATCCGCGCCGGAGACTGAGCCGCGCCTGGTTCGTAAGGCTCTGCAAGGGCGCGGGACTAATCGACGTAGTCCTATTGAGCGGTCCCGCTAGTTCGTCAGAGACTGAAGCGGGGCCGGACTAATCGACGCAGTCCTATTGAGCGGTCCCGCTAGTTCGTCAGAGACTCAAGCGGCGCCGGACCAATCGACGTTGTCCTATTGCGCCGCGCCTAGTTCGTAAGACTCTGCAAGGGCGCGGGTATACGCCCACCCCTCCGCACGAACGCGCTGTTCCCGGCCGTGCTGACCTTCATCACCGGCCCCTCACCGAAGAGCCCGCCCAGCGTGACCCAGTCCCCGACCTTCTTGCCGGCTGCCGGGATGAGGCGGGCGCCGGTCGTCTTGGAGTTGATCATGCCGATGGCCATCACGTCGGCGATGGTGCCGGCGATGGCGTCGCGCGAGATGTCGCCGGGCAGGACGATCATGTCGAGGCCGAGCGAGCACACGGCCGTCATGGCCTCGAGCTTCTCGATCGACAGGTTCCCCTCCGCTGCGGCCCTCGCCATCGCGCCGTCCTCGCTCACCGGGATGAAGGCGCCGGAGAGGCCGCCGGTGGACGACGTGGCCATGGTGCCGCCCTTCTTGACGGCGTCGTTGAGCATGGCGAGCGCGGCGGTGGTCCCGGGAGCGCCGACCGCCTCGAGCCCCATGCACTCGAGGATCTCGGCGATGGAGTCGCCCACGGCCGGCGTGGGCGCCAGCGAGAGGTCGATGATCCCGAGCTCGGCGCCGAGCATCTGCGAGGCCTCCTGGGCGATGAGCTCGCCGACGCGGGTGATCTTGAAGGTCGTGCGCTTGATGAGGTCGGCGAGCTCGATGAACGAGGCGTCCGGGTTGGCGGCGACGACGTTGCGCACGACGCCCGGGCCGGAGATGGCGACGTTGATGCTGCACTCGGCCTCGCCGCTGCCGTGCATCGCGCCGGCCATGAAGGGGTTGTCCTCCGGCGCGTTGCAGAAGATGACGATCTTGGCGCAGCCGATGGAGTCGTGCTCGGCGGTGCGCCGGCTCACGGCGAGGAGCACGTCGGCCATGCGCAGCACCGCGTCCATGTTGATGCCGGCGCGCGTGGACGCCACGTTGACGGACGAGCACACGCGCTGCGTGCTGCCGATGGCGTCGGGGATCGCCTCGATGAGCGCGGTGTCGCTGCGCGTGAAGCCCTTCTGCACGAGCGCGCTGAAGCCGCCGAGGAAGTCGATCCCGACTTCGCTGGCGGCAGCGTCCAGCGCGTGCGCCACCTCGAGGTAGGCCTCGGGGTCGTCGCTGCCGACGACGTTGGCGATCGGCGTGACCGAGACACGCCGGTTCACGATCGGCACGCCGTACTTCTCCTGCAGTTCGGCGGCGACCTCGACCAGCCGGCCGGCGCGGCGCACGATCTTGGCGTGGATGCGCTCCGCCGTGCGGCGAGTCTCGCCGGCGGCGCAGTCGGCGAGCGAGATCCCCATGGTGACGGCCCGGACGTCGAGGTTCTCGGACCGGATCATGCTCACGGTCTCGAGGATCTCCTGGGCGGTGATGAAGACCACGGCCGCTCCTCGCTAGACGCGGTGCATGAACTTGAAGATGTTCTCGTGCTGCACGCTGATCTGCAGCCCGATGCGCTCGCCCGTCGCCGCCAGCGCCTCTTTGAGGTCGGCGATGGTCGACTCGCCCTGGTCGAACGAGACGAACATGATCATCGTGAACATGCCGTTGGCGACCGTCTGGCTCACGTCGTCGACGTTGGCGTTCTGCTCGGCGATGGTCGTCGCTACCTGCGCGAGCAGGCCGTGGCTGTCCGGGCCGAGAGCTGTGACGATGACCGTTGTACGCATCGGAGACGTCCCTGGAGCGAGGGTGGGCGGGAACAGGCGGCTAGTATACTAGACGCCGATTCCCATGCCCTTCGTCCCCGGTTCCACAGACGCCGTGCCGCCTCCTCCCGGCCGCCTCGACCGCCTCGACCGCGCCCTGTCGCGCCGGGCCGCGGTCGACTGGCCGCACCCGCGCTGGTTCACGGTGCCGCTCAGCGGGCTCTCTCTCTCCGCGAACTACGGGGTGCTCTGGTACGTCCTCTGTCTCGTACCCTGGCTCTTCGGCGCGGCCGATCCGATCTGGAAGGCGTTGTACGTGGCGGTGCCGGTGACACTCGTGGAGATGACCGGATTCGTGATCAAGCACTTCGTCGGCCGCGCACGGCCACCCGTCGCCGACCCCACGCAGGCGGAGCAGATCCCGCTGCCGCTGAGCAAGTCGTTCCCGTCGTCCCACGCGAGCATGGCAGTGGTCGGCACGTTCACGCTCGGCATGCTCGCCCCACAGTGGATCCCCGCCCTCATCGCGCTGGTCATCGTGCTGTGCTTCAGTCGCGTGTACCTCGGCGTGCACTACCTCGGCGATGTCATGGGCGGCCTCGTCTACGGACTCGTCTGGGGCGCCGCCTGGGTGCTCCTCGTCCCGGCGCCGGTGTGACGTGAGCGCCCTCAGCACACGTGGCGGCCAGCTGGCCGTAGTCGCGGCCGCCGTCCTCGTCCTCATCATCGGCCTCGCCGCCGCCGGCGCGTTCAACGGCTGCTCCGGCACCGCCGCCAAGTTGGGGCGGCCGTCGGCCGCCGTGTCCTCTTCTCCGCACGGCGGCGTCGCCTACGCCACGGCCAAGGTCCTGGCGCGCAGCGTCGGCAAGCGCCCCGCCGACACCTGGGGCGAGATCCACGCGCGCGAGTTCATCACCAGCGCGTTTCAGCAGTACGGCTACTTCCCGCGCACCGACGAGTTCATCGCGACCTCAGGCGGGCGCCGTGTCCATTCGGCCAACGTCGTCGCGGTCAAGGACGGGGACTCCGCCAGACAACTCGTCGTCGGCGCCCACTACGACTCCGTGGCGGTGGGCGAGGGCTACCTGGACAACGCCACCGGCGTCGGGCTGCTGCTCGAGGTCGCCGGCCGCATCAAGAAGATGCCGACGCCGTACACCGTCGTCTTCGTCGCGTTCGGCGCCGAGGAGGACGGCCAGCTCGGCGCCCGGTACTTCCTGCGCACCATGAGCGACGTGGAGCGGCGCGCGACCATCGGCATGATCGATCTCGACGCCCCGGCCGGCGGCGACGAGCTCTCCGTCGCCAGCCGCTTCGGCGGACCCACCTGGCTGCGCCAGGACGCGCTCAGCGCCGCCGACTCGCTCAAGATCCCGCTGGTGACGAGCCCGGAGGCGCCGGGCCGGCCGGCCGGCACGGTCGCGGCGCCGGCCGATGACGTTCCCTTCGCCGACGCGGACATCGCCACTGCGATCTTCAGCGCCGTGTCGTGGAAGGCGAGCAAGGGGCGGCACGTCAGCGAGACCGCCTCCGGGCCGCCCATCTGGCATACTCCGCGCGATACCGTCGCATACGTGGACTCCAAGTACCCGGGGAGAGTCCGGGATCAGCTGCGCGACATGTCCCGCCTCCTCGAGACCCTGCTCACCAGCAAACTGGGAAGACGCCCATGAAGCTCGGCATCGTCGGTCTGCCCAACGTCGGCAAGACCACACTGTTCAACGCGCTCACCCACGCGCAGGCCGCCGCGACCGCGTATGCGTTCACCTCGGCCGAGTCCAATCTCGGCGTCGTGGCCGTGCCGGATCCGCGGCTCGACCTGCTGGACGAGGTGCTCGAGACGCCCAAGAAGGTCAACGCGACCATCGACGTGGTGGACATCGCCGGGCTGGCCGAGGGGGCGAGCCGCGGCGAGGGCCTCGGCAACCGGTTCCTCGCCGACATCCGCGGGGTGGACGCCGTGGCGCACGTGATCCGCGTCTTCGAGAACCCGGAGGTCGCGCACGTCCGCCCCACGCTCGACCCGCGCGCCGACGTCGACCTGGTGGAGACCGAGCTCGTGCTCAGCGACGTCGAGCTGGTGGAACGCCGCCTGGACAAGACCCGCAAGACGGCGCGCAGCGGCGACAAGGCGGCGAAGCATGAGCTCGAGGTCCTCGAGGCGCTGAACGCGGAGCTGCTCGACGGCAAGCTGGCGAAGCGCATCGAGCGTTCCGCCGGAGACGCCGCCCTCTTCCGCGAGCTCGCGCTCGTGAGCGACCGGCCGGTGCTGTTCGTCCTGAACACCGACGACGACCAGTCGGCGGCCGGCACGCTCGAGAAGTACGCCGGCTTCGTGGAGTGGGCGCGCGACCGGGGCGACCAGGTGGTCGCCGTCGCCGCGCGCCTCGAGGCCGAGCTGGCCGACCTCGAGCCCGAGGAGGCAGCCGAGTTCCGCGCCGAGCTCGGCGCCGACGAGGCCGGCACGCTCGACGTCGTCCTCCGCGCCGCCTACGAGGTGCTCGGCTACATCACCTTCTTCACCGGCGACTTCCGCAGCAGCGAGTCGCGCGCCTGGCAGCTGCCCCGCGGCTGGACCGCCAAGCAGGCCGCGGGTCGCATCCACAGCGATATCGAGCACGGCTTCGTGCGCGCCCAGGTGGTCAACATCGACGACCTGATCGCGCTGAAGTCGTTCCACGCCGCGCGCGAGAAGGCGCTGCTGCGCACCGAGGGCAAGGAGTACGTCGTCCAGGACGGCGACGTGATCAACTTCATGCACACGGGCTGAGGACGGTCCCGCCGGTGCCGGCCGGCCGGCGGGCGGGTCTCCGGTCTTCACGACATCTTTATAGTGTAGCCGTCCGGCTTCACGGCCAATTAACGGCCTCGCCGCTAGTCTCCGCTGTGGAGACGTCCGTTCGGGACGTCGCGCGCGGAGGCGTGAGATGTTCGTACTGCAGGACATGGTGGTCGAGATCGTGGTCGTGGGAGTCGTACTCCTGGTCGTCCTGCTGTCCGTCTCCGCACTCGCGACGACCTGCGGCGGATGGCTCGAGCGGCGTCGGTCGCGAGAGTCCAAGGCGCACCTGCGCCGGAGAGTCTGGCGCGATTACGCGGCCGCGTGCGCGGCCGCGGAGCCCCGACCGATGACGGCCCCCGTCATCGCCACGACGCGCACGGCGATGCCGGTGCGGAGCGGACTCGAGCAGAGGACAGGCCTCACCACAGGTCCGGCGAAGGCGTAGGCCACGTCGACGACCGCCGGCCCGCTGCGGTGGTCACTTCTGCGGCGTGAGGATCTCCACTTCACCCGCGGTGGCCTGGACCGGGTACGACTCGGCGACGGGACCGACGAACCGCACGGCGACGCGCTGTCCCTCTGCAAGATCGTCGACCGTCAGCTCCGTCCTGTCCTCGCCCGCCGGCGCCCACACCGTGGTGGTCGAGGCGATCCGCACCCAGGCACGGTCGACCGAACTCGCGACGTCGGGATCCGCGACCACGAGCATGGTCACCGCGCCGGCGTCTCCGCCGGGCGTGAGGTCGCGGACGACGCCGGTGATGTCGAAGGAGACGGACGACGGGCCGGAGGGCGACGCCGAAGCCGTCCGGGCTGCCGTCCCACCCCCGCAGCCGACGACTCCTGCTCCCAACGCCGTGACCGCGAGCAAAGCCGCCAGCGCTCTGATCGTGCGTCTCATGAGCGCACCTCCCCCGGCGCCGGGCGGCGCCGTCGTCTGCTCGCGGAGACGTGCGGCGTCGGCAGGGCGTTCGCGGTCGGCTGTAGAATCGACGTCGTCTTCTCTTCGCCATGAGCCCTTCCTGCCGACATCCCTCGCCCCCCGCGGGCTACGTCCTCCGCAGGCCGTCCCTCGACGACGCGGACGCCGTCGCCGCGCTCATGCGGACGATCGACGTCGACCGCCATGGGGTGTCGGAGGCCGCTGTGGACCACGTGCGTCAGGAGTGGGCCTTGCCGCGGCTCTCGCTCGAGGACGACGCGTGGGTCGTCGAGGACGCGGACGGACTGGTCGTCGCCTACGGATTGTGCTGGATGGAAGCGCCGCCCGACGAGGCCGCCGCCGAGCAGCTCGTCGACCCCGCGAACAGAGGGCGGGGGCTGAGCGGTCTCCTGCTGGACCTGTGCGAGGCACGGGCCGCCGAGCTGGCACGAGCGGCCGGACCCGGTGGCGTGATGCTCGGCGTCTGGGCCCACGAGAGCGACGTGCGCAGGCTCAGGCTCCTGGAGTCCCACGACTACCGGCAGGAGCGCGCCTTCCTCCGTCTCGAGCGCGACCTGGACGACAGCCTGGAGGACCCCGTCTGGCCGGATGGCATCGTCGCCACCACGTTCCGGCCGGGCGTCGACGACGCCGCGGTCCACGCGGCCCATGAGGAGGCGTTCGCCGATCACTACGGGCCCGCCGAGACGGACCTCGAGGAGTGGATCGGGTCACGCGTCGCCCTAGAGGGCCTGGACCTCGGACTGTGGCTCGTCGCCCGGGACGAGGGCGAAGTGGTGGGCGGCATCGAGGCCGTGGTAACACCGCGCGGCGGGTACATGGGCGAGCTCTTCGTGCGCCGGCGGTGGCGCGGCCGCGGCATCGGCAAGGCACTGATGCTGCAGGAGTGCGCCGAGCTGAGACGTCGCGGCATGCGCAACGCGTTCTTCGCCGTCGACGCGGCCAACCCGACCGGGGCGCTGCACCTGCATGAGTCCATCGGCTTCCGCTCGTCGCGCGGGGCCACCTATCTGTTCGAGAAGCGCATCGAGGCCGACCGCCCGACAGGGGGGCCATGACTTCGCGCATCACCCAGATGCTCTCGCGTCACGGCTACGTCCTCGCGATCGCGGGGATCGCCCTCAGCACCGCCCTGTTCCTGCTCGGCAGGGACGTCTTCGCCAAGGGCCAGTGGGCGCTCCTCTACCTGCTCGTGATCCTGCTCGTGGCGAGCGCCGCCGGCCCGGGGCCGGCAGTTCTCGCCGCGGTCCTCGCGTTCTTCACCTGGAACTTCTTCTTCCTGCCGCCGTACCACACGCTCCAGATCCACGACCCGAAGGATTGGCTCTCTCTCGTCGCATTCCTCGTGGTCGGCATCCTCGTCGGAGCACTGGCGGGGCGCATGCGCGAGCGCGAGGCACGGGCCCGGGCGCGGGAACAGGAGACTGCGGCGCTCAACCGCCTCAGCGCCGCCATCGTCTCGCAGACGACCACCGAGCAGATGGCCGAGACCTGTCTGGTCGAGATCGTGGACCTGCTCGGGGCGCGCTCGGCAGCGCTCTTCGTGCTGCGGGAAGGCGAGCTGGTCGGTTACCGGGAGATCCCGGCCGGCACTGCCGTCGACCCCTCGGTCGGAGAGCAGGCCGCTCGTGCCTTCCGCGAGGGCGACGCGACATCGCACGTACAGGCCGCCGGCGACGGCGGCCTGTACGTGCCCGTCCGGACTCCCTCAGGCGTCACGGGTGTGCTGACCGTGCAGGCGCGGCACGACGCACGGCCCTACTCCCCCGGAGATGCGCGGCTGGTCACGTCTCTGGGCAACATGGTCGGCGCGTTCCTCGAGCGCGAGCGGCTTCAGCAGACGGCCACGACGGCGGCGGCGGCGCGCGAGGCCGACAATCTGAAGTCGAGTCTGCTGTCGTCCGTCTCCCACGAGCTCAAGACACCGCTGGCCGCGCTCACCGCCACCGTGAGCAACCTGCTCGAGAGCGACGTCGACTGGGACGAGGCGAGCGTGCGCGACGAGCTGCGCGCGATCGTCGGCGACGTCGCGCGTCTCAACAACAGCATCACCGCGCTGCTCGAGCTGTCGCGGCTGGAGGCGCACGCGTGGGAGCCGCGGCGCGAGCTCTACGGGCTCGGAGAGATCGTGCTCGCCGGCATCGACGCGCTTCCGATGCACATGCGCGAGCGCATCCGCGTGGAACTGCCCGATGAGGACCTCGTCGTGGACGCGGACTTCGTCCAGTTCACGCGCGTCATCCAGACCCTGCTGGAGAACGCGCTGCTCTACACGGACGGCGAGGTGGTCATCGGCGCACGCGGCTGGAACGAGGGCGTGCGCCTCTGGGTGGAGGACCAAGGACAGGGCATCCCCGCCGACGAACACGAAGCGGTGTTCGAGAAGTTCTTCCGCGGACGCCGGCCGGGACAGCGAGGCCCATCCGGGACCGGGCTGGGCCTGCCGATCGCAAGGGAGATCGTGCTCGGCCACGGAGGGACCATCTCCGTGAGCGACGTCGTCCCCCACGGCGCCCGGTTCGTCATCACGCTGCCCGCCGGCCCGGAGCCGAGGCAGCCGGAAGAAGGAGAGAGCGCGTGACGGTGCCGGAACGGGCGATCCACATCCTCGTCGTCGACGATGAGGAGCAGATCCGCCGCGCGCTCAAGTCGATCCTGTCCACGCGCGGCTACGCCCTCGAGATGGCCGCTACGGCCGAAGAGGCGCTCATCAAGGCCATCGACACACCCCCCGACCTGGTCGTGCTCGACCTCATGCTGCCCGACCGCTCCGGCATCGAGGTCTGCCGCGAGCTGCGCACGTGGATGACGGCCCCGATCCTCATCCTGTCGGTGCGCTCCAACGAGGCCGACAAGATCACCGCACTGGACGAGGGCGCCGACGACTACCTCACCAAGCCGTTCTCGGCCGGCGAGCTGTTGGCGCGCGTGCGCGCGCTGCTGCGGAGGGCGGCGGCGCTCACGTCGCCGCCGCCGATCGTCCGCTCCGGCGACCTCGAGATCGACATCGCCCGCCGGCGCGTGCGACGGGCGGGCGAGGAGGTCACCCTGACGCCGACGGAGTTCGACATCCTCGCGTTCCTCGCCAGGAACGCCGGCCTCGTCGTGACGCAGCGCACGATCCTGGAGCACGTCTGGGGCCCGGAGTGGGCGGAGGACGCCCAGACCCTGCGCGTGCACGTCAGCAATCTGCGCAAGAAGATCGAGCCGCGCCCCGGCGGTCCGCGCTTCATCATCACGGAGCCAGGCGTCGGCTTCCGCTTCGCGGAGGCCGAGGACACGTCCGCCTGACCCCCGTCTTGACTCGCTCGGGCCGGTGTCGTCTACTGGCGGCTGCGCACGCCGTGCGCGATCCGAGGGAGCGCTCTGTGGGGGACAGGTTCGTCATCGAGACTGGTGGCCGGCACGCCGCGGGGCGGCTGCACGGCAAGCAGCTGACGGCCGCCCACAGCCTCTTCCGCCATGCCCGTTCCGGCCGCTACTTCGGCGGCCTCTGGTTCAAGGTCTTCCGCGAACGCGGACCCTGCTGACTCCTCGCAGGGCCGGCCGCCGGAGGGCCGCGCGAAGCGCGCGAGCCCCGGCGGCCACTCACCGCACGACCACCGCAGAAGGACCACCGACGAAGGGGATCACCGTGAACCGAGCCACACTCAGGGTCTGGGACGACGACGCCTGCAGCCGCGTGCACGAAGCCTCACTGACGCTGCTCGAGCGCACCGGCGTCGAGATGAAGGACGAGCGCGCCCGCGCGCTCTGCGCCGCGGCCGGGGCCACCGTCGAGGGGACGCGCGTGCACATCCCGGCGGCGCTCGTCGACGCTGCTCTCGCCTCCGCGCCGCGCAGCTGGCAGCTGCGACCGCGCGGCGGCGCGACCGCGCCGCTCGAGCTGCGCGACGGCGCCGGCTACTTCGGCAGCGGGCCCGACTGCCTCTACGTCTCCGACCCGGAGACCGGCAAGCGGCGGCGCGCACTGCTGGCCGATGTCGAGGAGGCAGCCCGTGTCGCCGAACGCCTGCCCAACATCGACTTCGTCATGAGCATGGCCCTGCCCGACGACGTCGCCAACGAGGTCGTCGACGTCGTCCAGTTCGCGGCCATGCTGCGCGGCACGCGCAAGCCCATCGTCGTGTCGAGCCCGTTCGGGGGCCACACCCTGCATACGATGCACGAGATGGCGGCGGCCTGCGGCGAGGCGGCGAGTTTCGCCTGCCTGGCCATGAGCTCGCCGCCGCTCATGCTCGACGATGTCGCCTGCAGCAAGGCGCTGGCGTGCGCGGAACTCGAGATCCCGCTGGTGCTCGCGACATCGGTCTCGGCCGGCGGCCAGGGACCGGTGTCACACGCGGCCTGCGTGGCCGTCGCCGATGCCGAGATCCTCGCCTGTCTCGTCGTCCACCAGCTCGGCCGCGCCGGCGCGCCGTTCATCATGGGCGTGGGGACCGGCGTGATGAACATGCAGACGGCGGTCGAGGTCTACAACTCTCCCGGCGTCTTCCTCGGCAACCAGGCACAGCTCGACGTGCTCCGCTGGTACGGGCTGCCGAGCTGGCACTACGCAGGCCACTCCGACAGCAAGAGCCTCGACGAGCAGTGGGCTCTCGAGATCGGTATCTCCACGATCCTCGGCTCGCTGTCGCGCGCGACCTTGCTGCACGACGTCGGCTACCTGGAGAGCGGAATGCAGAGCGCGCTGGAGGCCCTGGTGCTCGGCGACGAGGTCGCCGGCTACGCCCGCGCGTTCCTCGGCGAGGTGCGCGTCGACGACGAGGCGCTGGCCCTGGCGGAGATCGAGGCCATCGGTCCCGGAGGCACGCACCTCGGGACGAAGATGACGCGCCGCCATCACCGCGACTTCTGGCGCGCGTCGCTGATCGACCAGAGTACGTATGAGCGCTGGTCCGCCGCCGGCAGCCCGACGCTGCTCGAGCGCGTGCGCGCCCGGCTCGCCGAGATCCGGGCGGCCGGCCCGGCGTTCACCCTGGACGACGAGACCCGGCGGACGCTCGACCGGCTGTCTTCCGGCGGCTGAACCGCCCCACACGCTGAGGGCGGCGGAGGCTGATCCGAGGCTCCGCCGCCCTACTTCGTACGCCTGCCGACTCATCTCTCCGCTCCTGCCTGCCGATACCCGGATCGGCCGGCGTCTCGCGTGAACGGCGGCGCGGGTTTTGGACGGTCTGCACAGGGAAGACATGCGGCGCGTACCGCGCTTGGGGCGGCGCCGGGGCAGGTGGGGCGGCCCCAGGGCCGCCGGGAGGTGGGAGCCGTGAGACTGAGACTCGTGGTCGTGGGGGCGTTCCTGGCCATGGCCGTCGTGCCCGCCGTCTTCGCGTACACCACCGGCGTCCTGCCCGGCCCGACACAGGCCTCCGCCGAGTCCGCGACCGGTTCCGTCGGAGCCGCGCACCCCGTCGCGACGCTCGCGTGGCCGAAGGATCCCCTCGGACTCACGGCGACGGACGCCGCAGTGCTCTGGGAGCAGCGGGATCGAAACGAGAATGTAGCCGGCCTGTGGTCCTACAACGTGCGCACACAGGCCACCGACCGGGTCCTCGACCGCTCGCAGATCGGGAACGCCGCAGGCTTCCCCAGCGCGTGCGAGAGCCTGATCGCGTGGGCGACGTGGGCCGGGCGCCGCGGCGCCGGCGCGCCGCGCATCGAGGCCTACGATGCGGTCATCGCGCACCGCTGGATCGTCGCAGCGGAAGGCCGCGACCCAACGGTCGCCGGCGTGAGCGTGATCTGGGTAGACGACGACGCGGTCGGCGGCAACGACGCCATCCGCGGCAGCAACTCGCTGACCGACGAGGAGTACTCCATCATCGCCGACGGCCGCGTCCGCGATGTCGCCGCCTGTGGCAGCTGGGCCGCCTGGCTCGCGGGGCGCGGCGCGAAGCGCGCCGTCTGGGCCGGCTCCTATCACGGCGGCGCCAGGCACAAGCTCGCGGCCGCGGGGACCGCGATCGCGATCGACGGCGACCGCGTGGTCTGGGCCGCCGGCGGCGGCAAGGCTGCCGTCGTCTCCTGGGACCGGGGTTCGCGCCGCACCAAGGTGCTGTGCCGGGTCGCCGGTTCCGTCTCGTCCCTCGTCCTGAGCCACCGGTATGCGGCGTGGATCACCACCAGCGACGCGGCCGGTCCGCAGGTCTGGTCCTACGACTTCGCCACCGGCGAGGCCGGCGCGGTGAGCCCGGAGGCCAGCCATCAGGCCAGCCCCGTGATCGTCGCCGGCACCCTGTACTGGGCCGACGACCGCAGCGGGCGCTGGGAGCTCTACGCCCGGTCGCTGCAGCAGTGATCTGAGCGCCCGCGCGGCCGCCCGCAGGGACAGCCGCGCTCCTCGTGTAGACTCCGCCTGGGCGTCGCGCGCCCGAACCGACCTGGAGGCTCCATGGCAGTCATCAAGGCCGACCACCTGACCAAGCGCTTCGGCAGGAAAGTCCTGGCGGTCGACGACGTGAGTTTCGTGATCGAGGCGGGGACGATCACCGGCGTGCTCGGACCCAACGGCGCCGGCAAGACGACCACCCTGCGCATGATCCTCGATCTGGTGCGCCCGACGGCGGGCTCGGTGACCATCCTCGGGAGCCGCTACCGGGATCTGCGCGCGCCCGCCGCAAGGGTCGGCGCGCTGCTCGACTCCTCCGGGTTCCATCCCGGCCGCTCCGGGCGCAACGCCCTGCGCGTGATCGCCACCGGAGCCGGCGTCTCCGACGCGCGCGTGGACGAGACGCTCGAGCTCATCGAGCTCGAGGGCGACGCCAAGCGCGCCGTGAAAGGCTACTCGACCGGCATGAAGCAGCGTCTCGCGCTCGGCGCGGCGCTGCTCGGCGATCCCGAGGTGCTCATCCTCGACGAGCCCGCCAACGGCCTCGACCCCGAGGGGATGCTGTGGCTGCGCACGTTCCTGCGCAAGCTGGCCGCCGAGGGCCGCACGGTCGTGGTCTCGAGCCACGTCCTCGCGGAGGTGGAGCAGACCGTCGACGACATCCTGATCATGAGCAAGGGCAGACTCCTTGCCCAGGGACCCATCCACGAGCTGACCGCAGCGACGCAGCCGGTGGTGCGCGTGCGCTCGCCACAGGCCGAGAAGCTGGAGGCCGCGCTCCTCTCCTCCGGCGCGGCCGTCAACCGCCTGAACGACGCCCTCGCGGTGCGAGGGCCGTCCGCCGCCGAGGTCGGAGAGGTCGCCCACGCCCAAGGCGTCGCGCTCCACGAGCTCCTCACCGAGCAGCCCAGCCTCGAGGAGCTCTTCCTGCAGATCGCCGGCACGAGGAGGGAGCAGTGATCGCCCTGGCCCGGGCCGAGCTGCTCAAGCTGCGCAGCACGCGCACGGCCCTCGGCCTCTTCATCGTCATCCTCGTGGTGACGCTGGTGCCGCTCATCCTCATCCTGTCGCTGGTGCCCAAAGACTGGCTCGGCGAAGAGGGCATCACCCAGTTCCTCACCACCGCCAGCGCCCTCGTGCCGCTGGTGCTGCTGGTGTTCGGCATCCTGGGCATGACCAACGAGTACCGGCACGGCACCATCACCTACTCCTACCTCGTCACGCCGCGCCGCTGGCAGGTGATGGTCGTGAAGCTGGTGATCTACCTGCTGGTCGGCATGCTGACCATGCTGGTGGCCATGCTGCTCGTGTACGTCGCGATCATCATCGGCGGTGCGATACGCGGCGTCGACATCGACGCGACCGGCGGCTCCACGCTGGGAGACTACGCGCGGCAGCTCGTCGTCGCCGGACTCGTCACGACCTTCGGCGTCGCGCTGGGCGCCCTCATCCGGGCCCAGATCATCACGGTGGCCGGAGCGCTCATCTGGGCGCTCTTCGTCGAGAACATCATCTACGTGCTCAAGCCGGCGGTCGGCAACTGGCTGCCGTTCGTGGTGTTCAACCAGGTGAGCGCGGCGCAGATGTCGGGCGACGGCATGGAGGCCCTGACGGAGAGCGCCCTCACCCGTCCCCAGGCGTTCCTCGTCAGCATCGCCTACATCGCCATCGTGAGCGTCGCGGCGGTCTTCATCTCCCTGCGCCGCGACGTGACCTGAGGGTCGCGGAGTACGGGAGCCGGGCGTGGGCACAGAGGACACGGACCGCCGCGCGGACAGGGTCCACTTCTCGGTGCGCGGACCGCTGCTCGGGCAGGGCGCGGCGGCCGAACGCATCCTCCGCGCCCTCCCCGGCTGGTTCGGGATCGAGTCCGCGCTGGTGGAGTACGCGCAAGCGGCCGACGAGCTCGACACGTTCGTCGTCATCGTCTCCCGGCCCGCCTGCGGCGGCCGCGAGTTCCGGCCGGACCAGGTCCTCGGCTTCGTCACGCTCAAGGAGACCAGCGAGGACGCCCTGGAGCTTCACGTCATGGGCGTCCTGCCCGCCTGGCACCGGCGCGGGGCCGGCCGCATGCTCGTCGAGCGCGCGGCGTCGTACGCCCGCGCCGAAGGCTACGCCCTGCTGCACGTGAAGACGCTCGCCCCGAGCGATCCGGACCCGGGCTACGCGGCCACGCGGGCCTTCTACGCCGCGGCCGGCTTCCGCCCGCTCGAGGTGTTCACCGAGATCTGGGGGCCGGAGGATCCCTGCCTGCTCATGGTCCGGCCCCTCTGAGGCCGGCCGGCGGAGCGCGCCGCGGGCGCGCCGGCGCCGTCCGGCCTCAGCGGCGCCGTCAGGCGCCGGCTGCGGCGTCCAGCGCCACCAGCGGAGACGGCGCGTTGTAGACGCGCGTCGCCAGCTCCTTGTCGAGCTGGTAGAGACCCGCCGGGTGCTCGCCGGCCATCTTGAACTTCTGCACCATGTCCATGGCGGTCTCTTCTTCCTCGACCTGTTCCGCGATGAACCACTGCAGGAAGTTGTAGGTGGCGTGGTCCTTGAGCTCGAGCGCCAGCGAAGCCATCTCGTGGATACGCGCCGTCACTCCCTCTTCGTGCGCCAGCGCCTCCTCGAACATCGACAGCCCGCCCGGCCAGTCCGACTCCGGCTTCTCGATGGCGTCGAGGATCACGCGTCCGCCGCGGGTGAGCACGTAGGTGAACATGATGCGCGCGTGGGCCAGCTCCTCCTGGTACTGCACCGTCATCCAGCTCTGACCGCCCGACATGCCGATGTCCGCGAACTTGCTCGCCATCGAGAGATACAGATACCCGGAGTAGAACTCCCAGTTGATCTGCTTGTTGAGTGCGTCCTGCATCCGCTCGTCCAGCATCTTCACCCTCCATCGCCGATTCGGGGCCGCGCCCCGGTCCAGTCTCGTCACGTATGTACCCTATCGTGCGGGAGTGCGGACAGGGCCGTCGAAGGGAACACTGCAAGTAACCCCGATCGGAGCCCGCAATGAACAGAGCGTTCGTCAAGGAACCGGACGAGGGCGCGCCCGCCGAGAGCCTTCCCGACCGGCAGATCAGTGAGCACCCGAACTTCGTGACGCCCGCCGGCCTGCGCGAGCTCGAGACCCGCGTGGGCGAGCTCGAGGCACGCCGGCTGGAACTGCTGGATGGGGACGACCCCACGGATGAGCTCACGTACGTGGACCGCGACCTGCGGTACTTCACGGCGCGGCTCGAGAGCGCCATCCCGGTGGACATGGCCCGGCAGCCGCGCCGCAAGGTGGCGTTCGGGGCCGCCGTCACCGTGAGCCAGCCCGGCGGCGACCGGCGGACGTTCACCATCGTCGGCGAGGACGAAGCCGATCTCAAAGAAGGCAAGATCAGTTACGTCTCGCCGCTCGCGCAGGCGCTGCTCGAGTCGCGCGTCGGGAAGTCGGTGCTGTGGCGCCGGCCCGTGGGCGACATCCAGCTCACGATCGAGGAGATCGACTACCCGGCGAGCTGACGCGTCACCGACGGGTGCCCAGTCACAGACGGGTGTACCTTCGGCGCACCCGTCGATAGTTCGGCTTCGCAGACTATTCCAGCACGACGGCGAGATACGCCGGCGTGGGCTCCTGCCCGAGCAGGAGCCCGGTGACGCCCTTCTGGGTGTCCCATCCGTCGGAGCGCGTGGGGTTCTCGTCGCTCATCACCGCGAGCGCCCACTGCTTCTTCCCCTTCTCCAGCCACGCGGCCTGGACCATGAGCTTGTTGTCCATGCCCAGCCAGCCTCCCTTGAAGTAGCTGGTCCATCCCTCGGGGCCGGCCGCCGCAGGGATCCCCCAGCGCTGGATGGGGATGACGCCGGAGAGCAGCCGCCGCGCCAGACTCCGTCCGGCGGCGGGCACCAGCGTCTCGAGGCGGGAGAACAGCCGGGCTTCGTCCCACGCGGACGCGCGGGTGTCGATCCAGCCCGACCCCTGGTCGTAGTCCCGCATGCCGGCCGCCTTGGCCACGGCGCGCATGCCCTTGGAGCCGACCCGACCGTAGATGGCGTACGCGGCGCCGTTGTCCGACTCCGTGATCATCTTCGTCAGCGTCGCCTCGGTGGCCGCGTCCGGCGTGGGGTCGTCGCGCAGCGAGGCGACCAGCATGATCGCCTTCGAGAGGCTCGCAAGCTGGAAGCGCTCGTGGGCGCGGTAGCCGCCGGCGTCCTCGCCGTTGGTGTCCACGACGGCGAACGCCACCTCGCCGTCGCGGGCCGCGATCCACTCCCTGGCGGCCGCCACTGCCTGCTTGCCGGGGAAGCCTGGAGGAAGCGGCCGGAGCACGACGAGATCCGCGGAGGCCGAGGCGCCGGGTGACGGGGTCGCGGAAGCTCCGGCGCCCGGGGACGGGCCGCCGTCGGCGGCCGCCGGGTCGAGCCGCAGTCCGTAGGTGTAGCGGCCCGGCGCGAGATCGATCGGCACGATCGCCTCGAGCCACGTGCCGGCCGCGGCCGACTCCGTGAGCCGCCGCGCCTTGACCTGGCTCCCGGCGGCGTCCGTCACGAGCAGCGTCACGGCGGTCAGCGCGCCCGAGGGCCCGGTGACGCGGTAACGGACCATCGCCTTCTCGCCGCGGCGCACCTCGATACCGGCGAGCCGGGAGAGGCGGAGGGCCGGCGTGGCCGACGCCGACGGCGACGGCGAGTGGCCCGCCGCTCCGGCGGCCACGCCCTCGTCGCCGCGCAACAGGACCACGGCCGCGCCGGCGGCGGCCACGACCACGAGGACGGCGACCAGCGCGCCGAGGACGGCGCCGCGAATGCGGCGCCCGCGCCGGCGCGCCGCCGACTCGTAGATCGTCGGTCTTCCGCTCATCCCGACTATCTTAGCCCGCCCGTCTTGGAGATGCCCTTACCTTGGCTTCACGCGCCTTAATGCGGCAGACCGTCACTTGGGTTGAACCCTTTCCGGAGTACTTCTACCGTATTTCGTGCATTAGGCCACTCCATTGCACGAAATGAGTCAGGCCGTCCCGAACCCCACGTCAGGAGAGTCCGTGATCAAGCCCAGACCGCTCCACCTCGCAGCCGTGGTCGCCGCTGTCGCGGCCATCGCCCTCACCGCCGCGGTGGCTCGTCCGGCGCAGGCGCTGCCCGGCCAGATGTCGGCCTGCTCCAGCTGCCACTCCGCACCGGCCTCCGGCACCGTCACCGGCACGCCGAGCAAGGCGACCCTCGCCCCCGGCGAGGCGTATTCCGTCGACGTCGCCGTCGCCCTCGGAGCAAGCGGCAACGCCGGCTACTGGATCAGCAGCAACGACGCAGCGACCCCGCCCTTGAGCCTCACGGGCGGTCCCGGCACTTCCCCGTTCGCGGCCAACCTCACGGCTCCGCCCGCCGCGGGCATCTACACGTACAAGCTGTGGGGCGCCAAGGGCAGGCCGAGCTCCGGCGGCCAGGCACTCGCCAGCACCTTCCAGATCACCGTCGTGGACAACACCGGTGGCGGCGGAGGCGGTGGCGGTGGAACCGTCGACACCGTCGCGCCGACCACGCTGGCGCCGAGCGCCGCCAAGGTGGTCAAGGGCAAGAAGGCGACCCTGAAGTATCAGGTCAACGACGCCGCCCCCAACCTCGGCACCGCGACCGCCGTCATCAAGATCAAGAACAGGGCCGGCAAGGTCGTCAAGACCATCAAGCCCGGCGCCAAGGCCGTCAACGTGCTGCAGAAGGCGACGTTCACCTGCAAGCTCGCCAAGGGCACGTACAAGTTCTCCGTGACCGCGATCGACGGTGCGGGCAACGTCGCCGCCAAGGCCGCCGTCAACAAGCTGATCGTGAAGTAAGACCCGGGTGACGGGCGGCCCGGCCAGGCTGCCACACTCGCCCCAAGACGACGACGGGGCCGGCATCCGCCGGCCCCGTCGTCGTTCTGCGTGCTCGCCGGCGCGTCCGCGCCGGCGTCGAAGACTTGATGGCGGAGCGACATGGGAGTCGAACCCACCCAGGACGAGATCATCGCCCCGCAGACGGTTTTGAAGACCGCGGCAGTCACCGGACCACGAGCCGCTCCACTGCGCATCTTGCCACGCGGAGGGCGCCCGGTCACGCGGCGGATGAGGAGAACGCGGTTGCCGACGATACCGGAGAGGGAATGCCTTCTCCGGAGCCGATGACCGAACCCCTTTCAGACGCCGCTGCACTCAGCGACGACGAATCCGCGCTGATCAAGCGTGTCGTCGCCGGCGTTGCCCGCGAGCCCGACGCTGAATCTGCCCTGCGCGACTCTGGTGGAGTCGATGCTCGCGCAGCGGATCGCGGAGCTCCACGCCGCCAACGCGTCCCTGGAGCGCGAGGTCCAGGAGCGGCAGCTGGTCGAACTGGCGCTCCGGGAGAGCGAGACGCGCCTGCGCGACCTGGCGCTCACCACGGCGGACTGGCTGTGGGAGGTCGATCCCGAGCGGCCGCTACACCTCCTGCTCGGACAGGGTGACGGATGTCCTGTCGCGTCGACGATCGACTACGACGACGTCCTGCGCCGCGTCGCCCGCGCCGCCGGCGAGGCGCTGGGGACGGCGGAGTGCGTCATCTGGGAGTACTCGCCGGCGGACCCTCGCCCTGTTCCGCTGCCTTTGGGAACGCGAGCCCTGCCCGGGCCTGTGGCCGCCGGGTTGGTCGCCTCCGTACCACGTGCGCACTCACGCCGGCGGCCTCGACGGCCTGCGCGCCGGGGTCGTCGTGCAGCAGTCCCGGTCAGACCCCGGCCTCCCGCAGGCCGACGCCGAGGACATGGACAAGTGGAGCGAGAAGACCTGGCTCACGGTCCCGCTGGTGCTGGAGCGAGAACTGCTCGGCGTGATGATCCTCATCGAGACGGCGCGCGAGCGCCACTTCGACGCCGACGAGGTCCGCATGGCCGGGGTCATCGGGGAGCAGGCGGCGGTGGCGCTCCGCAACGCCCTCCGCCACCGCCGCGAAGAGGAGCACAACCGCTGGCTGCGCTCGCTGGTGGGGGCGGGACGCGCCATCTCCGAGGCGCAGGACCCGGACACGGCCCTGAACGAAGTCGCGCGGCTGGCCGCGGAGGCGGTGCAGTCGCCGGCCGCGTTCGTCTATACCTACGCGCGCGAACGGGACGTCCTTGTCACCCGTGCGCGGTACGCCTCCCGACCGGTCGGACGCGACGACGCCGTCGGAGACGTGTTTCCCGTGTCCGACGCGCCGGAGGACCGTCGCGCCCTCGAGGCGGGTGAGGTGTTCGTGGAGTCCCTGTCGGACATGGCGCTCCCGCCCGACGTGCGCGCGCTCATGGAGGGATTCGAAGAACACACGCTGATCAACGTGCCGCTGCGCTCGCGAGGCGAGACGCTCGGACTCCTGGTGCTGATCGAAGACGAGCGGGAGCGGGCGTTCACGGAGGAGGAGCTCGACTTCATGGGCGCGTTCGGCGAGCAGGTGACGCTGGCGCTGAGCACGGCGCGCTCGGCCACGACCGATGGCCTCACCGGCCTCGCCAACCACCGCGTGTTCTACGAGCGGCTCGGTCAGGAGCTCGCGCGCGCGCAGCGGTATGGGACGCCGGTGTCCCTGCTCATGATCGACATCGACGACTTCAAGAAGCTGAACGACACCTGCGGCCACCCGGCCGGTGATGAGGCGCTGCGCCAGCTCGGCCGGCTGCTCGCCGAGCGCCTCCGGCGCGACATCGACCTGCCGGCCAGGTACGGCGGCGAGGAGTTCGCAGTCTTGCTCCCCAACACCCGGGTCGGCCCGGGGCGTGACGAGGAAGAGGGCGCGCGGGCCGACGGCGGCGCGCCTTCACCCGGCCACAGCGAAGGCGCCGAGACCCTCGCCGAACGCCTGCGCCGCGCCATCGCCGAGACGGACTTCCGGGTGACCGAAGACGGTGCCCCGGTGCGCATCGCGGTGAGCATCGGCGTCGCGTCCTACCCGGACATGGCCGCGAACATGGACGAACTGGTCGCCCGCGCCGACGCCGCGCTCTACGCGGCGAAACGCGCGGGCAAGGACCGCGTCGAGGTCTACTGGCGGGACCAGGCGGCGCCGGCGGGCACCGGCGCCGCCTGACGCCTCACTCCTCCTCGGCCGCCCTCCCGCGGCGGCCGCGCACGAGGATCCAGACGACCACGATGATCGCGAGCACCACGACGGCGGCGATGACGGCGATCATCGTGCCGCCCAGACCGCCGCTCGAGCCTTCGGCCACGGCGGCCCTCGGCTTCAGGTTCATGTAGCTGTCGCGCACATAGCTCGTGTAGAACGCGGCGCCCGTGCCGCCGTACATCCGCGTCCAGCCGTCCCAGTGCGCGGTGTCGATCGCCTCGAGCTTGTCCGGATAGTCCGTGGCGATCTCCGGCGACTGCTCGTAGAAGATCTGCTGCGCCCGCCAGACGAGCTCCTTGCGCTTCTCGGGATCGATGGTCGTGTTGGCCTCCGAGACCGCCGCGTCGTACTCGGCGTTGGACCAGCACGGCTCGTTCCAGTTCTCGATCTGGGAGGTGATGAAGCTCGCCAGCGTGTCGCCGGGGTCGGCGTAGCCGTCGTAGTTCCACAGGTACATGTCGAAGTCCGGGCTGTACGTGTCGCCCTCGTAGGCCCAGATGCTGTCGTAGTAGATGCCGTCGTCCATGACCTGGTACTCGATCTTGAGGCCCAGGTCGCGGAACCAGCCCGTCATGAGGCTGCCGGTCTTCTGGCTCTCCGGGGACTCGGCGCGCGCCCACAGCCGGAGCTTGATGGGCTTGCCGTCCTTGCCCTCGCGGATGCCGTCGCCGTCGGTGTCCTTGTAGCCCGCGGCGTCCAGCATCGCCGTGGCCTTCGCCGGATCGTAGGTGTAGGCGACGTCGGCCGGTGGCTGCCAGTGATAGTCCGGGTCGACCCACGAGTCGGGCGTCATGATCGTCGTCCCGGGCTTACCCCTGCCCGCCCAGGCCAGGTCGACGATCTTCTGACGGTCGATGCCCCAGTTGAGCGCCTGCCGGAAGGTCACGTCCTTGAGCACCGGATTGCCGCGGCTGGTGCCCTCGTAGCAGTTCATCGCAAGGTAGCTCCACGTGAGCAGGTTGTACGAGATCGGTTCGATGCCCTGCTCGGACTGGAGCTTGGCGAACTGCGCCGACGGGATGCCCCACGCGGCGTCGAGGGAGCCGCCGATCAGGTCCTGCGTCATGGTGTCCGGGTTCTGGTAGGTGACGAACAGGATCTCGTCGATGGTCGGCTTCTGGCCCCAGAACGTCGGATTCGCGACCATGCGCACGTAGTCGCCCTTCTTGACCTCGACCGTCTGGAAGGGCCCGGTGCCGACGATCGGCGGCTTGTTCTGATACGACGCGCCGGCGGCCTTGGGGCTCACCTTGCTCCAGACATGCTCCGGCAAGATGGGGATCCAGGTGGTGATCATGTTGGCCTTGGGCTTGCTGCAGCGGATCTCGACGGTGAGGTCGTCGATCGCCACCGCCTCCGTGATGTACGTGGTGAGGCTCGAGAGCGCGCCCATCTGGTTGTCGACGATGTAGTTGTAGGTGAAGGCCACGTCGGCGGCGGTGAACGGCTCCCCGTCTTGCCACTTCACGCCCTCGCGCAGGTGGAAGGTCCAGGTCTTGCCGTCCGAAGAGGTCTCCCAGGAGGTCGCGAGGTCGGGTGTCGGCTTGAGATCCAGCGAGTAGCCCGTGAGGAAGTCGTAGTTGAGCAGCCAGATCTCGTAGGCCGACGTCTCGGCCCCGATGAACGGGTTGAGGTTGTCCGGGTCGTTGGTCCAGCCGACGTGCAGCACGACCTTGTCGCCGGCCGGCGAGGCGCTCGGGTCGGCCGCCAGCGCGGACCCGAGTCCCGAGGCCAGCCCGGCGGCGAGCAGACCGACGACGAGCAGGAGCAGGACAAGTCGCGGCCGCCGGTGGCGGCCGCCGGACTGCGGCACGGGGTAGGTCATTCGAGGTCCCCCCTCGTTCGTCCCCCGCGGCGGCCGCAAGGCCGCCGCCCCGATGGCCGGCCGCCACGAGCCCTCGGGACTCGCCCCCTGCGGCCGGCGCGATGTCCCTCGAGTATGGGCCGCTCTGCGGGACCAGACAAGGGCGCCGGCCGCCAGACGCCGAGAGTGGCGAGGTTTGCCGAAGAATCCGCCCGGAAGCGAAAGCGGCCGGCCGCCTCTCGCGAGGCGACCGGCCGCCGACCAGGGGCTTCTGAAGGGTCTTACTTCGCCAGGTCGAGCAGCGCCTGGCGGTCCTGCGCGAGCTTGTACTCGGACTCCATCTCCAGGAGCCCGCCGGGGAACCCGACGGCTGGCATGAGGGCCACGAAGTCGTCGGCGTTGAAGGCCTCGGGGTTGTGCACGCCGCTCTTGGGGTCGCCAGGCTTGCTGCCGAGACTGCCGTTGGCGAGGAGCTCGATGGTGATGACCGGCGTGAAGGCGGTCTGCGCGACGACGACCTGGGTGCCGTACTTGTCCACGCAGTCCTTGTTGTCGGCGACCTGATACAGGTACACCTTGCGCTCCTTGCCGTCCTTCTTGCCGATCACGTAGGTGCCGGCGGCCGTCTTGCCGACGTACTTCTTGCCGATCTCGTTCGGGTCCGGAGCGGCCGCGGCGATGACGTCGCGCGGCGCGACCATGACGTCGCCGACCTTGATCTTCTCGGCCTTGTCGATGTTGATCGAGCGGAAGACGTCCATGGCGGCCATGAACTCATCGCCGAGGGCGTACTTGAACTCGGCCTTCTTGACGCCCTTGAGCTTGTCGGCGTTGTGGCCGATCTGGACGACCTCTTCGTGCTCGACGTGGCCGACCTCGACCTCGCCGATGCCCTCGGGCAGCCAGAACTTCTCGAGCTCGGCGAACGGCTCGACCGTGTGGAAGTCGCCGTTCTCGAACACGATGGCCGGGTTGTTGCACTCCTCGATGGTGGTCCACACGCTGAAGCCGAAGCTGATGCCGGTGGCGCCGGGGATCTCGAGGTTGCTGCCGTCGCGGATGCCGATGTAGTCGATCTCGTCGAAGAGGTGATCGGCGGCGTAGCGGGCGAAGTAGTCGGCCATGCCGGGCTCGACGCCGAAGCCGGCGAGCGCGTACTTGCCGATCTTCTCGAACTCGGGGCTGAGCGCGTACTCGTCGTCACCGAGCTTCTTGCCGGTCTTGTGGAACGGGTCGGTGGGATGCCACTCGCTCAGCGTCATGGCCGTGTCCAGATAGTGGACCTTGGCCTTGAGCGCGGCCTGCAGCAGCGGCGGGTTGAAGTTCGGTGCGCAGAGGTTCATGAGGATGTCGGCGCCGTGCTTCTCGGCGAGGGCGGCGACGGCGTCGACGTCGCTCGCGTCGATCTGCTCGGCGACGAAACGCGGGTCCTTGAGGGTGGCGACGAAGTCGGCGGCGCGCTTGCCGTCGTAGTCCGCCATCACCATCTTCTCCAGCCACTCACCCTTGGGGTCGCGACGCTTGGCGATCGCGGCGATCGACTGACCGACGCCGCCGGTACCGACAACAAGAGCCTTCATGACGTTCCTTCTCCTTGACGTGGCTTGCGCGCGCCGGATGGCGCGCCTGCCCTGGAGAGGAAGCGCGTGGGACCGCCGAGACCCCTCCAGGACACTCGATGAAGTAGATTGTATAAGCTTTTTCGCCGTTTGCCAACGCCAAGTTAGCAATCGCGGAGGATTTTGCCGGAGATGGCCGCGGCCGGCCCACCGCCGCGAGTCCTCCGCTTGGCCCACCGGCTCCTCCGCCCGACCCACCGGCTCCTCCGCCCGACCCACCGACCCCTGCGCCCGACTCCTCTGGGGCCAGGTGTCGTGGATGCGTGGCGGCATCGCCGGCGGTGCCGCGCTCGGCACCACGGCACCGTGTACGGCACCGCCCGTCGGCGCGATGGAGCCAGATGATCGCTGCTCCACCGGCGCGCGAACGACTCCACTCACGGTGTCGCGGTGCCACAGCCGGCACCACGCTCGGTACCGGCTATGAACGAACATGTCTTGGCGAGCCGTGACGTTCGGTAGCCGCGTCCCGGCTAGGCCACGGAGGTCATTGGTGCCAGGCCTCAGACGGTCGGAAGACGCCAGCCGAGCGCCGTCTCCACCTCGTCGCCGCGGCGGACCGTGTAGGAGACGCACTCCGCCCCTGCGGCCTCGCCGACGGCGCGGGCAAGCGCGTCCAGTCCGGCCGGGTCACCCGGTCGAAGCGCCTCGAGGGCCCGCGCGATCGGCTCGAGTCGCGGGTCGGACGGCTCGGGGGTGGCCGGCGCTCCGGCGGTGGCCGGCGCTCGGCGGTGGCCGGCGATCCGGGCGCTTCCTGCCCGGATTTCTCCGGCCGGCCCACGAGGTCCAGACCGACTATGCCGTCGCCGATCACGGCGTCGAGCTGCCAGGCGACCGACGCGCCGGGCACTGCGGCGAGACGCGCCTGCATCCCAGCGGTGAACGGCGGCTGCAGAGCCTCGGAGATGGCCGCCGCGACTCCCGCCTGGTCGGCGGCCAGCACGCGTCCGGCGAACGGCCTGCCGATGAGCTCCTGCTCGGACGCTCCCAGCGCACGGCAGAACGAAGGACTGACGAAGGTCATGAACGCGTCGCGATCGATCTCGACGACGTAGTCGGTCTGTGTGTCGGCCAGCAACTGCAGGCTCTTGCGCAGCCGGCGGACCTCTTCGTGGTCCACCGTCTCCACGTCTGGCCGCGAGATGAACAGCGCGTAGGCCATCGCCCGCTGCTCGCCGCGTTCGGCCAAGGGACCGAGCGAGACGCGCACCCACACGGAGTCACCGCCGGAGCCGTTGAGGTGCTCTTCGAAGACCTGCTCGCCGTCGCGCCGGAAGCCTCGCGCCCGGTCCGGCCACGCCGGCATGACGCGCGACCACATCTGGCCGACGATGCCCGGCTCGGCGCCGAGCAGCCGCAGCAGCGGCGCGTTCGCGGCGACGGTCTTGCCGCCGTCGGCGACGACGGCGAGGGGCTGCTCCAGAGGCAGGTGCCCGAGCACCTCGAAGACGGTCTCGATGCGCCCGCGCAGCGCGAACGGAAGGTTGGGGGCGAGCCAGAACTCGTCGCCGAGACCGTCGGGCTCCGTGGCTCCGCTCTCCATGAGCGCGCTCGCGTAGTCCATCATCCCCTCCTTGTCGTCGGCTCCACCGTCGCGAGACGGCCTTAGGAAGAGAGTCGACACCGGCGCGGCAGATGGGGATGGGACGAGCGTCTAGGACGAGGGGGTCGTCCGTCTAGAGGCGGGGTGAGCCCACCCTGTACATGGTGCGCTCTCCGAGCGCGGTGACGACCTTGGTGTAGCCGGAGAGCTGCTCGTCCAGCGCCGGATCCCCGGTGTCGACGAGCAGCGGCCGGCCTTCAAGGCTCAGCAACTTCGTCTGCGTCGCGATGACGATGACGTGGTCGCGACCGACGCGGCGGAGGACGGCGGGGCTGATCTGCTGGTTGCCCCGCCCGAAGATGTGGCCCTGGCCGCCGATCACCGTCACGACGACGAAGCTCTCGGGCGCCTCGCCGGCCAGCGCGAGCAGGTCGTGCTCGGTGAGGTCCGACCCAGCCAGGACGCCGTCGCGGACGGCGTCGACGCCGAGCAGCGTCTTGGGCAGGCCGAGCCGCTCCATCACCGTCCGCGTGGTCGTACCGGGGCCGAGGATGTACAGGGCGCCCGGGCGCATGCCGGCGATCACCTCGGTGGCGATGTCGTTCAGCGCCCGCTCCTCGCCGGCGACGCCGCCGGCCTTGGCGCTCTGGGTGAGCCCGCGCGCGTACGGGACGGTCATGTAGCCGTAGAGGTGGGCGGAGACGCGGTTCTCGCGGAACGCCTCCTCGTCGATGTCCATGACCTCGCCCTCGCGCAGGTGCACGCCGGCGGGGCGCTCGCGCAGGTAGAGCGCGGCCACGTCGCCGGCGGCCGCGGGCGTGGTCGCATACACGGCCGAGTGGATCTTGACGCCGGCCGGGACGCCGATCACGGGGACCCGGTCGCCGACGGCGTTGCAGATGTTGCGCGCGGTGCCGTCGCCGCCGGCGAAGAGGATGAGGTCGACGCCGGCGGCGAGCAGGTCGTGCGCCGCCTGCTCGGTGTCGTCCGGCGTCGTCAGGACGAAGTCGTCGCAGGCGATGGAGACAGGCTCTCCGCCACTTCGCTCGAGCTCGCAGAGCAGGTACGACCGGCGACCGGCGAACGAGCCCAGCACGCGCGGCTCGAACCCGGCGGCGCGCGCCTCGTCCTCACCCATCTCGCCGGGCCAGGTGAGGACCTCCACCTGGTCGCCGACGCGGGACAGGCGCTCCAGCGCCTGCCGCGCGCGGCGCGGCGCGTCGCGCATGGCCCCTCGCTCGAGCGCCCGGCGCAGGACGTCGGCCCCGTCGCTGCCCTTGAGGCCCACGCGACCGCCGACGCCGGCGACGGGATTGACGATGAGGCCGAGCTTCTTCACGCCGGGATCACCCTGAGGCCAGAGGGCTCAGTGGTGCTTCTTGCCGCCTTTGCGCTGGCGCGACTTCTGGGTCGAGCCGGCAGGACGACCGCCGCCCGACGAACCGGACGAGCCGCCGCGAGAGCCGGAGCGCGCCGAGCCCGTCGCCGTCGCGTAAGGACTCCTGGGGCTCCTGCGCGTGATGAGGAGGTAGGTGACCATCGCCGGGGCGAGGAAGATGATCACGAGAGAGTTCCCGCCGAGCATGCTGGCCGCCAGCGCCCCGAGCACGGCCACGAAGACGAGCAATCGCATCATCTTGACGCTGTGCGCGGTCATCTTGCGACCGCGCACCCAGAGGTCCGCCGCGTCGAGAAGCATGACGAACGCGGCAATGGCGGCGCACAGAGTGGAGAACGACACCGCCGCCTTCTGCAGACTGTCGAAGACGGAGCCCACGCCCGACAGGAGCAGCGCGGTGAGGAACGCCGCCGTGGCGACGAAGATCGTGAGCCCGAGAGCCTGCCCTGCCCGGATGGCCGGCCTCGCGGGCTTCGCGGTTTGCTGGGGCACGCCGTCCGCCTTTCGTGTCGCCGAGGCCGGTCGCGGGACGCGACCGGCCTCGGCCCATGATACCCGAGCGCGAGGGGGCGCGGAGCCCTGCGGCGCCGCGCCCCGTCTCGCTCGAAGGTCAGCTCAGGAAGTCAGACCTTGTCCTTGAACTTCCTCTTGTACTTGCGCCACGTGAAGGCCCACTGGTCCGGGTCCTCCATGGCCTCGGTGCGCCGCATCTGGTCGATCGGCTGGGCGTGCGGCGAGTCGAGCACGAACTGGGCGTCCGCATAGGCCTCGTCGATGCCCTTCTTGATGACCGCGGCCCACTCGTCGAGGTCGGCCTTGCTGTAGGTCTCACAGGGCTCCGGCGTGAACGGCTCCGGCACGACCCACGGGTGGTGGCTCATCCAGTAGCTCTGGATGCCGAAGTCGACCATGCGGTCGCGAAGCGCCTCGGTGCCGACGCCGGTGTCCTCCTTGAGCCCCTCGAGGCTGTAACGCACCTGATCGAGCCGGCGATGGCCTTCGGCGTACGGCCGGCTCACGCCCTTGATGCCCATCAGCAGGTTGTCGAGGTAGTTGTTGTTGAGCACGGAGATCTCGGCGACCTCCTTCAGGCCTTCCGGACCGAGGTTACGGATCCAGGCGTAGGCGCGGATGACGCCCATCCAGTTGCCGAGGAACCCGCGCACGCGGCCGATGCTCTCGGGCCGGTCGTAGTCGAGGTGATACCTGTCGCCGTCCTTCACCACGACCGGGACCGGCAGGTACGGCGCCAGCTCGTCGGTGCACATGTAGGCGCCGGTCGCCGGACCCTCGCAGCCGTGCGGACTCGAGAACGTCTTGTGCAGGTTGAAGTGGCAGGCGTCGAACCCGGCGTCGCGAGCTCGCGCGAAGCCGAGGATGCCGTTGGCGTTGGCCTGGTCGGTGAACGCCAGGGCGCCGGCGTCGTGCAGGATCTCGACGTACTTGTCGATCTGCGGGTTGTAGATGCCGGTGTCCTCGGGGTTGGTGATCATGCAGCCGACGGTCTTCTCGCTGACCGCCGCGCGGAACGCCTCGAGGTCCGGGTAGCCGTTCTCGTCGGGCATGACGGTGATGACCTTGAATCCGGCCACCATCGGCGTCGCCGCATCGCACGGGTGCGAGAAGATGGTCGTGATCATCTCGCTCCGCTGGCCGAGTTCGCCCCTGGCCTCGAAGTACCGGCGCATCACGCACGCGTTGGTGAACACGGCGTGCGAGCCGCCGCCGGGCTGCAGCGTGAAGGCGTCCATGCCGCTGATCGACTTCAGGTACTGCCCGGTCTCGTAGACGATCTCGAGCAGGCCCTGCATGGTGTCCTCGTCCTGCCACGGGTGCACGTCGGCGGCCCTGTGGCCGCGGATCAGCTCCTCGTGCATCTTGGGCGAGTACTTCATGGTGCAGGTGCCCTCGCTGATGTCGCTGCCGAGGTCCATGCCCAGCGTCATCTGCGCGTACCGCAGGTAGTGGCGCATGACCTGGTACTGGGCCATCTCCGGCAGCTCGGGGGCGGCGGCGCGGGCCATCCCCTCGGGGATGTAGTCCGCCGCCGCGCCGACCTCGGCGGTGACGCCGTCCTCGGCGAGCGGCACGAAGATACCGCGCTGGCCGGCCGAGCCCTGCTCCATGATGAAGGGCTCGTCCCAGCGCGGGGCGCGGTAGTCGTGCAGCACGCCGCCGTCACGGCGGAGCTTCGCGAGACTCTCGAGCTTGGCCTGGACGTCCTGGGCGGTCATCTCGTCACCTCCTTGACGGCCGAGACTAGGGCGTCGATGTCGGCCTGGTCGTAGTACTCGGTGACGCAGTAGAGGGCGCTCTGGCCGAGTTCCGGGAACTCGGCGGAGAGGTCCTTGCCGCCGAAGATCTGGTGGCCGAGCAGGGCCTTGTTGACCTCGGCCACGCTCTTCCCGGCGCCGTCGAAGTTCACGACGAACTCCTTGAAGAAGCTCGGCGAGAGCTTGACCTCGACGCCCGGCAGCTCGCCGAGCTTCTTGGCCGCGTAGTGCGAGCGGGCGATGCAGGTCTCGCCGACCTCCCTGAACCCCTGCGGGCCCATGAGCGCCATGTAGACGGCGGCGGCGATGGTCCACAGGCCCGACGCCGTGCCGACCCAGTCCTTGCCCTGGTCGCGCATGCCGTAGCTCGTGCGGTCGGCCATCGCCTCGCCCACGGAGTACTGGCCCGGAGTGGCCGTCTCCATGACGGTGTAGAGCTCGAGCGGGCACTCCTGCGCGAACACCGGGTCGTCGTCCCTGAAGGCGATGAAGCCGGAGCAGCCGCCGCCGGCGTGCATGTGCATGCCGAGCGGCTGGATGTCGCCGCAGGCGATGTCGGCGCCGACGGCGCCGGGCGGCGCGAGCACACCGAGCGTGATCGGGTCGACGCCATTGATGGCGAGCGCGCCGACGGAGTGGGCGAGCTTCACGATCTCGGCGCCGTTCGCCTCGATCGTGCCGAGGTAGCCGGGGCTCTCCCAGTACACGGCGGCGAAGGACTCGTCGAGCTTCGCTTTGAGATCCTCGAGGTCGACCATGCCGGTCTCGCGGTCCCACTCGTAGAAGCGGATCTTCGTGCTGTTCGCCATCGACTCGGGCTGGCAGAGCGTGCGCGCCTCCATGAGGCGCATCGGGCTCATGTGGGAGGGCACGAGGACCTTGTCGCGGCCGGTGATGCGCCGGGCCATGCGGAACGAGCGCCCGGCCACGTCGCCCCAGTCGTAGATCGGATTGGCGACGGCGTCGTAGTCGAGCAGTTCGCCGAGCATGCTGTTGAACTCGTAGCGCGTGAGGTACTTGCCCAGGTCGCTGTAGTCGCCGCCGCAGTAGGCGCTCACGAACTCGGCGCGGTTGATGATCTCATCGACGACCGCCGGCACGTGGTGCTGCCAGCAGCCGGCGCCGCAGAAGTTCATGAAGTCGACGGACGAGGAGTTCTTGTCGAGCAGGCCCTGCACGTGCTTGCGCAGCGCCCGCTCGGAGAGGATCGCCGGCGGGATGTCCAGCGTGCCCTTGAAGCGCAGGCGGTCAGGGATCTCAGCGTAGATCTCCTCGACGCTGCTCAGCCCGAGCTCGTCGAGCATCGCCTGCTTGGTCTCAGGCGCGGAGTTCGGGATGTAGGGGTGGATGAACGGTTTCTCAGCCATGGTCTGCGAGGCGCTCCTTCCCTTGATGGACTGGGATGACGTGGTCATGGGGCCGCAGGCGCGGCGGAGGAAGCCGACCCGCGCCCGATGAGGCCGTACTGCTCGAGCTTGGCGACGACGAGGAGGGACAGGCCGCGCTGGTACTTGGCGCGCCCCGGCTCGACGAGGTGGGAGAAGTCGACGAAGTCGTGGCTGACGAGCCCGATGCGGCCGACGAAGTCCTCATAAGGGATGCCGGCCGTCCGGGCCGCCGCGCGACAGCCGGCGTGATACCGGTTGCGCGGCGCGTCGAGCATGTGGCGCACGATCGGCAGGTTGACCGGGAGCTCGACCAGGACCGGGTAGAACCCCCGCTCCTGGCAGAGGGCGATCAGCGCGCCGAGGACGCGCACGTTGGCCTCGTACCTGGCTTTGAATCGGGGGTACTTCGCGCGCAGCCAGCGGGCGACCAGCGCCCGTTTGGCCCGGTCCTCGAGTTGCTGGCCGTCGTGGAACCGGTGGGAGTCGTAGACGGCCCCCCGCATCTCCCGGGCCGAGTCGACGGTCTGCGGCGGGATCGTGGTGTAGCGGCCGAGGTTGACCCCGATGAGGAGGATCGTGGGCACGGCCGGGAGCGCGTTCACGATCTCGATGTCGTCCTTGTACCCCTGGCTGGAAGCGCCGAGGTTGTAGGCGCTCACGCGGCCGCCACCGAGCGCGGCGATCTGACGCCGCCAGCTCGGCTCCGTCGTGATGCTCTCGCGGGCGGCGGAGCCGCCGAGCAGGAGGACGACGGGGCCGGAGGGTGGGGTGTGATTCAGGCCTGCGACCACGGAGTCGACGTGCCGCCAGTCGTCACGGGAGCCGAACTCCGCCGCGGCCGGACCCGCGGCCGCCAGTGCCGCGACGAGGACCGCGAACAGGACGAGGGCCGCGCGCATCAGTCCGTCCGCCGCGGGGCCCTGTTGGCCGGCGGCCGCTCAATAGCTCTCGCTTCACTTCGTGATGCTTCGTGCATTAGTCCGTCCGCCGCGGGGCCCTGCTGGCCGGCGGCCGCTCAATAGCTCTCCGTCGACTGCGTCGACTGCGTGCATTAGTCCGTCCGCCGCGGGGCCCTTGCGGGCCGGCGGCCGCTCAATAGCGCTACGTCCATTAGTCCGTCCGCCGCGGGGCCCTTGCGGGCCGGCGGCCGCTCAATAGCGCTACGTCCATTAGTCGTAGCCGTAGCCGGCCGAGGTCCCGAAGTCGATCGAGATGTTGGCGCCGGTGATCGGCGCCGCCGGCGCGGAGGCCAGGAAGAAGATCAGCTCGGCGACCTCCTCCGGCGTGATGAAGCGCGCCTTCTCCCCCTGGAAGTAGCCGGTGAGCAGCCGCTTGAAGTAGCCCTCCGGGTCGCCGCCGCCGTAGGTGTCGGCCTGGTACTGCAGCATCGGCGTCATGATGTCTGCGGGGCACACGGCGTTGACGCGCACCAGGTGCGGCGCCAGCTCGATGGCCAGCGCTTTGGTCAGGAGGCTCACACCGCCCTTGGATGCCGTGTAGACCGCCGTCTCCGGCGTGCCCACGAGCCCGCAGTCCGAGCTCAGTACGATGATGCAGCCCTGGGTCTTCTTGAGTTCCGGGATGGCGCGGCTGCAGGCGAAGAACGTGCCCTTGAGGTTCACGTCCAGGACCCGGTCCCAGTCCGCCTCGGTCGTGTCTTCGGAGGGCCCCTCGACCCACAGGCCGGCGGTGGTGACGAGCACGTCGATGCGCCCCGTCGCCTGCACCGCCTCGGCCATCAGGTTCTCGATGTCGGCGACGCTGGTGACGTCACAGGACACTCCGTGGACCTCACTGATCGCCGCCACCTGACCGCACAGATCCTCCAGGGCGACGGCGTTCAGGTCGCCGAGGACCAGGGTCGCGCCGGCCTCGGCGAAGCGTCGCGCGACCGCCGCGCCCACGCCGCCCGCGGCCCCCGTCACGACCACCGTCTTTCCGCTCATGTCGGAAGTCATATGCCTCCCCCCGTGGCAAACGCTGAATGCTCGTTCACTCTCCGGCAAAGCATACCGCGAGAGGCCGTGGGCTGACCATGCCGGCCGGACCTTCAAAGGAGCCGGGGCCGCGTCAGCCGCAGAAGAGCCGCGCCGCGCCCTCGAGCACGGCCGCGGTCTGGGCGACCGAGGCGAGGTCGACCCACTCCTCGGCCGTGTGCTCTCCGTGGCCGGAGGGGCCGAAGGTCACGCACGGGATCCCGGCCTCGACCAGCAGGCCGGAGTCGCCCCAGGCGATGTCGCCGCAGAGAACAGCCGGGCGGCCGAGCACGGCCGCCGCCGCAGCCGCCGTCGCCCTGACCACGGGTTCGTCGCGCGCCATCTCCATCGCCTCGCGTGCGATCACGGTGCGGAGCTCGGCACGGAAGCGGGGGTCGGCGGCGCGCGCCGCCTCGAGCAGCGACTCCATCTCGGCGCGCGATCCGGCGACGGTCTCACCGGCGATGGTGCAGCGCTCTACGCCCAGCGTGCAGCGCGCCGGGTACGCTGGCAGCTGCGTGCCGCCCTCGATGGTGCCGGCGTGGATGCTGCCGCGACCGTAGGCGGCTCGCGGGCGGGTCGCGAGCTCCGCATCCAGCGCCGAGATGCCGGCGAGCACCGGCGCCAGCAGCGCGATGGCGTCGACGCCGTGCTCGGGGTCGGCGCCGGCCGCCTCCACGCCGTGGCTCTCGATCTCGTACCAGGCGAACCCGCCGTGCTCGGTCACCACGTCGAGGCCGGTGCACTCGACGAGGATGCAGGCGTCCGGACGGTGTCGCGCCGGCAGCGCCTCGGCGCCGGCGCTCTCCCACTCCTCGTCGATCACTCCGGCCAACAGGAGGTCGCCGCGCAGGCGGGCGCCGTCCGCGAGCAGCGCCTCGGCGGCCAGGAGCATCGCCGCGAAGCCCGACTTCATGTCCGCGGCGCCGCGGCCGTACATGCGCCCGTCCCGGACCACCGGCTCGAACGCGTCCGGGCCCCACGGCCCGACCACGTCCAGGTGGCCGAGCAGCATCAGACCGGGGCCTTCGCCCGTGCCGGGGAGCCGGCCGACGACATTGGGCCGGCCGGGGAGCACGTCCCACACGTCGACGTCCATGCCCAGGCCCTCCAGGCGCCGAGCGAACCACGCGGCGAACGCCCCCTCGCCCGGCCCGCCCGCCAGACCCGGGTTCGTGCTGTCGATGCGCACCATCTCGGCCAGCAGGGCTTCGAGCTCCGACATGTGTTCCTCCGCGGGTCTGCTCATGGCTCGGACGCCGTCCCGATTTTGGCCATGATAGCAGGCACTTCGTGTGGTATGTTCGGCGCCTCAAGCAGCCTTCGTCCGGCGGCGCCGCCGGAAGAAAGGAGCGCGCATGTACCGGCTGACTCGCCACCTCCTCCCCGCACTCGCGGCCGTCACCGCCGGGGCGTTCCTCATCGCCGGTTGCGGCGCCTCCACCTCAGACTCCTCGACCCCCTCGCAGGCCGCCACGACCGCTCCCGTCAAGGGCGGCACCCTCGTCGCCACCTACCAGGGCGAACCGCAGGGCCTCGATCCGGCCATCGACTGGGAGGGCCAGGGCTGGGCGATCGAGCACACCTTGTTCAACACCTTCATCAAGTACGCGTCCAAGCCCGGCACGGCCGGCACAGAGATGCTGCCCGACCTCGCCACCGAGGTGCCGTCGCAGGAGAACGGCGGTATCGCCGACGGCGGCAAGACCTACACGTTCCACCTCAAGGAGGGCATCAAGTTCGCCCCGCCGGTGGACCGGGAGGTCACGTCCGCCGACTTCAAGTACAGCTTCGAGCGCATGATGGCCGACCCCAAGGCGCCGGCGACCGGCTTCTACATCGGCGTGGTCGGCGCCCAGGCGTTCATGGACGGCAAGGCCGAGGAGATCGCGGGCTACACGACCCCCGACAAGTACACCGTCGTCATCAAGCTCGCGAAGCCGGACATGGCGTTCATGGGCGCCATGGCCATGTCGTTCACCGACGTCGTCGCCAGGGAGTGGGTCGAGAAGTGGGGCCGTCAGATCAACCGGCACCCGCTGGGCACCGGCCCCTTCATGTTCGACCACTGGACCGCCGGGCAGCAGATCTCCGTCACGCGCAACCCCAACTACTACGCGCCGGAGACCGTCTACCTCGACGGCATCGACTTCGAGTTCTCGCTCAACCCGTCGACGGCGTTGCTCAAGCTCCAGCGTGGCGACGTCAACGTGCTCGGCGACTACATCCCGCCGGCGGAGTACGTGCGCGTCAAGAACGATCCGACGACCAGGGACCTGGTGGTCGAGGAGCCGGTCATCGCCATCGACTACCTGTTCCTGAACCGCACCGTGAAGCCGTTCGACGACCTCAAGGTGCGCCAGGCGATCAGCATGGCCGTCGACCGCACGCGCATCGTGAAGCTCCTCAGCGGCGCCGCCGACCCCCTCACCCAGCTGTATCCCGCCGGACTGCAGGGCCACCAGGACGGCGCCGCCGGCGAGTTCTCCGCGTACGATCCGGCGAAGGCAAAGCAGCTGCTCGCCGAAGCCGGCTTCCCCGACGGCTTCTCCACCACCCTGTACTCCCACAACGTCGATCCCTGGCCGCGCGTGATCCAGTCGGTCCAGCAGGACCTGAAGGACATCGGCATCACCGCGGACATCAAGGTCCTCGACAGGGCGACGTACTGGACGCTGATCGGCAAGCCCGGCAAGTGCGGCGTGGGGCTCAACGACTGGTGGATGGACTTCCCCGACCCCAGCGACTTCATCATCCCGCTGTACAGCAAGAGCACGGCGATCGACGAGGGCACCAACCCGAGTTTCTGGTGGAGCCCGCAGACGGAGAAGATGATCAGCGAGGCGCAGGCCGACACCGACTCCGCGGCGCGCATCCAGCAGTTCGTGGAGATCCAGAAGACGATCATGGCCGACGCGCCGAGTGTGCCGCTGTACCAGCCCAAGGTGAACTCGATGCACACCGAGGACCTGGGCAACTTCTTCCTGCACCCGGTGTGGATCTTCGACTACCCGGCGTACTACTTCACGACGCCGCAGTAGCCGCTCAGTACGTGCGGGTGACCTTGCTGAGGCCGCGCGGGCGGTCGGGGTCGAGCCCGCGCGCGAGCGCAAGATGATAGGCGAGGAGTTGCCCGGGGATCACCGCGGCCAGCGGTGAGAGCGCCTCGGGCAGCGAGTGGGGCAGCAGGATGGACTCGTCGCCGGCGGACGCCGGTCCGCTCGCCACCGTCCAGGTCTCGGCGCCGCGCCGCCGCAGGTCGGCGCCGAGTTCGAGCATCCCCGCGCGGGTCTCGCCATCCGGTGCGAACAGGAGGACCGGGTACTGCGGCTCGACCATGGCGATGGGGCCGTGCCTCAGATCGGCCGCCGAGAAGGGCATCGCCGCGAGGTAGCAGGTCTCCTCGATCTTGAGCGCCGTCTCGAGCGCGGTCGCGAAGTTGAAGCCGCGCCCGGCGACGATGAGACGTTCGGCGGCGCCGAGCCGCGCGGCCAGGGCGCGCACCACCGCCTCCGTCCCGAGCGCCGCGCTCATCGCAGCGGGTGCGTCGGTGGCCAGCGCCGCCGCGAGCGCCGCGTCGGCGGTCCAGGCGGCCCAGAACGCCGCCAGGGCCGCAAGCTGGCTCGTGTACGTCTTGGTGGCGGCCACCGCGCGCTCCTCCCCGGCTCCGGTGGCCAGGACCCGGTGCGCCGCGGCGGCCAGCGGACTGTCCCCATCGTTGGTGACCGCGACGGTGTACGCGCCGCCGGCGCGGGCGGCCGCGAGGTATCCCGCGACGTCCGGCGTCTCGCCGCTCTGGCTGATGCCGACGACGAGGCTGTCGCGGAAGTCGATCGCCGCGCCGTACACGGTCACGGCGCTCGGCGTGGCGAGCCCTGCCGGGATCCCGGCGAGGACGGTCGCGAGGTACTTGCCGTACACCGCGGCGTTGTCGCTCGTACCGCGGGCGGCGTAGAGGACGAAGCGTACGCCGGCGGCGCGCGCTTCGTCGGCCGCCGCCTCGAACGGCCGCATATCTTGGGCAAGACGCGCGACGACCTCCGGCTGCTCCCCGATCTCCTGTCGCATCGTGCTCACATCGCACTCCTCTTGCGCCGCCCACTCCGCGGACGTAAGGTACCGGACATACAGAGCATACCAAGTAAGCAAAGCATACGAACCATCCGCGGCCGAGGTGTCCATGGACTTCCAGACCGAGTACCCGCGCCACGCCGCCCGTTCGGGAGAGCTGTTCCGGGAGGCGAGCGAGATCATCCCCGGCGGCGCCGGCAGCAGCGCCCGCACCGTCAAGTTCGGCTGGGAGCCGTACCCCCTGTTCATCGCCGAGGGCTCCGGCTCGCGTATCACCGACGTCGACGGTCACGAGTACGTCGACTACCTGCTCGGCCTCGGACCGGACATCCTCGGCCACCGCCACCCGGTGGTCACCAGGGCGGTGGCCGACGCGATCGAGCGCTACGGCACGTCGTTCGGCCTCCCCTACGAGCTCGAGATCGAGGCGGCGCGCAAGGTCGTCGACGCAGTGCCCAGCCTCGAGATGGTGCGCTTCACCAACTCGGGCAGCGAGGCGGTGGGCACCGCCGTACGCCTCGCCCGCGCCTTCACCGGGCGGCGCATCCTCGTGCGCTTCGAGGGTCACTACCACGGCTGGCAGGACGTGGTGTACTGGAGCAACCACGTCGATCCCGCCGCGGCGGGGCCGGCCGAGCGGCCGCGGCCCGTGGCCGCCGGCCCCGGCGTCCCGCTCGAGCTCGCCGACACGCTCGAGATCCTCACCTGGAACGACTTCGAGAGCTTCCGGCGGCTCATGGACGAGCGCGGCGACGAGATCGCCGCGGTCATCACCGAACCGGCGGTCTTCAACACCGGCGCCATCCTGCCGAAGCCCGGCTACCTCGAGCTGCTGCGCAGCGAGACGACGAAGCACGGCGCGCTGCTCATCTTCGACGAGGTCATCACCGGCTTCCGCTTCTGCCGGGGCGGCGGTCAGGAGTGGTTCGGCGTGATGCCGGACCTCACCACGCTGGCCAAGGGCCTCGGCGGAGGCTTCCCGGTCGCCGCCGTCGGCGGCACGCGCGAGGTCATGAGCATGATCGCCGAGGGCCGCTACTCGCACTCGGGCACCTACAACGCCAACGTCGTCCAGTGCGCCGCCGTCTCGGCGACCATGGACCTTCTGGACGACCCGGACTGGTACGCGCGCCAGCGCGCGCTCGGCGACCGCCTGGCGGCCGGCCTGCGCGACCTCTGCGTCGAGGTCGGCATCCCGGCACGAGTGGAGGGCCTCGGCACCGTCTTCCAGCTCTGGTTCACGGATCATGCGATCCGCGACTGGCGCGAGGCGGAGCGCTACGCCGACGGGAAGCTGTTCACGCGCTGGTACCAGGAGATGCTGCTCCGCGGGGTGCTGTTCCACCCGAGCCAGTACGAGAACCTGTTCGTCTCGATGGTGCACACCGACGAGGACATCGACCGGACGCTCGAGGCGGCCGCCGAGGCCCTGCCGGTCGTCGCCGCCGAACGACGCAGCCGCTGAGGAGGCGCCATGAGCCTGCTCGATGATGCCCCCCGGCCGCCGGCCGAACGCCGGCCTCTTCGGTACCGGAAGGTCATCGACCTCGTGGACGAGATCGTCCGCACGCAAGAGCTGCAACCGGGCGACCTCCTGCCCACGCAGAAGGAGCTGGCGGGACTGGCCGGCGTGAGCCTGATCACGGTCCGCCGTGCGCTCGAGGAGCTCGAGCGAGAGGGCCGCGTGGCCGGCCACCAGGGCGTCGGCACCTTCGTGGCGCAGCCGCGGATCGTGTCCGAGCCGGCCCGCCGCGGCGGGCTGCTCGCCACGCTCGCCGGCCGCGCCGACCCCGCCGGCGTCACGACCGAGGTGCTCAAGGTGCGGGACGCGGAACCCGACGCGGCCGTGGCGCGCGCGCTCGGGCTCGCCTCCGGCGCGCGCCTGTGGGTCGTCTCCCGTCTGCGGCGCATCGACGGGCGCCCCATGGTGCTCGAGCAGGCGCGCGTGCCGCAGGCGCTCGCGCCGGACCTCGAGCGCTGGCGCGACGACCTCGCGCAGTCACTCTACGGGCTGCTGGCGCGCCGGTACGGGCTCGTCGACGACTACGAAGAACAGTACCTGGAGGTCGATGTGGCCGGGGCCGCCGAGCGGCGCCGGCTCGAGCTCCCGGCGCGCGCGCGCATCGTGCGCCTGCAGGGCGTGAGCTTCGCAGCCGGAGACGTGCCGTTCGACTGCTTCGAGCACGTGTATCCGGCCGAGGCGTTCGCATTCTTCATCTCCGGGCGCACCTCCCGCCGCCTGTTGCCGGCCGAGGACCTCGCCGGCTGGCGGTCCTCCGGCTCGAGGAGGTCGGGATGAGCGCCGCGAGAGGCACCGCCGGCGCCAGCGCCGGCGATGGGATCTTCGTCGGCCTCGACCTCGGGACGTCGAGCCTCAAGGGCGTGGCGCTCGACGCCGGCGGGCACGCGATCGCCTCGGACCGGGAGCCGTACGAGACCGCGCGCCCGGGTCCCGGCCGGGCCGAGCAGGACCCCTGGAGCTGGACGGAGGCGGCGAGGACGGTGCTCTCGCGGCTCGCCGCCTCGGCCGCGCCCAGGCACTGGAGGGCGATCGGGCTCTCGGGGATGATCCCCACGGTCGTCACCCTGGACGACGCCGGCCTGCCGATCGGACCTGCACTGACGTGGGAGGACTGTCGTGCCCACGCGGAAGCTGGGGAGATCGTCTGGCAGTCCGGCAAACGGGAGATGTACGAACAGACCGGGCAGCCGCTCGACGGCCGTTACCTGCTGCCGATGTTCGCGTGGATGCAGCGACACGACCCGGCGCGGGCCGCACGAACGGCGACCCTGCTCAGCGCCAAGGACTACCTGTTCGCGTGGCTCACAGGTCACGTGCTGACCGACCCGAGCACGGCGACCGGGTACGGCTGCTTTGGGCTCGAGAGCGGCGCCTGGCTCCCCCACCTCGCGGCTTTAGCCGGAGTCGCTCCGGCCGGCGGCCGCGCCGGCCGCCCCGGCCTGCCACAGGTCGTGCCATCCTCGGAGACGAGGCCGCTCCTGCCGGACCTCGCGCACGCGCTCGGCCTCCCGGCCGGCCTGCCCGTCTGCGCCGGCGCCGCCGATTCCGTCCTCGCCGCCGAAGCGCTCGGCGCCGTCGACCCCGGCGCCGTGGCCTACGTCTGGGGCACCAGCACGGTCATTCTCGGCGCCAGCACGGCGCTCACGCTCGACCCCGACCGGCACTGCCTCGTCACGCCGCTCGCCGTCGAAGGCTGGGGCCTCGAGATGGACCTCATCAGCACCGGCGCGGCGGTCGCCTGGCTGGCGCGCCTGCTGGGCTTCGGCCCCGGCGGCCAGGCGGACGTGGTCGCCGCCGCCGCGACCGCCAGGGACGGCGGCGTGCCCGTCGCCCTGCCGTTCGTGGGCGTCGGCGAGCAGGGCGCGCTCTGGGACAACGACGTGCGCGGCACCCTCGTCGGCCTCGACCTCTCGCACGGTCCCGGCGACGTCGCCCGCGCGCTGCTGGACGGCATCATCCTCGAGAGCCGCCGCTGCCTGGCGCGCCTGAACGACCTCGGCCTGCCGGCAGGCGAGGTGCGCGTCGCGTGGCGCGGCGCCGACCCGTGGTTCTGCGGTCGCCTCGCCAGCGCCACGGGTCGCACGGTGCTCGTCGGGGACCCGGCGGAGACCTCGTCGGCCGCCGGCGCCGCCCGTCTGGCGGCGCTCGCCGCCGGCGTCGACCTGCCGCCCGCGGGCTCGGGCGACGAGCGCTATGAACCCGACCCGGCGCAGGCGGCCGTCTGGGACCGGCGCCGGATGGAGTACGAGGACGTCCTGCGTCCGCTCAGACGGCTCTACGGCGTCTGGCCGCCCAAGTCCAGAGAGTGGTGAGGCGACTCAGTAGTAGAGGTCGCTGGGGCCCTTGTACTCCTGGATCGTGTTGCCGCCGTCCACCACGACCAGCTGGCCGGTGATGTAGCTCGCGTCATCGCTGCCGAGGAAGCAGACGAGCTTGGCGACCTCCTCCGGGAACGCCGAGCGACCCATGGGTGTGTTGAGGCCGCCCACGTCCTCGCCGTCGGCCTGCGAGCCGGTGGCGATCCAGCCGGGCCCCACGGCGTTGACGGTGATGCCGTGCTTGGCGACGTCCAGGGCGAGGCCCCGGGTCATGCCGAGCACGCCGGCCTTGGCGGCGCAGTAGGCGGCCTCATCCGGGTTCGCGACCACGGGGCCGGTCACAGAGCTCATATTGACGATGCGGCCGTACCCGCGCTCGATCATCCCCGGCACGACGGAGCGCGTCACGTTGAACTGCGTCTTGAGATTGATCGCGATCCCGAAGTCCCACTCGTCCTCGCTGAGGTCCTGGAAGGCGGTGAAGTCCTCGTCCTGGCCGAAGACGACCATGCCGGCGTTGTTGACCAGCACGTCGATCCGCCCGTAGCACTCGACGACCTCGGCCACCATGGCCTTCACCTGGTCCATCTTCGTGAGATCGGCCGTGTGCGAGCTCACGGTGGCTCCGGACTCCCTGAGCTTGTCGGCGCAGCCGTGCACCGCGTCCGCGATGTCGCAGATGGCGAGCAGCGCGCCCTCGTCGGCCAAGACCTTCGCCGTCGCGAAGCCGATGCTGTCCTGCTTTGCGACACCCGTGACGAGGGCGACCTTGCCCTCAACCCTGCCCTTGCGTGCCATGTCGTTCCGCTCCCTTGGCGTGGTCTGCACACGGCGGAGACCGCCGGTGATGATCTGCCCGCCAATGCTATGCCGGACGCGGGGGAGAGCCAAGGCGGACGCGACGGCGCGCCTTGTGTGCGCGCCAGCCCACACTGCGGTTTACCTGCCGAACCTCCCGGAAGCCGCCAACGGGATGGGAGTTTTGGTCAAGCTTTTCTCGTATAGTGCCGATGCACGACGTACCAGCGGGCGCTGGGGAGGGGGAAGAGTGGCTACCGTGAGAGAGAGACCAGAGGCAGTCTGGCTTCGCGTGGGGGACGTCGCGAAGCAGCTGGGCGTGAGCCCGAACACGGTGCGCCGCTGGACCGACGTCGGCCGCATCGCCGCCCATCGCAGCCCCGGCGGCCACCGACGCTACCTCGCCGACGACGTCTACGCGCTGCAGCCGCAGAATGAGAGCCAGGGGGCCGTACCCGGCGACTTCGCCCACCTGCGCCGCCAGACGCAGGACCTTCGCTTCACGTTGCAGGCCGGGCTGGACCTCATGTCGCTGCTGGCCGACGACCCCCGTGCCGTGCCGGCCGAGGCGGCTCGCATCATGTGCGACCTCACCGGAGCGCCGCGCTGCGACATCTTCTTCACCGATGGCGACCAGCTCCGACTCGCCGTCTCGATCGACGGCGGCGAGCTCGACCCCGGCCGCCTCGGCTCGACGTGGGTCACCACCGACTGGACGCCGACCGACGGCGACCCCGCAGCCGCTACGGTCACCAGCCTCCGCGCCACAGACAAGGGCCTGAGCCGGCGTGCTCGGCTGGCGATGCAACGGCGCGGCTGCCGCTCTCTCGCCTGGGCGCCTCTGGTGCTGCACGGCGAGTTCGTAGGCGCCATCGAGCTCAGCGACGCCGGGGATCGAGACTTCTCACAGCACGCCGATGTGCTCGGAGGCCTCGCGCGAGTGTGCGCGGAAGCGGTCGCGATCAGGCGGACGGTCGACGAGCTCGCCCATCGCGACAAGAGCGTGCGCGAACTGGTCGACCTCTCGCGCGAGGTGGCGCAGACGCACGACTTCGACCGCTTCGTCCTTCACTTCGCGCAGCGGCTGCTGACCGCGGCGAACGCCGAGTGCGTCGACGTGTGGCGCGCCAGCGGTGGCGTGATCCGCACGGTGGTCAGCTGCACCCGCGAGGGGGCCGATCCCGACCTGCGCGACAAGATCCTCGACACCAGCCGCTATCCTTCGCTGGAGCGTACCCTGCTCGACCACACACCGCTGGCGATCTCCGACCTCCGCGACGATCGGCTCGGCGCCGACGAGATCGGAGCCATGCAGTCGTGGGGCTTCGTCAGCTCGCTCACGATGCCCCTGGTCGCCGGCGGGGAGCTCGTCGGACTGGTGGACATCTACGACGACGACGAGCGGGACTGGAGCGACGACCTCGAGTTCCTCACCAGCGTGTGCCAGCTCGTCGCCGGGGTGTTCGACAGCAACGCCCTCCTCGACGAGGCACGGGAGATCGACCGGTTCCGCGAGGAGCTCATCGAGCTCGGCGCGGATCTCGCCGCGGCAGAGGCGCCGGGCGTCATCGCCGAACGAGCCGCGGCGCGGCTGCGCGGCGCCCTGGACTGCAGCGACTGCGACATCTGGTGGCTCGAAGAGGGCTACCTCCGCTGCCTGGCCAGCGTGGACGAAGGCGGCGTCGACGAGAGCGTGCGCGGCAACATCCTGACCCTCGCCAACTACCCGTCCACCCGGCAGGCGATCGACGAGCGCGAGATGCTCGTCATCAGCTCGCTCGACGACGACCGTCTCACCGAGTTCGAGCGGGAGGACTTCGCCGAGTTCGACTTCCACAGCACCGTGTCGGTGCCGCTCATCAGCAACGACCAGGTGGTCGGCCTCATCGACATCTTCGACGTCCGCGAGCGCGACTTCGGTGAGGTCCAGTGGTTCCTTCCGGAAGCGGCGCGCACCGTGGCCGACGCCCTGCGCAACGCCGAGCTGCTGGCCGGATTGCGACGCGGCAACACCGCGCTTCGCGAGCTTGTGGAGCTCGGCGACCGCCTCAACGAGGCGGACACGCTCGAGGGACTAGCCAAGGCGGTGGCGGAGAGGCTCCGCGCCGTCCTGGCCGCCGAGGACTGTGACATCTGGCAGGTGGACGGCGACGTCCTGCGCTGTCTCGCCAGCGTGGACAGCCGCGGCTGGGACGCCGAAGAGGTCGGGTCGGAGCGGTCTTTGGGCGAGTACGAGGCCACCATGGCCGCCCTGGCCGCGGACGAGCCGATGGTCGTCGGCGATCTCGAAAGCACAGAGCTCAGTGAGGCCGAGATGGCGTCGTACCGGCGCTGGGGCTTCCACAGCATGGTGTCGCTGCCGCTCGTGGTGGACGGGCGCCCCATCGGCCTGATCGACGTCTTCGACACCCGGGTCAGGGACTACACGGTCCATCTCGACCTCATCCGCAACGTCGGGCGGCTGCTGGCCGGATCGTTCGAGAAGGCGATGCTCGTCGAGCGCCTCGAAGGCGGCAATCGCCGCATGGCGCTGATCAGCGAGTCCTCGCTGGAGCTGGCCAGCAGTCTCGACCTGCAGGCGACCCTCCTCGCGACCGCGCGGCGCCTCTGCATCGCCGTCGGCGTGAACGAGTGTGAGATCACCGTCATCGAAGGCGGTCAGCTCCACACGCTGATGCGGGTCAGTGAGGGCGAGGTCGACGAGGAGTGGATGGGAAGGCGCCTGCCACTCGCCGACGCCGCCGTCACCCGCGAAGTGATCGAGACGAAGCGGCCGACGGTGGTCGGGTCGCTGCACGATCCGAGGCTCACGCCGGTCGTGCACGAGATCAACAGGCACTTCGAGCTCAAGAGCTGGGCGACCCTGCCGCTGATCGTCAAGGACGCCGTGATCGGCACGGTGGAGCTGGTCGAGAGCGGCTCGGAGCGGACGTTCACGCAGGCCGAGCTGGACACGGCGGCGGCCATCTGCCACGCCGCCGCCCTCGCCATCGACAACGCGGCACTCTTCGCCCGCGAGCAGCAAACGACGCGGGAGACCCAGCTGCTCAACGACATCGCGGCGCGGACGGCCGCCAGCCTCGACCTCGACGAGGTCGTGAAGGCGGCCGTCGACGAGCTGGGTGCGCTGATGGCGTTCGAGGAGTATGGACTGCTGCTGCTCGACGGATCGAAGGTGGGTCAGGTGATCGGTTCGAGGCCCACGGCGGAAGCGCTGGTCGGCCTGTCGCTCGACGACTTCGAGCCCGGCATCATCGAGCGCATCGCGAACGAAGGCGTGCTCGTCGTGCACCTGCCCGAAGACCTGCCGCCCCTGGCCGGGTCGCCCGCGATCGAGGGCCTCGCCTCCGGGGTCATCATCGCGCTGCCGTCCGACGCCGGCCTGCTCGGCGTCCTCGACCTGAGCAGCTCCGACCCCGAGGCGTTCGCGACCGTCGACAAGCACCTGCTCCGGCGCGTGGGCACGCAGCTCTCTCTGGCGATCAAGAACGCGCAGCTCTACGACGAGATCAAGCGCATGCATCTCGGCAATCTGAAGGCCCTGAGCTCGGCGCTGAACGCCAAGGACTACTACACCCTCGGCCATGCCGCACGGGTCGCAGCCTATACGGTGATGCTGGGCCACGAGCTGGGCTGGAAGGAAGACGTCCTGACGCCGCTCGAAGAGGCGGCGTACCTCCACGACATCGGCAAGATCAGCATCTCGGACCGGGTGCTTCTCAAGCCCGGCCGCCTGAACCAGCAGGAGTGGGACCAGATGCGCGAGCACCCCGTTGTGAGCGCCGACATCATCCGTCCCCTGTTCCCCAAGGACCTCGTGCTGGCCGTCCGGCACCACCACGAGCGGTACGACGGCGGCGGCTATCCCGACGGCCTCGCCGGCGACGCCATCCCGACCCTGGCCCGTGCCATGGCCGTGGTCGACGCCTACGACGCCATGTCGTGCCGCCGCCCCTACAAGACGGCGCTCACCTACTCGGAGTGCCTGGCGGAACTCCAGGACTGCCGCGGCAGCCAGTTCGATCCCGAGATGGTGGATGCGTTCCTCCACGTCCTCGGGGACGTGGCGGGACGCCGCGCGAAGGCGGACGAGATCGCCGCGCAGGCCGCCTCCCGCATCCGCGGCGAGACGCACGCCGCGCTGCTCGCCCTCGACGACGAGAAGTCCAACGCCTACCGCGAGATCGAGACGGTGCTGCGCGAGGTGCGCGATGCGAACCCGCCTACCCGCTTCCTGACCACCCACGCGCAGGTGGACAAGCGCTTCGTCATCGGAGTGGACCCCGAAGAGGACGAGAACGAGAAGTCCCACCTCGGCGACGAGATCTTCGCCGACGACGAATTGCCGCAGGTGCTCGCCGGCGAACGCGCGGAGGTCAACGCCGTGTTCGCCGACGAGTTCGGCGTGTGGATCACGGGTCTCGCCCCGATCCGCGACGCCTCCGGGCAGATCGTCGCGGCCGTCGCGGCCGACCTGCCCGCCCTCTCGGGCTCGGAGAGCGAGACGCTGCGCGGCGACGGGCGACAGACCTTCGCCGCGATGCTGCAGACGGCCGCGGTCCGTCTCAGCCGCGCCGAGATCGACGCGATCACCGATGCGCTCACCGGCCTCTACAACCACCGCTACCTCCACGAGCGCCTGAGCGAGGAACTCCACCGCGCCAGGGACCTGCAGCGGCCGCTGAGCGTCCTCTTCTGCGACCTCGACCACTTCAAGGGCTACAACGACAGTAACGGTCACAGCGCCGGCGACGCGGTGCTCCGCGAAGTCGCGCACCTCATCGAACAGTCGGTGCGCAACATGGACGTCGCCGGCCGCTACGGAGGCGAGGAGTTCGTGGTGCTGCTCGTCGAGACGGAGCGAGAGACCGCGCTCGCGGTCGCGGAGCGCATCCGCGAGCGCATCCGCGCCGCCGGATTCACCGCCAACGGGGTGCCGCTCACGGTGAGCATCGGCGTCGCCGGCTACCCGGACGACGCCGACCGCCGCGAGGACCTGCTCAACAAGGCGGACTGGGCGATGTATCTCGCCAAGCGCAGAGGCCGCGACCAGGTGGCAAGCTTCGGCGACGGGTGACCGCGGGCGGCGAGACGGGCGGCCGAGACGTCAGGAGCGGCGGCGGCGGGCGACGCGGACGTCGCCGCGCCGCAGGGTCAGGCCCTCCCGGTCGAAGTACTCGAGGAGGGCCTGCGCGTTGCGGCGACCGCAGCCGGCGGCGTCGCGGAAGCCGGCCAGCGTCACTTCGCCCGCGCTCTCGAGCTGCGACAGCAGCACGGCGCGGGCGTCGTCCACCGCCGGGCTCCCGAACCAGAGGTCCTTGTCCACGCGCGCGACGTCACCGCGGCGCGCGAGCACGTCGAGGATCTGGCCGAGCTCACGAGACGGGCGACGCAGCTCGTCGGCGAGCGTCGCCAGCGTCGGTGGCGCCATCGGCTCGGCCGCGAGGCGCTCGAGGATGACGGCCGCCAGCGCAGCCTGCTCGTCGCCGAGGACGCCGGCGCCGGCGGGCGCGTAGCCGCCCTCGCCGGCGACCAGCTCGCCGGCCTGGACCATCCCCTGCAGCAGGAGGCCGGCGTCCGCGGCCGGCAGGGCCGGAACCAGCGCCGCCAGCTCCGCCGCACCGCTGAACGGCCGCTCCGGCCGCGCGGCGGCGCGCTCCGCGGCGCCGGCGAGCAGGGCCGCGCGCAGCGCGGCCAGGACACCGGCGCCGAACCAGCGTGAGGGCGTCCCTCCGGCCGCCGGCAGCTCCTCGAGCTCTCCGTCGGCCATGGCCGCCGCCAGCGCGGCGCCGGCGTCGCCGGCGCCGAACCCGGCCGCGGAGAGGTCCTCGCGTGTCAGCCCCGTCTGGCCGCGATCGGCCGCCAGCGCGGCGATCGCCGCGCGTGGATCGCCGCCGCGCACGGCGGCGAGGAACGCGCCGTGTCGCTCACGCGCGTGCCAGCGCTGCGCGCCCGCGAGCAGCACCTCGCCGCCGGCCACGGTGGCGACCGGCGACAGGGTGCGGACGATGAAGCGGTCGTGCGGCAGGACGAGCGCATCGGCATCCAGCCGCACGACTGCGGCCGCTGCGGAGCCGGGTGCGATCTCCCGGCCCTCGAGCGGAGCCACCCGGGCCAGATACTGCGCCGTGCCGTGGTGGAGTCGCACCTGATCGCCGGAGCGCAGCGGCCTGCCGCCGGGCAGCACGGAGACCCACGCGTCGAAGCGGCGCCCGGCCAGCCCTGAGAGCTCGGGCGCCGCCAGCCAGTCGCCGCGGCCGATGTCGTCGCGGTCGAGGCCGCGGAGGTTCACGCCGACGCGGCTCCCTGCATGGACCACGTCGGCCTCGTGGTCGTGCACCTGCACGCTGCGCACGCCTGCCCGCGCGCCCCCGGGCGTGACGACCATCACGTCCCCGGCGCGGATCTCGCCGGACCACAGGGTCCCGGTCACCACCGTGCCGATACCCTTGAGCGGGAAGACCCGGTCCACGGGCAAACGGGCCGGGCCGGCGTGGCGGCTCGCCTCGGCGCGTTCGGCGGCGCGCTCCAGCGCAGCCAGGAGGTCGTCCAGGCCGCGACCGTCCCGCGCGCTCACCGTGACCACCTCGCTGGCGGCGAACGGCGTGTCCTCCAGGAACTCCCGCACGTCCGCCTCCGCCATCTCGAGGAGCTCGTCGTCCACCAGATCAGCCTTGGTCAGGGCGACGACGCCTCCGTGCACTCCGAGCAACTCGATGATCGCGAGGTGCTCGATGGTCTGCGGCATGACGCCGTCGTCGGCGGCGATGACGAGCAGGAAGAGGTCGACGCCGGTGGCTCCCGCCACCATGGTGCGCACGAACCGCTCGTGTCCGGGCACGTCGACGACGCTCAGGCGAGCGCCGGACGGAAGCTCCAGCTCCGCGTAGCCGAGCTCGATGGAGATGCCGCGCTCGCGCTCCTCGCGCAGGCGGTCGGTGTTCTTGCCGGTGAGCCGGGTGACGAGCGCCGTCTTGCCGTGATCGATGTGACCGGCGGTGCCGAGGGTCAGCGGCGGGCGGTCGCGCACGGCCGTCTCAGATCAGGCCGAGCAGGACGGCGCCGGCCAGGTCCTCGAGCTCGTCCTCGCCGACGGCGCGCAGGTCGAAGAGGAGGCGGTCGTCCTGGACGCGGCAGACGACGGCGGGCGCGCCGCGGCGCAGCAGCTCGGCGCGCGCACCGGCCTCGGCTGCGGGCACCGCGGCCGCGACCGCGACGCTCGGCACCTCGGTGACCGGGAGCGCGCCGGCGCCGGCGCGGGCGATCGTCTCGACGAGCTCGAGACGGTCCTCGGACACGCCGGCGCCGATCAGCAGCTCGCGCAGCCGTCCCGCGCGCCCGCGCACGTCCTCGAGCGGAGACGCCAGCGCCGCGAGCGTCGGGATCTCGGCGATGGCCCGCGGCGGGTCCAGGTAGAGGCGCAGGACGACATCGAGAGCCGCGAGGTCGAGCTTGTCGATGCGCAAGGCCCGCGCCAGCGGGTGACGGCGCATGGCCTCGATGGCGCCGGCCCTGCCGACGGCGACGCCGGCCTGCGGACCGCCGAGCAGCTTGTCGCCGCTGAAGGTCACGATGTCGCAGCCGGCGGCGATGCTGTCGACCAGCGCCGGCTCCTCCGCGAAGAGCTCCAGGTCGGCGAGCGCCCCGCTGCCGAGGTCGTCGATCAGCACCGCGCCGCGGTCGTGCGCCAGCGTTGCCAGGTCTTCCAGCGCGGGCTCGGTCGTGAACCCGACGATCCGGTAGTTGCTGGTGTGGACGCGGAGGACCGCTCTCGTCCGGTCGGTCCACGCCGCTTCGAAGTCCCTGAGGTAGGTGCGGTTGGTGGTGCCGACCTCGACCAGCTCGGCGCCGCTCTCGCGCAGGATGTCGGGGATGCGGAAGCCGTCGCCGATCTCCACCAGCTGGCCGCGCGCCACAAGGACCTCGCCGCCGCGCGCCGTAGCGGCGAGGGCGAGCAGGATCGCCGCGGCGTTGTTGTTGACGGCGAGCGCGTCCTCGGCGCCGGTGACGGTGCAGAGCACGTCGTGGACGTGGTCCTGGCGCGAGGCACGCTCGCCGCGCGCCAGGCTGTACTCGAGGTCCGAGTAGCTCATGGCGGCGGTGACGACGGCTTCGACCGCCGCCCGCGGCAGCAGCGCCCGTCCCAGATTGGTGTGCACGACGACGCCGGTCGCGTTGATCACGCGGCGCAGCGACGGCGTGACCGCCGCTTCGAGCAGGCGGGCCACCCAGGGCGCGAGCGCCGCCGGCGTGAGGTCCGCCGCCTCGGCGGCGGACTGCTCGCCGCCGGCGAGGATCTCCGCCCGCAGCCGCTCGTTCACCGCGCGGACCGCGTCGACGACGAGCGCGCGCGGATACCGCGCGAGCAGCTCCTCCACGGCCGGCTCGCGCAGCACTTCGTCCACGGCCGCCAGCGAGCGCAGCCGCTCCTGGCGGCCGTCCGCTTCGGCGTCCTTCTTGTGCCTGGAGTCGCTCATCCGCTCACCTCATGTGTGACCGCGGCGCCCGCCGCAGGCGTACCCCGGCGAAGATCATCGCGAACGCTACCACGCCGAACGCGAACCACCAGTCGGTGGACGAGAGCTGGAAGTCGCCCAGAAGGTCCTCCCGGACCCGCGCCACGTAGACGAGGCCGAGGCCGGCGAGGCCCCACAGACCCTGGGTGATCGTCCAGAAGGTCCGGCCCGAGCCCTCACCGAAGCCGCGCGCGGTAGCCCACGAGGCGGCGAGTGTGATGAGGAGGGGCGCCAGACCGATCAGCACCGCGAGGAGCAGCTCCCAGAGCAGCTCCCAGACGGAGAGGCCCTGCGCCGCGACCCAGATGGGATCGCCGCCGCCGATGCCCAGCACGATGATGAGGACCCAGCTGACGATGCCGATGAGCCCGAGCGCCGCCACGAGCAGGAACGGGACCACGGAGAGGGCGCGCACGACGATGTCGACGGAGGCGCCCTCGGGGCCGGCGGCGCGCTCTTCGTCGTCCGGGGCGAGCGAGTCGGGGTCGACGCGGCCGTCCTCCCCCCAGGGATGGTGCTTCTCGTGGTCCTCGGGCACCGGCGTCAGCCCTCGAGCACGAGCGCCCCGGTCGGACCGGCGACGACCTCGCCGACCGTCCAGGCGCCGGCGCCGGCGTGCCCGAGGGCGTCGAGCAGCAGCGCGTGCTTCTCGGGCGCGACGGCCAGGAGCAGCCCGCCGGACGTCTGCGGGTCGAACAGCGCGAGTACGGCGGGGTCCTGCTCGCCGACGGGCCCGGCGAACCGGCCGGCGACAGGGCCGCCGGCCATGTCCACCGCCCCGGCCGGACCGACCTCGTGCAGCCGCGGCAGCAGGTACTCGCGGTTGTTGCGCAGCCCGCCGGCGTAGACGCTGCGGGCGATCAGGTCGAGCACCCCTTCGTGCAGCGGCAGCGCGGCGAGGTGGATGGCGCCGGCTGCGCCGCTCGCGTCGAGCATCTCGCTGAGGTGGCCGGCGAGCCCGAAGCCGCTCACGTCGGTGCAGGCGTGGACGCCGATGAGGGCCATCGCACGGGCCGCCGCCGCGTTGAGGACGGCGGCCTCTTCGATGGCCGGCATCATGTCCGCCTCGCTGATGATGCCGTTCTTGAGACCGCTGGCGAGCACGCCGATGCCGAGGCGCTTGGTGAGCACGAGCTTGTCGCCCACCTCGGCCCCGCCGTTGTAGACGATCTCGTCGGGCCTGGCGACGCCGGTGACGGCCAGGCCGTACTTGGGCTCCTTGTCGTCGATGGAGTGCCCGCCGGCCAGCTCCGCGCCGGCCTCGAGGACCTTCTCCATGCCGCCGCGCAGCACCTCGCCGAGGACGCCGAAGTCCAGATCGGACGGCCAGGCCACCAGATTCATGGCCGTCAGCGGCCGCGCGCCCATCGCGTAGACGTCGCTCAGGGCGTTGGCCGCGGCCAGCTGTCCGAACCAGTAGGGCGAGTCGACGATGGGCGTGAAGAAGTCGACCGTCTGCACCAGGCAGAGGTCGTCGCCTATCGGCACCACGGCGGCGTCGTCGCGCGTCTCCAGGAGACGGGCGAACTCGCCGGTGGCGGCGGGCATGCTATCGAGGACGGCCTGCAGGTCGCACGGACCCAGCTTGGCCGCTCAACCGCTCTTGGCCGCGAACTGTGTGAGTCGGATCTTCTCGGTCATGCGACAAGCTTACCGCAGGCGCGGCAGGGCTGAGTGTCGTGTGCGAGACCAGCAGCACCGGTGGCGTCGTGCGTGGCATCACCGGTGACCTCATGCGTGGCATCACCAGTGGCGTCACGGACGGTGACACTCCGATGCGCACCATTCCTCACCCGGCCGACGGCTGCCGGCCGCGCCCGCAGCGGGCGCCCGGCGCGGCAAAGACGGTCTCGGAGCGTCAGCCGGCGGCGTCGCGTGCGCGTGCAGCGCGACGATCTCGCGCACGTCGTTGTACGCGCGCAGGCTGTCGATGCGTCCGCCGTGGACGGTCCAGACGTGGGCGAAGGGCACTCGCACGGCGCTCCGGGCGCCGCGAGGCGTCACGTTGAACACACCGGTGACGATGACGGCGTCGCCGTCGCAGTAGAACTCGCGCGGCTCGAGCGCGAACGCGTCGTTCAACTCGGGGATGGGCGCGAAGATCCTGCGGAGCACCTCGTCGCGCCCGCAGAAGTCGCCCGAGGCCGGCCCGTAGGTCCACTCGGGCTCGTGCCACTCGATGTCCTCGGCGAACATCGCGAGGGTCGTCTGGATGTCGCCGCGGATGAAGCTCTCGTAGCCGGTACGGACGATGTCGATGTTGCTGGCCATGCCGGTCCCTTGCTCTGGGGATGGACTCGGGCGGCCACGCGGCCGCCTCCACGGAGAGTTCCCGCGCGGCGGAGGGACTCACCGTTGCCGCGACGAGGCTCGCGCGGCGACGATCGGCCGGCGGGCGGATGAGGGCCTCCGCCGAGCAGGCGGCGGATGGTAGGCTATCGGCGTCGTGAGCACCCACCGGTCGCGCCGGGAGGCGCCATATCGCGTCTATGTGAGCGACGGCGGTCGCGAGTTGCGCCGCCGACGCCAGCGCCGCCTCCGCCGTCTCCTCGTCGTCTCCCTCCTCGTCGTCATCGCCGCCGGGGTCTTCGTCGCCGGCGGCTGGGCGCAGGATGCGTGGGACCAAGTCGCCGGGTCGGGAACGACGGACGCTCCGGGCCCCGCAGGGACGACTGCGTCGCCGGAGGCGGTCGGCGTCCTCATCAGCGGCGTCACCCGCGCCGTCTCCGTCGACCCGCCGGCGCCGATCGAGTCGCAGGGCGACGGCGTCAAGGTGAGCACCTTCCTCGGCGACGAGACGCGGCGGCTCTACGGCCTGGGGCCGCCGCCGGCCAAGCTCTCCCTTATCTGGAAGACGTTCATAGGCGGCGGCTTGACCGCCCCCGTCCAGAAGGTCACCAAGAAGCATCCCAACAACCCGTGGTCCGGCAGCGGCTGGACCGGCCAGCCCACCATCGTCCGCGACAAGGGAAAGCTCTACCTTCTCTGGGGCGCGTTCGACCGCCAACTCCACAAGATCGACATGAAGACCGGCAAGATCGTCTGGGAGTACGACTACGACGACATCATCAAGAGCACCCCAACGGTGATCGAGGACCCGCACCCGGACTCGCCGGCGGACCAGTACCTCGTGCTCGCCGGCTCCCGCCGCGGCTGGCCCTCGGACTTCACCGACCCGAATCTCGCGCCCTACCGGGCCGTCTCGTTCCGCACCGGCAAGGAGGCCTGGCGCCTGCCCGTGCCGCTCACGGTGAGCTACAGCCGTGACGTGGACGGCAGCGGCTTCTTCTTCAAGGGCCGCATGTACTCAGGGGTCGAGTCCGGGTGGTTCTACAAGCTCGACCCCTTCACGACGAGCTCGTGGAACGGCTACCAGACGCCGAAGATCATCGCCGAGCGCCTGCTCCTGGGCGACCCCGGCGACGCCTCCACCCATGGCGGCAACCTCGTCCTCGAGGCGTCCCCCAGCCTGCTCGACGACGTGATCTACATCAGCTCCGGCTCCGGTCACGTCTACGGCATGCGCCGCAGCGATCTCAAGGTCGTATGGGACTACAGGACCGGCAGCGACCTCGACGGCACGCCGGTCCCGACCGCCGCCGGCAAGCTGCTCATCGCCATCGAGAAGCAGTACATCTCCGGGCACGGCGGCGTGATGATGCTCGACCCGAAGAAGGACCCGTCCAGGGCGCCGGTCTGGTTCTTCCCGACCGGCGACCGCAAGCTCGGCGACTGGGAGGGCGGCGTGATCGGGTCGGTGGCCGTCAACGACACCTACGACCCGTGGGGACGCCGCCCGCGCCTCGCCGCCTTCATCGCCATCGACGGGAACCTCTACGTGGTGTCCCAGAACACGACGTCGGGAGAGGGCCCGGGACCCAACGGTGACGGGCCGTACCCCATCCCCCGGGTGATCGCCAAGTTCTACGTCGGCGGCGGCATCAGCACGCCGATCATGGTCGACGACACCATCGTCGCCGCGGCCTACGACAACACCATCCACCTGTACAAGGTGAAGTGGCGCCCTGCCGAGAAGAGCGACGAGGGCGCCCTGAAGAGCCCGAGCGGCGACTGGTTCACGGTGGAGGTCGTGGAGAAGGATTCCTACGCCGCCGCGGGCGCCTTCGAGAGCACGCCCGTGATGTGGAAGGGCCGCATCATCATCGGCTCGCGCGACGGGTCGCTCTACTGCGTCGGCGACCGCTGACGCCCCTCGCCCTGGTACGTCGCTTCGGCGTTCACGCCATGGTGACGACGATCTTGCCCCTCTGATCGCCGGTGCAATAGAACCGAAAGGCTTCGGGCAGATCGGCCAGCTCGTACGTCCTGTCGATCACCGGTCGCAGATCGCCGGCTTCGAACAACTCGTTCATGTAGGCGAGGTCCTTGTTGGGCTTCAGGCCGACGACACGCAGGTGCTTGTGCTGACGCCGTGCCACCAGCGGACCCAGGACCAGGGTCTGCAGCAGGCGCGGGATGCTGCCGCCGACGGTGGCATACGTGCCGTCGGGATTCAGGGCCCGTGCGTAGGCGAACGGCGACCGGGTGGTCTTCACATCGAGGATCAGGTCGTAGCACCTGCCGCTCGCGGTGAAGTCCTCCGTGAGGTAGTCGATGACGTGGTCGGCGCCCATGGCGCGCAGCATGCTCCAGCTTGCCGGGCTTGTCGACCACGGTCACCTCAGCGCCGTGGAGCCTGGCCATCTGCAGGGCGAGCGTGCCGACGCCCCCGCCAGCCCCGTTCAGCAGCACCTTCTGGCCGGACCTGATCCGGCCCACGTCGATGAGGCCCTGCACCGCCAGCATGCCTGCTTGCGGGATGGCGGCAGCCTGCTCGAAGGTCATCCCGGCCGGTTTGCGCGCGAGGCCCGCCTCCGGCGCACAGGCGTACTCGGCGAACGCGCCGAACCCGCTGCCGCTCAGATCGCCGTAGACCTCGTCGCCGGGCTGGAACGCCGTGACATCTCCGCCCACGGCTTCGACGCGCCCGGCGATATCACAGCCGAGGATGTGCACCTTGGGCTTGAGGAGCCCGCTGAGCAGGCGGTTCTCCGGCGACCCTCGCAGCATCCCCCAGTCCCAGTCGTTGACGGATGCGGCGAGCACCCGGACCAGGACCTGATCGGCGTTCGGCGCGGGCTTCGGCACATCTCTCAGTTGCAGGACGTCGGGCGTCCCGTACCTGTCCACGACCACTGCCTTCATGCGTGCCTCCCGATGCTCCCTGGATCTCGAATGCCGCCCCGACTCCGCGGTACCTGCCGATGCGCCCTGCCTCCCGAGTCTACCGTCTGACCGTCGGTTGGATGCGCTGCTCGAGCCGGGTCACCACGCCTTCGTCTAGGATGTGAGCCGTCGCGCATGGCAGCGAGCCTGGACGTCGGCCTCCACCGGCCGGTACTGCGGAAGAGAGAGGAACCATGTTCAGAGGGATGAGACGCAAGAGGCAGGAGCTCCCCGTGGCGGAGACGATCGCCATGCTGCAGTCCTGCACCTCGGGGGTCCTGGCGGTGCACGGTGACGACGAGTATCCCTACGCGGTCCCCCTGAGCTTCGCCTACGAAGACGGCAAGCTCTACTTCCACGCCGCGAGGGCCGGTCACAAGATCGACGCTCTTGAGCGTAACGAGAAGGTCTCGTTCTGCGTCATAGCCGCAGACGATGTCGTGCAGAGTACGTTCACCACGCACTTCCGGAGCGCCATCGTCTTCGGCAGGGCAAGGGTCGTCACGGACGATGTCGAGAAGAGACACGCCCTCGAATGCCTCGCGAAGAAGTACTCGCCCGACTACCTCGAAGCGGCAGGCCCCGAGATCGACGGCGAGTGGAAGAGAGTGTGCGTGATCGAGCTCGCCATCGAGCACATGACCGGCAAAGCCGCGATCGAGATCATCAAGGAGCGCGCCCAGACGACGTAGGCGCGCGGGCGGTGCGGCCGCTGCGGCCGTGTCGTGCCAGGGCACGCACGGCCCAGCGGTCGGCGCGACGATCGGCAGCGCTAGCTCGCGTGATCGACGACGACCACGACGTTGCCGATCTTCCGCCCTGTCTCGACGTAGCGATAGGCCTCGACGATGTCGTCCAGCGGATAGTGCCGGTCGACGACCGGCCTGAACTCCCCAGACTCCATGAGCCGGGCGAACTCCCGCACCATCGCCTGGTCGATGCTGGGGAAGGGGAAGACGACCTTCGTGCGGTCGATGGACCGCCCCACGAGCGGCGTCGCCAGGGAGAGGACGGCGTTCTGGAACAGGGGGCCGAGCTCCGAGGACACGTACCTGCCGCCCGGCTTCAGCAGGCGCCGGCAGCGGCCGAACGTGCTCTTGCCCACGGCGTCGAAGACGACGTCGTACCGCAGGTCGTCCGTCGTGAAGTCCTGGGCCGTGTAGTCGACGACCTTGCCGGCGCCCAGGCTCCTGACCAGCTCGATGCCGGACGGGTCGCAGACCGCGGTGACTCGGACCCCAAGGCCGGCGAGGAGCTGGACCGCCGCGGAGCCGATGCCTCCCGTCGCGCCGTTGACGAGCACGTCCTGCCCGCTCCGCACCTTCGCGCGCCGGAGCGACGAGAGCGCGTAGTGCGCACCCTCGGTCGCGGGAGCGGCCTGGGCGTAGGTCAGGTCCGCGGGTATGGCCGCGAGCGACCCGTCTTCGGGGATCGTCAGGTACTGGGCATGAGCCCCGAAGGAACCCTCGACGTAGCCGAAGACCCTGTCGCCGACCGAGAAGGACGTCACGCTGCGCCCGGCCGCCTCGACCTCGCCCGCGAACTCGGTCCCGAGGACGGGCCTCTTCGTCGGTCTCAGGAGGCCCGTCCAGAACCGCAGGACGAACTGCCTGGCGCTGCGGTAGGCGCAGTCGGTCCGGTTGACCGTCGTCGCGTGGACCTTGACGAGGAGTTCGTTGTCGCCGGGGGCCGGCTTCTCGACTTCCTTGATGCGGACCACGTCCGGCGGACCGTACCTGTCGAAGACCGCTGCCCTCATGAAGTGCCTCTCTCCTCGAACTGCTCGTCGTGCCGCCTGCGTGCCCGATCCGCCCGACGCACCGCGCGCGATCTCCGCGGGCGACGACTCGAGGGTACACCAGAACCCGTCGGGCGCGTCAGGTCGATGCGCCCGTCAGGTGCGTCCTTGAGGCGCCCCTTGACCGACCTCGTCTCCCCGCCGTCTACCGCTTCTCCCTCGAATACGAGATGATGCCCTCCACGGCCGTCGCTGGACGGCGCCCGGACATGAGAGCACACGAAGGAGATGTTCCCCGGTGAACGCGATGGACGAGTACAGCGCCAAGAAGAGGACCGCGGAACAAGCCGTCCAGGTGGTCCGCTCCGGGGATTGGGTGGAGTACACCTTCGGCCACGGCATCCCGCAGGCGCTCGACGCAGCGCTCGCCGCGCGCAAGAGCGAGCTCAGCGACGTCAAGATCCGCTGGATGCTGGCGCTGCGCCCGCTCGCCGTCGTGACGGCCGACCCCGAGAACGACGCGTTCACGTTCATGTGCTGGCACTTCAGCGGCCTGGACCGGCGCCTGTGCGACCAGGGGCTCGTCCACTACATCCCGCTGCTCTATCGCAACAAGCCGCGGCACTATCGCGAGTCGCTGGAAGTCGACGTCTGCATGCTGGCGACGCCGCCCATGGACAAGCACGGCTACTTCAACTTCTCGCTCTACAACTCATCCACCCGCGCGATGGTGGAGAAGGCCGAGACGGTCATCGTGGAGGTGAACGAGAAGCTCCCGGTCTGCCTCGGCGGCCGGGAGGAAAGCGTGCACATCTCCGAGGTGGACTTCGTCGTGGAGGGCGAGAGCCCGGACCTGGTGGAGCTGCCGCGACTGACTCCCACCGAGGTGGACAAGACCATCGCCGGCCTGGTCGTGGAGCAGATGCGGGACGGCTCGACGCTCCAGTTCGGCATCGGAGGCATGCCGGACACCATCGGCCGGATGATCTGCGACTCGGACCTTGAGGACCTCGGCATGCACACCGAGATGCTGGTGGACGCCTACCTTGACCTGCACGAGTCGGGCAAGCTCACCAACCGCTGCAAGAACATCGACCGCGGCAAGGGAGCGTTCGCGTTCTCGATCGGTGGCAAGGGGCTGTACGAGTGGGCGGACCGCAACCCCGGCCTGGCCTCCTACCCGGTCGACTACACCAACGACCCCGCCGTGATCGCCGCCAACGACAACGTGGTGGCGATCAACAACTGCGTCGAGGTGGACCTGTTCGGCCAGATCAACTCGGAGTCGTCGGGCCTGCGCCAGATCAGCGGTACGGGCGGGCAGCTCGACTTCACCACCGGCGCGTACATGTCCCGTGGCGGCAAGGCCTTCGTGTGCATGTCCTCCACCTACACCGACAAGAAGACCGGCGAGATGCACTCCCGGGTGGTGCCTACGCTCGTCGAGGGCAGCATCGTCACCGGCCCCCGCTCGCAGTCGCCGTACATCGTCACCGAATACGGCATCGCCAACCTGCACGGACGGTCCACCTGGGAGCGGGCCGAGCGAGTGATCGAGATCGCCCACCCGCAGTTCCGCGACGAGCTCATCGCCGAGGCCCAGAGGATGGGCGTCTGGCGACGGAGCAACAAGGTGTGCACATGACCGAGATACGCTGGCACGGCCGCGGCGGGCAGGGAGCCATCACCGCCTCGAGGATCGTCGCCACGGCGGCGTTCGAGAACGGGTACACCGGAGCGGTCATGATCCCGACGTTCGGCACGGAACGCCGCGGAGCGCCGATCTTCTCGTCCCTGAAGATCGCCAGGGAGAAGATCCGCGACCTCTCACCCATCGAGACGCCCGACATCGTCGTGGTGCTGGACCATCTGCTGCTGGACGAGGTCGATGTGGCCAAAGGTCTCAAGGAGGACGGGCTCATCGTCCTCAACACCCCCAAGCCGGTCAGTGCCTACGACTTCGGGGGCGTGCGCCTTGCCGTGGCCGACGTCAGCGCGCTGTCGGTGCAGGCGGGACTGCCCCCGGGCAGGGTGAACTCCGGCATCATCGGGGTGCTGTGCCGGGTCTTCGACATCGTGCCGTTCGACGCGGTGCTCGAGGAGATCGAAGCCGAGTTCGACGGCAAGAAGCCCAAGGCGAACGCCGACGCGGCGCGCCTCGCCTATGAGAGCACCACCGTAGGGGTCGCGTGATGGGCACGCGAGAGTATCGCTACAAGACGTCGCACAGCCTCCCGGGCCCGGGCGACGGCGGCAACACCGGGTCGTGGCGGGTCCAGCGCCCGGTCATCGACCTGACGCGCTGTACCCCGGCCAAACGGGGCACCGAAGCCTGCTTCAACTGCTGGCTCTACTGCCCCGACGTCGTGGTCTCCCGCACCATCCCGCCGGAGATCGACTACGAGTACTGCAAGGGCTGCGGCATCTGCGCCGAGGAGTGCCCCACCAAGGCCATCACCATGGTGGACGAGTCCGTCTATCACGAACACGACGAGGGCTGAGGACGTGCACATCATCGAGACCGGCAACGTAGCCGCCGCGCTGGGCGTCAAGCTGGCCGGCGTGCAGGTGGTGGCCGCCTATCCGATCACTCCGCAGACGCCGCTGACCGAGAAGCTCTCCGAGCTGATCGAGGCGGGTGAGATGGACGCCCGGTACGTCCCGGTGGAGAGCGAGCACTCGGCGTTGGCCGTCTGCATCGCCGCAAGCTCGGCCGGCGCCCGGGCCTTCACCGCCACCAGCGCCAACGGCCTGCTCTACATGCACGAGCAGGTGCACTGGGCCGCGGGCGCCCGGCTCCCCATCGTCATGTGTGTGGCCAACCGGGCGGTCGGCGCTCCCTGGAACATCTGGAACGACCACCAGGACTCCATCTCGCAGCGGGACACCGGCTGGATCCAGATCTACTCGTGCGACCACCAGCAGATCATCGACGACACCTTGAAGGCGTTCCGCGTGGCGGAGGCCACCAGCATCCCGGTGATGGTGTGCTACGACGGCTACCTCCTCTCGCACACCTACATGCCCTTCGCGGTCCCGGAGCAGGAACAGGTGGCGCGGTTCCTGCCGCCGTTCCACCCGTCCTACGCGCTGGACCCGAGCTCTCCGGCCAACCTCAACACCGTGACGCTGCCCGAGATCCGCATGGACGTCCACGGCGAGATGGCCCACGGCTACATGGAGATCCGCTACCTGCTGCAAGAAGACCTGCGGAAGACCGTGCAGGTGGTCGAGGAGACCGACGCCGCCTTCCAGGAGATCTTCGGGCGCGGCGGCGTGCCTCTCGTCGAGCCCTACCGTTGTGACGATGCCGACTACGTCGTCGTTGGCTTGGGGTCGCTCACGTACCAGCTGTGGGACGTCATCGACGCGCTGCGGGCCGAAGGACACAAGATCGGCGTGCTCGGGGTCCGGCTCTACCGGCCGTTCCCGGACGCCGCCATCGCGGCCGCGCTGCAGGGCGCGCGCGGCGTGTTCGTCATGGAGAAGGCGCTGTCGTACGGCTACGAAGGCGCCCTCTGCTCAGACCTCAAGTCGGCTCTGTACGATCACCTCCCGGACAAGAGCAGAGCGCCGTTCGTCAAGGGCCTCGTCGCCGGCATCGGCGGCCGGGAGATCAGGACCGCCGACCTCACCGACGCTCTCCGCTCCGGCCTCGCCGGCAGCATCCCGGATCCCGGCTGGATCGGGATCCAACTCTAGGAGCCAGCATGACCACCAGGACCACGATCCTCTCGCTTCCCAAGGAAGAGTACGTCCACCCCGGCAATCGCGCCTGCACCGGCTGCGGCCTGGGCATCGCGTACCGCATCGGCCTCAAGGCTCTGGGCCCAGACACCATCGTCATCGTCCCGCCCAGCTGCCTCACCGTGCTGCAGGGCCTGTTCCCCGTGGCCTCCACCATGCTGCCCAGCCTCAACGTGACCTTCGCCTCCACGGCCGCGGCCGCCACCGGCGTGCTCGAAGCGCTGAAGGCCCAGGGCAGGGAGCACACCAAGGTGGTCGCCTGGGCGGGTGACGGCGGCACCGCCGACATCGGCATCCAGTCGCTGTCGGGCGCCGCCGAGCGTGGCGACGACTTCCTCTTCATGTGCTACGACAACGAGGGCTACATGAACACCGGCGTGCAGCGCTCGGGCACCACGCCGCAGGGGGCCATCACCGCCAACACGCCCTTCAAAGGCAAGATGCAGCAGAAGAAGGACGTGGCGGCCATCATGATCGCCCACGGCATCGACTACGTGGCCACGGCTTCGGCCGCCTACCCGCTCGACCTCTACGACAAGATCACGAAGGCGATCTCCCTCAAGGGCGTCAAGTACATCCACATCCACACGCCCTGCCCGCCTGGGTGGGGCTACGATGCGCGCTACACCGTCAAGGTCGGAGAGCTCGCCGTGGAGACCGGCTACTGGGACCTCTACGAGGTGGTGAAGGGCGAGACCCGGCTCACGGGCGCGTCTGCGAAGACGCTGAAGAAGGGGACCCGGAAGCCGGTGATGGAGTACCTGAAGGCGCAGTCGCGCTTCCGCATCATGTCGCCCGAGCAGGCCGCCGACGTGCAGGCGCGGGTGGACGCCAAGTGGGGTACCTACGCGAGCGGCGAGGGCTGCTAGGGGTGCGGCGGCGCGGCTCCGTCCGCGCGGAGGTCAGTCGGCCTTCCGCTTCTTCGGCTTGGGCACGGGGATCTCGCGCTCCGTCACCCGGATGAGGTCCGAGTCAGCCAACGCGATGCGTCGATGCGGTCCTCGATGAGGAAGTGCGCTTTGGCGCCCGGGTACGGCGGCACCTCGACGGGCTCGCCGATGAACGCCCGACCGGCGTCCGTCGGACGCACGAACAGGCGGTCGTCGCAGACGAGAGCGACCACCTTGCGGCCGGAGTAGATGGCCCACTCGCCGAACATCTTGCGAGAGGAGATTCGCAGACGAGTCCTGGAGTTGATCGCAGATGTACTCGACGAATCCCGGATCCGAGGACACGGACCTCACGTCCTGTCAGGTAGGACCGCGTGCGGCTGGTGCGCCGAACGCCTGGCGCATGAGCTGCGGCGCATGCCCGTCGACGCTTTGCCCATCATTCTCGCCGACCTTCGGTGCCCGCGTCAGGCACGCCGTGCCTCGTACGCTGCTGCGTTCAAACGCACCTGCTTCCGCTCGCGCTCCAAGCACTCGAGGTCGAGTCGTCGAGTCACTTGATGGGCTGCAGATCACTTCGCCGCGTCCTTGGTCGCCCAAGTCGCAAGCGGCTCCGCCGATCCCTCGAGGCTGGTTCCAAGGTAGACGGTGATGGCGGCATTCCGAGAGGCGACCCGATCGGTGAATCAGTCCCCACTTGCCCGCTCGCGCCTTTAGGTCGGTGCCGAACCCGATGCAAGGCCAGAGCAGCGAGACGTCGAGATCGCCACCCCGGTTGCCCCCTCTGCGTGAGGACCATACCACCAAGGTAGCCGCGTGCCGGGCATCGTCGGCGATCTCGCGGATCATGGTGTCGACTCCGGCAGCCGGTGCGAAGCGTCTTGTTCTGCCGATGGCGCCGGTTCAAGTTCCGGCCCCTGTGGGCAAGTCACCGCTGACGGCGGACGTCGCGCCCCCACGCGTCGTCCGCCACCAACACATCCCGTCAAGGAGGCTCCATCATGGCCGACGCACCACGCCGCGCCGACGCTGTCTGGCAGGGCCCGCTCGGACAAGGGTCCGGCGAAGTCTCACTCGTGACCAGCGGGGCGGCCGGTCCGCTCCCGGTCACCTGGGCGTCCCGCACCGAGCGCTCGAACGGCAAGACCAGCCCCGAGGAGCTCGTCGCCGCCGCGCACGCGAGCTGCTACTGCATGGCGCTCTCGCACATCCTCGGCGAGGCGGGGACGCCGCCCGAGAAGCTCGAGACCAGTGTCACGGTGACGTTCAAGGAGATCGAGGGCGGCTGGAAGACCGGCTCGTCGGCGATCGTCGTCAAGGGCTGGGTACCGGGCATCGACGAGGCGGCGTTCAAGAAGGCGGCCGAGGATGCCAAGGACGGCTGCCCCATCAGCGGCGCGCTCAAGGGCAACGTGGAGCTCAGCGTGGAGGCGACGCTGGCCTGAGCCTCGCCGCGCTCACGCCGGCGATGCGTTCACGATCACGGGAAGCTTGCCGCGCCACGTCGCCCACGCCTCGGCGTCCGTGGCCAGCTCGCACATGTAGTGCGCGACGTTGGCCATGTTGGTCTCGCCGGGGCGGAACAGGCCGTTCACGAGACCCTCGTGCACCGCGTACTCCGGTGACGTCGCCGTCCTTCAGCGTGTCGGGACGGACGACCACCCACTGGACGTGCGGGTCGGCGGGCTCGATGACGTCGTGGAGGAAGTCCGCGGCGCCCTGGTTGTCCCGCGCCGGAGGGACCAGGCCGCGCAGCGTCCAGAGGGCCGCCTTCTTGAGAGGCCCGCGCCGCGTGTCCAGGCCTCCGGCGCGGTTCACCGAGACGCTGCTCATGAGGATGAGCCTGACGGGCTGCGCCGGCTGCAGGTCCTCGGCCGCCCGGCACACCCTTTCTACGGACCGGGTGACGAGGTCGCGCGGCTGCCCGAAGACCCCCTGCGCGCTGATCGTGTGGCCGAGACAGGAGATCACGACGTCGCAGCCGTCGACCTGCTCCTTGACCTGCTCGTCGCTGAGGGAGAGCAGGTCGGCCTCGACCACGGTCAGGTTGGGATCGTCCGCGACGCCCGCCGGGAGCCGCGCGGATGACCGGACCAGGGCGCGCACGCGGACGCCGCGGGCAAGGAGTTGCTGCAGGACGCGGCCGCCGGTCCGCCCGGTGCCGCCGAGGAGAAGGGCGTCCATCACGCCTCCTTCGGATACTGGAACACGTCGTCGAGCGGGACGTCGAACACCCGCGCGATCTGAAAGGCCATCTCGAGCGACGGCGAGTAGCGGCCCTGCTCGATGGCGATCACGGTCTGGCGCGTCACCCCGAGCCGGTCGGCGAGATCGGCCTGCGTCATCTCGCCGGCGTCGAAGCGCAGCGCGCGGATGCGGTTGGTGACACGTGTGGGCTTGCCCATGATCAGAAGCCCCTGTGATAGGCGACCAGCTTGACGATCGACCCGACGATCATCGCGGCGACGAACGAGAGGTACAGCGCGCCGGCGATCCAGAAGTACTCGACCTCGAGCATGGTGAGGACCAGCACGCCGACCGCGCCGACGGAGGCGACGTAGTAGCCGACCAGGTCGCCTTGGCGGCTGATGGTCTTGTCGCGCTCGTCCTTGCGGTCGATGTCGTCCTCCGGCTTCCGTCCCTTGGCGACGGCCGTGACACTGGTGCCGATGGACATGAGGATCGCCCCGACGACCATGAGCACCACCGACGCCACGATGGCGATGATGAGCGGCCTCTGGAAGGCGATGTCGGCGGCCGGCGTGGTCTGCAGCCGGCCGATCATGGTCGCGAAGAACCAGATCGGGACGGCGATGGTGACCACGAGGCTCACCCAGGTCATCTTCTCTTCGAACGGCATGGCTGCCTCCTCCTGCACTGCTGGTGATGTCAAGAATGTTTGACAACCGCAGTGTAAAGCAGAGGCGACATCATGTCAATAATGTTTTACTTCTCCGCGACTGGCGACCGCGGGCCCGTGCCGCGTGGTCGGCGGCGTGGCCGAGCGGGCGGCGTCAGAGGCCGAGCGCCGCAGGCAACTCGGCCAGCGACTCGATGCGCGGGACCAGGAGGTCCCGGCGTCTGCCGGAGCGGTCCAGCAGGATGCCGGGGCAGCCGCAGGCGACGGCGCCCTCCAGGTCGTCCTCCACGCTGTCGCCCACCATGACGGCGTCGCGCGCGGAGACGCCGAGCAGCCCGAACAGCGTGGAGAACATCCGTGGCGCGGGCTTCACCGCGCCGGTCTCGAGACTGGATACGGCGCCGGCCATGTAGTCGTCGAGCGCGAAGTGGGCGACGATCTCCTCCACGCCGTGACCGAGTGCGTTGCTGAGCAGCGCCATGCGCAGGCCGGCCGCACGCAGCGCGTCCAGGCAGGGCAGCACGTCGTCGTAGAGGCCGAAGTTCTGCGCGTCGCTCCAGGCCGAGATGATGGCCCCTGCGGCGAGCTCGACGGCGCCGCGCGGGCCGCCGCCGAGACCCTGGATGATCGCGTGCGCGATCACCGGCAGCAACTGGTCGTCGTGGACGAGGCCCGTCTCCTCACGGCGCGCCGCGACTGCCTTGTAGGCGGCGCGCTCCGCCTGCGGCCAGCGCGCCGGGTCCAGCGCGAGCCCGAACCGGGCGCCGGTGCGCACGTAGCCCGGTGCCTCGAACTGATCGCTCGGACGCAGCAGCGTGTAGTCGAGGTCGAAGACCACGACCTGCGGCGTCGGCAGCGGCAGGACGCTCACGCGCCGCGCTCCAGCAGTTCTCCGGCCCGGTAGGACGAGCGCACGAACGGCGCCGCGACCACGGTGAGCCCCAGCGCGGCGCCCCGGCGCTCGTAACCCTCGAACTCCTCGGGTGTGACGTACCGCGCCACCGGGAGGCAGCCCGCGCCCGGCTGCAGGTACTGGCCGATGGTCACGGCGTCCACGCCGGCGTCGGCGGCGTCGGCGAGCACTTCGCCGACCTCTGCCGCGGTCTCGCCCAGGCCCACCATGAGGCCGGTCTTGACGAGCGGGCGGGCGGGAGCGCCGGCGGCCGGCGCGGCCGCGCTCCCCGAGCGCGCCCACGCGGCGGCGCGCGCGAGCAGCTCGAGTGAGCGCTCGTAGCGCGCCTGCGGCCGCACCTGTGGGTACAGGCGCGGAACGGTCTCGAGGTTGTGGTTGAGTACGTCGGGGCGGGCGACGAGGACGGCGCGCAGCGCCGCTTCGTCACCGCCGAGGTCAGGAATCAGCACCTCGACCGTCGCCTCGGGGGTCGCGGCGCGAACGGCAGCGACGGCCGCCGCGAACTGCGCCGCGCCGCCGTCAGCCAAGTCGTCGCGGGTCACACTGGTGATGACGACATGCCGCAGGCCGAGTCGCCGCGCCGCCTCCGCGACCCGGCGCGGCTCGTCTTCATCGACGGCGCAGATGCCGGCGGCGCCCGAACCCTGCACGGTCGCCTCCCCGGCCTCGCCGGACGGCGCGGAGTCTTCCCCTCCCCCTCCACGGCGCAGAAGGCGCAGGCGCGCGTGCACACGTCGCCGAGGATCAGGAACGTCGCCGTGCCCGACGGCGTAGCACTCGCCCTTGTTCGGGCAGCGGGCCTCACGGCAGACGGTGTGGAGCTCGAGCTCGTCGAGCAGGGCGCCGGTGGCACGGTACTGCCGCGGCTCCGGCGCCTTGAGCTTCAGCCAGGCCGGCTTGCGACCGGGCCCGGCCGGGATGTCGTTCGGCGTGTTCACCCGCTCAGAGGCTGTGCGCGCCGCGACCCACGCCGCCGAGCGCGGCCTCGCCGATGGCCTCGGAGAGAGTCGGGTGGGCGTGGATGGTGTCGGCGATGTCGGCGAGCGTGAGTCCCTTGTGGGCCGCCAGCGCGAGCTCGTGCACGAGCTCGGTGACGTGCGGCCCGATGAGGCTGGCGCCGAGCACCCGGCCGCCGCCGGGTTCGCAGACGACGCGCACGAACCCGTCGGCGTCGCCGTCGCACACGGCCTTGGAGTTGCCGTTGAAGCGCATGTGCGCGACCTCGTGCTCCATGCCCTTCATCTTCGCCATGTCCTCGGTGATGCCGCAGCTCGCCACCTCGGGAGAGCTGAACGTGCAGCTGGGGATCAGCGTCCGGTCGCAGTGCAGGTCGGACCCGGTGACCGCGTTCTCGGCGGCGATCGCGCCCTGGTGATAGGCCCAGTGGGCGAGGAGCGGCGGACCAGCCACGTCGCCCGCCGCGAACACCCCGTCGAGTGTGGTGCGGCAGCCCTCGTCGGTGACGACGAAGCCGCCGGGGCCGATCTCGACGCCGGCCTCCTCGTAGCCGAGGCCGGCGCTCAGCGGCCGCCGTCCGACGGCGACGAGCACGCGCTCGGCGGTGACCTCGGCGCCGCCGGCGAGGCGCAGCGTCACGCCGGCGGCGCCCGGCTCCGCCGCCTCGACCGCGGTCTTCACGAACGCGGTGATCCCGGCCTTCTTGAAGGCCTGCTGCAGCGTGCGACCGACGCGCTGGTCCTCTCCCGGCAGCAGCTGGTCGAGCATCTCGATCACCGTCACCTCTGTCCCGAGGCGGTTGAACACGCTGGCGAACTCGCAGCCGATCACGCCGCCGCCGACGATCGCCAGGCTGGCGGGGACGGCGTCGATGCGCAGCAGCTCGTCGCTGGTCATGATCCTGGAGTCGCTCCAGTCGAACAGGCCCATGCGCACGGGTTCGGAGCCGCTGGCGAGGATGACGGCGTCGCCTTCGAGCTCTCCGCCCTCCTCGAGCACGGTCCCGTCCGGCAGGGTGGCGCCGGGCGCGAGGGCCAGGCGGCCGGGGCCGGCGAGCGTAGCCCGCCCGGCCACCACCTGCACCTTGCGCGCCTTGAGCAGGTGAGCGACGCCGTCACGCAGCTGCGTGGTGACCGCGTCCTTGCGCGCCATGAAGGCGCCGAAGTCGAGGCTCACGTCGCCGACCACGACCCCGTACTCCGCGGAGCGCCGCGCCTCGTGCAGGCGCGCGGCGCCGGCCACCATCGCCTTGGTCGGGATGCAGCCGCGGTTGAGGCAGGTGCCGCCGATCTCGCGCGCCTCCACCACCGTCACCTCGGCGCCGAGCTGGGCGGCGCGGCCGGCGGCCACGTACCCGGCAGGGCCTCCGCCGAGCACCAGGATCTTCGTCATGCGGTCCTCCTCATGCCGACCGGCGCCTCATCCGGCCGCCATCCTGCGCAGCGCGGCCTCGAGACGCGGCAGCGTCGAGTTCCAGATCGTCTCCGGCGCGAGCATCACGCCGGCCCCCGCCAGGCCCTCGCCCTGCCAGGGCTCGCCCACCAGGGCCTCGACCGCGAGGACAAGCTCCTCCGGCGGCCGCTGCATCAGGACGGACCCGTGCACGAGCGTCCGTCCCCCCTTCTTCGCCTGTGCGATGGCGACCAGTTTCTCCCCGCGGGAGCAGATGTCGTAGCGCAGCGCACCGGCGAAGCAGAGGCCGCTGCGCTGGTACGGCGTCTCGCCGCTCCCGTCCAGCGTCACCCCGAGCTCCAGGAACGCGGCGGCGAAGGCGGCCGCCACGATGCCGTACGGGCCGCCGACGTCGACCGCGGCCCGCGGCCCCTCCGTCGGCACGCCGGGCGGGAACGCGACGGCGAACGACCACTCGAACGCCTCTCCGTGCAGCACCGCCCGCCCGCCGGTCGGCCGGCGCACGATCTCGAACGGCAGGCCGGGCACCGTCTCGAGCTCCTGGAACTTGCCGATGCTGAGCGCCGGCGGCGCCCACGTGTACCGGCGAGCGATCACCTCGTCGACGGTCTCGAGCAGGCCGATGTCCAGGGCCATCTGGGCGCCGCCGCCCGAGCGGAAGTCCGGCAGGATCTTGACGATGCTCACGGCGGCGCCTCGTGGTCCTCGGAGCGGTGGGCGGCGGGCGGCGCAGGGCGCAGCCTCAGGCGCCGCTCTCCGCATCCTCCGGGAACTGCTGCTTCACGACCGGGCGACGGGCGGCTTGCGCCTCGTCGAGCCGCCGCACCGGCAGCGTGACCGGCGCGTCGCGCAGCAACTGAGGATCGTCCCTCGCCTCGCGCGCCACGCTGCGGAACGCCTCGATCAGGCGGTCGAGCGCGTCCTTCGACTCCGTCTCCGTCGGCTCGACCATCAGCGCCTCGTCCACGATCAGCGGGAAGTACGTCGTCGGCGGGTGGACGCCGTAGTCGAGCAGTCGCTTGGCGACGTCCAGCGCACGCACCCCGTCCTGCTTGAGCGGCGTCGCCGAGCCGACGAACTCGTGCATGCAGCGGCGGTCGCCGTAGGGAAGGTCGAGCAGCCCCCGCAGTCCCGCCATCACGTAGTTGGCGTTGAGCACGGCGGTCTCGCTGACCTCGCGCAGCCCCTCGGCGCCCAGGCTGCGGATGTAGGTCCAGGCGCGCACGAGCACGCCGAAGTTGCCGTAGAAGGTCCGGACCTTGCCGATCGACTGGGGACGGTCGTACTGGAAGAAGAAGCGGCCGTCCGCGTCCTTCTCCACCAGCGGCACCGGCAGGAAGGGAGCCAGCGAGTCGCGGACCACGATGGGGCCGGCGCCCGGGCCGCCGCCACCGTGGGGCGTGCTGAACGTCTTGTGCGTGTTGAAGTGCACGATGTCGAAGCCCATGTCGCCGGGACGGCTGATCCCGAGCACCGCGTTGGCGTTGGCGCCGTCGTAGTAGACCAGGCCGCCGGCCTCATGGACGAGGCTGGCGATCTCGACGATGTGCTCGTCGAACAGGCCGAGGGTGTTGGGGTTGGTGAGCATGAGGCCGGCGATGTCGCCCTCGGCGATCACCTCGCGCAGGTGGTCCATGTCCACGCCGCCGCGGGCGTCGCTGCGCACCGGGGCCGGGACGAACCCGCCGGTGATGACGCTCGCCGGGTTCGTGCCGTGCGCCGTGTCGGGGATGATGACGCGCTTGGGGTCGCGGCCCTCGGCCAGGTGGGCCGCGCGGATCACCAGCAGGCCGGTGAGCTCGCCGTGGGCGCCGGCCGCCGGCTGCAGCGTGGTGACGTGCAGGCCGGAGATCTCGGCGAGCCAGCGCTCGAGCTCGTGCATCAGCTCGAGCGCGCCCTGTACCAGCGACTCCGGCTGGTACGGGTGCAGACCCGCGAAGCCGTCGAGCCGCGCGGCCACCTCGTTCACGCGCGGGTTGTACTTCATCGTGCACGAGCCGAGCGGGTAGCTGCCGCTGTCCACGCCGTAGTTGAGCGTGGAGAGGCCGGTGAAGTGGCGCAGCAGGTCGATCTCGCTGATCTCGGGCAGGCGGGCCGGCGCGGTGCGCCGAAGCGCCTCGGGGATGAGGTCGGCGGCCGGGACCTCGGGCACGCCGAGCTCCGGCAGCGTGTACGCGCGCCGGCCGGGGCTGGACTTCTCGTAGATGGTCGTGCGGTCCACTTCACGCGGGCGGCAGATCGGCGCGTCGCTGCGGTCAGCCACGGTCCACCTCCCCGCTCGCAAGGACTCGGCCGAGCGCCTCGACGAAGGCGTCCATCTCGGCGCGCGTGCGCTTCTCCGTGACGGCGACCAGGAGGACGTCGTCGAGGGCGGCGGACGACGCGTCTGCGCCCTCCCCCGGCAGGAGGCCGTCGAACTGGCCGGCGAAGCGGCCCACGGGCACGCCGGCCAGGAACCCTTCCGGCACCAGCGCGTCGACCACTGCGGCCGCCGGCCGCGGCAACCGCACGGCGAACTCGCGGAAGACGGGGCCGTCGCTGAAGGCCGCCACGCCCGGCAGCGCCAGCAGGCGCTCGCGCAGATAGGCGGCCTTGCGCGCGCAGTGCAGGCCGAGGTCGGGCAGGCCCTCCTTGCCCAGCCAGCTGAGGTACACGAGCGTCGCGAGTGCGTTGAGCGCGTGGTTGGAGCAGATATTGCTCGTGGCCTTCTCGCGGCGGATGTGCTGCTCGCGCGTCTGCAGCGTGAGCACGAAACCGCGGCGGCCCTCGAGGTCGACGGTCTCGCCGACGAGGCGGCCGGGGATGCGGCGCATCAGCTTGGTGGTCACGGCCATGTAGCCGAGGCCGGGCCCGCCGAAGTTCATCGCGTTGCCGAGCGGCTGGGCCTCGCCGACGACGATGTCGGCGCCCAGCCTGCCGGGCGCTTCGAGCAGGCCGAGCGAGACCGGGTCGGCGACCACGACGAGCAGCGCACCGGCCGCGTGCGCCAGCTCGGCGACGGCGGGCAGGTCCTCGAGCGCGCCGAAGAAGTTGGGCTGCTGGACGACGACCGCCGCCGTGTCCGGGCCGATCGCGGCGGCGAGGGCATCAGGATCGGTGGTCGCGCCGGCCGACAGACCGACGGTCTGCGGGCGCGGCCCGAACCCGGCCGATTCCGTGGCGAGCACCTGCCGGTACTCCGGGTGCACGCCGGCCGAGAGGACGACCTCGCCGCGGTGCGTCTGCACGCCGGCGAGGAACGAAGCCTCGGCCAGCGCCGTCCCGCCGTCGTACATGGAGGCGTTGCTCACGTCCATGCCGGTGAGCTCGCAGATCGCCGTCTGGAACTCGAAGATGGTCTGCAGCACGCCCTGGCTGCGCTCCGGCTGATAGGGCGTGTAGGCGGTGAGGAACTCGCCGCGACTGACGACGGCGTCGACCACGGCCGGCACGTAGTGGTCGTAGATGCCGGCGCCGAGGAAGCTGATCAGCTGCGTCGCCGGCACGTCCTTGCCGGCCAGGCGCCGCAGCTCCGCGACGACCTCGGCCTCACTGAGGCCGGCGGGGAGCGACAGTAGCTCCCGCCGGCGCACGGCCTCCGGGATCTCGGCGAAGAGGTCGTCGACGCTGGAGGCCCTCACGGCCGCCAGCATCTCCTCCACGTCGCCGTGGCTGTGCGGGACGTACCGGGTCGGCGTCACCGTGATCAGGCCTCGTCGAGGAACTTCTTGTAGGCGTCGGCGTCCATGAGCTCGCCGAGCTCGCCGGGGGCGGTCATGCGGATCCGGATCAGCCAGCCCTCGCCGTAGCAGTCGTCGTTGACCCGCTGCGGCTCGTCCTGCAGGGCCTCGTTGACCTCCACGACCTCGCCGGTGAGCGGCGTGTACAGATCGCTCACGGCCTTCACCGACTCGAGCTCGCCGTAGGTCTGCTCCGCCGTGACCGCGTCGCCCACTGCGGGGAGTTCGGCGTAGACGATCTCGCCCAGTGCGTCCTGCGCGAACCACGTGATGCCGAGGATCGCGTCTTCTCCGTCGACGCGCGCCCAGTCGTGCTCCTTGTAGTACCGCAGCTCCTGAGGATACGTCTCGTCGGCCATCGTGCCTCCCTGTCGGCGCCCTGAGCGCTCACTGACTGTCGACTCTCGAACCTGCCCGGGCCGCGCGCTCGAGAAACGCGCGAGGACCGGGGAGCCGCCGCTCCCGCGCCGGCAATGAAAAAGACAGGGTGGAGTATCCACCCTGTCTGACGGCCGGCGCCGCGGCGGCGGCGCCACATCTGTCATCCGGGGGCCCGTCCGGCCGCGTTCCGTTGGCCTGAGAGTTTCGGCGCATGCCTTCACGCCTTGCCCCTTCGGCGTCCGCCCAGGAACGGCGGACTCTCACGCGGCTTTCGCTCGGGCTGCTTCGCACCGGCTCAGCCCATCCACTGTAGCACCGCGCGAGCAGGGTGGACAACGAGCGACGTCTGAGGAAAGGGCGACGGCCGGCGGCGCGCTGCGCCGCCGGCCGTCGTCACACGCGGTCATCACCCCCCGACGTGACCGCACCCCGGCGCCGAAGCGCCGGGTGCTCCTGCGGGGCGTTCGCCAGAACCGCGCCCGCTGGAGCAGTAGTCCGGAACAGGATTCAACCTCCCCCGAGGTCGACTAGCTAACCACGATGCGGACAGCGGGTCAAGTTCACCTATGTTCCAGTTCGGGCAATGAGCAAGCACGGGCCTCGTGCGTGCCGCGGGGTCATTGTGCACGCAGAACCTTCTCAATCCTGCGCAACAGTGGGCGAGAGCCCACCCTAGGTTCACTCGACGGTGAACGTCCGCCAGGAGCTCGTGGTGAGCGCGAACTCCTCATCCGCGGGGCGCGTCGCCCGCACCCGCCAGGAGCCGGCGGTAAGGCGCGCGTGCCCCACGTAGCGCGTGGCCTCGCCACCGCTCTTGTCGCGGTTGACGGCGGCGACCGTCAGCTTGCCGACCCAGTCGCCGCCGGCGCCGCGACGCTGGAACTCGAGCCGGACGGTGTGCTCCCCGGCCGGGTGATGCGGCAGCAGGCCGCCGGCCGCGGTCACGAGGTCGGACGCGTCCACGCGCACCGGCAGCCGCGGCGTCGTCAACGCCACGTGAGGCTTCACGGTCTCCGCCTGACTGCGGGCGATGAGGTAGTCGCGACCATCCGGTCGCGCCGGCGGCGGCGCGAACACGACCCGCAGGGACGTGGCTACCAACGGCGCGTAGATGAAGACGGCCTCTCCGTCCGCGTCCGTGACGGCGAGCCCGACGTTCTCCCAGGCGGACTCGAGCAGCTGCAGCCTGACGATCGCTCCCTGCAGCGGTGAGCCGGCGGCGTTCGTCACGGTCGCGGTGAGCTCAGCGTCGGAGCCCCAGGGCGGCGTGTCGTGCTTCGTCGCGAGCGTCACCGTGGGCAGGTGATCGGTGACGGCGAACCCCAGCGCCGGCGCGACGAGAGGTTCGACGCCGTACCGCTGCGCGTCGAACGCAGGGACGGCCTCGCCGGCAGCGAGCGTCCTGCGCTCGCCGGTGGCGAGGTCGTGCCGCCAGGTCGCGGAGCCGGCGCCGCCCTCCTCCGTCCAGTAGGCGGCGCCGTCCGCCGCTCCGTACTGCAGCGGCGCGCTCGTGGTGGCGATCTCGGTCCGCGGCAGCGCCGGCGGCTTGTAGGCGGCGGCGCGCGGGTTCGTCTTCAGGAACTTCACGGGATCGACGTAGCCGCCGTGATCGGCCCAGCTCTTCGGGACGTGCCCCGCGTAGGGGTTGCGGTCGCGGTACTTGGCGCCGGGGTGCGTGCTGAAGTGCAGGTGGCGGCAGCCGTTGACACGGGCGATCAGCTGGCCGGCCTGCACGCGCTGCCCCTCTTTCACGAGCAGCCCGGAGACGTGCCCGTACAGCGCGTCGAACTTCGTTCCGGCCGCGGTCGTGTGCGTGATGATGATGCAGCCGCCCGGAGCGCCGCCGACACCGTAGCCGCCGGCGCCGGCGCGCGAGATGAAGACGACCCCGTCGCCGATCGCGTACACGGCGTGGCCGAAGGAGCACGGCATGTCCTGGGCCACGTGGACGTAGGCGCCGCGGGGTTCGAGCCAGCCCGACCAGCCCTTGAAGTCCTCGGTGCCGATCGGCCAGATCCAGCCGCCGCTCCCCGGCTGCGCGGCGCCGAGCGCGAAGCGTGCGGCGCCGGCGAGCGGACCCGTGTAGGCAGGCTCGGGAAGCGTGGTGGAGGCCGACGGCGACGCTGCGCCGGCCGCCCCGGCCAGGCCAAGCAGGGTGACTGCGGCGACCAGGACCGCGAGGGCCAGGATCGTCGTCCGCCGTAGATGCGCTGTCGTGCGGTCGTCCACTGACGCCGCAGTATGCCACGGCTGACGGCGTCATGCCCCCGGAGCGGCGTTCAGGCGATCCAGGCCAGCCCGTTCCAGTAGGCCTCGACGCGCCGGTGGCGGCGCAGGGCGAACTCCATCCGCTTCGGCCAGATGCGCTGCGTCGCCTCCAGGTAGAGGTCGAAGCCGGGCGCCCTGATCCGCCGGAAGTCCAGGTCGCGCCTGACCGGAGGGTGGAGCGACGCTTCGAGGAGGCACAGCGTGCAGGGCACGCCGGGGTGCACCGAGATCCAGACGAAGAGGCGCCCGCCGTGCTCCGCGACGAAGTCGCGCACGTCCTCGGGCGCCACGACCTCGACGTCCGTGGCGACGTCGGTGACGTCGTGCAGCCCCATGCACTTGCAGGATCGCGTGTCCATCCTGGTTCCTCACTCTGCAGTGTTCCTCGACGCGGACATCGCAACCCCGTATCGCTTCTGCTACCGTGGCCGGGCGGCGGACCACGGCGCCCGCGCGCCGCCTCCGCCGCCCGGCCACGACCCACACGAGGGAGCCCGCATGACCGCCCACCGCGACCCGTTCGCCGCCGCCCCGCCCGACCTGCGCGAGCTGCTCGCCCTGGCGAGCGACCTCGCGTTGCAGGCGGGGCGCGTCCACGCGAAGGGCCTGCAGGACGTGCTGCGCATCGAGACCAAGTCGTCGCCCACCGACCTCGTCAGCCAGGTCGACAAGGAGGCGGAGCGCCTCATCGTGGACGGCCTGCGCTCCGCCCGCCCCGACGACGCCGTCCTCGGCGAAGAGGGCGCCTCCCGGGAGGGGACGAGCGGCGTCCGCTGGGTCGTGGACCCGCTCGACGGCACCACCAACTACATCTACGGTTATCCCGCCTACGCCGCCTCGATCGCCGTGGAGATCGACGGCGAGACCCGCGTCGGCGTGGTACTCGACTCGAGCTCCGGGCGCCTGTACCGCGCGGTCGCCGGGCACGGCGCCGTCTGCGACGACCGCCAGATCCACGCGCGTGAGCAGACCGACCTCTCGCGCGCGCTCGTGGCGACCGGCTTCTCGTACGACGCGGCGCACCGCGAGCAGCAGGGCGCCGTGGTGGCCGCGGCGCTGGGTCGCATCCGCGACCTCCGCCGCGGCGGCACGGCGGCGCTCGATCTGTGCCACATCGCCGCCGGGCACGTGGACGCCTACTGGGAGCTGGACCTCTCGCCGTGGGACTACGGCGCCGGCGTGCTGATCGCCCGCGAAGCCGGCGCCGACGTCGAGCTGGCGCCGGCTGCGCACGGCGCCGGTCCGGCCGTCGTCGCCGCGCACCCGGCGCTCATGCCGGCGTTCCTCGAGTTGTTGCGAGAGGCGGGCGCGCTCGCCTGACCGCGGACCGTCGGGCCACCGCCGCGCCGGCCGGCGTCTCCGGAGGCGCGGCGGCGCAGCCGCTCCGCGCCGTCAGCCGCGCAGCGCCAGCAGATCGAGCGGCGTATCGATGACGACGGCCGCGCCGCTCTCCACGAGCTCGTCCCGCGTGCGGAAGCCCCACAGGGCGCCGACCGGGATCATCCCGGCCGCCGTCGCCGTGCGCATGTCCACGAGCGAGTCGCCGAGGTACACGACGCGCTCCGGCGCCGCCCCGAACCGCGCCGCGATCGCGAGCGCGACCGCCGGGTCGGGCTTGAGCGGCGCGTCCGGCCGCGCCCCGTTCACGACGACGAAGTCGGCCGGGTCGAGCAGCGCGGCGACGATCGCCTGCGTCGGCGCGTCGGCCTTGTTGGAGTGGATGGCGAGCGGCACTCCGTCCGCTCGCAGCGCGCGCACCAGCTCGGGCACGCCCTCGTAGGCGCGCGTCTTGACCAGCGAGTTGCGCCCGTAGTCCTCGATCATGCGCTCGTAGCAGCGCGCGATGCGCTCCTCGCTGCGCAGGTCCGGCGGCAGCGCCTCGGTCACCAGGTTCCGGATGCCGTGGCCGATCAGGTACCGGTACTCCTCGGAGGTGTGCCCGGGCGCGCCCTCCAGCGCCAGCACGCGGTCCATCGCGTCGGCGATGTCCTCGAGCGTGTCCACGAGGGTGCCGTCCAGGTCGAAGATGACGCCGTCGAACCGGAGCCCCGGCACGCCGGAACCCCCCTCGCTCCCTCATCGCCGGCTCAGCCCAGCGCGAGCAGCGAGAAGACCAGCACGAAGATCGCGACCGTCTCCACGATGCCGATCACGGCGAGGTAGTTGCTGAACCCCTGGCCGGTCTCCGCGAGCGCGTCCGCGCAGTACGCGCCGACCTTGCCCTGTCCGTAGGCGGAGACGCCCATGCCAAGACCGGCGAGGATGCCGACGCCGAGCAGCGCCCACGGGTCGTACCCGGCGTCCGCCTTGCCGACCATGGTGATCATCAGGATCATGCCGTAGATCGTCTGCGAGAGCGGCGCCCCGACGAAGGTGATCAGCGTGAACGACGCCGGCTTGCCCTGCGACGTCAGCTTCTTCCAGGCTCCACGGCGCCGGCGCCGCCCAGGTACGCGCCCAGACGCGGAACCGATCGCGGCCAGTGCCATCGCGGCCACGGCGCCGATCCGCCCGACCTCGGCTGCAGCTTCAGGACTCATGCGCATCCCTTCTCAGGTTGAGCCGGCCTCGGCGTCGTCATGCTGCGCCCCGACGCTTGGCGAACGGTGTGTACAGGATGTGGCCCTGCCAGGCCAGACCCTTGTGGGTCGAGAACTCGAGCGTGTTGAGCCGCACGGCGTGGACGAGCACGCCGAGGCCGGCGAGCACGATGTTGAGCGCGTTGGCGAACAGGAGCAGGACGCTCGCGGCGACCGCCGTGAGCACGCTGTCGAAGCCGATGCGACGCGGCCATGTCGTTGAAGGCGGCGAGCACGGCCACCGACGCATACCCGACCGCGAAGAGGCGGATGTACGACAGGATGTCGACGAAGCTGCCGATGAACGTCAGCGGCAGCATGGCAGGTCGATCCAGCTCCGTCTTGGCCTCCGCGGTGTCTTCATGAACAGCGGCCACCAGGAGGATCGCTGACCGCCAGGGCGTAGAGGAGGAAGCCGGGCATGCGCCGCGGCCGAGAACGGCCTGCCGGGCGAGGAAGAACATGGACCAGAGGAAGAGCAGCCAGCCGCGCCTGCGCCAGGACCTTGGTCCAAAGGTCCTCTCCGCTGATGGACGACACGGCGTTCCAGACGTGCGCGAACGAGAGGTGGACGGCGCCGATGAGGAAGCACAGGTCGATGAGGTTGTCGCGGTCGGCGAGCCAGGGGACGGTGAGCGACTCGAGGAACCGGGGCAGCGTCGGGATGCCGAAGTAGCTGCCCGCTGAGGACGCCCCAGACGAGCGTCGCGACGCCGACGATGTACATCATGTGGAACACGTGCGACGGCGACCTTCTTGAGGCGCCACTGCAGCACGGCCGTGAGGATGAGCAGCAGGGTGGCGTAGCCGGCGTCGCCGACGATCATCGCGAAGAAGAGGCTGAAGAACGGGAAGGAAGACCCAGCCGACGTCGGCACTCCCAGTAGCCCGGGATAGATGTTCAGGAAGTCGAACACCGTGCGGACGGGCCGCACCCAGCGCGACTGGCGCAGCTGGATGGGCACGTCCTCGCCCGGCTGGGGATCGTCGAAGAGCAGGCCCCAGCCGTGCGCGGCGGCAGCCGTGCGCACGGCGTCCTGCTCCTCCGCCGGGACGTAGCCGGAGAGCACGGAGACCTCGCCCTCCTCGTCCATGCCCGCCCGCACTTCGGCGAGCCGGAGCTCGGCGGCGGAGCGGCTTGCGAGCTCGGCGACGACGCCGCGGGCGGCCGCCAGGGCGGCGAGACCGGCGTCGGCGTCGCTCCGAGCGGCCTCCGAGGCCGCCAGCGCCTCGCGGACCGCCGCGAGCGGACGCTCCGGCCAGGGAACGACGTCGTAGTGGATCGCCGAGGTCCGGTCGGCCGTCCCGCCAGCCGCCGAGGGCAGTCAGGATGAAGAGCCTTGCCTTGCCGTCGTGGCCAAGCTCGGTGAGCACGGTGCCGTCCGGCGCCGCCGGCCGCTCCGCAGGCGGCGCCACGCAGAGAAGCGCCTCCACGCCCGCGCGCTGAAGCTCGTGCACGGACTCCAGCTCGAAGTCGCCGAAGCGCGACGTACCGCGCGAGCTCGCGGCGGGAGCTCCGCGATGCGCTCGTCCAGCCGAGCGCGGCGATCGAGCAACGCGAGCACCTCCGCGACCACGTCGCCGGCGTCGGCCGCCGTGCCGGCCTCAGCCGCGGCGCCGGGCTCGGACTCGGGAAGCGCTTCCAGCGCCCGCTGCTCCTCGGCCAGGCGCGCGCGCAGCGCGTCGAGCTCGTCGCCGGCCGGCGGGCGTCTGTCGGTGACGTGCACGACACTGAGCGGCGCGCAACTGCTCGAGCGCCGCGTCGCGGTCGTCCGTAAGGCAGAGCAGCGTCAGCCGCTTCATCTTGACGATCATGCGCCCGCCGTCCCCGAGAGCACGCTCACCGACTTGCTCTTGGCGAGCTTGGCGCGCGCCACGCCCGCGGTCTGGGCGTCGCCGAGCGCGATGCGGATGATGCGGATGTTGTCCAGGGTGCGCGGGATCATGACCTTCTCGAACAGGTTCACCCGCTGGGAGGTGAGCCGCAGCTCTTCGCCGAGGAGGTCGCGCTGCCGCTCCAGGACGCGCATCTCGGCGCCCAGGCGGGTGAGCTCGCCGAGCACGGCCACGGCGTCGTCGAGCCAGGCCGGGGTCGCGAAGTAGTCGATCGCCGGAGGAACGTAGCGCACGCCGGCGAGCACCGGCACGTTCACCCCGGCCACGTTGACCGTCTCGACCTCGAGGCCCTCGAGGCGCACGTAGTCGGCGAGGTCCGGCAGTCCCGGCAGCAGCCCCGCCCACGGGCGCAGACCGGCGAGCAGCTCGTCGCGGCGCGAGCGGCAGCTGCGCAGCTCGGCCTCGGCGCGGCGGACCTCACGCTGGAGCTGCTGCTTCTTGAGCTCCAGCGTCGGGAGGAAGCGCGCGTAGCGCTGCAGCGCCTCGCGCTGCGCCTTGAGCTCGTTCTTCGTCTTCTTGAGCTTCGCCATCGCTCACTCGGAGGGCCAGAACCGCTCGACGAGCGCGGTGGGGATGCCGGTCTCCTGCGGTTCGAAGCACTCCGCCAGGATGCGCCAGCCGAGGTCGAGCGCCTCCTCCAGAGGGATGTTCACGGTGAGGTCCATCATGCGTGTCTCGAACAGCTCGCCGTATCTGAGGAGCTTGTCGTCCCAGGCGCTCATGCGGAAGCCCATGGACTGCTTCTCCTGGCTCTCCTTGAACCCGGCGTAGAGCTGGATCATCGTGTTCATGATCGTGCGGTGGTCGTCGCGCGTGCGCGCGTTCACCTGCTGCTTGAGGCGGCTGAGCGAGCCGAACGGCTCGATGCGCCCGTTGCGCAGGTAGAACTGCCCCTCGGTGATGTAGCCGGTGTTGTCCGGGATGGGGTGCGTGACGTCGTCGCCCGGCATGGTCGTCACGGCGAGGACGGTGACGGAGCCGGCGCCCTCGAAGTCCACGGCCTTCTCGTAGCGCGCCGCCAGCTGGCTGTAGAGGTCGCCGGGGTAGCCGCGCGTGGACGGGATCTGCTCCATCGTCACCGCGACTTCCTTGAGCGCGTCGGCGAAGTTGGTCATGTCGGTGAGCAGCACGAGGACGCGCTTGCCGCCCAGGGCGAACTTCTCGGCCACCGCGAGGCAGGTGTCGGGCACCAGCAGGCACTCGACCACCGGGTCCGCGGCGGTGTGCACGTAGAGGATGGCGCGGGAGAGCGCACCGGCCTCCTCGAGCGTCTCGCGGAAGAAGAGATAGTCGTCGTACTTGAGGCCCATGCCGCCCAGCACGATGAGGTCGACCTCGGCGTTGAGTGCGATGCGGGCGAGGAGCTCGTTGTACGGCTCGCCCGCCACCGAGAAGATGGGCAGCTTCTGCGACTCCACCAGGCTGTTGAACACGTCGATCATGGGGATGCCGGTGCGGATCATGGTGCGGGGGATCACGCGGCGGGCCGGGTTCACCGGCGGTCCCACGATCGGGATCAGGTCGTCGTCGAGCGCCGGACCGCGGTCGCGAGGCACGCCGCCCCCGGTGAAGACGCGGCCGAGCAGGTCGTCGGAGAACGCCGTCTGGGCCTCGTGGCCGATGAAGCGGACCTCCGCGTCGGTCGGCACGCCACGCGTGCCGGAGAAGACCTGCATGGTGACGTTGTCGCCCTCGATGCGGATGACCTGCGCCAGCGAGGAGAACCCCGGCGCCTCCACGCCGGCGAGCTCCTGGTTGCCGACCCCCGTGGCCTGCACGGTGATGACGTTGCCGGCGATCTGCGAGATCTGCTGGTAGACCTTACGCATCGGTAGCCACCTCGGAGAGCATGGTCTCGATGCGCGTCTGCGCCGCCGCGAAGGAGTCTTCGTCCATCGCCGCCCGGTTCCAGTCCCTGGTCGCCTGCGTGAGCGTCTGGAAGTAAGAGCGCGCGGCGTCCTTGTCTTCGAACTCCATGTCCGCGCCGAGGATGCGCGCGATCAGCGAGAAGACGTGCCGCTGGCGCTCCGACGACGAGGCCCCGTCCACCGGGTCGAACGCGTCCTGCTGGAGGTAGACCGCGTCGAGGTACTCGGCCTTGAGGTAGACGACGAAATCGGCCATCGCCGTCCCCTCCTCCTCCACGACCTTCATCATCTCCTGGACCTCGTGCCCCTTCTCGAGCACGTGACGGGCGAGCGAGAGCTCGCCGTCCGGCACGATGCTGCCGTACTTGCTCCAACTCTCCAGCGGGTCGATGGCCGGGTAGCGGCGCGCATCGGAGCGCTGCCGCGAGAGGCCGTGGAAGGCGCCGACCACCTTGAGCGTCGACTGGGTGACCGGCTCTTCGAAGTCGCCGCCGGCGGGGCTGACGGTGCCGCCGATGGTCACGGTGCCGAACGTGCCGTCGTTGAGCCGGACGGCGCCGGCGCGCTCGTAGAAGGCGGCGATGACCGACTCCAGATAGGCCGGGAACGCCTCCTCGCCGGGGATCTCCTCGAGCCGGCCCGACATCTCGCGCAGCGCCTGCGCCCAGCGCGACGTGGAGTCGGCGAGGAGCAGCACGTGCAGGCCCATCTGCCGGTAGTACTCGGCGATGGTCACGGCGGTGTACACGGACGCCTCGCGGGCCGCGACCGGCATGGAGCTCGTGTTGCAGATGATCACCGTGCGCTCCATGAGGCTGCGGCCGGTGCGCGGGTCGGTGAGCACCGGGAACTCGCGCAGCGTCTCGACCACCTCACCGGCGCGCTCGCCGCAGGCGGCGATGACCACCACGTCCACGTCGGCATGGCGGCTGACGAGCTGCTGCAGCACCGTCTTGCCGGCGCCGAACGGCCCCGGGACGCAGTAGGTGCCGCCCTTGGCCACGGGGAAGAAGGTGTCGAGGATGCGCATCTTGGTGACGAGCTGGTCGGTGGGCCGCAGCCGCTCGGCGTAGCAGCGGATGGGCCGCTTGACCGGCCAGCGCTGGAGCATCGTGACGTCGACCGCGCCGCCGGAGGCGTCGCGCAGCCCGGCGATCCTGTCGGTGATGGTGTACTCGCCGGCGGCGGCGACCTCGACGACCTCGGCGACGCCGAGCAGGCCGAACGGCACCAGGACGCGGTGCTCGAAGATGCCCTCCGTGACCACGCCGAGGGTGTCGCCGGCGCGGACACGGTCGCCGGCGGCGGCGCGCGGCGAGAACTCCCACACCTGGTCGCGCGCCAGCGCCTGGGTCTGCTCGCCGCGCGGCAGGAAGAAGCCGTGGCGCTCGGCGATCACGTTGAGCGGGTTCTGCAGGCCGTCGAACACCTGCGAGAGCAGGCCTGGCCCGAGCTCGACGGAGAGCATCTCGCCGATGAACTCCACCGCGTCGCCCACCTGGATGCCGGCGGTGCTCTCGAACACCTGCATGTCGGCGTAGCGCCCGCGGACGCGGATGACCTCGGCGATCAGGCGCAGGTCGCCGAGCTTGACGTAGGCGACCTCGTTCTGGCTGACGGACTCGTCGAACTCGACAGTGACGAGGTTGCCGCTCACGCCCATGACGCGGCCGGTACGGGCGCTCAAATCATGCTCCCGGTGAGGGCCGCCTCGGCGATCGCGGCCGCGATGCGGAGACCTTCGGTCTCGTCCATCGCGGCCCACTTCTCGGCGAGGCGCAGCTTGAGCCCGTAGGCGAGCACCGCCTGGAAGCCGAAGGCCTGCGAGACGGCCAGCTCGTCGAGCAGCGTCCAGCGCAGCCGGTCCAGCGCCAGCTCCCGCTCCAGCGGATCGTCCAGTTCCATGGCCCGCTCCGCCACGCTCTCGCAGCGCGCGTCGTAGCCGGCGACGGGATGCGGGCCCGCGTCATACGCGGCGCCGGCGCGCGCCGCGCGCAGGCGAGCCACGGCGTTGCGCAGCTGCGTGTCGGCGTCGAGGTACGGCGTCGAGCTCTGCCGCGCGCACGTCGTGCGGCCGGTCCTCGAGCACCGCGCGCAGGTCCTCCCATGGTCCGGCCTCAGGACCCCCGAAGAGGCTCGAGCAGCTCCGCCGCCGGGATGCGGGGTGCGGTCGTGAGTTCCAGCGCCGGCAGACTCGCGACCAGGTACACGTACTCCACGTCAGCCCTGCTCCCCGGCAGCACGTCGGACGATCTCGCTCAGGGTGGGCTTGAGGACCGGCGCCAGCGCCTCGGCGAGCGCCTCGGCGGTGAAGTCGTGATACAGGTTGTCTTCCGCGAACGAGACCTTGAAGCCTCCGTCCACACGCTCGTCGGGCCGCAGGACGAGGCCCTGACCGACGAGGTCGCGGTACTTCTCCATGACGACGGCCCCCACGGCGTCGCGGTCCTCGGGAGACAGCAGCACGTCCACCCGGCTCTCGTTCATGTCGTGAGAGGCGTAGGCGTCCGCCAGCCGCAGCAGGATGTCGGCCATGACTCCGGGCGTGAGCGCCTCGGCGACGCTCCCGCGCAACGTCTCGCGCAGCACGGCCTCGATGCTCTGGCGGAGAGAGAGCAGGAAGTCGCGACCAGCCTGCTCGAGCGCCACGCTGCCGCGCTCGAGCGACGCGTCCGCGTCGGCCTCGGCGGCGTGACGCAGTCCGATAGCCTCGTCCCGCGCGGCGGCGACGATGGCGGCCGCGCGCTCCTCAGCCTTCTGGATGATGCGCGCGGCCTCCGCCTCGGCGCGCTCCACACCCTCAAGGCGTATCCGGTCCAGGAGACTCTGGAGCTGCTCGTCCATCTTGATCCTCGGATTCGACTCCGACGGTACCGACTTCCGAACGTCAACTACGTATGAGAAGTCGTCTACGAAGTTACCGCAAGCTACCAGCGCCGGCGACGCAAAGTCAAGAGCCCTCCTCCGGCGACGCCGGCCAGAGGCGAGTCTACGCCCCGGCGAGGCCACCGGCAACGGGCGGCCGGCTCGGGCGCGGACGGCGCTGCGGCACAGCACCAGCGTCACCGGGACCCGGCGCGCCTTGAGGCCGGGCGCGTCCGGTGCTAGCGTGGCGCGGGTGTTAAGGACTCATAAAGAAGGATGACTCGGCGTCAGTCGATGGGCTGAGGAGCGATGGCGCGCAGGAGATACCAGGACGGGAGCGGGTCGATCGGCTTCGGCGGCCTCTTCGGCGCCTCCTTCGGCTACATCGGCACATCCATCTACTTCGTCCTCGGCGGTCTCGGCCTGTACGCGCTCGGCGTGGCGCCGCTCCTCATCCTGGTCGTCGGCATCGTGTTCGTGGCGACCGCCTGGTCCTACGCCGAGGGATCCGCGGCGATGCCCGAGGCGAGCGGCGCGACCAGCTTCGCCCGGCGCGCCTTCAGCCCGCTCGCCGGGTTCGTCGCCGCCTGGGCCTTGCTGCTGGACAGCATCATCCTCGTCGCCATCGTCTGTTCGTTCATCCCCGCCTACCTCAGCGTGTTCTGGCCTCAGTTGCAGGATTGGCCCTACGACTTCCTGATCGGGCTGGCCGTCCTGCTCGTCATCGTGACGCTCAACGTCCTCGGGGCGCACGAGTCGGTGCGCCTCGACTCGTTCATGGCGCTCCTCGGGCTGGCCACTCTCGTGCTCCTCGTGATCGTCGGGTTCCTGGTGGCCGTCCGGCCCGGCGTCCTGTGGCGCCAGATCGACTTCGGTGTCGCTCCGTCGTGGGGCTCGCTCCTGTACGCGGTCCCGCTCGCCGCGGCGGCGTTCCTCGGCATGGACGCCGTCTCCAGCCGCGCCGGCAAGGCGCTGCGCCCGGGCCGGGACGTCCCCCGCGCGATCAACGTGGTGCTGCCGCTCATCGTCGCCCTGGCCGTCGGCCTCGCGGTCGTGGCCCTGTCCTCCCTGCCGGTGAGCTCGAACACCGTGCCGGTGGACGCCGCCACAGGGCTCACAAGGCCGGTCGCCGTTCTCCCGGGCGAAGAGTCAGGCGTGTTCGTCCTCGCCTCCGATCCATCCACGCAGGTCGTGGTCCCCGTGGAGCGCTCGGGCTCCGGGCACGTCATCCCCGCCCAGAAGCCCACGGACGCGGTGATCTCCTCCCCGGACGGACCGGTCACGCACCTGCACGGCACGCTCCTCGGCAGCGCCTACCTGGAGAATCCCGTCGTGGGCATCGTCGACGGCCTGCCGGACAGCCTGGCCGGGCTCCGCGGCGTCCTGCGTCCCTGGATCGCCATCCTTGTCGCGGTATCCCTGCTGCTCGCGGCCAACGCCGTCCTCGGCGGATCCGCACGCATCGTGTACTCGCTCGCCAGGCATCACCAGGTGCCGGCGGCGCTCGGCCGCGTGCATACCACCAGGATGACCCCCTACGTCGGGGTCCTCCTCTTCGGGCTGGTGGCCGCGGTGCTCCTCATCCCGGACGACCCGCTCCTGCTGCTCGGGTTGTTCGGGTTCGGAGCGGCGCTGGCCTTCACCCTGGCGAACGCCTCGCTCGTCGCGCTGCGGTATCGCGAGCCTGCCATCTCACGCCCCTTCGTGATCCCCTTCAACGTACGCGTGCGCGGCGTCCCACTGCCCATCCCCGCCATGATCGGAGCCGGCACCATGGCGGTCGTCTGGGTGCTCATGGTCGCCACCCACAGGACGGGGGCGATCGTCGGTTTCGCGTGGCTCGCCGTGGGACTCGTGCTGTACACGGTCCACCGTCGCCGCGCCGGCTACCCCCTGCTCACCCAGCCGCGGGAGGCCGAGGTGCCCGCCGCGGCGTTGTCGGACGTCGACTACGATCGGGTCCTCGTCCCCGTGCAGGGCACGAGGCTCACCGACGAGATGGTGGTCCTCGCCTGCCAGCTCGCGGCGGAGAAGGACGCGGTGATCGACGTCCTGTACGTGCTCGAGGTCCCGATGAACCTGCCGCTCGACGCGTCGCTCCCGGACGGCCGCGCGCGCGGCAAGCACGTGCTGGACACGGCGATCGCCGTCGCGCGGGAGTTCGGGGTCGAGGCGTGGCCCCACCTGGTCAGCGCGCGCTCCCCCGGACGCGCCATCGTGGACACGGCACGGGAGTGGGGCAGCGACGTCATCATCATGGGGACCGTGCGCAGGCACCGCACCGACGGCCGGCTCGTCGGCGACACCGTCGCACACGTCATGCGCAAGGCCCGGGCGGAAGTGCTGCTCAACCTGGTCGCCGAGGACTATCCGATGCTGGGGTCCGCCGCCCAGTACGACGCCGAGCAGGCCGCGGCCAAGCCGCAGGGGTCACCGGCCGCCGGTGGACAGGGGTGAGACGGCGGTGCACGTGATCATCGCCGGTTGCGGACGAGTCGGCTCGGGCATGGCGATGGACCTCGTCCACGTGGGCCATGACGTGACCGTCATCGACGAGGACGCTCGCAGCTTCGCGCTCCTCGGCGACGGCTTCCCGGGCGAGCGTATCCTCGGCCAGGCGATCGACTGGTCGATCCTGCGCAGTGCCGGGATCGAGGGCACGGACGCGTTCGCCGCGGCCACCGACGGCGACAACACCAACATCGTGTGCGCCCTCATCGCGATCCGCGCCTTCGAGGTGCCCTGTGCCGTGGCCCGGGTCTACGACCCGCGCCGGGCCGAGGTGTTCGCCCGCATGGGGATCCGGACGGTCTGCCCCACGGACGAGACCACTGCCCTGATGCTCGAAGCCGTGGGTGTCTGCCCTCTCCCGGCGGAAGGGGTCTGACGTGTTCGTCCTCATCGTCGGCGGCGGCAAGGTCGGGCTCAACGTCGCGCGCAGCCTCACCCTCCTGCACCACGACTTCGTCGTCGTCGAACAGCGCCGCTCGAGGTACGACATCCTGCATGCCGAGCTGGAGGACCACCTCCGGTTCGGCGACGGGACCGAGATGTGGGTGCTCGAGGCGGCCGGCATCGGTAAGGCGGACCTGGTCGTCGCCGTCACGGGGGACGACGAGGACAACGTGGTCATCGCCCAGCTTGCCAAGCACGAGTACGGCGTGCCCAAGGTGGTCGCCCGCGTCAACGACCCGCGCAACCAGCAGACCTTCGACCTTCTCGACGTGGACGCGACGGTCTGCGCGTCGAGTCTCGTCGTCTCGCTCATCCAGCACGAGCTCCCGGTGCACCAGTTCGTGCCGCTGCTCTCGCTCAAGCATGAGGACCTCGAGATCGCGGAGATCGAGGTGAGCGAGGACTCGCCGGCCGCCTATCTCCCCGTCGCCGAGATCGCGCTGCCCCCGGGCGTGCTGATCGGCGCCATCCTGCGCGACGGGGTCGCGGTCCCACCCGGCGGCGAGGAGGAACTGCGGCCGGGAGACCAGTTGCTCTGCCTGCTGCCGCGGAAGACGGAGCGCTCGCTGCTCAGCTCGCTGCTGCCGGAGCGGCGGCCGCAGGACGTGCAATCCGAGACGTACATCGACACGGGGGCTGGAGAACGTGCATGACGTGGTCGTGAACGAGGAGCGTCGATGAGGATCATCGTGGTGGGTACCGGCGATCTCGGCTTCCACGTGGCCAAGCGGTTCTCGGAGGAGCACCACGACGTGGTGGTGGTCGGCAACGACGACGAAGCCCTCCACTGGGCTCAGGAGGTGCTCGACGTCGGTGCAGTGCGCGGCAACGGGGGTTCCCCGTCGGTCCTGGTGGAAGCCGGCGTGAAGTCGGCGGACATCGTGGTGGCCGCCACGAGCAGCGACGAGACCAACATCGTCGCCTGTCTCATCACCGAGGCCATCGCGCCGACGGCCACGCGGGTCGCGCGCCTGCACGATCCGGCGTACCTCGGCACGAGCGGCATCATCGACCAGAGCTCGCTCAGCATCGACCTCGTCATCAGCCCCGAGGAGGAAGTGGCCAAGGCGGTGGCCATCCTCGCCGGCGTGCCGGGCGCATCGGACGCCCTCGAGTTCGCCGGCGGCAGGGTCATGGCCGTGGGGGTGGAGATCGACGAAGACTGCCCCCTCGTCGGCAGGCCGGTCACCGACCTGCGCCGCTACGACGCAAGCAGGATGCTGGTCGCCGGCGTGTACCGCGGGGAGCTCGTGCAGGCGCCGTCCTCCGACATCAGGCTCACGCCGGGCGACACCGTCTTCCTGACCGGGGGCCGGGACGCGATGCGCCGGGCCCTGACCCGTCTCGGCAAGTCCTGGGTCCGCACGCGCAACGCCGTCATCGCGGGCGGGGGCTGGGAGGGCGTCGCCATCGCCCGCAGGCTCTCCGCCGACGGCATCCACACCAAGATCATCGAGCGCGACCCGGCCGTCTGCGACGCGATCGTCCACGAGCTGGACGACACCCTCGTCCTCCTCGGCGACGCGCACGACCAGACCCTGCTCGTCGACGAGGGGGTACAGCGCGCCGACCTGTTCGTCTCCGCACTGGGGAGCGAGGCCGACAACATCGTCGTCGCGCTGCTCGCCAAGCGGCTCGGATGCCGCCGGGTCGTCAGTCTCGTCGACACGCCCGGCCACGCGGCCTTCGCCTCCTCCGTGGGCGTCGACAGCGTCGTGAGCCCGGTGCTGGCCGCCCTCAACGCGATCGTCCAGCTCTCGCGGCCGGGGCAGGTCGTCACCGTGCGCACGCTCCGCGAGAACCTCGTCGAGGGTATCGAGTTCGTCGCCGCCGAGGATTCCGGGATCGTCGGCATGCAGCTCGCACTGCTCCACATGCCGCACGGATCCCTGGTGGGGGCCATCGTCCGCGGTGGAGAAGTCATCATCCCCGACAGCTCCACGATCGTCGCGGTGGGCGACCGCGTGGTCCTCTTCTCGCGGCCGGCGCTCCTGCCGCGCCTGCGCCGGCTGATCGTGTCCGAGTGAAGATGGTCCTCCCGTCGTGACCGCCCGCTCCTCGTACGCCGGTCAGGCCAGAGTCCATCCGTCGACCTTGTCGGGTGCACGCCGCGTCGGCTATCTGCTCAGCCTGCTTCTGATCTTCGCCAGCCTGACGCTCGCGGTCCCGCTGGCGGTCTCGGCCGGCTACGGCGAGTCGGAGACCGTCGGCGACTTCGCCGCCACGCTCCTCATCGGCGTGGTCATCGGCCTGGTCGGCTACTTCTTCCTCCGCACCGACCTCGCCGGACTGTCGCGCCGCGAGGGCTTCGCGGCGGTGGCGCTCGGATGGCTGATGGTCTGCCTGCTCGGTGCCGTGCCTTTCATCCTTGCGGGAGGGCTCGACCCCATCAACGCCTGGTTCGAGACCGTCAGCGGCTTCACAGGCACCGGCTCGAGCGTCATCCCGGATGTGGAGGGCCTGCCCCGCGGCCTGGCGTTCTGGCGCAGCTTCACCCACTGGCTGGGGGGGATGGGCTTCATCGCGCTGTACATCGCCATCTTCCCCCTCATGGGTGTCGGGGCCATGCAGCTCTTCCGCGCCGAGGCGCCCGGGCTCGAGATGGACCGCCTGCGGCCGCGGATCAAGAGCACCGCCCGCATCCTCTGGCTCATCTACCTGGGCATGTCGGTGATCCTCACGATCATGCTCATGGCCGGCGGCATGGGGTGGTTCGACGCCGTCTGCCAGATGTTCGCCGCCATCGGCACGGGGGGGTTCTCCACCAAGAACAACGGCATCGCCGGCTTCCACAGCGCCTACATCGACTGGGTGATCATCGTGGCCCTGTGGGTCGCGTCCACGAACTTCGCGCTCTGGTGGGCGGTGCTGGGCGGCAAGCCGAAGCGCCTGCTGAAGGATCCCGAGTGGCGCTTCTACTCCATCATCCTGCTCGGCTGCAGCGCCGTGGTCGCCACGCTCCTCTTCCTGCAGAGTGATTCGTCGCTGCACGACTCCATCCGCAACGCCACCTTCGTGGTCGTCACGACCGCCTCGACCACCGGCTTCACCCTGGTCGACTACGAGAAGTGGGCTCCCCTGTCGCAGTTCATCATCTTCATGCTCCTGTTCATGGGAGGATGCGCCGGCTCCACCGCCGGCGCCATGAAGGCGGTGCGCGTTTTGCTGTTCTCCAAGCTCGCGTGGCGAGGGCTGTTCTCGACCGTGCACCCGCAGGCGATCGCCTCACCACGGCTCGGCGGACGGCCGGTGCCGGTCGCGACCATGCAGGGCGTGGCGACCTTCATGGGCCTGTACCTGTTCACGTGGGTCATCGCCACTGCGGGGGTCTCGCTCACGGACGTCGACTTCGCGACGGCCACGTCGGCCGTCGCGACCGCCATGGGGGGCGTCGGACCAGGGCTCGGCAAGATCGGTCCGACGGACAACTTCCTGTGGATGCACCCCGCCGCGAAGGCCATCCTCAGCTTCTGCATGCTGGCCGGACGCCTGGAGATCGTCACGCTCATGCTGATCTTCGTGCCGGCGTACTGGCGCCGCTGAGCCGCCGCCCGGCGTCAGAACCGGAGCCGGACGCCCCGACTCGTGGCGGTGCCGCCGCCCTCGACAGGGCTCCCCGCGGCGTCAAAGGCCTCGTAGAGGATCGTCGACGCGAACGTGTCACCGCCGGCGGCGATCGTGATGACCTCGGTGAACACGCCGCGACCCGCCACCAGCCAGCCGCCGCCCGAGGTGATCTCGTCGAGCCCACCGGGGGCGCTGGTCGGGTAGAACTCGTACTTGGCCTCGAACCGGTCCGGACCCGTCCTCCTCCAGATGCCGTAGGCGGGAGGCACCGGCGGCGCGGCATCGTAGTTGGACGACTCGGTCAGCGTGCCGCCGGCGTTGAAGACGTACATGAACTCGAGGTCGTCGACGGCGGCGAAGTCGCCGTCCTCGAAGTCGAGTCGAGCGCGCCACTGGCCCACGAGCTCGAGCTCACCGGACCCTGCAAGGCCCTCCGACGATTGGCGCCTGCTCACCCATTGCCACTCCTTTCGCGCACCTGCGGGTGCGCCGTGACCGGGCGCCGCATCAGAGGCGGCGCTTCGCGGACGACCCTACACCACGGGCGAAGCGCCCCGACGCGCCGGCCCGCCGCCCAAAGGCTCGCGCCGCGGCGGGCTCTGGCACTATCATGGCGCCACGAACGGCCAGACCGACCGCGTCACGCGGCCGCGGCTCAGGCGAGCGGGAGAAGGAGCAGCGAGTGAACTTCTACCAGGGCAAGGTCCTGCGCGTGGACCTCGCTGCGATGAACGTCTCGGTCGAGCCCCTGCGCATGGACTGGGCCGAGCTCTACGTCGGCGGCAAGGGGCTGCTCTTCCGCTACCTGCTGGACGAGGTCGCGCCCGGGCTGGACCCCTGGTCGCCGGACAACCCCCTGATGTTCTTCACCGGACCTTTCGCCGGGACGGGTGTGTCGACGTGCTCGCGCCTCGTCGTCGGCTGCAAGAGCCCGCAGACCGGCACGATCCTCGACTCGTACGTCGGGGGGTCGTTCGGCCCCGAGCTCAAGTTCGCCGGCTACGACGCGATCATCGTCACCGGCCGCGCCGCCGAGCCCACGCTGGTCTGGATCAAGGACGACGTCGTGGAGCTGCGCTCCGCCGCGCCGTACATGGGCATGAAGATCGGCGAGCTCGAGAGCACGCTGCGCCGCGACCTCGACCCGCACATGCAGGCCATGTCCAACGGCCCCGCGGGGGAGAACCTGCTGCCGTGGGCGTGTCTCTCGACCGACCAGGCGCACAAGGCCGGGCGCGGCGGAGCCGGCGCCCTGATGGGGGCGAAGAACGTCAAGGCGATCGCCATCCGCGGGACCGGGTCGGTGGCGGTCGGCGACGCCACGGCCTTCCTCGCCGACCTCTACCGCATCCACGAGGAGCACATCTTCACGCCGGCCAACATGTGGGCGCACGAGGAGGGCACGCTGGCGCTCGTCGACATGGTGGACGTCGCCGGCGCGATGCCGACCCGCAACTGGTCGGAGGGCCAGTTCGACGGCATCGACCAGATCAACTCGGCCGCCTTCCAGAAGGTGCGCCTCAAGAAGCGCGCCTGCAGCCAGTGCGCGATCGGCTGCCGCAACTTCCACGTCATCGGGGACGCGCACGGCGAGGGCCCCGAGTTCGAGACGGTGGCGCTCTGCGGCGCCAACTGCGGCGTCGGCGACACCGAGGCCCTGTTCCGCTTCAACCTCGCCTGCGACGACCTCGGCATGGACACGATCTCGACCGGCGCCGTGGTCGGCCTCGCGACCGACATGACGGAGAAGGGCATCGCCGACTTCGGCCTGCGCTTCGGCGACTACGACGCCTACGTCGCCGCCCCCGAGCAGATCGCCAGGCGCGAGGGGATCGGCGCCGAGCTGGCCGAGGGCGCCCGCGCCCTCGCGGCCCGCTACGGCGTCCCGAGCTGGCCATGGAGGTCAAGAACCTCGAGCTCCCCGGCTACGACCCGCGCGGGACGTTCGGCATGAGCCTCGCCTACGCGACCGCCGATCGCGGCGGCTGTCACCAGCGCTCCTACGTGCAGGCCGACGAGATCCTCGGCGGCGACCTGCCGCCGGACTCACTGGCCGGCAAGGCGCAGGTCAACATCCACTGGCAGAACTTCACCTCGGTCAAGTACTCCGGCATCTGGTGCGAGTTCTGGGCGCTCGAGCTCGACGAGATGCGGCAGCTGCTGCGCCACGTCTACGGGCGCGACCTCTCCGACGAGGAGCTCATGCGCGTGGGGGAGCGCGCCTGGAACCTGGCGCGGCTCTTCAACCTTCGAGAGAGCGTCGAGGCCGACGACCTGCCCCGGCGGCTCTACTCGGAGGAGGGCGCCCACCGCGCCGGGCCCTCGGCCGGCCGCTCGATCGGCGAGGCGCCGTTCCGCGCCGCGCTCCTGGAGTACTACGAGCTGCGCGGCTGGGACGAGCACGGCGTGCCCACCGAGGCGAAGCTCCAGGAGCTCGGCATCGACTACCGCCCGGGGCCTTGAGTGGCGACGGTCGCCGTCAAGCTCTCGGCCGCCCTCGTCTACCCTTCGGGGGCGACCGAGCTCGAAGCGCACGGCTCGACGGTCGCCGAGGTCATCGAGGACTCCTGCTCCGTCCGGCCCGCGCTCGCCGGGCGGATCCTCGACGCCGACGGTCGGCAGCTCGTCGGCATCTTCCTCAACGGACGCAGCGTGAGGCAGCTCCACGGCCTCCAGACGCCGGTCAGCGAGGGTGACGAGATCCGCCTGACGCCGCCCATCGCGGGAGGCTGACAAGCCGCCGAGTGCTCGTGCCCTGGGTCCGCGATGGATGCCCGGAGGGGCCTCGGCACCGTCTGCGGTACCGGCGGCGGGTCTGCGACACCGGCGGCTGGTCTGCGGCCGCGACAGGTCGGACACACCTGCACTGCACCAACCCGGGGTATCCGCGGCACCGACGTGTCAACCAGCGGCGCCCGCCTGTTCCCCCTGCCCCTTGCGCTCCTCGCGCTTGCGCTGCGCGCCCTTGTCCAGCGTCCCGGCGAGCAAGAAGCCGGCCAGCATGAGCGCGGCCGCGACCATCTCCGCCGGGTACAGGCCGGCGGTCTCGCCGAGCCGCGCCCGCGACCCGAGGGCCGCCAGCACCGCGGCGCCGGCGGCGATGAGCACGTTGGCCCAGACGCGGTAGCCGAACTCCCGCTTGCGCGCGAACCGGACGATCGACCAGAGCGCGCCGCCGAACAGCAGGATCGTCCCCGTGATGTTGATGGGCAGCGACATGAAGCGCGGGAACGTCAGACTCTCGCCCAGCGCCTGCCCGCCGACGGTGATGCCGGGCACGAGCTTGGTCAGGTCGAGATCGGCGGTGAAGGTCCCGATGAAGAACACGACCATGCAGGCGCCCAGGAAGATGAAGTAGTAGTCGCCCCACTTGCGCTTGCGCGCCACGAGGTAGAGCGTGCCCAGCCCCAGGAAGCCGACCAGCGACGCGGCGATGACGATGTAGATGCGGTAGACCGTGGCGTTCCAGGAGCCGGTGCTCTCGGACCAGGCCTCCATGGCGGCGGCCGCGGCGTAGAGGAAGAGGCCGATCGCCCAGGCGAGCTGGTGCATGCGGCGGCGCTGCAGGTACTGCCAGAAGACGAGGCCGAAGAAGATGAAGCCGAGTACGGCGGTGGCCGCCGCCCAGCCCCAGTTGGACCAGAACGCGTCACTCGCGATCATCCCGCCTCCTCATGCGCTCGACCGGCACCTGTGAGGAAGCACGATACGCGCTCGTGTGGCACGTGGGAAGGGCGGGACGCGGGGCGCGAAGCCGGCTCTCAGCCCACCCAGGCCTGATCGTCCCAGAAGGCGACGACCTTGCGGCGCCTGCCCCGGAGCTCGAGCACGAGCTCGTCCGGCAGGCGCCGCCCGCCCAGGTCGAGCAGCACCTCGAAGCCGCCGGCGTCGTGGGCGTGGAAGTCATGCGCCCCACCCTTCGGCGGCTCGCCGCCGGTCTCGAGCAGGACCAGCGGACCCGTGCAGCAGCGATGCGCGCTGGTCCACACGTAGAGGCGGCCGCCCCGCTCCCGCACGGCGGCCGCCACCTCGTCTGTCGCCCGGATCCTCATGCCCGGGGTGTACCCCGCAGCTACTTGCGCCAGTACATCATCGGGTCGTACCAGAGCACCGGGTGCAGGTAGAACCCGCCGACGTTCTTGCTGCACATCGTGGTCATCTTGGGCGAGTACAGCGTGACGTACGGCGCCTGCTCCATGATGTGCTGCTGGATCTCGGTGTACTTGGCCAGCCGCGCCTCCGCGTCGGTCATGGCCTGCGCCTCGTCGACGGCCTGCTCCACCCACGGGTCGACGTAGTACGCGGTGTTCAGCCCGCCCTGCATCGCGTTCGCCTCGGTGAAGAACGGCACGATCCAGTCCACCGGGTCGGGGAAGTCCAGGAACCAGTCGCTGGTGCCCATCTGCGTCTTGGCCGCATCGCTCGAGAAGTTGTAGTAGGTCGACGCGCTCATCGTCTTGATCTCCGCGTCCACGCCGACGGCCTTGAGGTCGGCCTGGATGGACTGCACCAGCTTGGGCATCGGGTCGACGTTGCTCGTGTAGACCATGCTCTTGAAGCCGTCCGGGTAGCCGGCCTCCGCCAGCAGCGCCTTGGCCTTGGCCGGGTCGTAGCCGTAGTAGACCTTGCCCGGCTCGCTGCCGGGCAGGTTCTCGGGATAGATCTGGTACAGCGCGACGGCCTGCCCGCTCTGGAGCTTGACCAGCTTGTCGCGGTCGATCGCCCAGCTCAGCGCCTGCCGCACCTTGACGTCGTCGAACGGCTTCTTGGTGCTGTTCATGAACAGGTACGTCGTGGCGACGAGCGGCTGCGAGTACACGTAGGGCTTCCACTGCGGGTCGCTGGTGACCCGCGCCACGTCGGCCGGCGGGATGTTGTCGCCGAGGATGTCCACCTCGCCGCGCTGCAGCTTGAGCAGCGCGTTGGACGGCGTGAGGCCGAAGACGAAGTCCACGCCGTCCAGGTACACCTCGCCGGCGTTCCAGTAGTTGGGGTTCTTGACCAGCGTGATGCCGCGGCCGGTCGTCCACTCGGTCATGTAGAAGGGGCCCGTGCCGAGCGGGTGCCGGTTCACGTCCTTGCCCCACTTGGCGACCCACTCCTTGGGAATGACGTCGCAGAACTCCATGCTGAGCGCGTAGAGGAAGCTGAGGTCCGGCGACTTGAGCTGGAACTGGATGGTCTGCGGGTCGACGACCTTGACCCCGCTGATGGTCTTGGACTTGCCGTCGACCGCCTCCGACGCGCCGACGACGCCCTCGTAGAAGTACGTCGCCGGGCAGCGTGGCGAGGTCATCATGCGCTCGAAGCTGTACTTGACGTCCTCGGCGGTGACGGCGCGGTCCACGGGCGGCGCGAACTTCGCGTCCGGACGGAGCTTGATGGTGTACGTGGTGCCGTCCGCGGACATCTCCGGCATCTCGGCGGCGAGGTCCGGGATCAGCTCCGTGCCCTCCGCGCCGGACTTGGGCGCGTACCGGTAGAGGGCGTTGAAGATGGAGTCCTCGACGGTCCACCCGGCGACGTCCCAGCTGATCGCCGGGTCCAGCGTCACCGGCTCCGCCTGGAACGCGATGTTGATGGAGCCGCCGGCCTTCGGCGAGGCGCCGGCGGTCCCCTCATCCCCCGAGCTCCCGGTCTCGCCGCCGCAGCCTGCGGCGACGGCCCCGGCGGCCAGCAGCAAGATGAGGACGAGCAGCGTGACGTGCGTGTGTGAAGCGCGGATACGCGGGCGAACGCCCATGTGACCCCTCCCCTGTGAGACTCCCCCAGTCCCTCGGCGCCTGCGGCGCCTCACCGAGCGTAGACCCGGCTCGACCTCACCGCAAGGCCATCGGCGCCCGGGCCTTGTTTCGCGGTGGCATGGACCGTCCGCGTACCATGACGACCCTATTGCGCAGACAGTCGCAGCGTCGTACAACGAGGCTGGTGAGTCGGCCTCTCACAGGGGTCGCAAAGGGGAGAGAACCACGTTCAGGGGGGGGTCTGATGAAACGTCCCGTCATTCTGTTCGCGCTCGCGCTGGCACTGCTGGCGCTCGCGCTGCCGACAATCGCGATCGCCGGCACGTACACCTACCAGTACAGCTTCGGCCACGACCAGATGACCAACGCCTCCGGCACCATCCAGTCGAGCGGCATCTGCTACTCCAACGGACACGTCTTCGCCGCCGACGCCTTCAACGACCGCATCGTGGAGTTCTACGCCGACGGCCGTTTCTACCAGAGCGTCGGCAGCTACGGGACCGGCGCCGGACAGCTCGACAACCCGATCGACGTGTCCGTGGGTACCAGCGGGACGTGGGTGTCCGAGGAGTACACCCCCAAGATCATCCGCTTTCCCTACGGCTCGACCGCGGACGAGCACAGCCTGGGCTCGGCGTACCCGACGGGCCTCGTCGTCGACGGTAACGGCTTCGTCTGGGTGTGCACCACGTCCGGCTTGCGCCGATTCGCCACCACCGACTACTCGATCCTCACGACCATCCCGGGGAATTTCACCGACCTGACGCAGGCGCCGAACGGCAACCTGCTCGTCACCGATTACGTCAACGATGTGGTCCTGGAGTTCACCTACGGCGGTGCCTACGTCGGAGAGCTTGCCTCCTACGGGGCCGGACTCGGTCAGGTCAACGGGCCGTGGGGCATCTCCGTCGCGCCCGAGGGCATCGTGGTCGCCGACATGATGAACGACCGCGTGCAGATCCTCGGCAGCCCCCAGGGGGAATTGCCACAGCCACCCGATTACGACGGCTTCGACCATCCGACCGGCATCGCCGTCGGCGCGGGGAAGATCTTCGTCAGCGACGACCACACCATCCGCTGCTACTCGACGTCGGTGGAGCCGCCGTCCATCACGTTGTTCAACCCGACGGCCGGACTCGCCGGAGACGAAGGTGACGATCACCGGACAGCGTTTCGCCGGCGCCAGCGCGGTCGGCTTCAACGGGGTGACTGCTGCGTTCACGCTCGACTCGGACACACAGATCACGGCGACCGTCCCGGCAGGAGCCACAACGGGGCCGATCACCGTCGTAGCCACGGCCGGATCGGCCGCGAGCACGAGCGACTTCGTCGTGCTGACCCAGACGGCCAAGGTGACGCCGGTCCTCACCAAGAGCCCGCCGAAGGCGCGCTACACCCTGACGCGCAAACGCGGGGTCGCTGCGTGGACGTACAAGGTGACCCTCAGGAGGCCCGGAGGCGCGGCGATCGGAAGCAAGACCGTGCAGCTGCAGAAGAGCACGAACGGCACGAAGTGGACGACGAAGTACACCCTCACCACCAACGCGTCCGGCGTCGCGAGCAAGAAGCTGAAGTTCAGGACCAGAGGAACGACCTACTGGCGCTGGAACTCGCCCGCGGCGACGGAGTACGAAGCCGCCTCAGCCTCGAAGACGAAGATCATCGTGCGGTGAGAGCGGAGTCAGGACGGACGGCGCGGCCTGCCGAAGGCGAGCCGCGCCGTCCGTCAATCGCTGGGCGCCGGCGCTACGGCCGGCGAGGACGGGCCGGAGGACGCAGTAGCGCCGGCCCGCTCGTCCGGCAGGTCCACTCGCGGCAGCCACTGCAGCCACCGCGGCAGCCACCAGTTCCACTCGCCGAGCAGGACCATCGTCGCCGGCACGATCACCAGGCGGACGATCGTCGCGTCGAGCAGGATGGCGATCGAGAGTCCGACGCCGAACTCCTTGATGATCGGGTCGGCCGTCAGCACGAAGCTCGCGAACACGGTGACCATGATGAGCGCGGCCGCCGTGATCACGCGCGCGCTGCCGCCGACGCCCGTGCGCACGGCCGCGAAGGTGTCCATGCCCTCCGCGTGCGCGTGGAAGATCTGGCTGATGAGGAACACCTCGTAGTCGGTCGACATGCCGAACAGCACGGCGAACATGATCAGCGGCACGTAACTCGCGATCGGCACCGTGTGGTAGGGGTTGTCGAGCCCGATCAGCGACAGGCCCCAGCCCCACTGGAAGAAGGCGGTGAGGATGCCGAACGCCGCGCCGACGGCGAGCAGGTTGCAGATGATGGCCTTCAGCGGCACCAGGACCGAGCGGAACGCGGCCAGCAGCACGACGAAGCTGAGCGCGAGGACGACGCCGATCACCAGCGGCAGGCGCGAGGAGATGATGGCCGCGAGGTCGTCGTAGGCGGCGGTGATGCCGCCGACGTAGGCGGTGACGCCCTCGCCGCGGGTCGCGTCCGGGATCACCGTCGTGCGCAGACGGCGGACGAGGTCCGAGGTGACCGGGTCGGCGGGACGCGTGGTCGCGGTCAGCGCGAACACGGCGGCGCTGCCGCTCTTGTTGACGCTCGGCGGCGAGATCGACTGGACGCCCTGCGCCGCCTCCAGCGCCTGTTGCAGGTGCACCAGCCGCGGGTCGGTCGCCCGCGGCTGGCCGCCGGCGTCGGTGAGCATGCGGACGAGGTCCTTCTTGAGGGACTTCGCCCGGTCGGCCTGACGCTCGAGCCGCCGCTGCTCGCGCTTGAGGGCGGCGGCATCCTCCTTGAGCGCCGCGGCGCGCTTCTTGAGCGCGGCGCCCTCGGCGGTGAGCCGCGCCCCCTGCGCCTTGAGGGCCGCGCCCTGCGCGGTCAGCGCGGCGGAGTCGGCCTGCAGCGCGCGGCCGGCGGCCTCGAGCCGCCTGCCCTCGGCGGCCAGCGGCGCCGCCTTCTTCTTGAGCGCCGCCCCCTCCTTCTGCAGGGCGGCGACCTGCGCCTGGACGGTCTGCGCCTGCTGCAGGAGGCCCATCAGCTGGGCCTGCAGCCTGGCGAGCTCCGTGGGATCCGTGGTCTGCGCGATCTGCGCCTGTACCGCCGCGATCTGGGCGGCCAGTTGCTGGCCCTTGACCTGCAGCGCCGCGCCCTCCGCGGCCAGGCGCTGCTGCTCCGCCAGCAGGGCGTTCTTCTGTGCCAGCAGCTTGCGCTGCTGCGCCAGCAGCGCGTCCTTGCGCGCCAGCAGCGGCGCGGCCTGCGCCTCCAGGGCGGCCTGCCGGCCTTTGAGGTCGGCCGCCCGGCGCTCGAGGGCGGCCTTGTCGGCCTTCAGGGTCTCTCCGCGGCGTTCCAGCGCCTTGCCCTGCCGCTTGAGCCGCGCGGCATCCTTCTCGAGGCTCCGGCCCAGACGCTCCGCCTGCGCCTTCTTGGCCGTGTACGCCGCACTCGGCTCCGCGACCGGCGAGAACCGCATGGCCACCAGGAGCCTGCCGTTGGCGCCCGGCCCGAGCCCGTCGGAGATGAGGTCGTTGGCGCGGCGCTGCGTGGTCCGCGTGGGCCACGCGCCGATGTCCTCCTGCCCCAGGATCAGGGTCAGTGTCGGCGCCGCCAGCGGCAGCAGGACCGCAAGCGCGGCGATCAGGCTGACCCACGGGTGCCGGGTCACGGTCCCCGCCCAGCGCGCCCAGATGTTGTCTGCGTCGCGGGCGCGCTCCGGACCCCGCCGCCACGGCAGCCGCGCGGCGTCGATGCGCCGGCCGACCACGCCGAGCACGGCCGGCAGGAAGGTGATCGCCGTCAGCACGGCCACGAACACCGCCAGCGCGGAGGCGTAGCCCATGGCGCCGATGAGCGGGACGCGAGCGACGAGCAGCGCGAGCAGCGCGATGATGACCGTGACGCCGGCGAACACGACGGCGCTGCCCGAAGTGGCCATGGCCCGCGAGACCGCCTCGCGCACGTCCGCGCCGCCGTGGAGTTCGTCGCGGTAGCGGAAGACGATGAAGAGCGCGTAGTCGATGCCGACGCCGAGGCCCAGCATGGTCGCCAACGTCGGGGCCACGACCGGGATGTCGGCGAAGTGGCCGAGCAGGCCGATGAGCCCGAGACCGGTCACGAGGGCGACGATCGCGGTGATGATCGGCATGCCGGCGGCCACGAGCGCGCCGAAGGTGATCGCGAGGATCACGATGCCGACCGCGAGTCCGATCATCTCGCTGCGCCGGGACTTCTCCTCAGAGAGCCGGATGCCGAGGACGCCGCCGGCCTCGACCTGGAGGCCGGCGTCCCGGGCCGGCTGGGCGGCGGCCATGACCTGGCTCGCAAGCTCGCGCGTGACCTGGCCGCCGTTCACGTCCATCAGGACCTGCGCGATGGCGGTCTTCTCGTCCTCGCTCATCAGCATGGACCGGACGCCGCGTGCGAACGGACTGGTCACGCTGCTGACGTGCGGCACCGCCTTCATGCGCCGCACGGACTCCTCGATGGCACGCTTCGCCGCAGGGTCGAGCAGCGTGCCCTGCGCGGCGTGGAACACCACCGGGCTCTGGCCGTTCTGCTGCGGCGGGAACTCCCTGGCGAGGAAGTCGGTGGCGGCCTGCGTCTCCGTCCCCGGCAGGCGGATGTCGTTCGAGGTCCGGGCGCCCAGCAGCACCCAACCGGTCGCGACGACGGCGACCACGCACGCCCACACCAGCAGCACGAGCCACGCACGCCGGGCGCAGAAGGCGCCGAGTCTATAGAGAAGAGTGGACACGCAGCGGGTATCCTTCCAGTGGCCGGGACCGGGATTCTGACGATACGTACCCATTCCCGAGTGTCAACCTGACGTGATGACGCCGCTCCGGCCGGAGGGGCCGACCAAAGGAGACAGCGTGAAGCCAAGGACGCGCAGCATGAAGGTGATGGTGATGGCGATCGCGCTCGCAGCCCTCGCCCTGGCCGTGGTCCTCGCGGGCTGCGGGAGCTCGGACAGCCCGAGCGCCGCGGCGTCGACGATCTACCCGGAGGGATCGCCCACGGGCACGGTGCCGGCGCTGAAGGCCTACCTGACCGACGCCCAGACCGTCCTCGGCCAGGTCAGCACCACCGTCGGCGCGCTGCCGGCCGCGGTGCAGGGCATGAGCAAGACCCCGGACGACACGTGGACCTCGGCGGCCACCCAGCTGCAGAGCATCGCGACCCAGCTCGGCGACGAGGCCTCCGCCCTCGCCGCGCTGCAGCCGCCGACGGCGCTCCAGCCGGTGCAGGACGCCGTCGTCAAGGGCATCGAGGCCGCGCAGTCGGGCATCGACAAGCTGGCGACGAAGATCGCCTCCAAGCCCGCGGCCCTCGCGAACAAGAAGGCCGAGATCCAGTCCGAGATCGACAAGTACAAGTCGCAGCTGGACGGCCTGAGCACGCAGCTGAAGGGCGCGCTCGGCGGTCTGACGGGCCAGTGACCGCCTGAGCGGCCGCCGGCCCGGCGGCCTCTGCGTCTGACGCACGACGGGGCGGGCGTCCCTTCCGGATGCCCGCCCCGTCGTCGTCCCGCGGCCGGCGCCGCCCGGCCCGGCCCCGCTGCCTCCCGACACACCACTGGACGGATATCCCATGCCGGATCCCGGCCGGGACGGCAGAGTAGGAGTAGTGACACCGCCATCCCGGCGGACACGGAGCGGGGAGTCGCAGTGATCGAGCATCGCGGGCGCAGGGATCAGCAGGGCTTCACCATGATCGAGCTGCTCATCGTCGTGATCGTCATCGCCATTCTGGCGGCGATCGCCGTCCCGGCTTACCTCGGCCAGCGGCAGAAGGCCAAGGACGCCGCCGTGAAGGCGGCCGTGCACAGCCTGCAGGTCGGCGTGCAGAGCTACGCCGTCGATCACGACGACACGTACCCGGCGAGCGGCGACCTCGCGGTCCTCAAGGGCGGCTACGTGGACGCCTGGCCGCGCGACCCGTACCAGGGCGGCGACATGGCCTACGCCTCGTCCCCGGAGGCCGGCTCCTACGCCTACACGTCCGACGGGACCTCCTACGAGATCATCGGATGGCTGAGCAACGGCAGCTTCGAGGTCCCGGGCGGATCGGCCGTCGGCCTCCGCGTTCCAGGTCAAGACCGACGCCCTCGTCCAGTTGCTGCTGCAGTACTACGCGAAGAACGGCCGCTGGCCGCGCTCGTGGGCGCCCTTCTGCTACACCGACCTGGGGCTGGACCCGGCCGACTACGCCTCGTCGCTGGAGGGCGTGTTCTACAAGATCGGCGGCTCCAAGGTGTCCGTCCGCCCCGACGCCGGCTACAAGATGACCGTCACCGACGCGACCGGCAAGACGCGCGTCATGACCAACAACCTGAACTGGGACATCGTCTACGACGCGACGTCGGGCAAGTGGTACTTCCACACGATCGACCCGGCCAACCAGGTCGACATGTCCACGATGTCGGTCACCAAGGTCTGAGCCTCAGCACACAACGTCCGCGCTCAATCGGGTATACTTAGACCGACAGTCGGTCTATTTATCCGAGGAGTCGCGCTGATGGCGAGGACGGTCGACACGGAGGCGCACGCGGTCCGCCGCGAGGCCTTCGTCGACGCGGCCCAGCGCCTCATGCAGGCCAAGGGCTACGAGCAGATGAGCGTCCAGGACGTCCTCGATGAGCTGGACGCCTCCCGCGGCGCCTTCTACCACTACTTCGACTCCAAGACGGCGCTGCTCGAGGCCGTCGTCACCCGCATCGCTGATGCGGCGCTGGCCTCGGTCACTCCCCTCGTCAAGGACCCGTCGGTCGGCGCGCTCGCCAAGCTGGAAGGGCTCTTCGGCGGCATCGCCCAGTGGAAGCTGCAGCGCACCGAGCTGATGCTGGCGCTCACGCGCGTCTGGCTCTCGGACGAGAACACGCTGATGCGCGACAAGATGTGGCAGCACCTGATGCTGCGGCTCGCGCCGCTGCTGGCGGCGATCGTGCAGCAGGGCGACGACGAGGGCGTGTTCTCCGTCACGTCGCCGGCGGACACGGCGCGTGTCATGGTCGCGCTGCTGCACGGGCTGAACGACCTCGCCGTGCGGACCTTCGTCGAGCGCGACGAGGGCGGTGTCTCCCTCGCCGAGGTGGAGGCCATGGTGGCCGCCTACGTCCAGGCCATGGAGCGCATCCTCGGCGTGCCGGCCGGCACGCTGCGCCTGGTCGACCGGGCGGCGCTGCGGGAGTGGTACGCGTGAGCGGCCGCCGCGCAGCAGCCACCGCGCGTGCCGCCGAAAGCGGATCCTCGCGCGGCGCGGCGCCGCAGGGCTCCGCGCCGGCCGTCCTCACGGAGCGGCTCACCAAGAGCTACGGAAGGAGCCGCAGCCGCGGCATCGTCGATCTGGACCTGGAGGTCCGGACCGGCGAGGTCTTCGGCTTCCTCGGCCCGAACGGGGCCGGCAAGACGACGACGATCCGGGTCCTGCTGGACCTGATCCGGCCGACCTCGGGGCGCGCCCTCGTCCTCGGCCGGGACAGCCGCCGCGAGACGCTGGCGATCCAGGCGCGCAGCGGCTACCTGCCCGGTGAGCTGAGCCTCTATCCGAACCTCACCGGGCACGAGACGCTGCGCTACCTCGCCAATCTGCGCGGCGGCGTGGACTGGGATTACGTCGCCGAGCTGACCGAGCGCCTGGACTGCGACCTGGAGCGCAAGGTGGCCGACCTCTCCAGCGGCAACAAGCGCAAGGTCGGCCTCATCCAGGCGTTCATGCACCGGCCCGAACTGCTCATCCTCGACGAGCCCACCGCGGGCCTCGACCCGCTCGTCCAGCACGAGTTCTACCACCTGCTGGACGAGGCCCGCGACGCCGGCCAGACCGTCTTCCTCTCCTCGCACGTGCTCCCGGAGGTGCAGCGCGTCTGCGACCGCGTCGCCTTCGTGCGCGAGGGTGAGCTCGTGGCAGTGGAGGACGTCGCCGAGCTCACCGGCAAGGCGGTGCGCGAGATCGAGGTCGTGTTCGCCGAGTCGGTGCCGCCGTCGGCGTTCGAGGGCGTGCCGGGCGTGACGGACGTCCGTGCCGACGGCAAGGACAGGGCGACCCTCCGGATCACCGTGACCGGGTCGCTGGACCCGCTGGTCAAGAAGCTGGCCGCGTACCCGGTCGCCGACCTCACCAGCCGCCTTCCCGACCTCGAGGACGTGTTCATGACGTTCTACGCGGGCGAGCGGGAGGACGGGAGGCGACGATGCTCCGTGACCCGTTCCTCAAGGGGCTGCGCGACCAGCTGCGACCGCTCCTCATGTGGAGCCTCGGGGTCGCCTTCTACGTCGCCCTCCTCATCTCGATCTACCCGAGCATCAGGAAGAGCGCCGGCGCGATCCAGGAGTACGTGAAGAACATGCCGGAGGGCATCAAGGCCGCCTTCATGGGATCCAGCGACTTCTCCACCCCGGTCGGCTACGTGAACGTGGAACTGCTGTCGTGGCTGGCGCCGATCGTGCTCATCGGGTTCGCCGTCGCGGTCGCCGCACGCTCTCTGGCCGGCGAGGAGGAGAGCGGCACGCTGAGCCTGGTGCTCACGCACCGGGTCGGGCGGCGGCGCCTCGTGCTCCAGAAGTACGCCGCCATGGTCGTGGTGGCCGTCGCGCTCGGCGCGGTGTTCTGGCTCTCGCTGACGGTCGCCACCACGATCGCCGGCACACCGGTCGGCGCCGGCGACCTCGCGCGGGCGTTCCTCGGCCTCACGCTCCTGGGCCTCGCCATCGGCAGCATCACCTACGCCGCGAGCGCCGCGACGGGGCGGCGCCAGGTGGGCATCGCCGCCGGCGCCGGCGTGGCCGTCGCCATGTACCTGCTGAACACGCTGGCGGTGATGAACGAGACGATCCGGCCGTTCCGCTACCTGTCCCTGTTCCACTACTCCGGCGGCGCGTCGCCGCTGGGCAAGGACCTCGACGTCGCCGGCCTGGCCGTCCTGGTCGCGACGTCGGTCGTCATGCTCGCGCTGGCGCTGGTGCTGTTCGAGCGGCGCGACGTGCGCGTCTAGCGCGTCCGCACGTCGCGCCGCTCACCAGCCGAGCCTGCCCGGCACGCCGCTCACCCGCCGGGTCCGCCCGGCACGCCGCTCACCCGCCGGGCCTGCCGAGCACGCCGCTCAGCTCTGCGAGTGCAGCCCTACCGTGTTGCCCTCGGTGTCGGCGATCATCGCGAAGTGGCCGGCGCCCTCCATGCCGATCGCCGTCTTGGGCATCAGGATCCTGCCGCCGGCCGCCTCGACCTTGCCGAGAGCGACCTGCAGGTCGGGGTTCGCGTTGAGGAAGACGGCCGTGCCCGTCGCGCTCGGCACGGCGCCCTCGCCGCAGACGACGGCGCCGCTGATCTCGCCCTGCCGCCAGTCGGCCGGGAACCCCCACATCTCCATGCCGGGGCCGCCGTCCATCGCCTCGAGCTTGCAGTCGCAGATTGTCTCGTAGAACGTCTTCGCACGCGCCACGTCGGTGGCGGGGATCTGGAACCAGGTGATCGCGGGTGCCATGAGGACTCTCCTCGGTGACTTCTCCCCTCTCGGGGCTTGTCCCGTAGATTGCTCCACCGGGACCGCGGGAAACCCTGGCCGGCGCGGAGAAGCCACTCGTGGCGCCGCGGCGCGGCCCTCAGTCGAGCGTCGGCTCGTCCTCCTCGACCACCGGGATCGGACGGAAGACGGCGCGCCAGAAGACGACGTCGGCGATCGCCAGCGCCGTGCCGACCGCCACGTAGAGGATGCCGAGGAACGTGCGGCCGCCCCAGGAGTCGACCAGCGGCGTGCGACGGAGCAGCATCCCGCCGCCCATCATCACGAGGATGAACAGCCACGAGCTCGGCGCGAAGAAGCCGAAGAAGCAGGCGTGGCCGCGAGTGTGGATGCGCCTGACGGCCTTCCTGGCGTAGCGGATGAGGATCAGGCGGGCCTTGACGAGACCGATGGCCACCGCAACCAGGGCGATGAGCGCGACGCCGTAGCCGAAGCGCTCGTACTCTTCGGGCGCGATGATGTAGAAGATGCCCCGGATCAGCAGGATGCTCGTGCCCACGAGCCACAGCAGCGCCGCGGCGACGAGCTGGACGCGGACGCCGGCGCGCGGGGTCAGCCGGCGCCAGCCGGTGCGGGGCGTCTGGAGCTCATCCATGCCCCGAGGATAGCAGGCGTCAGAGCTCGCCGCGCAGGTAGGCGCCGGCCCCGTAGTACATCACGTAGTACAGGATCACGGCCCCGGCGAGCAGCGCCAGCAGGGTCACCAGCAGTTGCAGGCAGCCCTGCTGTTCCACGGAGTCGACGCGGCGGCGGCGGAACACGCCGAGCCAATGCCCGGCCAGGACGATGCCTGCGACGATGGCGCCCAGCGCGGCCAACCCGCTGAGGATGACCGTCCAGCCCCTCGAGCCGGGGATGAACCAGAGGAACACCGGTGCGGCGCCGAGGATGAGGACGACCCCCGCGATGGTGCGTCCCACGCCTTTCGCCTCTCGAGCCGCCACAGTCCTCCCCCGTGCCCTTCGCCACCCCGTACCAGCATACCGCCCGCCGCGCTCGCGTAGATGCCCCCGCCCGCCGCGCACCTCTCGCGGCGACGCCCGCACGTACGCCGACAGGCGCCGCCCGAAGGCACGCCGACAGGCGCCGCCCACCGTCAGCGCCGGCGGCACCATAGTGCGTTTCCCGGCGGCACCGCCGGCGGTGCCGAACTCGGCACCGCCGAGCCGCAGGCGGCACCTGAGCCAACGGCGGCAGGGTCACGCAGTGTCGACATGTGTTCCGCGAGGCGGAATCGCAGACGGCCCCCGGATCTGCGAGCGGCACCGCAGACGGCACTGAGCCCCAAACGACACCATCGGGCCGGCCCACCGCGCGAGCAAAGTCACCGGGCCCGGCCGATCGGCGACCTTGTTCGCCTCGCCGAGCGGGCCGGGGAGCGCGACGGCGCGCCGTCTGGAGTGAACACCCCAAGCGCGGTATGATTCCCGCGACATCGCCATCGGCGAGTTGCAGGGGCCCCCAATGCACATAAGCACAGTCGCAACCGACAAGGACGTCCGCGCGCCGCGTCTGGTGCCTTCCGCGGCGCAGCTGCTCAGCGCCCACAGCCTGCGCCGTGCCTTCGGCGTGGCGGCGCTCCTCTCGATCGACTGCGGCTCCCTGGTCGCTGCAATGCTCCTCGTGACGGTCATCTCGTGGCCGGGTCCGGCCCTGCTCTGGTGGGGTCTGTCGTGGTGGGACGTGGGCCTGGCGGTCGGCGTGTTCGTGGCCGTGGCCGCGCTGAAGGGCCTGTACGGGAGAAGGCGCACCAGATACGGCATCCGCAAGGTGGCCTCCGCCTGGACCATCGCGTTCCTCGTCACGCTGGTCTTCGTGCTCGTGGCCGACCCGACCGGCATCGGCGCGCGCTACACGATCGCGTGGTTCACGGCCGGCGTCTTCAGCATCGCGGGTCGGTCGGTGTTCGACGCCTTGATCGGCGTGATCTTCGGCCCGAACGGCGATGCTCCGCCGGTCGTGCTCATGGGCACGCGCAAGTCATGCCGGTCGGCGCTCGCTTCCCTGGAGGCTCTTCCGCCGAGCAGCGGCGTCAACGTGGTCGGGCTGCTGACGCAGGACCACGCGGCACCGCGTGACCCCGAAGCGCGCGGGCTTCCGCGCGAACTGGGCGACGCGAGGCACCTCCGGACCGCCCTCCTGGCCACCGGGGCGACCGAGGTGATCATCGCCGATCCCGCGGAACTCAACGGCCGGCTGCAGGGCGTGATGGAGACGTGCCGCGAGAGCGGCGTGGCCCTCAAGGTCATCTCGCCGGCCCTTCAGCCCTACACCGATGCCGTCACCTACATCCCCGGACTCGATTGCCCGCTCTTCGTGGTGCATCCCGAGCCTGCGAGCGCGGCCAGCTACGTCGCCAAGCAGGTCATCGACCGCGTGTGCGCCGCGGCGCTGCTCGTCGTCCTCAGCCCCGTGTTCCTGGTCATCGCAGTGGCGATCAAGGCCACCTCGCGCGGGCCCGTCTTCTTTGTGGAAGAGCGCGTCGGGGTCGGCCAGCGTCCCTTCCGCTGCTACAAGTTCCGCACCATGGTCCGCGATGCCAGGGCCTCGCAGGATGACCTCGAGGAGCTGAACGAGGCCGACGGCGTGCTGTTCAAGCTGCGGGACGACCCTCGCGTCACGCCCGTCGGCAGGTTCCTTCGCCGCCTGAGCCTGGACGAGCTGCCGCAGCTGCTCAACATACTCAAGGGCGACATGAGCTTCGTCGGCCCTCGCCCGCTGCCGCTTCGTGACTGCGGCCTCATGGAAGACTCGCACCGGCGGCGTCACGTCCTCAAGCCCGGCATGACCGGACTCTGGCAGACCAGCGGCCGCAGTGACCTCTCCTTCGACGACATGGTGCGTCTGGACCTGCAGTACATGGAGAACTGGTCGCTGAGAGCCGACGCCTACATCCTGTGGCGGACGGTCGGCGCCGTCTTGCGCTCCCGCGGCGCGTATTGAGAGGGAGACCATGACGACGTCTGTCGTGACCGGCGGCGCCGGGTTCCTCGGCTCGCACCTGTGCGACTACCTGCTGGACAAGGGGCACCGGGTCATCTGCCTGGACAACCTCGACACCGGCTCGCTCGAGAACATCGAGCACATCCGCGACGACCACTTCGCGTTCCGCAACGTCGACGTCATCGAGCACGTCGAGATCGAGGAGAGCGTCGACTTCGTGTTCCACCTCGCCAGCCCGGCCAGCCCGATCGACTACCATCGCCTGCCGCTGCACACGCTCAAGGTCGGCTCCTACGGGACGCACAACGCGCTGGGCCTGGCGAAGTTCAAGCGGGCCCGGTTCCTCATCTCCTCGACGTCGGAGGTGTACGGCGACCCGCTCGAGCACCCGCAGAAGGAGACCTACTGGGGCAACGTGAATCCCATCGGTCCCCGGGGCGTCTACGACGAGGCCAAGCGATACGCCGAGGCGATGACCATGGCCTACCACCGCCAGCAGGGCGTGGACACGGCGATCGCGCGCATCTTCAACACCTACGGCCCGCGCATGCGCGTGAACGACGGGCGGGCCGTCCCGACGTTCATCGACCAGGCGCTGCGGGAGCAGCCGCTGACCGTGTTCGGCGACGGCTCGCAGACGAGGTCGTTCTGCTACGTCGACGACCTCGTGAAGGGCCTGTACCTGCTCGCGACCCACGACGTGCACGAGCCGGTGAACCTGGGGAACCCCGAGGAGCACACGCTCACGGAGCTCGCCGAGCTGGTCATCGAGGTGACCGGCAGCCCGAGCGAGATCGTCAACGAGGCGCTGCCGGTCGACGACCCCCAGGTGCGCCAGCCCGACATCACTCGCGCCACCACCCTGCTCGGCTGGACTCCCAGCGTGTCCCTGCGCGACGGCATGACCCGCACCGTCGACTTCGAACGCCGGCGATAGCCTCGGGCGCCGGCCGCCCGGCGGCGCGGCCCGCGTGTGAGGCCCCCGCGCGAGGCCCCGCGCGCGAGGCCCTCGCGCGAGGCCCCCGGGTAAGGCCCCGTCGCGAGGCCCGGCGCACATCTCCGGGCGGCGGCACCGTAGTGCGTTTCTCAGCAGCACCGCCGGCGGTGCCGTGCTCAGCACCGCGTAGCCGCAGGCGGCCCCTGAGCCACCGGCGCCAGGGCCACTCGGTGTCGACAGGTGTTCCGCAGGGCGGAATCGCAGGCGACGCCCGGATCTGCGAGCGGCACCGCACGCGGCACTGAGCCCCAAACGACACCATCGCGTCGGCCCACCGTCTGCACAACGTCACCCCGACAAGCCCATCGGCAACCTCCGTCGCGCCCCGCGCCGCCGGGTATCCTCCCTTTCGTGGAAACACCCGAAGTCATCCCGATCACCGACTTCCGTCGGGACACTGCCCGGATCATCGCCGCCCAGACCGCGGCCGAGACACCGGTGTACATCACGCAGGGCGGGTACGTGACCGCCGTCGTCCTGTCGCCGGAGCGCTACCGGGGCCTCGCTCGCCTCGCCGAACGGGGCATGGCAGCGGACAGGGCCGCCGAGGCGGACGCGAGGATGACCGGCGGTCGGGAACGCGAGGCAGATGACGACGGGTGGCCCAAGGACGTCTTCGGCTTCCTCGACCCCGAGACCGCGGAGATCCTCGCGAACGGCGGATTCGATCTGGAGTGAGGGAACCCGAGGCTGGGCGGCGCGGAGGCGCAGGTCGGACGGCGGGCCGGAGGCCCAGGTCGGCGGCGGGGCCGGAGGCCCGGGGCGGCGGCGACGGTATGGAGCGATTCGACCCGCGCAACCGGGTAGAATCGAAGCGCTCTTGTCCCTGCGTGAAAGGCCCCATGAGCGCATCCTCCAGCAGCTTCGTCGCCAGAACGGCCCCTTGGGCGGGCGCCACGGCGCTCGTCGTGCTGGCGGTCGTCGTCCTGTACTTCTTCACGGGCGCCGCCGCCACGGAGCCGTCCAGCGCGGCGCCCGTCGCCTCGAACGACATCACGTACGGGCCCAAGGACGCCAAGGTCACCGTCATCGAGTACTCGGACTTCCAGTGCCCCTTCTGCGCGGAGTACGCCAAGTGGATGACGCAGCTGCGGCAGAAGTACGGCGACCGCGTCAGGTTCGTCTTCCGGAACTACCCGCTCTCCAATCACGAGTGGGCGACCATCGCGGCCAAGGTCGGCTACGCCGCCTCGCTGCAGGGCAAGTTCTGGGAGATGCACGACCTGCTGTACGAGAAGCAGGACGAGTGGGCGACGTCCGACGACCCGCGTCCGTACTTCGACTCCTACGCCGAGAGCCTCGGCCTCGACATGGACAAGTTCCACGCGGACGCCGACGCGCAGTCCACCACCGACTTCATCAAGAAGCAGGCGGCCGAGGGCAAGAAGGCCGGCGTGACGCACACGCCCTGGTTCGTCATCGACGGTCAGTCGGTGCTGCCGCGGAGCCTCGAGCAGTTCGAGAAGGCCATCGAGGCGGCGCTGTGACGGACCGCCGGGACGACGCGAGCTCCACGCGCCGCTGGGTCCCCTGGACGCTGGCGGCGCTCGCCTACGCGGGCTTCGTCATCTCGACGTACCTGACCATCGTCCACTACCGGGGGTACGTCTCGCCCTGTTACGTGGTGCAGGGCTGCGAGACGGTCCAGACGAGCAAGTACTCGGTCATCCTCGGCGTGCCGGTCGCGCTCGTCGGCGCCCTCTTCTTCGGTCTCATGTTCTACCTCGCCGTCGGGCTGCTCCGGGGCCGGTCGGTCATGCTCGTCCGCGTGTTCAAGGTGTTCGCGTTCCTGGGCGCCCTGGCGATCATCCCGCTGTTCCTGCTGCAGGCGATCGTGCTCAAGGCGTTCTGCACCTACTGCGTCGCCACTGAAGTCCTCATGCTGGTCATCTGGATCCTGAGCTTCCTGCTGGCCGCGCCGGGGCGGAGCGGCGAGCCGCTCGAAGCCGGCGCCGGGGCGAAGTAGCCGGCACGGAGCGCAGGCCGGTCGAGGCGGGCGCGGAGCGAGAGGCCGGCGCGGAGCTGGAGGCCGACGCGGGGCGGGAGGCCGACGCGGGGCGGAGTAGCCGGCGCGGAACGGGAGGCCGGCGGAGGCCGTGCCGCGGCGGCGTCGAAGCGCGAGGCGGAGACGACGACGGGGGCGGCGGGCCATCCGGCCCGCCGCCCCCGTGCGATTCACCCTCGGTCTGTCCCTCGGGTCACTTCTTGACGGTCAGCACCTTGCTGTAGGCGCTGGTCACCGCGACGAACTTGTCACTCCCCGCCACGGTCGCCTTGAACTTGTACTTGCCGGTGCTCGTGATCTTGATCTTGGCAGTGTAGTTGATGCCGGAGCGCGTGGTGGAGTAGGCGCTCTTGTACTTGGACCACTTGCCGTCGTGCTTGCGGTAGGCCTGGATCTTGACGGCCGGCCCATCGGGCGCGCCGGGCGCGACGGTGCCCTTGACCTTGAAGGTCTTGGACTTCTTGATCGACGACGGGCAGGTCGGGGTCTTGAGCACGGGCTGGACCTTGATGGTGAGGACGCCGCTGTTGACCGCCGCGTAGGTGGCGGTAGCTTCATAGACGAAGCGGTAGTACGTCGTGCGCAGCGGCAGGACCGCGAGGCTGTAGTTCCCGGTCGTGCCGTCGTTGCTCACGGTCTGGACCAGCGACCACGGCCCGCTGCTGCTCGTCGCCTGCTCCACCCGCAGCGCTGCTCCACCGATCGGGACTGCGCCGTCGGTCTCCGTCAGCACGGCGCTGATCGTCGGGGCGGTGCCGGCGGTCACCGTCTTCTCCGCGGGCGACGCGGTCAGGCTGGTGGGGACGGCTGTGACGTTGACGGTAAGGACGTTGCTCGTGACCGCGGCGTAGGTGCCGGTGCCTTCATAGACGAAGCGGTAGTACGTCGTGCGCGGCGGCACGACCGCGAGGCTGTAGTTGCCCGTCGTGCCGTCGTTGGTGACCATCTGGATCAGCGTCCACGGCCCGCCGGTGCTCGTCGCCGACTCGACCCGCAGCGCTGCTCCTCCGATCGGCTCAGCGCCGTCGGTCTCGGTCAGCACGGCGCTGATCGTCAGACCGTCGCCGTGGTTCAGCGTGGTCAGAGCGGGCGACGCGGTCAGGGTGGTGGCCAAGGGCGTGACCACGACGCTGATGGCGTTGCTCGTGGACGGCAAGTAGGTACCGACTGGGTCTGGAGCGTAGACGAAGCGGTAGTACGCGGTCTGCGCCGGGTAGATCTCGAGGATGTACTCGCCGGTCGTCGCTCCGTTGTCCGCGTAGTTGACCAGCGACCACGGTCCGCCACTGTCCGCCGCCGCCTCCACACGCACCAGCTCTCCGCCGACGGGGGCGTCGTTCACGGTGTCGGTCAGCACCGCGCTGATCGTCAGGCTGTCGCCGATGTTCACCGTGCTCAGGGCGGGCGTCGCGACCAGGCTCGTGGCGAAAGGTCCGACCGCGGTGACGTCAACGCTGATGGATGTTGCTCGTGGCCGCCGCATAGTGGCCGTGCCGCCGTAGACGAAGCGGTAGTACGTCGTGCCCCGCCGGGTAGACGTCGAGGCTATAGGTGCCGGCCGCGCCTCCGGTGTCGGCGTAGTCGAGCAGCGTCCACGGCCCGGTGTCGCTCGTTGCCTGCTCCACGCGCACGACTTCGCCGCTGACGGGCAAGGTGTTGGTGGTATCCGTCAGCACGGCGCTGATCGTCAGGCTGTCGCCGGCGCCCACCGTGCTGTGGCTGGGCGACGCTACCAGGCTGGTGGTAAAGGGCGCCGCCATCGCCGGCGCCGCCAGAAGGAGCATCAGCAGCACCGCGGCGGCGATCACCACGGCCAGCCTGGCCCCCGAACGCTTCCCCATCGCGCTCTCCATCACGTCCTCCTCGACTCCGTTCGACCTGCCCCAAGCCCCGACTCTGCAAGCCAAGGCAGAAGCGCGCCTGCGGCTCCTCCTCATCATCGCCTACAGGCGCGACGAGGGGACACCGCCAATAGGCTTGTCCTCATCTGGACGAAAGGCATGCTTTCGTCGGGATACTGAGTCGGTACCTACCGTCAGATTCGCCTGCGGTAAACGCCCGAGGCGTCGACGCGGACGTGCGAAAGGCCCCCGAGCGCGCGGAGCGGAAACGACGACGGGCCGGGCGGGCAGCCTCGAGGCTGCCCGCCCGGCCCGTCGTCACGCGTCAGCGGTCCTACTTCGTGACGGTCAGGACGCTGCTGAAGCCGGTCTCGTTGGCGGCGAACTGCGCGTTCCCCGCCGTGGTCGCCTTGAACTTGTACTTGCCGGTCTTGTTGATCTTGATGCTGACCTTGTACTTGGTGTCGGTGACGGTGGAGGTGTAGGTCTTGTAGCTCTCGTAGGCGCCATTGCTGTTCTTGCGGTACGCCTTGACCTTGACGGTGGGCGAGATGCCCTCTCCGGGCTTGACCGTGCCGCTGACCGTGAACTTCTTGTTCTTCTTGACCGACGACGGGCAGGAAGGCTTGCCGAGCGACGGCTTGACCTGGACGGGGATCACGTCGCTGTTCTTGGCGGCGTAGGTCGCGTCGCCCGCCCACTGGAAGCGGTAGTACATGGTCTGCAGCGGCATCACCGCGATCGAGTAGGTGCCCGTGGCGTACGGCCCCGGGAGGGCGGTCACCTTGAAGAGGACCTCGTACGAGCCGGACTGCGTCGTCGCCTGGGCGACGTCGACCCAGAGACCCGCGACGGCCGCGCCGTTGCTCATGAGCGTGCCGTTGAGCGTGACGCCCTGCCCGTAGGTGATGATCTTGCTCTGCGGACTGACCGTCCACGTGGTCGCCGCCGGCGCCGCCAGCGCGGGCGCTGCCAGCATGGCGGCCAGCACGACGACGGCCGCGGCCGCGATCATGAGCCTGGCCATCCGAGACTGCATCCTCCGTGCCTTCATGTGCCCCTCCTTGCCTAGCTTGGCTGGCCGGCGCTCGGGGCGGCGCTCTTGCCGGCGGCTGGCTTGCCGGGCGCGGCGTCGGAGGAGTACCGGTAATGCGAGGTGTAGTAGTACTTGTCGCGTGAGCTGCCGGCGGGCGACCGCACGACGATGCCCATCATCGCACACGGCAAACGGTAGAGCTGGTCGGCGGCGGCCTGGATCACGGGCCGCCGCGCCTTCTCCATGTCCACGAGGAAGATCAGCCCGTCCACCTCCGACGCCAGCGCCGCCGTGTCGCCGACGGCGAGCATGGCCGGGGAGTCGACGAGGAGCAGGTCGCACTCGTCGCGCAGGCTGGCCAGCATCCTGGAGAACCGCTGGGAGGCGACGATCTCACCCGGATTGGGCGGGATGGGGCCGCTCGTGAGCACCCAGAGCCTGGTGACCGAGCCGGTGGCGGACGTCCAGCTGGTGAAGTCCGCCTGGGAGCCGTCGCCGTCCGGCGAGACCACCTGGACGGACTGCAGCGTGGTGACCAGATCGGCGTCGCCGACGGCCACGTTGCTGGCGCCCACCTCGTTCCCGAGACCGAACAGCTTGTGCTGGCGGGGGCGCCTGAGGTCGGCGTCCACGACGATCACCTTCTTGCCGGCGAGCGCCAGCGTCACGGCGAGGTTGGCGACCGTGACGCTCTTGCCCTCGCCCTGCAGGCTGCTGGTGACGAGCAGCGACCTGGCGGTGCCGTCGACGTCCATGAAGGCGAGGTTGGTGCGCAGCAGACGGAACGACTCGGCGACGGGGTCGGCCGGGTGCTCCATCGTCACCAGATGAGGCTGACTTCATCTGCTCGCGCGAGAGGCGCGGCACGCGCGCGAGCACCGGCTGGCGGAGCAGCGCCGCGACGTCGTCCGGCCGCCGGAGGCGCGTGTCGAACTGCTCGAGCAGGAAGGCGAGCCCGATGCCGGCGAAGAGGCCGACGCCGAAGCCGAGGATCGCGCTGCGCAGCGGCTTCGGCGAGATCGGCGCCGTCGGCACCGCGGCATCCACGAGCACGCGGAAGTTGCCGGTGACGGTGGAGTTGAGGATCTGCAGGTCGCGGCGCCGCTGCTGCAGGATGAGGTAGTCGGAGGACTCCTTGGAGCCGAGGTAGTTCCTCATCTCCTTCTCGACCGCCTTGATGGCAGCGGCGATCTGCGTGAGCACGCGGTCCTTGCGCCACTCGACGAAGGCGTCGGCGTAGGCCTGCGACGGCCGCCGCCGCCAGCTCCGGATCCTCGCTGGTGGCGAAGATCGAGACCACGTTGCTCGTCTGTCCGGTGGTCGTGCCTGCCTCCGCCAGCTCGGAGCTCACCGTGAAGCCGGTGGTCGGCATGCCCTCGTCCCGGAGAAGGGCGGCGGCGCGGGTGACGATCGGCTCGCTCTTGATGATGGCGTCGACGGAGTTGAGCTCCAGCGACCGCGCGTTGGGGTCGGTGTAGGTCTGGCCGGTCAGCGGGTTGGCGACGTCGAGCTGCTGCTCGTAGATGAGGTCGGCCTGCGCCTGGTAGACCTTGGCCTGGCGGTAGCTGAAGCCGAAGGCGGCGCCCGTCGCCACCACGGTGACGAGGATGATGATCCACTTGCGGCGCCACATGACGCCCAGGTAGTCCCGCAGCGTCAGGCCTTCGCGCTCCTCGTCGGCCTGACGGTACTCGGGGGGTGTCGCCACGTTCACTCTCCTGGCCCAGGGGATCGTGCCTCACGCCGCCGGGCGACGCCTCGCTAGCCTACCAGTAGCGGACGAGGCGGGCAAAAGGTCGAGCGTCAACTTCTGTCGTCCATCGTAAACGATGTAAACTCTCCGCGGAGGTGGCAGCATGAGCAACGTTGTGGCGACCAGATTCCCCCAAGAGACCATCGATGAGCTCGACGCCGTGGCGCGCGAGCGCAAGCGCACGCGGGCGGAGATCGTCCGAGAGGCGGTCGACGTCTACCTGGCGCGCTGGGCCGACTACGCGATCGCGCTGGACCGGTTGCGCGACCCGACCGACGATGTGCTGGAGGCCGACGCCTTCTGGCACGAGGTCGAGGGTGAGTGAACGGCGCTACGCCGTGCGCTTCAAGCGCTCCGTCGTCGGCGACCTGCGACGTCTCGATGCAGGAGCGCGGAGCCGCGTGCGCGCGGCTATCGAAGGTCGTCTGGCCCCGGACCCGCGCTGCGGCAAACGACTCGCGGGGCGAGCTGGCTCGGCCGCATGGAGCAGCGCTGGGACCCATGCCATGTCGACGGCGCCGCGCAGCGTCCGGCCGATGACGCGCTCCGGACCGCTCGGCTGCGCCAGCGCACCTCGGTCGCCTCTGCCTCGCCTGCTGCCGCTCCTGGTGACGCTCGCGGGCCTGTGCGTGAGCATGGCGGCGCCCTCGCCGGCGCGGGCAAGCGTCGCGAAGGGCCTCATCGACGTGCAGCTCGAGGCCGAGCCGGCGGAGTCCACGGCCCGCGCGGGCATGATCAGGGAGATCGACCGCGGGCTCGGGGCCCACTGGGTGCGCGTGGTCGTCGACTGGAGCCGCCTCGAGCCGACGCGGGGAGCCTACGCGCCCGCCGAGCTCGCGCGCCTCGACGCCCTCGTCGGCGACCTGCACGCCGCCGGCGTCAAGGTCATCCTCACGACCTGCTACCTGCCCGCCTGGGCGACCGACCGCTACTGGTGGTCGCATCCGCCGGCCGGCTACGCCGAGGGGCCGCAGGCCTTCTACCCCATCCGTGACGGCGCCCTCGCGGACTACCGCGACCTCGCCGAGTTCCTCGCGCGCCGCTACAAGGGCAAGGCGCAGGCGCTCGAGTGCTGGAACGAGCCCAACCTGTGGCCGTACATCTATCCCCAGCGCACCGCCGGCGACCCGTACTTCGCCGCCCGCGTGTACCTGCGCATGCTCAAGGCGTTCCACGCCGGCGTGGCGCGCGCCCACACGGGCGTGCGCGTCGTCGCCGGCGCCACCGCCCCCGTCGGCCTGGACGACACCTACCGCACCAGCCCGCAGCGCTTCGCCCGCTTCCTGCGCCGCGCGGGCGCGGGACGCTTCTTCGACGTCTACTCCCACCATCCGTACACGCCCGGCGGATCGATCTACACCGCCCCCGACCAGCCGCCCAACGACCCTTCGAACACGGTGACGCTCTTCAACCTGCGCACGCTGCTGCGGCTCTTCCCGAGCAAGCCGTTCTACCTCACGGAGTACGGCTACAACACGCAGCCCAACCAGCGTCTTCGGCACTCTTCGTCAACGAGCAGGTCCAGGCGCGCTACCTGAAGAGCGGCATACCGGTACGCGGCGCGCTACCCGCAGGTCAAGCTGCTCGTGTGGTTCCTGGTCCGCGACTGAAGCCGGCCTCCGGGCCGGCGGACCTCGGCGTCTACACGGGCCTGCGGCGGCGGACGGATCGCGCAAGCCGGCCTGGTACGCGTTCCGGCGTCTCTGAGACCGGCTCGCACCACGCTGCCTGCCGGTGGAGCTGGCTGGATCAGCCGTCGGGTCGCCACACGCGGACGCGATGCGGCTCGATGATCCAGATGCTGCCCTGCAGGGACTCCCGCTCGACGTCGGGGAGCGCCGACACCATGGCGGCGCACACAGTGCTGACGTCCTGGCGGCCCACGCGGATCACCAGCATGCCCGGCGACTCCGACACACCTTGCCGGCGGATGTCGGCAAAGTCCAGGTCGAGCGTGACGAGAACTCGGCGCTCTGCGGCGCATGCCTCGAAGATCGCTCGGTCTGCCGCCCCGCCGAGACCCTGCTCCAGCACCGTGCAGACTTCGTGACCGGCCTTTCGCAGCATGTCGGCGGCTTGCGCCGGCAGGTTCTCGTCGAGCTTGAACTGGATCACGCCGACTCGCGAAGCGGCAGCAAGCGTTCGCGCGCGAGTTCCGCCGCGTAGGCGATTGCGGCCCTGAGGTCGTCTGGCTGCAGGCTGGGGTACTCTACGAGGATCTCCTCGCTGGTCAGACCTGCCGCGAGATTGTCGAGAACGACCGCGACCGGGATTCGCGTGCCGCGGATGCATGCTTGGCCCAGGCAGACCGCCGGGTCGGTCGTGATACGGTCACGGAGGTCCATATGCTCCTCCTCCTTCGTGCGTCGCGTTCCGTGGTTCTCCACCAGCAGAGTACCACCCTAGCAGCTGAGGCAGGAGGTTCAACGGGTGACAGAGATCGTCCACCCGTCGCATGTCTGCACGTCGTCAGAGGCTGCCGCAAGCACCGCGCAGGGGAAGCGAGCCGGAGCGTGTCAGTCCGGCTCCGGCGGACGATAGCGCTCGGGCACGTGCAGGCGCTCGACGACCTCTTCGCAGGCCTCGCCGGGGTCATAGGGCGCCGGCTCGTGGTACGGCGGCCACCTGTACGGGCCGCTCGAACCAGCCGGGCGGGCACTGCAGCTCGTCGACCTGCTTGATGACGCGCGCCGGGCTGCCGGCGACGACGGCGCCGGCGGGAACGTCGTCGACGACGACGGACCCGGCGCCCACCAGCGCGCCCTCGCCGATCTCCACGCCGGGCAGGATGGTGCTGTTGGCCCCGATGCGCGCCAGGCGGCGCACGACGGGCCCGCCCTTGCAGTCCTGGTAGCGCGGGCAGCCCATCGGGTGCGGGTCGTCGGTGAACACGACGTTGGGCCCCACGAAGACGTCGTCCTCGATCGTCACCAGCTCGAGAAAGCAGCCGCTGTGGATGCGCACGCGGCTGCCGATGCGGTTGCCGAACTCGAGCACGGCGTTGGTGCCGACGCTGACGTCGTCGCCGAGCTGGTTGTCCTCGCGGATGCTGGCGCCCTGGCCGGTCTGGAGGCCGGCGCCGAAGGTGCTCCCGGCGTAGATGGTCGTGAACGGCCGGATGACGGCGCCGGCGCCGATGGCGAGCGGGCGCTCGCCCTCGCCGGCGCCCCGCGGCGGCTTGCCGATGATGCACGGTGGCTGCAGGTCGCAGCCCTCGCCGAGGGTGACGTTGGGGGCTATGTGAACCTCGGGGTTGACGAATCTCATGGGTGGCGGCTGACGCCGCGGAGGTCGACCAGGGTCATCGCGGCGCTGCGCCTGCCGGCTGCCTCAGCAGGCACCGCGGCAGCGCAGCACGACGGCCACGGTCTTGTACAGGATCTTGAAATCAAGGAGTGGGCTCCAGTCGCGCACGTAGGCAGTATCTAGCTCGACGGCATCCTCAAAGGCCAGTTCGCTTCGGCCCGACACCTGCCACATACCCGTGATGCCGGGTTTCACCAGAAGCCGCGTGAAATGCTCGGGCTCGTAGAGCAGGACCTCGCTCGGCTGCGATGGTCTCGGGCCCACCAAACTCATCTCTCCCCGTAGGACGTTCCACAATTGCGGCAGTTCATCGATGCTGGTCTTTCGCAGGATCCGGCCCAGGCTGGTCACGCGCGGATCACAGTCGATCTTCACGAAGCGCGGGTCGGATGAGCAGTCTGCCGTCAGTTTCGCTTCTTGAGCCTGTGCGTCGGCGACCATCGTGCGGAACTTCAGGATGCTGAAGATGCGGCCGTTACGACCGACCCGCTCCTGGGTGAAGATCACCGGTCCGGGCGATTCCAGCCGGATCAGCAGGGCGATCAGCGCCATGAGCGGCAACAAGAGGACACCCACCAAGGCTGAAATGAGAACGTCTCCAGTTCGCTTGCTCGCACGGGCGACAGCGTGCCGCACCCCATGATGCGTGCGCAGGACCGGCACTTCGTTCCAGCCAAGGTCCTGCAGTAAGTGGTACACGCAGCCCATGGCCTCCGGCATGACATGGAACTTCAGCTTGTCCTTGATGAGGCGCCTGGCGGCACCGACCGCTTCATGCTGATCATCGGGCCCGAACGCAAGGATGAATTCGTCCGCTGCTTCACCGAGCTGCTCCCGTGAGTAGCTATCCAGGGGGCCGGCCACGGGAACACCCTGTATCCCTCGAATCGCGTCGCCGGGCGCACGGGTATCGATGACCACGGCGCACTCGCGCTTCCCATCCGCAGCGTCGCACACGAGCGTGACGCATGAAGTCGCAGCGTTGCCGGTGCCGATGATCGCGTGCCTGACTGCGTTTGGCCGCAGGCTTCCCGGACTCAGCTTGGCTCGCGTGCGCGGACGCACCCGGTAGTGCAGCGCCAAACCCCGTTCCGCCAGCGCCCGATCCGCCCCCAAGGCGTCGTCTGCCTCTACTGACGTGCTCAACCTGGCAGTGCCCCTTCTACCGGTTCACCCGCATCCGTGCCGCTAGCTAGCCTACCCCATTCGCCGCGTCACCATTAACGTTGACCCATGCGAGCCAACGCCGACTCGAGGAGAGTGTCGATATCCAGGAACTTCTCGGCGAACGCCCTCGCGTTGGCTCCCTGCCTTGATCGGGTTTCGCCGTCAGCGAGAATCTCATGGATGGCCAGCGAGAGTGCCGCCGGGTCTCCGGGCTCGACAGCGGTGCCCACGTCGTGAGCGCGAATCAGCTCGGCCAGCGCAGTCCCGGCCGCAGCGGTCGCGACGACAGGCCTGCCACTGGCAAGCATGTTGGTCAGCTTGGATGGCATGACGAGATCGGCCACTCCCGCCTCTTGGACGATGAGATGGGCGTCGGCAAGGTTCAGCAGTTCGTTGAACGACGCGTCCGGCTGAAGGGGTACCCGAAACAGGTTGGTGAGAGCGTGCTTTGCCACGGCCGTATCAAGCGTCTCCTGGTCGTCGCCGGCGCCGGCGACGACGTACACGACCGGCGATCCGCTGTCCTGTGATCGGCGCGCAGCATCGGCGATCAGGGCGACGCCCTGTTTGCGGCCCAGGTTCCCGGTATACAGGACGACCCGCCGTCCTTCGGGAATTCCGAGAGACGCACGAAAACTGGAGGGATGGTCGAGCGGCAGCACGGCAGCCAGGTTGGCCCAGTTGGGAAGGAGCACCAGCCGTCCTGCGGGGACACCCAGGTCACGGGCGACGGCGAGCATGGGCTCAGTGATCGAGGTGACCACGTCGAACGATCGCAGGAGCCGGCTCTCCAGCCACTTGAGGGCCGCAAGGCCGGCGGGGGGCAACAAGCTCAGACGCAGAGCGACGTCGACCTCATAGTCCTGCACGTGCACCCAGCTCTTACCTCGTGCGAGGCGCGCCGCCAGTAGTGCGACCGGCGCGCTCGCCAGGGTCGGTGCGACTACAAGCGTGAAGTCCGGAGTCCAAGCGGCATGAGCAAGCACAACGGGCAGGCTGGAGGCGACGAAGCTGGCGTAGTGCGCCAGCCGCTTCAAGCCGCTAGGCGCCGCAGGCACCCATGACGGGCAGCGCAAGACCGTCACGCCACCGTCACTGTGCCGCTGATACCCCAAGCGCGGGTCTCCCGGCCGCCGCCTCCACTCGGGGTAGTAAGGATAGGTCGTGACCACACGTACGTCCCAGCCGCGATGGGCGAACCACTCGGCGAGGTCGCGCGTGTAGGGAGCGGTGCCGAGGATCTCAGGCGCGTAGTTGACACAGCAGACGAGCAGGTGGGGCCTATGATTTGTGACACCCGCCACGCTCGCTGAGATCCCGGTCACCGTGTACCCACATTATCCAGTACTGTCTTTCTGAAAAGCATATCGGCCTGCACTGAGCGACCATGGTTGTCGTAGACCACCCCGTAGACGCCAGAGAGCGTGTATCCCCGCTCCCGCAGCCAGGCAACGAGGTCGCCCGCGAGCACCTGACCTTCGTAGAGCTCGACGAATGACCCTTCCGCATACACGTATGAGAAGCTGTCGAGCAGATCCTCGCACCCCTTCAGTGCCTCCAGTTCGTACCCTTGGACATCAAGTTTCAGCATGACTGGCGGCCTCAGCTGGCTCCCATGGATAGAGTCGACCAGCCGTCCGACGGTCACCACTGTCAGGCCTGACTCGCCTGTCCGGGAAGATGTTGCACTGGCTTGGCGTCATCGGCAGCAAGGAAGAGGAATCGTCCTTACGCGAGACATGCATGGTCGCTGAGGCTGGGCGGGCCCCCAAAGCTTGCTGATGCAGGCTCACGCGAGAGTCTCCTCCAAAGACCTGTCTGTAGCGCCGCGCGGGACCAGCCAGCGGCTCAAAGGCGATAATCACCGCCTCGGGAAAGCAGTGTCGCGCCACCAGGGAGAACTGGCCACGGTTGGCCCCAACGTCGATTACGCTGCGACAATCCAGCCCACTCAGAACACGCTCGTGCTCCACTCCGGCAGCCACTCCGTAACGCAGAAGGGCCAAACGGTAGGGCCGCGCCCGAAGGATCGAGAGGAGCTTGGCAAGCTTCGTCAGCATGTCCTGCCCTCGACCGCGTCGCGCCAAAGAGATCTGGTCTTGCGGCTCTTGACCCGCCGGCACCAGCAGCCCAAGCGAATCATCTTGGCCAACGTGTCGGCCAAGAACTGGACTTCGCGCATCGTGCAGTGCTCCCCCATTACTACTGACCACAGCGCACCACTCAGGCCCACAACCGAGATGGCAAGCCGTCGATGCCTATAGCTCGTATCCTGCCGCTGCCGCATCGCCGCAGAACATCTTCACCGTCTCAAGGGAAAAATCATCCAAGTCGTAGCCAACCAACGAAAGCTTCTTCAGGATATCATTGGTAACGGTAATCACATGACATCCGACAGCATCCGCCTGAAAGATGTTCAGCAGCTCACGTGGGCTGGCCCATATCAATTCCGCGGGCGTTAAGCCTGAGCAGCCCACGGCAGCGGCCATCAACGGCACTGGATCACTCCCCGTATCGGCGATACGCCCAGCAAAAACGGATACAAAGCTCGGTACATGGTCCAAGCGCGGCGACCACATCGCGCACCTGCGCGAGCGTCATGAATGCCGTGACATTCACCTTGACGCCCGCACCGGTAAGCCGCCGTACCAGAGGACAGCTCGATTCCCGCCTGGTGTTGGTATCGGGATTTTAACAGAGACATTGTCGCCCCACTCGGCAATCTCCATGGCTTGACGTTCCATCTCAGAGAAGTCATCAGACAACACCTCCAGAGACAAAGGCTTATCTTTGATTTCACTCGGAATTTCCCGTGCGAAAGCCTCGTAATTGATATTCCTGCTTTCCGCATCAGCGTTGGGTTCGTCGTCAAACCCTTGATGTATGCCTTTGATACATCTCGAGCATTCCCGCCTTGTCTGCTCCATCGGCGAAAATCTTAACTTTAGTTCCTCTATTGTCTCAGACATCATTGGCCCCCCTCGCCAGAATCCAATTCAACAGCTTCCGCGGGAGACGTGCACGAATGGGCCGCAGTTCCGCTGCCAGACGCCTCCAAGTAACCATAGTCGATAAATATCGTCCTGCAGCCCGCACGTTTGCCCGCCTCGACATCCCGCCAGCGGTCACCCACCATGAAGCTTGAAGCAAGATCAATATCGAATTCCGCGCCCCGGCCAGCAACATGCCGGGCGGGCTTGCGGCAATCGCAATCGTCACCGCTGTCGTGATAGCACATGATGAAACGATCCATCGGCAGCGCTCCGCCAGATAGTCATTGATCGCCTCAACCGTTTCCTGGTCGTGCCCCTTGCCACATCCGGCTGATTGGATACCACGATCAGCACAAAGCCCGCATCTTTCAATCGCTGCAATGCTTCAACCACGCCAGGGGAATCTCGACTTCTCGACACTGGCGGGTGGATAGGGCTTGCCGTCTCTCACCACGGCCCGGTTGAGCACGCCGTCCCGGTCAAGAAAAACAGCCCGTCCATTCACTTCTGCCGACTCCCACTTGGTCTGATGTGCCTTCAGCTTCGGATGCGACACCAGCAGGTGCCAGACGACAGCTTGAAACGCCTCGGTATGGGGTGTGATGTTTCTGCATTAACCGTCGGCACGATGACACAGGCATCGGCCACCTGCGCCGTATAGCCGCCATCCCGCCCGACCACGCCGGTAATCTTGGCGCCAACCGTCTTGGCATGCTGCAGCGCCAGCACCAGATTCGGGCTGATGTTTTTCTCAAGGTTGCCGCCGCCAACGGAAAAGATGAATACGCGCGTCCTTGGCGGAGAGCTTGCTGGTCTTCAGCCACTCGACAAAAACAGTTGCCCAGCCTTCGTCGTTGGTCCGCGCGGTCAGTTCCGAAACATTGTCAGTCGGCGCATAGGATTCAATGCCGACGATTTTGCGAAAATCGTTCACAGCGTGAGAGCAATTACCCGCACTGCCGCCCACGCCCAGAAAGAAAATCCGCCCGCCGTCTTGCTTAATCCGCGCCAGAAGATCAGCCATTTTTTCAATGCGCGGCCACATCTATTTTCTGGAGGATATCGATCGCCTCATCAAATGCTGCTGCGCGTAACTCATGCCACCTCTCCTTTTTGAAATAATCGATGGTTTCTTCCAGCCCCTTATGTGAGCCAATTTCATAAAACCGTTCAAACACTTCATAGCCGGCCAACAATCGCCCTGAACCGAAAGCTCGTGATACATATCCGCCAAATCAAAGGGTTCATCGGCGGGCGCATCTCTCCAGAACCGAGGCAGACAGCACCCCAAGCCCGTAGTCAATGTGCGCCATTTCCGGTCTGGGCGCCGCTTGTTGTATTCGACGATACAGCCGTCCTGAAACAGCACATTGCTCTTGTCCCACTGATCATCATTTTGCAGCACCGTCATCAGCGCCGGCTTGCCGCTTTCCAGGAAGCCCCGCTCCACTGCCTGAAAATCGATTGGCAGATACGAATCGCCGTAAAACACAAAAAACTGCTCGCCCAGCAGCGGCAAGGCCTGCCTCAAGGCGCCGCCTGTTCCCAGCAAGCGCGGGCCATCCCATGAATAGCAGCACCTCCAAGCCAAAAGCAGAGCCATCGCCCACCACCGCCTCAACCTGCTCACCCAGATAGCCGACGCACAGCACCACGCGGGTAATCCCCTGCTGCCGCAGATAATCCAGCTGGCGAACGACAAAAGGCTTGCCCGCCACATCGACCAGCGACTTGGGAATTGTTTCGGTAATGGGGCGCAATCGGGTGGCCAGACCACCTGCCAAAATGGCCACCGGCAAGCATCAGCTGAAAGCACCACCTTGGTGCCTTCAAAGTCAAAGCGAAAGCGCACTTCCTCCAGCCCCGCCTTGCTCATGGCATGCCGCAGCTTGTTGCGGTCAGCCGCGTAGAACATCAGAAATCCGCCGCCGCCGGCGCCCACCAGCTTGCCGCCGACGGCGCCGTTCTTCATGCCCGAGCTCATACCACTCATCAATCTTCGGATTGCTCATGCCGCCCGAACGCCGCTTCTTGTGCTCCCAGTGCTCATGCATCAACTCACCAAACTGCGCCGTATCTGCCCGCCTCCAGGGCTTTCTTTGCTGCGGTAGCCAAGCTCTTTGACAAAATGCAGGTTTGTCAGCATTTCGTCGTCGCTGCTTCTGCGTTCGAGTGTTTTGATCCTTGAGAATCTCGCTGGCGCTGCGGGAAAATCCCGTAAAGAACAGCAGCATATTGTCTTCCAGATCAAACAGCGTGTCCATGGATATTTTGAGCGGCACGGCGCGTCACGTTGTCATCTTTATGGAAGGTAAAACAGGTCAAACCGCCATAGGCGGCAATGTACTGATCCTGTTTGCCGATCGGCTCGCCCAGCCGGTCGATTTCGATGTGGCAGGCCAGTTCGGCCAGTTCCTGCGGATGAATCAACTGGCGGCGATGCGCATACAGGGCCTTCAGCAGCGCCGTCGTGAAGCTGCCGGAAGAACCCAGCCCGGTTCCGGCGGGAATATCGGCCAGGGTGGTGATCTCGATCTGCGGCGTGCGCAGATTCTAGCATTCTAAGCGCTTCACGAATGATCGGATGCTGCACTTCATCCACCGACGTCGACATGCTCAAGCTCCGAGTACTTAAGATAGATCGCCTTCGGTGAAGGGACGCATCACCGTCACATAGACATATTTGTTGATCGCGGCCGCGATCAAGAAACCCTCGTGTTCACGATAGTAGGAGGGCAGATCGGTCCCGCCGCCGCCCAGGGTAATCCGCAACGGACTACGCGCAATGATCATATCCGGACTCCTTGTAAATTTTCTCAACGACTTTCAGTGCCTCGCATAGGCATCTCTGCAATCCCGCCGCCGGCGCTCGATTCAGCCGAATGTCGTCATAAAATTCCGCGAACTCCACCGCCCAGGAATCATCCGCCATCGGGTATTCCCAGGTCGTCGTTTCAGGCGGCCCCATCTCCGGCAGCATCTTGTAATACGTCAGCCGCTCAACCCCGTAGCTGCCGCCCAAGCCGGAAATTTCCAGCTTGCCATCCGGCCGTAGATTTCCATGGAAAACAGGTTCTTCCATTCGGTGCAGCTCGACATGCAGAAACGCGACCTTGTTGCTTCGGCTGTTTTCAGCATCATGAAGCCGTTATCATCGACCGGCATATCCCAGTAATAGGTGTGGGCAAAGCCCTGCACCTCGATAAAATCTCCAAGAAACCAGCGCGAAAGATCGATCAGATGCGGCCCTGGTCGATCAACTCGCCGCCGCCGGAAAGTTCCGGATCGGCTCGCCATTCCTTGTCGTAGCCAATCCGTCCCCCGTGGCCATAGCGTGCCCGGATGAACATCAGCTCACCCAGTGCCCCGGCATCGAACAATTCGCGCGCTTTGCGAAAGGCGCGGTGATAGCGGTGGTTGAATCCGACATGCACCTTCACGCCGTGCCGTTCGGCCGCCGCCATGACCGGTTCCAGTTCAGCACGATTCGTGCGGCCGGCTTTTCCACCAGCACATGCTTTCCCGCTTCGATCGCCGCCAGCGTGATTTCCGCCAGCGAATCATGCAGGGTGGCGACAAAAACAATCTCAACTTCCGGCATGGCCAAGAAGCCCTCGCCAATCGCCGAACACCTTGGGCTCCGCCGTTTCCCGCCAGCGCTCTTGCCTCGCCTCATCGATATCCGCGCAAGCCACCAAGCCGCCCGGCGCCCAGCGCACTGGGCCCGTTTTTGGCCGATAAGCCCGCAGCCGATAATCCCGACGCCAAGATCTCATTTGTCCCCCCACGAAAACCCCGATCCCGCCCGGCAATGCGGCGCAAGGTATAGACATCGCTCGAATTCAATTCATCCAGATGTTCCGGCCAATGCTCCCAGTCGTCCCAAACGGCGCTGATGAGTTTGCCGGTGATGCCGTTGCTGGCATCGGAGGCCAGGAAATGGCATAGTGCCGCCACCTTCTGCATGGACGCCCCTCCTTCGCGCAATACCCGAGCAGCCGCCTCATACTCTGTCTTGCCCGCGGCCAATTCGCCCGCTTGCGACGACCGCCTCCAGCATGCTGGTGCCCATTGCTCCAGGAGCGACGCAATTGACCCGGATGGCGTGCGCCCGCAATTCCTCCGCCAGCGTTTCGCTGAAACGCACCAACCCCGCCTTCGCCGTGGCATAGGCGCTGAAATTCGCCTAGGACCAGTCGCGCCGCCGCCCGAAAGGTTGATGATGCTGCCTCGATCATTCTCAATCATCCAAGGCACCATCAAACGACAAAGCTCAACTGGGGCGAGCAGATCAACCCGCAGTGCATCCAGCCACTCGTCCCAAGGGTTTGCCCACAGGGGGCCAACCGGCCCCTGGACCGCTGCGTTGTTGATCAGACAGTCCAGCCTTGGGATCAAGGACCTAGTGGATTCAAGGATTCTGTCAGCTTCTCCCGGCCGGACAAGATCGGCCACTACCGTGTGCAACGACTGGTCAGTCCCCGAACCCAGCGCGTCGGCGGCGCCACTCAAGGCATGCTGATCTCTCGCGAGCAGAACGAGAGTCCAGCCCTGCCGCCAGAACTGTTCGGCAAGTGCTCTTCCCCAGTCCGCGGGAGGCACCGGTTATCAGGCAGTAGCGCCGGTCAGGCAAGGCTATCGCTTCGTGCTTCGAGGACCCACTCGCTGGCCTTCAAGAACTCCACTGTCCTGACGACGCCCTCGCTGATAGTCAGCTTTGGCTGCCAGCCCAGGGCCCGAATCCTGCTGGTATCGAGAAAGATGAACGGGCTGTCTCCAATCCAGCCGCGCTCCCCGCCTGCATACTCCAGCTTTGGCTCAAGCTCCAGAGCCGAAGTGATCCAGCCGATTGAATCACTTAGCTCGCAGTAGCCATCCACGCCTAGGTTGAAGATGTTGACTCTCTCCACCGCCGTCTCGACCGCTAGCAGCATTGCATCCAGGCAATCCTGAACATACAGGTATGACTTGCGCTGCTTGCCATTGCCCAGCACCCGCAACTGAGCGGGGTGAGCCTTCAACTGTCTGTAGAAATCGAATACGTGTCCGTGAGTGTAGCGCTCGCCCAAGATTGACACGAAACGGAAGATCCAAGATTGAAAGCCGAAACCCTCGCAGTAGGCGGCAATCAGCCCCTCACCCGCAAGCTTCGAGGCGCCATAGAGAGATGTCTGCACGGGGAAGGGTGCGTCCTCCGGCGTGGGAATCATCGACGACTCGCCGTACACGGACCCAGTGGAAGAGAACGCTATCCGCTTCATGCCATTGGCTCGCATCGCCTCGAGCACGTTGTGGGTGGCAACGGTATTCTGCTCAAGGTCTCTGCGGGGTTGCTCGGTGCCAAAGCGAACATCGGCATTTGCCGCGAAGTGAAAGACGATATCGCCTCCGGCGAATGCCTCCGTCAAGAACGCAAGGTCCAGCAAGTCCCCCCCCATGAGGCTGAACGACGGGTTCGCCAAAGCTCCCTCGATGAACCGCCGCTGGCCCGTGGAGAAGTTGTCGATGCCGGTGACGCGATGCCCTTGAGCGAGAAGCCGATCCGTCATGCTGCTGCCGATGAAGCCGGCGCACCCGGTGATGATGAAATGCCTAGCCATGCAAACGCCCCTCTTCTGTGATTCTGGCTCTCACCGTGAGCTCACATTGCGTATTCCGGCGAATACGGACACCGTTTCGGCCTCGTTGACGGACAATCGGAGCCGCAGGCTGGCCTAGGCTACCAAGTCCTGCAGTGTAGCGCGTGGATCATGCTCCTGGATGCTCGCACCCCCGCTCCTCTGCTCGCGCGCCGAGATTCCATAGATGCGCAAGGAAGAGCCAGCGATGATCATCGCGTTCAGACAGTTGCGTCAGTTCACAAGGTTCCGCCGGCTTGAGAATGCCAGTCCGGTGCCCGAAATGTGGTAGATCTTCCTGCCCAGTGACTCGCCCAGTTCGTTCAAGTAGGCGTAGACCCCCGGGTACCGGGGTAGTCGTGCCACAGGACTGTGCCGTCCGGTGAGAGCATTCCGAGAACGGCCTCTGTGTCGCATTTCACGTAGCTGTAGCTGTGACTAGCGTCAATGAAGGCCATATCAATCTTCCTAGCATATGGGCTGAAATCGAAGGTCGCGGAATCGCCGGTGAGTACTTGGATGCGGGCGCCTTCCGGCGTTCCCTTGAAAGCCGAGCCGCGGTCCCAGCGCTCGAACAAATACTCGTCGGTCATCTCCAGCGCCGCAGCCTTGCGCTCGTCAGGCGAGGCAAGGTCGAGTGTGTACACCTGCGTTCCCGGACAGTTGCGCGCCACGGCGAGGGTGGTTTCGCCGAGGTAGGTGCCGACTTCGAAGAACGTCTTCGGCTGGAGCATTGCCGAAAACGCACACAGGACCGCGCGGTCATACGAGTTGACAGTCAGGCTGACTTCGATCTTCTCGATGCCCGCGATCCGGTTCACGTCGATGTTCTCCACGGTCTTCGCCGCCTGTTTCTTGAGAAGATTCCAGACGTCACGGACAACGCCGTACCGGAAGCCCTTCGGGTTCCGGATCGTGTTTGCCACGAGACCTGCGGCGACCCGTGGCAGGATGTGGACGCTATTGACGACTCTAATCTGCCCGCATTGATGCAACCCTTCCGAGGGACTCTCTCTGAACGTTCAACACTCTGAAAGCAAGGGGTCAACAGGATCAGAGGAAGGGGAACCGTGCCAAGAAGTGGCAAGAGCAGGATGGCTCCGTGATTCTTCAGTGCGCTCAGCCTCACCAGCAGTACTGAGCGAACACACCGCCTGCTCCAGATGGCCTGCGAAACGCTCAAGGACAAGCGACTGTATGCGACCATTGACTCTAGGTGTTGGCGCACAAGGTCCGATACTCGATCTCCATTCTCTCCGCCATTCGATCTATGTTGAACTCTGTTTCGACCAGTCTTCTACCGTTCCGGCCCAGCGTCGCGCGCAGTCCAGGGTCATTGACCAACGTCTCAACGGCATCCGAGATCTCGTTTGAATCACATTGGGTGACGATGCCTGCCTTGGCCTTCGCAACATCCTGCCAAATGCCGACCTTGTCAGAAACCACTACAGGAAGGCCGCAGGCCATGGCCTCCACAACGGCTATGCCGAAGTTCTCGCCAAATGACGGAAGCACGAAGAGATCCGCATCAGCGAACGCCGCCAGCTTGTCAGCCTCCTCCAGCTGCCCCGTGATGGTCGAACGATGGGCCACTCCAGAATCCCCAATCATCTGCGTGATGCGTTCGACATAGCTGCGATCCCCGCTGCCGATCAAGACGAGGTGTGCGCTAGGGCACTTCGTGGCGACGCGGGCAAACGCGCCAACCAGCAATTCCAGGCCCTTCTTCTGATGAAGGCGTCCAAGGAAGAGAACCACGCTCCTTCCATCCATTTCTGGGTACTTAGCCCGAAATGCGCCGCGTGGGGGTAGGGTCGCGAAGTCCGTCAGGTCTATCCCCTCTGGAATGACGCAGAGCGTTCGTCTGGGACTTGACGAAGCCGGCAGTCATGCCCTCTTCCGTTTCGCAGGAGTACTGAACGGCCGCAGCGTGATGGAAGTCCCTCTCCTCGAAGAGCTTGATGTAGCTCCATTTCAGGAGCCAACGCCGCCGGTAGACGAGAAACGGATCCAATGTTCCATGTGGCCTCAAGACGTACGGAACGCCATGGCTACGACAGTAGTGCGCGGCAGCAGTGGATATGAACTGATAGAGACTATGAATCAAGACAACGTCTGCCTGCTGCACGTGAGACTTCAGTGCTCTAGCCGCCGGAATGGAGAATCCGTTCCCAAGAACAGAGAGCTGTAACGGGTAGTAGTAGATCTTCACTCCATGATGATCGATGGGAACACCGAGCGGCACGTCGAGAGCTTCGTTTCCATCTGCATCGGTGGTCACCAAGGTTACTTCATGACCCCTTCCGACTAGGCCTCTGCAGATGCCTAATACGCCCGCCCGGAGACCGCCTGAACCTGGAGAAATGCTGTGCACTGTCACCAGTATTCGCATCGTCGCATCACGCCTTCATGTTGATTGGAGCGAGAGTGCCAAGTCCTGCGGCGCGAAGTGCCGCGATGTTCGGAGTCTCTCGGCGCTCTGATGCCAACGTCCGTCACAGCACGCGCCGGTGCCGGTCAAAGCGTCCACCGGGTGGTCGAGCATGGTCCGCGAGGGTAGAAAAGATGACGCCGAAATACTCTCAACCCAACGACCCCTTCAACACCCGCAGATATATCCGCTCGTATTCATCAAGCGCATGCTCGGCATCGAACTTGGCGGCTTGAGCAAGACCCATTCGGCGTCGCTCCGAGCGCTCTTCAGTCGGCAGGGTCAGAATCTGCATGATTCTATCCGCAGCAGTCCGGGCCCATCCGCCCGAGTCCAAGTCTGGCCGCCGAGGCAGATAGTATGCGGCTTCGCCGCCCACCTCGCTCATGGGCGCCTGATCGGTGGTGAGCACTAAGCAGCCGCAAGCCATCGCCTCAGCAACCGGCCAGCCGAAACCCTCTGCCAAGCTGGGAAAGAGTAGCAGCCGAGCGGATGAGTACGCAGCGCACAGCTGGTTGTCAGTCAAGCCTGACAGGAAGAGGACGGTGCCCCTAGGGTCAAGCCTTTGTGCCGCCGCCCTCAAGTGCTCGTCTGGAGGCGCGCCGACCATCCAAAGAGGCAGCGGCGGCGCCGTCTTCCCAGCGTACACTTCATAGGCCTCAAGCACACCCGCTCGGTTCTTGTACCATTGGTTTCCGCCTACGTGCAACAAGTTGCCCCTCGGCGGCAGGCTCAAGCCAGCGTCGGCCAGAGCGGCGGCACAATCGGCTCGGCTCATGGGCTGGAACGGAAAGCTCAGGCCGTTGTAGACCACCTCAGACAGGCGTGGCGATCTTGTCAAGAACCGATGTAGGTCCGTCCGCGTACTCTCCGACACAGAGATGAATTGCTGCGCCTTCGAGAAGCCCCTGCGAATCATCGCCTGGGATTGCCGCGCCCAGTCCAACTCGTCTGGTGGTCCTTGAACTCGCCCACGTGCCGAGCGAAGCGCGATGAAGTCATGCACGTGAACGAGGTGGGGGCGATCTGCCACCAGTGGGAACCCATGGGCCCAAGTGCCTGATCAGCAAACACAAACACACGTGCCTCGTGGTCCGTTGCCGCTAGGCGCAGCCGAACCTGGAGCGGAAACACGAGGAACTGATCGACGTAGCCTAGCCACTTCTTCAGAAAGAAGGGAGGGGGGGAGTGTGTGGAAAGAGCGACCGCGGGCTCCCCAGACCTGAACTTCATGTCCGCGGGTCCTTCATGCCCCGCAGAATCATGCCGGCAAAGCGCGGCATGCTTTCGCTAGGCAGCCACCTCGGATGCGAGAAGAGCACCATTCTCATTGCGTCACCGCCGCGAGAATCTGCCGGCAGATGTCCTCATTGCCTACTCCGTTCTGCCGCACGCGCGTCATTCCCGCGGTCTCGGATTCTCCTCCGCGTCTCTCGGGGATCAGCAAGCAGTGCCAAGCATTTGGCTGCGCACTCTATCCCTGTTCGACCAGAAGACAGGCCTCCTTGATCCTCGACATAGAGCTCAAGGTGTTCAGAAGTACGTTGAGCGCAGAGAAGACCACCCGCATAGGGAATCTCGACAGAGCGTGTGGTGTGCAGGTCGCGATTGCCCTCGGGAGAGGAGGCCGAGGCACACCTTTGCCCCCCCGAATGGCGGAACGTAGTCTGCTGCCGGCTTAGACTCGGGCCCCCGCCAGTAGGGCCGCAACTTAGGCCAACAAGGGCGACCTGTCCCCCAACGATCACCCCATACCGCGATTTCGAGGCCGCTCGCTCTTCAGAGGAAAGGAGTAGCCTGTCTCTTCGCCTCGTAGCGCATCCAAGTGCCGATGAATGAGAACATCTGCGCAGAACGCTAGCGGGGACCCAGGGGTCGGGGTGAGACGGCCCGATGAGCGACCTCGTCGTAGCTCCTCCAGACCTTCATCGCTCTTCTCTGCGCCCCGGGCGCAGGTACTCCGTCTACGTTCGCGTCTCGCATGTGACCACACAGAGGTCATAGAGAGGTAACCGCCCTGAAGCAGGCTGTCAAATCTCCGACCATCCCTTGCCCCCGTAGGATCATCAATGTTGTAAGAGAATGACGGGCTTTGTCTAGCCGGCGTCAGAGCGGCTGACGGCCCTCGGTCCCATTGAGCCTCCGCTTATCGACCGAAACAACGTCGACAAGGGGGGTGCTACGTATTGCCTGCGTTGCCCACTTCTCCATCGACCCCTGCAGCAACGCATATCCCGTTCGATAGTGGAGTGCTCCAGTCCAGCGGTTCTTCAGACGATTGCTGTGCGCTTGGTAGGGGTCCCTGATGATCACCTGATGGCCTAGACGTCCAAGCGCAGCCGCCCGGTGCGATGAGGTTCCCCGTCTCGTACCTAGATACAGGATTCTCATGTTACTAGTATGCAAAGCGTACGGGTCCACTTATCAGTCACACTCTCGCGACACTCAAGAAGTTCTGGCTGAAGATCGCATCGCGCCCCGTCTCCCCTGTCTCTGCAGCCAGATACAGCCGGAGTACGGCCCGAATGATTCTCCAGATGACCCAGCGACCCACGCTCTTCAGACCGTGTGGCACAGGGGTGTCTTCGTAGCTGCTGACATCGGAGAACCCTGATGCATACAGCAGTTGAGCGATCGAAGTGCGTGTGAAGGACAGCTCATGTGTCACATCACCGTAGCGCACCAGATGCGAAGGGCGATTCGCCGTTGGGCGTATGGATGATCCAGATGCCTCCGGGCACGAGCACCCGCTTGACATCGTCAATCACGCCCAGCAGCTCATCTCGGGTGAAATGCTCGATGAGGTCGAAGGCGACGATGCAGTCAAGCGACGCTGTGGGGCACTTGGCCAGCGTGGCGACGACGTCTCCCTCGTCAACACCCTCGATTCCTAGTCTGCGAGCTGCCAAGACTTGCTCCGGAGAGCCGTCTACTCCGAGGATATTCGCGTAGCCCGCGAGTCGCGCGAAGTGAATCAGAGCTCCGTGTCCGCACCCGAGGTCGAGGATCTTGACGTTCTTGTCAACAGGAAGGTGCTGACGGATGAGCCGCTTCAGATAGGGCGCCCTGGGACTCAGCCCCTGCAGAGTCTCTGGAGCCAGAGTCTGGTGGCGACCGCTCACATAGGCGGCGTACACGCGACTGCGATACTCATGCTCCACGAAGTACCTCCAGTGCCTCGCTATGACGCAAATGTTTCGCGTCGCCGGGCCGTGGCGCCGTGGAAGCTACGGCTACCCTACGCCAACTCATTTGGTCCGCCTCGCCTGTTCGCCCCTGAGGTGATCAGGACGAGGAGAATTTCGACACCACCACGTAGATCAGAACGGCTTGCGGCAGATTGCGGAACATGAATCTCAAGATTTCGATGAGCGAGTCACCGTAGAAGATTGACCAAAACGAGTAGATGAGCACAAGCGCCAAGGGCGCATAGCGAAGGCCGTTCCGAGTGAAGTGAGTGAAGGCATCGGCGACCAGGAAGACGACAGGAGCGGCAAAGAACAGGATGACGAACAAGAATGGTCCGAAGAGAATCAGCCCGTATGCCGTCATTGACCCCGTCGGATACGGGCCCGCCATCCATCCGGTGTCATGATTGTAGATGTATCCCGCCACCGAGTAGCCGAGCTGGGCTTTGTCCACATCCAGCCCGAGAAGCCGAATCGCAGGCGTCGGTAGCAGGGCCGCAATCTGCCGGAGGCTCACCGCTGCGATGTCGTCACGCTGGCCCGGAGTCAGCAGAGGCGCCACGTGCAGCATGTTGTCATCGAACTTGACGGTGATGAGGCGCGCGAAGATCGGGTTCGAAATGCAGTACTCGCTGTAGCCACCAGAATCTGGAGCAGGGTTGCTCCCGAGGTGGCTCTGCCTGTAGGCCTGGATTGCCTCGGGGTGGGCGAGTTGCTCGAGCGTCAGCTTGAGCAGACTGACACCGGTCACCTCTGTGCGTTGAGAGCGCGCCATGATCATCGCAGTGCTCAAGTCGGTCGCATAGCCGACGGCGATCACCGCGGGAATCGCGCAAAAGGCCGCTGCGATAAGAGCTCTTCTCGAGATGCGCAGGTTGCCCGACACGTGCATCAGAAGCAAGAGCAAGCCGAGGGTGAGGAGAGCTTTAGGCGAAGGTGCTCCTGGAGTT
>CAVQLY010000009.1:0-195122 GCA_963713475.1 uncultured Thermoleophilia bacterium
CCGGGGGGAGCCGGGCAAAACGGCGCGTCACCGGCGGGGGTCATCGTGCGCGTCGTGCCAGTCGCGGAGCTCCGGTCCGTCGACGCGTGAGACGCGGTGCACCAAGGCCCGCGCGCGCAGCACCGGCGGGAGCGCTTCCTCGAGCACCGCCTCGCGGCCCGGCCCGTCCAGCCAGGCCCAGGCGCGGTGGTCGCCGACGTGACAGCCCCACCAGAACAGCTGCGCGTACTGCGGCCCGCGACCGATGATCTCATCCATGATCCAGCCACACTCGTCGGCGTCGTGTGGGACTTCGACGAGATAGCGGGTACGCGCAGGCTGAGGACGGGCCAGGAATCCCATTTGGAGGTGCTTCCCGGTAGGCTGGATGCGAAACGGAAAGGACACCTGATCGACGGACCGCCGCACAACGATGAGATGGACCGATGGATGGACGACCGGGCGGCGGACCCCGCTCGGCACGTGCCGCCACCCGAGGTACCGGAGCAGGCGTCGCCCGGAGCGGGTGAGGCGCCCGAGGGTGGGCCGGCCGAGAGCCCCTGGCGGGCAAGCCGAGACGCCAGCTGGCGGGCCGGCCGAGACGCCCGCTGGCTCGACGCGGCCGCAGGCGCCGGCCGGTCCGGCGTGGCCGCAGGCGCCCGCAGCCGGCCCAGCCTCTCCGGCCTGGCCGCCGGCGCCACCGCCCGTTGAGTCCGCGCGGCCGTGGCCCGAGGCGCCGGCGTCCGCAGATGCGCCGGGCGCCACGGATACGCCGGGCGCACGGTGGCCGGCTGCGCCGGCGGTCCGGCCCGGCACGATGGGCGGCCCAGCAGGCAGCGGCGGCCAGGCGGGCCCGGAGCTGCGCGCCGCCGCCCCGGGCGAGCCCTTCTATCTCCCGGGCGCGTCCTGGCAATGGGCGCTCGCCCTCGTCGGCTTGGTCGTCGGGGCGGCGCCGCAGGCGCTGCTGACCGTCCTGGCGCTGGTCGCCGGGACGTCGTCGACCGACACCAGTTCCGTCTCGGGGGGCAGCGCCGTGGCGCTGGCCGTGGGCTCGCTCGTCATCTACGGCTGGGAGGCGCTGGCCGCGTGGCTCTTCTCGCTGCGGAGCGCCGGCCGCTCGTTCGTCCTGTGGGGCTTCAGACGGCCGAACAAAGCGTACTTCTGGATCGTGCCGCTGGGGCTGGTCGCGGTCTACGCCCTCAGCATCGCGCACGACCTGATCGTGAACCCCAAGCAGCAGGCGATCGTCAGCGAGTTCCCTCACTCCGCGTTCGGCGCCGCCATGTTCATCCTGGTGGCCGTGGTCATGGCGCCGCTCTTCGAGGAGATCGTGTTCCGCGGCTTCCTCTTCCGGGGGTTCGCCAACTCGTGGGGCTGGGTGTGGGGCGCTCTGGCCTCAGCGGCCATCTTCGGCGCGGCGCACCTGCAGCTCGACGTCTTCCTGCCGCTGGCGGCTCTGGGCTTCGTGCTCGCGTGGGCCTACCATCGCACGGGTTCGTTGTGGACCAGCATCACGATGCACGCGCTCTTCAACCTCATCGCCGTGGCGGCCTGGGCGTTCACCAGCTGAGGACCGGTCCGGAACGGACGCCGCTACCCCTGCGTCTCAGGTCAGCAGCGTAGGTTTGCGCAGGTCGCGGCAGTGGCAGTCGTCGCCGGGAGGCAGGGCCGCGAGCGCGTCCAGGAGGATGCGGCCCATGAGCCCGGCGTCCTCACGGAAGATCTGCGCGAGCACGTCGTGCTCCCACTCGCGCACCACGCCCTCCCCGTAGTTGACGATGAGGTAGATGCCCGCGTAGCAGGCGCCGATGTCGCGGGCCAGCCACACCTCGGGGCAGAAGCTCTGGCCGACCACGTCGCCGAGCGTCTGCAGGAAGCGGATCTCGGCCGGCGACTCGAAGCGGGGGCCCTCCGTCACCACATAGGTGCCCCGCGTGAAGACGCGGCGCTCCGGCGCGTGGCGCCGCGCGGCGCTCACGAGCGCCTCGCGCCCGCTCTCGCACACGGCGTCGCGCATGATGAGCAGATGGTCGCCGGCGACGACTCCGTAGCGGTCCCGGTCGGTCGTCATGTCGACGAAATCGTCGACGATCACGAGGTCGCCGGGGTCGAGCAGGTGGTCGAGGCTGCCGACGCCGGCGTCCGAGAGGATGCGCCTCACGCCGGCCCGGTGCAGCACGCTGAAGACCTGGCGCGAGGCGCGGCCCCGCGAGACGCCCTTGCGCCAGCCGTGCATCCGGCAGTGCAGGACGCGCTGCCCGCCGAGCTCGAACAGCGTGAACGGCGGGCTGTCACCCCACGGCGTGTCGAACACCAGACCGGTCTCGAGCACCTCGGCCCCGGGATGCAGGTCGCCGGGGAAGTCGGCGCCCAGCGAGCCGGACCCGCCGATGACGGCGCGCGTCGCGGCGGGAACGGCTGGGGCGGCTCCGAGCGGTGCACCTGCGACGCCCCGCTCGATACCTTGCCTGAGGCGGGTGTTCACTGGCCGGCCAGGTCGGGTGCGACGTGCAGCGTCATGAGCTGCACGTGGTCGCCGTTGTCCGAGGTGTACTGGCTCAGCGCCTGGTCGAGCGACGCCGGGAAGCCGCGCACGACGCCCAGCTGGGTCGTGCCGCGCTGCACCACTTCACCGATCTCCACCTTCGGCCTGGCGATGTGCGTGACCACGAGGAGGAGCGACGGGTCGCCGGCGAGCCGGATGTCGATCTCCACATCGTTGTGGCGCCCGAGGATGCTGTACTTCTTGATGGCCGTGACCTTGCCGTCGATCGGGCTGACGACCGGCGAGCCCGGCACGGCGCCCACGTCGAGACCTGCCGTCGACGAGGACTGATCGCCGCCGTCGCCGTCCATGAGGTAGTACTGCACGCCTCCGCCGCCGGCGAAGATGTCGGCGAGCTTCTGGCCGAGGTCGCCGCCGCCCAGCCGATCCCCGACCGGAGTGAACGAGGCCGCATCGGCGTTGTCGACGGGATGGAAGGCAACGGCCGTGGTCGCCTGCTGCGCCACCGGAAGCATCACGTCGACGCCCTCCACGCTGGCGACGACCACGGCCTCGTCCGACTGGACGGTGCGGCCGAAGGTCGGCTGCGCGGCGCCTTGCGGGACGCGGGCCGGCGTCTGGCCGGGGATGGCGTACGCGACCCAGACTGCTGCAGAGATGAGGGTCACGAAGACGACCAGCGCGACCACACGCCGGCGGCGAATCTGGTTGCGGCGACGGGCTTGTCCCCGCCGGCGCTGATTGGCCGGGCTTGTGTGCATGTCGTAGCTCAAGGTACAGCGGTCTCGCCCGAGCCGCAAGCCGTCGCGCGGCCGACGAACGCCGCGCGACGCGCAAGATCGGCGTGACACAAACTGCAGCAATCTTGCGGATTGCCGATACAATGGGGCACATGGCCACCATCGTCCCAGTCTCGCCCGACACGGGCAGCGTCTTGGCGGCGGGCGGCGTTCCGGACGCCGGCCTGGTCGACGGCCTGCGAGCCGGGAGCCGCGACGCCTTCGAGCAGCTGTACGAGCTCTACCGAGCTCGGATCTACAACCTCGCGCTGCGGATCCTGCAGTCGCCCGAGGACGCGCGCGACATCACCCAGGACGTCTTCATCAAGGTCTACCGGCGTCTGCCCGGATCGCGCCTGACCGACCTGCAGCTCAAGCCGTGGCTCTACCGCGTCGCCGTGAACGCCTGCTACGACCACCTGCGCACGAGAAAGGTCCACCGGGACATCGACATCGTCAGCGACACGCGCGCGATGCCCGTGGACACCTTCGAGCAGGCGGAGATGTCGCAGCTGGTGGAGCAGACGCTGGGCGACCTCTCGGAGCGCCACCGGACCGTGCTGGTCCTCAAGGACATCCACGGCCTGCGACACGACGAGATCGCCGGGATCCTCGGCATCTCCCGCGGCGCGACCGAGACGCTGCTGTTCCGGGCCCGCGAGTCGTTCCGGACGCACTACACCGACCTGACCGCAGAACTCCCGGCGCCTGCGTGCACGTTCGCGCGGGACGCCGCCGTGACCGCCATCGGCGGCGACCTCAGCGGCGACGAGCGGCGGCGCGTCATGGCGCACGCCGACCACTGCTCTGCCTGTCGCGCGACCGTCAAGACGTGGGGCGCCGCAGCCGTCGGACTCGGCATGTTCCTCCACGGCGTGCCCGTGCCGGCCGCGCTGCAGGGCGCCTTCCCGTTCGGGGCGGCCGCGACCGCCACCGGCGGCGCCGGCGCCGCGGCGGGAGCCGGGACGGGGATGGCGGGAACGGGCGCCGGCGCTGGTGCAGGCGCGGCCGGAGCATCGGCGGCGGCCGGATCCGCCGGCGCCGCCGCGGGCGGGGCTGCCGTGACGGCGGGGTCCGCGACCGGCCTCTCCCTGGCGACGGGCGGCATCCTCACCAAACTCGGCGGCGCCGCGACGGTCAAGGTCGCGGCCCTGGTCGTGGCCGCCACCTGCACCGCCGGCGGAGGCGTGGCCGCCTACGAGGCCGACATGTTGCCGGGGGTCCACCATCGCGCGTCGGCCCCGGCCGGTGTGACCGCCGCACACGGCGCGGCGGCCGCGAAGGACGGCGAAGGCACGTGGACGCCGCCCGGGCTGGCGACGGCGGCGGCGAACGGTGGTCGGGGCGCCGAGCGCAGCGCGGCCGCCCACGCCAAGGACAAGGGCAAGGGCGCGGCCAAGAAGACGGCCGCCGGCAAGAAGGAGGGCGCCGCCCACGGGAAGAGCGGCGCCCAGCACGGCAACGCCGGCGGCAACGGCAAGGGCAACGGCGGCGCGGACTCGAACGCGGGCGGCAACGGCAACGGGAATGCCGGCGGCAACGGCAAGTCGGGTGGCTCGGCCAAGCCTGCGCAGGCGACGAAGCCTGCCAAGCCCGACAAGCCTGCCACGCCGGACAAGCCTGCAAAGCCCGACAAGCCGACGAAACCCGACAAGCCGGCGGAACCCACCACGCCGCCCAAGCCGGACAAGACCCAGAGCGGCTGAGCCGGCCTCTCCCCCGCGTCACCGCGAGCGTCCGCTCCGATGCGTTGTCCACACCGGCTACGCAACGTTCGCCTACCTCCTCATCTCCCCCGCTGACCTACCGATACCAGAGTCGTAAGGGACCGCAGGCAAGCGGTCCAGTACACGTTCTGACGGTAACGCTGGGCTCGGGGGTGAGCCATGAAGACGCGGGCAGGGATCATCGTCCTTCTGATCATGATCGTCTGTGCCCTGTGCCTCGCGACCCCGGCCCTCGCCTCCACCCCGCTGAGCAACTACGAGAAGCAGCTGCTCGCGCAGGTGAACCGGCAGCGCGCCAAGTACGGCCTTTCGCAGCTCCGGCTCAACGCCGACCTCACGGCGGCCGCGCGCCTGCACTCCGCGGACATGGGCACGCGGAAGTACTTCGAACACAACGCCCCGGCTCCGAACGAAGAGGCCTGGTCGGCACGGATCATCCGCTGCGGCTACACCAGGTCCGGGTACTGCTCCTGGAAGGCCGGCGAGAACATCTCCTACGGCGCCGGCCTCTACTCGAGCCCCGTGCTCGTCGTCGACTCGTGGATGAAGTCCCCGGCGCACCGCGCCGTCATCCTCACCAAGACCTTCCGCGACATCGGGGTGGGCGCGTTCAAGTCGGAGGACGGCTACGCGAACATCGACGGCGCCGTGTGGTTCTTCACACTCGACGTGGGGCGGCGGGTCAAGTAGCACCCGGAGGCAGAGAGCGTTGAGCGGAGGGGCGCGCAAGCGCCCCTTTTGCGTTCTCGGGGAGGCTGCCGGAGTAGGATGAGGTCGTGGACCACGACGCCGGCATGCCCCCCAAAGCCGCACGCAGACTCCAGGCGTTCTTCACCGGCGGCGGGCACGACCAGGTCGTCACGGTCGCGCACGAGGCGGCGCGACGGGGCCACGCCGCCGAGCTCCCCGCGGACCTGCCGGCCGCGCTGCGCGAAGCGCTCCTCGCAGCCGGCGTCCAGTCGCTCCACGGCCACCAGGCCGCCGCCCGCGACCTGCTGGCGGCCGGGCGGAACGTCGTCGTCAGCACCGGGACGGCGAGCGGCAAAAGTCTCTGCTACCAACTCGCCGTCCTCGAGACCTTCGCCGCCGATCCGCAGGCGCGCGCCCTCTTCCTCTTCCCCACCAAGGCCCTCGCCCAGGACCAGGCGCGCAAGCTCAACGGCTTCCACGCGCCGGGCGTCGTGCCGGCGATCTACGACGGCGACACGCCACAGGACCAGCGACCCCTGCTCCGACGGACCGCCACGATCCTGCTGAGCAACCCCGACATGCTGCACGTCGGCATCCTGCCCGGCCACGAGCGCTGGGGTGAGTTCCTGCACCAGTTGCGGTACGTGGTGCTCGACGAGGCGCACGTGTACCGCGGCGTCTTCGGCAGCCACGTGGCGCAGGTCGTACGGCGCCTGCGGCGCCTCTGCCGCGCCTACGGCTCGGACCCGGCGTTCGTCCTCACGTCGGCGACCATCGCCAACCCGAAGGCTTTCGCCGAGCGGCTGGTCGGCGCGCCGTTCGAGGTCGTCGACGAAGATCAGGCGCCCCGCCCTGAGCGGACGGTCGTGCTCTGGAACCCGCCCCTCGAGGACCCCGCGGCCGGCATGCGTCGCAGCGCGCTCGCCGAGGCCAGCTACGTCACCGCCGAGTGCGTGCTCGCTGGAGCCCGGGTGATCGCCTTCGCGCCGACGCGCAAGGCGGCGGAGCTCGTCTACGGCCACGTGCGCCGCCGCCTCGAGGACCGCGGCGGGCGCGGCGCGGCGGAGCGGGTCCAGCCGTACCGCGCCGGCTACACGCCGGAGCAGCGGCGCGACATCGAGCGGCGCCTGTTCGCCCACGAGCTCGACGCCGTGGTGGCGACGCAGGCGCTCGAACTGGGGATCGACGTGGGCGGCCTGGACGTCTCGCTCGTCACCGGCTTCCCCGGCACGATCACCAGCCTGCGGCAGCGCTGGGGCCGGGCCGGCCGGTCCGGGCACGGCTACGCCGTGCTCGTCGCCGGCCAGGACGCGCTCGACCAGTACTTCATGCGCGAGCCCGACCGCCTCCTGGGACGCAGCGTCGAGGAGGCGGTCATCGACCTCCACAACCCGCACATCAGCGGCCCGCACCTGGAGGCGGCCGCGTACGAACGCCCGCTCACCGCCGCCGACGAGGACTACTTCGGCGAGCAGGGCCTGCTGCAGGCCGAGCGTCTCGCACAGGGCGGCCGGCTGAGGCGGCGCAAGGACGGCCTGGTCTGGTCGAAGCCGTACTCCCCCGCGGCCGGCGTCGGCCTGCGCACCGCGAGCAACGAGCAGTTCGCGATCGTCGAAGCTCGCCAGGGCGAGGTGATCGGCACCGTCGAGCGCGAGCGCGTCTTCCGCTTCTGCCATCCCGGCGCTGTCTACCTGCACCTGGGCCGGAGCTACCTGGTCCAGCACCTCGACCTCGAGACGCGCACCGTCATGATCGACGAGTTCGACGGCAGCTACTACACGCAGGCCAAGACCGACAAGAACGTGCTGATCGCCGGACAGGCCGACTCGCGCGAGCTGCCCGGCGCCGTCCTCTTCGCCGGCGACCTCGAGGTGACGGAGCAGGTGATCGCCTACCAGCGCCGCGACATGACCGACGGGCACATCATGGACACGACCACGCTCGATCTGCCGGAGCAGACGTACGCCACGCAGGCGTTCTGGCTCGCCGTGCCACAGCCGGTGCTCGATCGCGCGCTCACCGGGCTCGGCGAGACCGACGAGCTCGTCGCCCCCGGCGCACTGCACGCGGCCGAACACGCCCTCATCGCCCTGCTTCCGCTGTACGCGATGTGCGACCGCTGGGACATCGGCGGGCTCAGCACCCCTGGCACTGGCAGACCGACACGCCGAGCATCTTCGTCTACGACGGCTACCCCGGCGGCATCGGCTTGTCCCGCCGGGGCTACGACGCCTTCGAGAGCCTCGCGGCCGCGGCACGCACACTGGTCGCCGAATGCCCGTGCGAGAGCGGCTGCCCGAGCTGCGTGCAGAGCCCCAAGTGCGGCAACCTGAACGAGCCGCTCAGCAAGGCCGGCGCGGTGGCGCTGCTGCGCGCCCTGCTGGAGCCTTCCGGCGCAGAGGCCGGCGCGTCTCTCCTGCGATAGGCTGACCCACGACCACGACTTGGAGACCCATGCCCGACCACATCACCATCGAGATGCTCGATCCAGCCGACATCGAGCTGGTCGCTCCCCTCTGGAAGCAACTCCTCGACTACATCGCCTCGCTGCCGGACGCGCTGGTGCCGGTGCGCCCTTCCGACGAGTCGTGGGAGCTCGAACGCAAGGAGATGCTGGCGGAGCTTGCGGGAGAGTCGTTCGTGCTGGTCTCCCGCACGGGCGATCGCGTGACCGGCTACGCCTACGTCTGCGTCGAAGGCCCGGACCCCGTCTGGTACACCGGCGACAAGCACGCGCTGCTGGCCGCACTGTGTGTGGCTGACGGAGAGCGCGGCGACGGAGTCGGCTCCGCGCTCATGGACGCCGTCGACGCTGAACTGGACCGGCGCGGCATCGAGGACGTGGAGATCGGCGTGGACACCGGCAATGACGTGGCGACCCGCCTGTACGAGAGCCGCGGGTACCGCCCCGACTTCCGCATCTTCTACGGCTCGCCCGGCGGCCGGCCGTGGGCATGCCTGCGGCGGGAGGAAGCGGACCGGCGGGCCGGGCGCGGCCGCTTCGCGCCGCCCGGCCCCGCGAGCCCCGGCGCCGGCGACCCGGCGAGGGACTGACGCCGTGCCCGCCGCAGCCGCCGCGCCCGCCATCGAGCGTCTCGACCCGGCGCGCCTCGACGAGCTGGAGCCGCTCTGGAACGCCCTGATGGCGCGCCACGCCGAGGTCTGGAGCCTGCTTCCGATGCGAGAGCCACACCTCTCGTGGACGCTCCGGCGCGGGCAGTACGAGGGGTGGCTCGCCGACGAGGGATCGTTCGTCCTCGTGGCTCGCCGTGACGACGAGCCGATCGGCTACCTCATGATGGATGTGGGCGAGGGCGACGAGACGTACGTGACCGGCGATCGCGTCGGCAGGCTGGAGACCCTGGTCGTGGCCGAGGGCGAACGAGACGCCGGCGTCGGCGGCCTGCTCTTCGACGCGGCCATGACCGAGCTCGAATGCCTCGGAGTCGACGACCTCTTCGTCGGCTGCATGGACGGCAACGAGGCCGCGCGCCGGTTCTACGAGCGGCGCGGTTTCGCGCCGTTCGTCCACCACTTCTACGCGAAGCGGCCCGGCGCGAGGCCGGCCGGCAGGGAGGCCTCATGAGCGAGCCGAGGTACGTGAGCGTGATCGGCGCCAGCCGTGCGACGCCGGAGCTGGCCGCGAAGGCCGAGGAGCTCGGCGAGCTTCTCGCGCGGCGCGGCCTGATCGTCGTCTGTGGCGGCCGCGAGGGTGTCATGGAGGCCGTCTCCCTCGGGGTGAAGCGAGGAGGCGGCGTCTCGATCGGCATCCTTCCGGAGGACGATCGCCGGCGCGCCGCCCCCGACCTCACCTACACCGTCTGCAGCGCCATCGGCCACGCGCGCAACCTCAGCGTGGTCGCCAGCGGCGACGTGGTGATCGCCGTCGGGGGCGCCTGGGGGACGCTGAGCGAGATCGGCCTGGCACGCAGCCTCGGCCGGCCGGTGGTCCTCCTCGATACCTGGGAGATCGCGCCGCCCGACGGCAGCCAGCTCGACGGCGTGCGACGGGCGGCCACGCCCGCCGAGGCCGTCGAGCTCGCCCTCACTCCTCCGGACTGAGCGCCGGCCGGGACTGGCGTCTGGCCGGCCCCTTCTCCTGCTCCAGCACCTGCGCCTCGCCCACCAGCTGCAGGGCGCGTAGCCCCAGGTACAGCTCCATCAGGTCGTCGATGTCAGTGAGGTCGACGCCGAGGAGCGTCTCGATGCGCCGCATCCGCTTCTGGAGGGTGTTGCGGTGGATGAACAGCGCCTCGGCCGTGGGCTGGATGGCGAAGTGGTTGTCGAGCAGCGTGCGCAGCGTCTCGAGCAGGTGGGTGTGACGCCGGGCGTCGTACTCGAGCAGCGGCGCGATGCTGCGCCGGGCGATGTCGGCGAGCGCCCCCCCGCTCTGCCCCTGCAGCAGCCTGAACCTGCCGCTGAGCTCCTCGAAGAGGACGATGCCGCGGGCGTCGATGCCCCGCTGCGCGGCGGCCAGGGCGTCGACCGCCTCCTGGAGCGCCTTGGGGCCGGCAGCCGGGCCGCGGTGTGCACCCGACGCGCCGACGGCGATCTCCAGCCGGTACGGCTCGCCGGCGGTGAACGTCTTGATGCCGAGCAGGAGGTCGCGGGCGCTGCCCTCGCCGACCGACGGATAGCCGTCGGGCAGCAGGACGGCGAGCGACGTCGCCCGCGGCCTGCTGAGGAAGGCGATGAGGCGGTCGCCGCAGTACGTGTCGACCGCCTCGACCAGCGCGTCCTCGAGATCGACCGCGCGCCGCCCCTTGTGCCGCGCGCCGCCGAAGTCGCAGATGACCACCCGCCAGGGCCGGTCCAGGTCGACGCCGTGGTCGGCGACGAGCGCGACGAGCTCCTCCGGCGCGCTGCTTCCGTCGAGCAGGTCGCGCAGCAGCCGCCGGCGCAGGCGGCGCGTGGCGACGATCTCGTCGCGCTGCTTGAGCAGATCGAGCGTGATCAGGCGCTGGAGGAACGACAGCGCCGTGTCGACGAACTCGGTGCTCGAGGTCTGCGCCGCGGACGCGACGACGAGCACCTCGAGCTTGCCGTACAGCACGACTTCGCGGCAGAAGTACCGGGACGCGCCCACCTCGACGATGCCGAGCGCCGTCGGGTCCGTGAGCTCGCCCCACGCCTCCCAGACCTCCAGCGCCATGCGGCGAGGGTCCGCGCACCCCCGAGCTGGTGATGACGGCGCCGACGCCGTCGAGCAGCAGCATCGGCATGCCGATGAGGTTCGCCACCTTGGCCAGCAGCTCGTCGGGGCCGGCCTCGGCGATCAGCAGGTCGAGCAGGTCGTTCTGCATCGCCACCGTGCGGCGCAGGCGGTGCAGGTCCGCGGAGGCCAGCACGTTGTAGACGTAGGAGAGGACGCTGCGCGTGAGCGCGCCCGGGGGGAGCGTGAGGATCGGCAGCTTGAGCTGCCGGGCGCGCTCCACCACCCCCTGCGGCACCTCGTCCAGGAAGTGCCCGAGCGCCACGATGAGGGCGGCCGTGTCGATGCTCGCCAGGCGGTCCAGGACCCACAGGCCCATCGCCGGGTCGTCGTACCAGGTGCGCCCCGTGCTGATGAGCACGCTCTCGCTGGTGAGGTAGGGCACCGGGTCGTCGGCGTCCGAGAAGTGGACGCCCTTGATGACCCGGCCCAGACCGACGTCGCCGGTCACCGCCGTCAGCCCGAGGCCGGAGTGCTCCACGAGCTCGCGGACGGTGAGGATGCCCGAGGCGCTCTCCGCTCCGTTGCTCACGCCGCCCCCGCCTTGCGTCTCCTCATGGTGTGCATCTGACCACCTCCACGCAAAAGAGTGTGCGTCCGGGTGCCATCGTCACGTTCGCCTTTGGGCTACAGTACCACTGCAGGCATTGATGGATGAACCCCGGCGGACACCGCCGGCAGCGTACCAGGGAGACACCATGACAGCAGCAAGACTGGGTCACCGAGCACGACCTGAGCCTCACCTTCGACGGCACCGGCCGCCTCTGGAAGTTCCGCCCGACCAACGAGCGCCCACGGCCTCCAGCCGGTGGACGCGAGCATCGTCGACAGCACCATCGTGATCAGCGTCACCGTGCCCGGCATCGAGGCCGGCGACGTGGACCTCTGCGTGAACGGCGACGTCCTGCAGATCCGCGGCAAGACCGACCGCACCATGGACCTGGCCTGCGACGTCGGGCTCCCGATGGCCTTCGGCCTCGAGCAGCTCGAGACCGCCTATGCCAACGAGGCGCTCGCCATCAAGGTGCTGCCGGCGTCCAGGGCCCGCACGACCATCGACGAGAACGTCCAGGTGGCCTGCTGACGGCAGTCACCTAGATACAAGATCCGTCCCCCCGGCGGAACCTGAACGCGGGGGGCCGGGAGCATCCCCCCTGAAGATCCTGCTCCCGGCCCCCCGCTTCAACGTACGGAGACGCCGCGCGCGATCGTCTACCTCGAAGGGCCGCGAAGCCGCTTCTTCGTGACCGTATCCTTGCTATAGTAGCCGTCCTTGGCGGGGCCGATGCGACTCTCGGGGGCGCGAGTGCCGAACGAGCGAGCCATACAGGTGGCGATCGAGGCGAAGTATCTCAGGCCCCGCTTCGACCACGTAAGCCTGCGTCCAGAGGCGCGCGCGGCATTCGCGGCCGCATTCGACCGGCGGCTCACCGTCGTCTGCGCGCCCGCGGGCTACGGCAAGACCACGGCCACCGCAGCCGCTCTCGAGCGCCGATCGGCGGTCTGGTACAAGCTCGACATCCTCGACCACGACCCCCTGGCCTTTCTCGCGGCCATGACCCGCGCCGTGCGCAGGCTGCACCCCGGGTTCGGCGCGGCACTCCTGCGAGAGCTCGAGGCCGGCCCTGTCCTCGACATCGCACCCCAGGTACTCGCCGCCCAGTTCTGTTCCGAGTGCGACCGGCTTCTCAAGACTCCCGGCCACATCGTCCTCGACGACTATCACGAGACCATGGACGCGGCCAGCATGAACGAGGTGCTCGGCTACCTTCTCGAGAACTGCCCCGAGACGGTCCACTTCGTCGTTCTCACCCGATACCAACCGGCCTTTCCGCCTGGAGAAGCTGCGCCTCGCCGGCGGAGTCGCCCGCGTCGCACAGGACCTTCTCCTGTTCGACGCCGCCCAGACCGCGGAAGTGCTGCACCAGCGGTCCGGACGGCAGCACGACGACGACTTCGTGAGCAGACTGCTGGCGCTCACTGAGGGCTGGCCGGCGAGCGTCGTACTGGCGGGGATGGCCCTCGAGTGGATCGAGCCTGCTTCCCTCGAGGACGCGCTCGCCGATCCACGCCTCCGCATGGATGTGTTCTCCTATCTGGCCGAGCAGGTCTTCCAGAGGATGACCGACCCGGTGCAGGCGTTTCCTCCTGCGCACCTGCTGCCTCGAGGCCGTGTCCGTGGAGCTCGCCGAGCGCCTTGCGGCCTCGGGCTCCGCCTCCCGTCAACTGCACTTCCTGGCGCGGAACCAGGTGTTCACGTTCGACGCCGGTCGCAGGGGCACGTATCGCTACCACAATCTCCTGCGCGACTACCTGCGACAGCGTTTCGTGCAGGACGAAGGCGAGCGGGCGTTCCGAGCGCTGCAACTGGAGACGGCCTCTGCCCTCGAGGCATGTGGCGACAGACCAGGCGCCATCGAGCTCCTTCTGGGCGCCAACGAGCTCGAACTGGCCCTCGACGTGATCGCCCGCGGCGGCGAGCCTGAGCTCGAGCGCCGCCCGTCGGAACAACTCCGGATCTGGGTGAGCAGGCTCGCGCCCACAGTGGAAGCGGAGCGGCCGTGGGCGCTGGTGCGTCGCCGCCGTGCTCGACACACGCGAGAGCCGCTTCACCGCAGCGCTCTCGGAGCTGCGGTCGGCCGTCGCAGCGCTTGCCGAGCAGGGCGATCGCGAGGGCCTGTATCAGGCGCTGTCGATCACCGAGTGGGCGGAGTTCTGGTCTGGGGACTCCGCGGCGCAGCATGGCAACCTGCCACCGTGCTCTCGACCTCGCGACGACGGACGCCCAGCGCCTCCACACGCTGCTCAGCCTCCTGTCGGCGGCCTTGGACATGCGCCGCTGGGACGTCGTCGCATCGGCATCGTCCAGAGCCGATGAACTTCTCTCGCACGAGCGAGACCCGAAGAGGCGGCTCGCGCCCAGGCCCTGCGTGCCCATGCAGCGTTCTACCAAGGAGACGTGCGCGCCGCCCAGAGAGCTGATTCAGGGCTGCCATGAGTCGAAACAGACGGCGGCGCAGACGAGCCGCCTCACTGAACACGCACGGCATGATCGACATGGCGCTCGGCGACTACGCGTCGGCGGCACGGCATCTTCACGAGGCAGCGACCACAGCCGAGGCCTTCGGCCACGCCCTGACCTCGTACATGATTGAGGACAACATTGCCTTCCTCGAGGCATCGCTGGGGCTCAGTTCGGACTCGCCCTGCCTCGACTCCGCTCGCTTCGGGAGCATGCCAGCGCGCTGGACCCGACTGTCCTGTGCTTCGTGCTGACCCACAGGGCACGGTGACTGCGACGCTCCGGTGACCCTGTCGAGGCGCTGAGCCGAGCCGATGGATGCAGGCGCACGGAGGTGGTCTCGCTGGAACGCGACCCTTACCTGGCGCTCAATGCCAGGGCGAATCTCGCGCTGACCCAGGGCCTCCTCGGGGCCGATCGAGCAGGCTCTCGCTGCAGACGCTTGTCTTCCGATGCGGCAGCGGCCGGAGTCTGGTTCGTCGAGCTGAAGGCCATCCTGTTCGCCGGCATCCTTGCGGAACTCGAGGGTGACCGACTCGGAGGCGGTCGCTCTGCTTGAGGAGTTGTCTGCCAAGACAGCTCGAGCTCGGCCACATCAACCTTGTCGCCCAGGAGCTCTGCCCTCGCCCTGAGCTGGCCAGCCGCGTCCTGAGACGACATCGCAGCAACGGACTCGGGCCGGCGCTGGTGGAGGCACTCAGCCGCCACTGGTCGTTCCCGGAGACCGCGCCGGTCTTGAAGGGACTCTGCGCTTCCCAAGTGGCAACATGGATCGATCGCCTCGAGGCTCACCAGTCTGTGCCACAGGGCGACAGGCGACGTTCCCACCGCAAGCGATCCATCCCTCGAACGCCGACCTCAGAAGAGTCGCCTCTGGACGAGCTCACAGCGAGGGAACATGAAGTCCTCGAGATGATGGCACTGAATCGGTCGAACGAGGAGATCGCGGCCGAGCTGTTCATCACCGTATCGACGGTGAAGACCCACATCAATCACATCCTGCGCAAGCTGGGTGAGACCACCCGGATCGGTGCCGTCCTCGCATATCAGCGACTGCTCGATCTCCACCCTCCGACATGACGGGAAATCCACCCTGGGTATGATTCCACCCGGACCTCTCATGGCTAGCCTCTCCCCACCGCGTTACGACGAGCAAAGGGGAGGACCATGGAGTCGTCAGTCTCTGTCACCTACGTCGAGTCAGTCGCCATGAGCCAGCGCAAGAAGACCGTCATCGACATCCTGCGCGACAGTGATGACTTCGTCTCCGGCGAGGCGATCAGCGACGTGCTGGGCATCTCGCGCAACGCGGTGCACAAGCACGTGAAGTCGCTGCGCAAGCGCGGCTACCGCATCGTCGGCGTCTCCCGCCGCGGCTACCGCCTGGAGGACGAGCCGTCGCGCCTCTCCATGGGGCACGTCACCCAGCGCACGGAGAACACCATGTTCGGGCACTCGTTCCGCTACCACGACGAGATCGAGTCGACGAACCTCGAGGCCAAGTCCCTGGCCACGAAGGGAGCCCCCGAGGGCACTGTCGTCGTCGCCGAGGCGCAGAGCGCCGGCCGCGGCCGCCTCGGCCGGCGCTGGACGTCGCCGGCGGGCAAGGGGCTGCTCTTCTCCGTCATCCTGCGCCCGTCCCTGCCCATGAGCGAGGCGCCGCTGCTGACGATCGTGGCCGCCACCGCGGCCGCCGAGGCGATCGAGAAGCACGTCCCGGCCCGCGTGGCCATCAAGTGGCCCAACGACCTGTTCATCGGCGACCGCAAGGTCGGCGGCATCCTCATGGAGGTGTCCGGCGAGCAGGACGACGTCGACTGGATCATCCTCGGCATCGGGCTCAACGTGAACACGGAGTTCAGCGAGCTCCCCGTCGCCCTGCGGCGCACGGCCACCTCGCTCAAGATGGTGGGCGGCGAACTGGTGGACCGGAGCGACGTCCTCGCGAACCTGCTCCTCAGCCTCGAGGCGAACTACCAGGCGGCGCTTCGCGGCGGCTTCGAAAAGGCGCTGACGGCGTTCCGCGAGCGTGACTACCTGCTGTCGCGCACCATCAGCGTGGAGACGCGACAGGGGCCGGTGATCGGAGCGGCCGCCGGCATCGACGACCGCGGCGCCCTCCTCGTGGAACTGCCCCATCGACGGGTGCGCAGCTTCCACTCCGGCGACGTGAGCGTACGGCACTGAGCGGCGGAGGCGCCCCCCGGGCGGATTGACCGCCGCCCGGGGGGCCGCTACATTGTCACCTCTTCGTTCTGATGAAGGGTTGACGATTTGCCGCGTCTCACCACCAGAGAACTCGCCACAGCTGCGCTCTTCACGGCGATCCTGTCGGTCGCTGCGTTCGTGGCGATCCCGGTCGGCTCGGTGCCGTTCACGCTCCAGGTCTTCGTGGTGCTGCTCGCCGGCATGGCGCTCGGGCCGCGCCTCGGGGTGCTCAGTGTGAGCGCCTATCTCATCCTCGGCCTGGTCGCACCGGTATACGCCGGCGGAGCGTCTGGACTGGGAGCTCTGTTCGGACCCACGGGCGGCTACCTCATCGGCTTCGTCGGAGGTGCGCTCGTCGCAGGACTGATCGCCGAACAGGGGGACCGGACGTTGCCGAGGCTCCTGGTCGCCGGATTCGCGGGGCTGGTGCCGATCTACGTGATCGGCGCGGCGTGGCTGGCGGTGCAGCTCCACCTGTCGCCGGGCGCCGCGGTGCTGACCGGCGTCGTGCCGTTCGTGTGGCTGGACGTGCTGAAGGCGGTGGCCGCCGCGCTCACGGCGCGGGCGCTGGTCAGCCTGCCGCTGGGTCTTCCTGCCGCGACGCGGAGAGGCCGCTGACGTCCGCGACGGCGTGGCCGCGCAGCCGGAGGTTGATGCGGCCGCGCTCGTACTCGCCCATGAAGTCCGTGGACGTGCCGTCGCGATAGGCGAGGTCCTTGTCACGCAGCACCTTGGCAAGGATCTCGATGTAGCGGGCGTCGAGCGTCGTCCCGGACATCATGCGCAGCTCCTTGAGCGCCTCGAAGGAACTCCGCGCACCGCGGTACGGACGATCCGAGGTCATGGCGTGGTAGCTGTCGGCGACGGCGAGCACCTTGCTGAGCTCGGGGATCGCGTCGCTGGTGATCCCGTTCGGATAGCCGCTGCCGTCGAGACGCTCGTGGTGGAAGCGGACGATGTCGGCGACTTCCTGGTAGGCGGCCAGATGCGAGAGCACCTCGGCGCCCTTCTCCGGATGCTGGCGGATGAACTCCCACTCACTCTCGTCGAGCACATCGGCCTTGCGCAGAACGGCGTCCGGCACGCCGACCTTGCCCAAGTCGTGGAGCAGGCCGGCGAAGTGGAGCGCCTCTGCCTCCTCCTCCGGCAGAGCGAGCGCGGTCGCCATGTCGCGGCAATACATCGCCACTGCCGCCGAATGCTGCGCGGTGTACTCGTCCTTGCTGTCGAGCAGGACGACCATCGCCGCGGCGAGGCCGATGTTCATCTCGAGATACTGGTCGCTCAGCTCGGTCTGACGCGCCACGTGCTCGCGCTCGCGCACGAGGAGCTTGAACATGTACTGGCTGGCGAACAAGGGCACGAACAGGAGTGCTACGGCGATGATTCCGGCGGCGGCGTACAGCGCCGCGATGGCCAGCCCCAGGAGCAGCAGGACGCCGAGGGAGCGGAGGAATGGCGGCATCTCCTCGCGCCAGAAGGCGCGGAACGGCGCGCCGGTACTTGACGCGCATCCCCAAGCTGAGCAGCGCCAGGTTGGTCGCCTCCCACGTCACAGCGGCCACAGCACCGGCAACCAGAAGGCCGACGCTGATCTGATCGAACTGGACGCCGAGAGGGCCGAGCAGGGCATCGAAGGCGAGTGACGCCACGAACGCCGACACCACGTAGTTCGCGGCGTTGTAGACGGCCACCGAACGCGAGGTCTCTCGCCAAGCTCCCCAGAGCCCAACCAGCAGGGCCACGCCAACGGCGGGGAGAACGACCGGTGAACATGATCGCCAGCAGAATCGGTAGGTTGCCGGCGCTCAGGGTCACTCGGTCAGATACCTCGACCGACATCTCGTCGGCGATGATGGCGAGAACGGCGAAGACAACGGCATCGCGGATGATTGCCGATGAAACCGCGACCGGCCCCGGGAAGAGGACGCGAATACACGACAGCGAACCCAGCGCACAGCGCCAGGCCCACAGTAAGAACGCGGTAGTCACGCTCAGCTATCGACACGGTACCTCTCGGGGTCTGCAGTGCCCCGTCTATCGGCACCGATGAAACGGAGCTTGAGGGCTCAGTGCATCTTGCTGCTGCCGCCACTCGTGACGAGCGCGAACAGCAGGGAGGCGAGCGTCTTCTCGATCTTCTTGCTCATGATGTTACCTCAGTCGATCGATCGCTCGCGGTCAGTGCATCCTGCCAGCGAAACGGATGTGCATCTTGCCGCGAGCGATGTGCATCTTCCAGCTGTCATGGTCCCCTCCAAGGGCTAAAGGTTCCGCCACCACATGCCGATACGTTGTGGTTGACGATTGCGTGCTCCGACTCTACGGACGCCAGTCTGGCCTCGCATACCCTTCGCGCTTGGACATATGGTGCAACATCCGGGCACCGAAGTTGCCAATATGGACAACACATTGTGGAAGGGGTCGCGGCGGCGAAGCCGTTCCGCGACTTCGTCACCCTCTTGGTGTACGCTTCAGGAGCGCGGGGCCGCGCACATGCGCCGCGCCTTCGCATCACAGCAGCCAGCAGCCTGGACTCGACGCGCTTTCGGGGGGAAGAGCGATAGAAGCGAACGTCGTCGCAGCAGATACCCATTCCGCCCCGCTGCATCGCAACGCCGGCTTCCTCCTGCTCTGGGCCGGCCAGTTCGTCTCTCAGATGGGCGACCGACTCGCCGCGCTCGCCTTCCCCTGGCTGGTGTACACGACGACGGGATCGGCGCTGGGCACCGGCGCCGTCTTCGCCCTCTACACGCTGCCCTACGTACTCTTCGGCGCGGTCGCCGGCGTGGTCGTCGACAGGCTCGACAAGCGGCGTCTGATGGTCGCCGTCGACCTCATCCGCGCCGTCCTCGTTCTCGCGGTGCCCTTCATCGCCACGCGCTCGCTGGCGGCGGTGTTCGTGCTCAGCTTCGCGATCGCGACCGCCGGGGTGTTCTTCGAGCCCGCCAAGCTGGCCATGCTCCCGGAGATCGTGATGCCGGGGAGGCTGCTCCGCGCCAACTCGCTGTTCTCCACCAGTGAGAACCTCACCGAGATCCTCGGCTGGGCGTTCGCCGGCGCGCTGCTCGCCTCGGTGAGCACGTCGGTGGCCTTCAGGCTCGACGCCGCCACGTTCGCAGTCTCAGCGGCGGCCCTGCTGATCATGCGTTACCGGGCGCCGGCGCGCGCGGCGGCGGAGCGCAGCGCGCGCGCCCTCTGGGGCGAGCTTCGGGAGGGCTTCGACTTCCTCGCCCGCGACCGTGGACTCCGCGCCAACACCGCCATGATCGTCGTCTGCGTCGCAGGCCTGGGCGCCGCGTACCCGCTCACCTTCCTGTTCGCCGTCAACGTCCTGGACGGCGGGACCGGCGCCTTCGGCGCCCTGGAAGCGGTGGTCGGCGCCGGCTTCCTCGTCGGATCGCTGGCGCTCGTGGCGCTGGCCTCCCGCGTGCGCAAGGGCCGGGTCATGATCGCCGGACTGGCGATCATGGGCGCCTGCCTCGCGCTGGTCGCGACCACCGACTCTGTGTGGGTCGCGGCCGTGCCCTTCGCCATCTTCGGGATCGCCAACGCCGTCGTCCTGATCGCGGTCGACACGTATCTGCAGCAGGTCGTCCCAGCGGGCATGCGCGGGCGGGTGCTGGGCACGCGGTTCACGCTGACGCAGGGGACCTACGCGGTGTCGGTCCTCGTAGGCGGCGGCCTGGCGGCCGTGATCGACGTGCGGATCCTCTTCATCGTCGCCGGCGCGATCGTTGCGGCGTCGGCCCTCGTGGGCCTGCTGACGCGCGAGGTACGCGAGTCCTGACGCCGGCGCTCGACGGCTCCCGGCCGTCGCGCACACGCCCGCGCCCGCCGTGCCCACGAGCTCTGGGCCGTCCGTCTTCCCGGCCATGATAGCCTTCTGACGGGATCCTCAGGGGCGACGAACGGGGTGGGGCCGGGCGTCAAAGACCTGGGGACGACGCAAGGACGCCATGACCTCCGCACCAGTCACACAGACCACGCCACCCGAGGGCACGCCGCGCACGAGCTGGATGCAGCTCGGCGTCATCAGCGCGTCCGAGTTCGTGGTGTGGGCGGGCTTCGGCGCGATCATTCCCTACCTGCCGCTGTTCCTCGAGGAGCAGGCGCACGCGTCGATGGCGCTCTGGGCGGTCATCGCGGCCATGTTCTACGTGGGCACGCTGCTCTTCTCGTCGCCGCTCGGCTGGCTGAGCGACATCATCGGGCGCAAGCCGGTGATGATCGGCGGAGCCATCGTCTACACGGTGGCGCTGCTGCTCTTCACGACCACGACCGACCCCTACTGGTTCATCCTGTTCCGCTTGCTCGAGGGCATCGGGACTGCGGCCTTCGGCCCCGCCGCTCAGTCGTTCGTGGCGGACATCACGACCGAGCAGAACCGGAGCAAAGCTTACGGGTTCCTGACGACGGCGCAGTTCGGCGGACTGATCGTGGGGCCCGCGCTCGCGGCGCCGCTGTACGCCCTGGGTGGCGGCGGCACCAGCGGCTTCTACGCGATCTTCTACTTCGGCGCCATCCTGTCCGCGATCGCGCTGACGGCCATCGTGTTCCTCGTGCGCGAGCCGGCGGCGCTGAAGACGCGGCGCACGCAGCGCCGCCGCGATCGCGAGGCGCACCTCGGCTGGCGAGTGTCGCTGAGGAACTACCGCGCGATCTTCACGCCGCCGATCCTCGCCTTCGTCCTCATCGCCTTCACCAGCCACTACGCCATGGGCGCCTGGGACGTCGTGTGGAGCCTCTACCTCTCCCACCTCGGCGCCTCCAAGACGTACATCAGCATGACGTGGGTGGCGTTCAGCGTGCCGATGCTGCTCAGCTTCGTCGGCGGCATGTTCGCCGACCGCTACAGCCGCTTCTGGCTCTTCATCGTCGGGTACGCCCTCTCCAGCCTGGCCTGGATGTTCTACGGCATCTCCACCAACCTGGTGGCGCTCATCGTCGTCAACGTCCTGGAGGGGTTCGCCATCGCCTTCTCCTTCCCGGCCAAGCAGGCGTTCCTGATCCAGGTGAGCCCCAAGCGCTGGCTCGGTACCGTCACCGGCGTCGAAGCCACGTCCATGCAACTGGCCGGGCTCCTGGGATCGCTGACGGCGCCGCTCATGTACGCCAGGATCTCGGGGCGGGTGCTCACCTTCGCCGGCATCATCGCCATCGTGGGGCTGTCCGTCGCCGCGCCGATCCTCTACCGGGCCTGGAACCGGCTCAAGGTGGCGGGAGACATGCCGACGCAGGCCGAGCTCGAGCGGCTCGCCGGCGGGACGAGGTCCGCGTACGCGGCGGAGCCGCCGCGCGGACCGGAGTGAGGCCGGGCGAGTCGTCCGACCGGCCCGGCCTCATCTGAACGCACGTCCCGGCTCAAGCCGCCGGCGGCGGTTCGATGCGCGCCGATTCCGGGTCGATGATCGTCGCTCGCGGTGTCTCGGTCATCGTCTCCACGGTCTCACGGCGACGCGAGAAGAACGTCTTGTAGTAGCCGGAAGAAACCAGCATCAAGACGATGCCGACCACGATGAAGCCCACGCCAAGGACGAAGGGCGGACCGACGCCGAACCACGAGGTGCCCGACTCGGAGTTGGCCGGATACCAGAGGCTGTCCAGCGACGCGATCAGGACCCAGGTGAGGGCAAGCCCCCCAAGGAGCGGGAAGAGCCCGAGCATCAGGAACTTCTTGACGCCGCTGAAGATCTGGTGCCGGTAGAAGATCGGCACAGCGTAGCCGGTGATGCCGTAGTAGAAGGCGATCATCAGGCCGAGGGCGGCGATGCTGTCGTACAGCACGTTCTGGCTGGCGGCCGTGAGGCCGACGTACCAGACCACTGACGCGATGCCGTAGATGACGGTACCGACAAGAGGGGTCTGGAAGCGGGGGCTCACCTTGCCGAACGCTTTGGGGATGGCCCCGTGCACCGCCATCGAGAGCGTCGTGCGCGTGCCCGGAAGGATGGTCGTCAAGGTGGAGGCGACCGCCGAGCTGAGCACGGCAAGGATCAGCAGCTTGTCGAGCGTGGAGCTGCCGAACACGGCCGTGCCGAGCGGGCTCAGCACGTCGTCCGCGTTCTTGGCGAGGAAGTCGGGCCCCCTGAAGGCCTGGGCGGCGGTCGTCGTCAGCACGTAGATCGCGACCAGCGCGATGGTGCTGACCACGGCGCCGATGCCGGGGACCACCGATTTGCGTTCGGTCTCCTCGTTGACAGAGACCGCCGTGTCCCAGCCCCAGTAGATGAACAGGGCGAGGAGGATCCCGCCGGCCAGAGCGCCGAGGCTCATGTTCGGCACGAACCAGGAGGCCGAAGGCTTGATGGATGTGGCCGGCGCCGCACTGCCGTAGACCTTGGCCAGCGCAGTGATGGAGAAGGCCACGAGGATGGCGACCTCCGCGGCCAGCAGGAACCACTGGATCCGCGCGGATATCTGGATGCCCAGGGCCGCGATCACGGTCATGCCGACGATGAAGGCGGTGCCCGCGAGGGTCGTCCAGAAGGTCGATGCGGCGAGGCCGTCGGCGCCGAACAGCAAGAAGAAGTAGCTTCCGGCGATCTGCGCCAGGCTCGCCATCACGATGACGTCGGCGGCCACCATGAGCCAGCCGGTCACCCAGCCGGTGCGAGGACCGAACGAGCGCGTGACCCACGTGAAGGTCGTGCCGCAATCGGGGTCGACGCGGTTGAGGTAGTAGTAGGAGCCGGCGATGAGAAGCATCGGGATGAACGACACGATCATGATCGCCGGGGATTTGAGGCCGATGCCGCCTACCGCGACGATGAACCCCAGTGTCGCGGCCAGCGAGTACGCCGGCGCCGTCGAGGCGACTCCGATGACGATGCTCGAGACGAGTCCCAGGGCGCCGCTCTTGAGCCCCTTGTCGCCCTCGACGTCGACGGGTTCGACCTTCACCGGCGTCGGTTCGCCTTCGGGAAACGGCACGGCTGCTGATGAGCCCTGCATGATCCCTCCTTGGATCAGGCGGAGAGAGCGAGTGCTCTCTCCCTGCGGATTTCGCATCCAGCCATACGGGCGACTCGCCGTGTGGCTACCTAGGTGCTTCCCCGCAGAACGTTGGAGGGAGGGACCGACTGTTTACGCTCGGTTAACGCGTGCGCAGAATCGACACGAGCGCTGATCTAGTAGCGCCGGACCTCGCGATACAACGTGTCGCGCTGCACCGGCGTGCGGCCGGCCGCACGGATAAGCCGCACCATCTCGTCGACGTCGCACTGATTTCGCACGCCGGCCGCGGCGACGACGTTCTCCTCGATCATCGTCGAGCCCATGTCGTTGGCGCCGAACGCCAGGGCAACCTGCCCCATGCGCAATCCTTGCGTCACCCACGACGCCTGGATGTTGGGCACGTTGTCGAGGTAGACACGCGTGACCGCGAGCATCATGAGGTAGTCGATGCCCGTGGCCGGGACGTGGCCGGCCTGCATCTCCGTGTTGCCGGCCTGGAAGGTCCAGGGGATGAAGGCGGTGAAACCGCCGGTCTCGTCCTGCAGGTCGCGGATGCGGCGGAGGTGCTCGATCCGTTCGGCCGGCGTGTCGAGGGAGCCGAACATCATGGTCGCCGTGGTCTTCATGCCGAGGCCGTGGGCGACGCGCATGACGTTCAGCCACGTGTCCGTAGGGATCTTGTGCGGGCTGATGGCGGTGCGCACGCGGTCGACGAGGACCTCGGCGCCGCCGCCGGGGAGACTGTCGAGGCCGGCGGCGTGGAGCCGCGTCAGCGTCTCCTCCACGCTCAGGTCGCTCTGCTTCGCGATGTGCACGATCTCCGGCGGCGAGAGCGAGTGGATGTGGATGGGATAGCGCGCCTTGATGCCGCTGAAGACCTGCTCGAACCAGCAGATGTCGAGGTCCGGGTGCAGGCCGCCCTGCATCATGATCGCGGTGCCGCCCAGCTCGAGCGTCTCCTCGATCTTGCGGTGGATGTCCGCCTCGGCGAGCAGGTAGCCCTCCCCGCTCCCCGGCTTCTTGTAGAAGGCACAGAACCGGCAGCCGGAGAGGCAGTAGTCGGTGTAGTTGATGTTGCGGTCGACGATGAAGGTGACTTCGTCACCGGGGTGGAAGCGGCGCCGGACCACGTCCGCGCGCGCGCCGGCGCCGAGCAGGTCGCCGCCGCCGAGCAGCGCGAGCGCCTCGGCGTCGGTGATGCGGCCGGCGGGGGCGCCGGCGGCGGGCGGCGCAGCCGATCCGCCGCTCACGCCTCGGCCTCCGGCTCCAGGAACAGCTGGAACCGCACCAGGTGGTCGCCGTGCGGCCCGCGCTCGGTGGTCACGGGCACGCCATCGACCTCGTCGTCCCCGGGCAGCACCGAGAACCCGAGCGCAGCGTGGAAGGCGATCGAGCCCGTGTTGACCGGGGCCGTGACCGCGCGGACGACGCTGCGGCCCTCGGCGCGTGCCCGGTCGAAGAACCTGCGGTAGAGGTCGCGAGCCAGGCCGACGCGACGCCAGGCAGGGTCGACGCCCACGAAGTGGATGTAGGCCTCGTCATCGTGATCGGGACAGAAGAACCCGACGAGAAAGCCGATGAGCGCGTCCTCGTGCTCGACCAGCAGCGACGAGCTGCGGAAGTGCTCGAAGAAGATCCTGGGGAGCAGGGCGCGCAGGTCGCGGCCTCCCCACCAGGCCGGCATGACGGCCATGACCCGCTCCCAATCGTCGGGGATCGGCCGGCGGAAGATCAGGCTGGTGCAGCTCATCGCACGCCTCAGCACACGCCGGTCATGCACGCCTCGAGATCCGGGACGCGGTCGAGCTCGCCGATGGCGGCGGCGCGGCGATAGAACTCCTGCAGGCCGGCGCGATACTCCGGCGTGAACTCGAACTTGAGCTTGTCGAAGTAGTCCATCAGGTACTTCTGGCTGAAGTCGTACAACTGCGCGGCGGCGGCGGCCGTGGCCTCCGGAGCCGCTGCGCAAGCATCACGCGAGGCGAGGAGCGCGGCGCCGACGGCGGCGGCCGCCTCCGGCCGCGCCTCGGCGAAGTCGCGGCGCGCGGCGCAGACGGCGTAGACCATCGGCAGGCCGGTCACGCTCTTCCACTCGGCGCCGAGGTCGAAGTGATGCGGATAGGCCTCCACGCGCAGCAGGTGCAGCGCCTCGTCGCCGATCAGCAGCAGCGCATCGAACTCCTCGAGCACCTCGGAGAGCGGGCCGCGGCGCGGGGCGAACTCGGGGTCGATGCCCCATTCGCGACAGAGCACCTTGAGCAGGCAGATGGAGGTCGCGCTCTTCTCCGTCAGCGCGACCCGGCGGATCTGCGCCAGCGGCGTGCGCGCGAACAGCTGGATGGAGTCGACGGCGCCGAACGAGCTGATCGAGACCTGCGGGAGGAGCGCCTGCTCCGCCGCGTTGCGTGCGAAGGCGATCGAGGACGAAAGCGTCACATCGATCGCCCCGTCCACCAGCATCTCGTTGAGCGCCGCCGGATACCCCTCGACGACCTCGGCGCCGACGCCTCGCGCAGCGAGCTGCCGGGCGAAGTGGTGGTACAGCGGGAAGCAGTTGACGAACTCGATGCGCCCGACGCGCACCGGCGCCCCTCCCTCGACGGTTGCCGAAGCCGGCTCAGTCAACGGCGTCGTACCGCCGCACGACGTTGTACAGCGTGTCGCGCTCCACGGGGACGCGGCCGGCGGCCTTGATCACGTGGACCAGCTCGGCCTTGCTGAGCTCCTGGCCCGTGTCGACGCCGGCCGCGTGGCTGATCCTCTCCTCCACCACGGTGCCGTCGAGGTCGTTGACCCCGAACGCCAGGGAGACCTGGGCCAGCTTGAGCCCCACGTTGATCCAGAACGCCTTGACGTGCCGGAAGTTGTCGAGCACCAGGCGGCCGACGGCGAGCATCTTGAGGTCGTCGAAGCCCGTCGGCCCGGGCAGCTCGCTGAGGCCGGTGTTGGCGGGCTGGAACGAGAGCGGGATGAAGGCGTTGAAGCCGCCGGTGTCGTCCTGGAGCTCGCGGAGGCGGACCATGTGGTCCGCGAGCTCCTCCGGCCGCTCCACGTGGCCGTACAGCATGGTCGCGTTCGACACCATCCCGACCTCGTGCGCCGCGCGGTGCACGTCGAGCCAGACCTGGCCGCTGATCTTGCGCTCGCAGATCATGTCCCGCACGCGGCCGCTGAACACCTCGGCGCCGCCGCCGGGCAGCGAGCCGAGGCCGGCGTCCTTGAGCGCCTGCAGCACCTCGGGCACCGACTGATCGCTGATGCGCGCGAAGTGCGCGATCTCGCTCGCCGTGAACGCCTGGATGTGGACGTCCGGCGCCAGTTCGCGCAGGGCGCGCATCATGTCCAGGTAGTACTCGAACGGCAGGTCGGGATGCTCGCCGCCGACGATGTGGATCTCGCTGATGCCGCCCACGGCCAGGGTCTCCCGGGCCTTCTCGACGACCTCGTCCACCGTCAATGTGTAGGCGTCGGCATCGCCCTCGTCGTGGCTGAACGCGCAGAAGAGGCAGCGGTTGCGGCAGACGTTGGTGTGGTTGATGTGGCGGTTCGAGATGAAGTAGACCTCGTCGCCGACGAGGCGCGCGCGCGCGAAATCTGCCATCGCCCCGAGGGCGAGGATGTCGTTCGAGGCGAGCAGTGCGGTCGCGTCATCGCCGCTCAGGCGCTCGGCGGTCTCGACCTTGCGCCAGACGTGGTCGAGACCCGAACGCGCGGCGAGCGCGGATATCTCACTTGGGTTCACGGGGTTGGACTCCGGAGTCGTCAGCTGTAGCGGTCGACGACCTGCGCGGCCACCTGGCCGAGCAAGCCACGCTCGACGGTGTCGGGGCAGGTGGCGAGGACCGACCTGGCATCTTCAATGTACCTCAAAGCGTCGTCACGGGCACGCTCGAGGGCGCCGGTCTCGACGACGGCGTGCAGCACGGTGCCGACGTCGGCCTCGATGGGAGCCGGCCGGCGGAGGATCTCCGCCAGCTCCGGCCGGATCTCGAGCGCGTAGATCAGCGGCAGCGTGATGGTGCCGTCGCGCACGTCGGTGCCCGGACGCTTCCCGGTCGTCGCCTGGTCGCCGCTGCAATCGAGGATGTCGTCGAAGACCTGGAAGGCGAGGCCGATGAGGCGGCCGTACTCGCCGACGGCGTCGACCGCCTCGGGCGCGCCGCCCGAGAGCAGGGCGCCCAGGGCGCACGCGGCCGAGAAGAGGTCGGCCGTCTTGCGCTCGCAGCGGCGCAGGTAGGCCTCGACGCCGACGTGCACGTCGTGAGCCTCGGCCCGCTGCAGCACCTCCCCCTCGCTGAGCCCGACGGCCGTGGCGCTCAGGAGGTCGACGGCGGCGGGGACGCCCGCGCCGACGAGCTCCGAGAAGGCGCGGGCCAGCAGATAGTTGCCGGCCGAGACGGCCACGGACGACCCGTAGCGATGCGCCACCGTCGGGCGACCGCGCCGCAGTTCGGCGCGGTCGAGGACGTCGTCGTGGACGAGCGTCGCCATGTGCAGCAGTTCGACCGCGGCCGCGCCGCGCAGCACCGGCTCGGCCGCCGCTTCGCCGCGGCGGGCGCAGAGGAGCGTGAGGAGCGGCCGTACGCGCTTGCCGCCGGCGCTCAGCGTCGCGCGGCATGCGTCGCCGAGATCCCCGGGGTACTCGGCCGCTACGCCGGCGAGGCGTTCCTCCACCAGGTCGAGGCCGCGAGCGACGCGGCGCTTCTGGGCCGTCGAGGACCACGACAGCGACGGCCGCGGCTTCACTCCGGCACCTCGCCGACGTGCAGTGCGACCGCGCCGAAGCCCAAGCGCCGGTAGCGGACGTTCGTCAGCCCGGCCCCGGCCATGATGGCGGCGAGCTCGTCGGCGCGCGGGAACGCGGCCACGGAGGCCGGCAGGTACGCGTACGCCGAAGGGTCGCCGGTGACCAGCCGGCCGAGGAGCGGCACGACCCTGCCCATCCACACGTCGTGGAAGCGCTTGCCGAGACCGTCCGGCGCCTGCGTCGACTCGAGGCACACGATCCTGCCGCCGGGACGGGTGACCCGCGTCATCTCGCGAAAGGCCCTGGGCACGTCCGGCACGTTGCGCACTCCCCACCCCACGGTGACGGCGGCGAAGCGATCGTCCTCGAACGGCAGGTCGAGAAGGTCGCCGGCGACGAACTCGTGCGGGACGGGGAGGCCGTGGCTCTGGCGGGCAGCGGCCTTCTCGCGCGCGTGCACGAGCATCTCCGGCGTGAAGTCGAGCCCGGTGACCGCGCACGCCGGACAGGTGTCTGCGAGGCTGAAGGAGAGGTCGCCGGTGCCACAGCACGCGTCCAGGCCCTCGTCCCCGGGCGTGAGACGTGCCTCGGTGGCCGCCAGGCGCCGCCAGCGCCCGTCGAGACCCACGGTCATGAGACGGTTCATGAGGTCGTAGCGCGCGGCGATGTCCCCGAACATGGCCTCGATCCGCGAGGGGTCGCGATCGATGGGGAGGTCGCCGGACCCGCGCGCGGGTCGGCGCGGCGCCATCAGCCCCGGCCCCCATCCCACGGCGGGAACAGGTCCTGCTCGAAGCCGAGGGCGGTCAGGACCTTGCCGGCGACGTGGTCGACGGCGTCCTGCAGCGACTGCGGCCGTGAGTAGAAGCCCGGCATGGCCGGGAGCACCACGGCGCCGGCTTCCGCGAGCTCGAGCAGCCGGCGAAGGTGGATCTGCGTCAGCGGCGTCTCGCGAGGCACCACCACCAGCGGGCGCCGCTCCTTGAGGGCGACGTCGGCGGCGCGGTGCATGAGCGTGCGCGAGGTGCCGAGAGCGATGTTGGCGGCCGTGGACATGGAACACGGGCAGATGACGACGGCGTCCGGCGCGCTGCTGCCGCTCGCCGGCAGCGCGCCGAGGTCGTCGGGCGCGAAGACCTGCGCGGTCGCGCCCGCGCGATGGAGGAACTCGGCGGTGACGGCGGCACGCGTGCCGGACGGGAGCGCCAGCTCGTGCTGGAGCACCAGGACACCGCTCTCGGAGATGCTGAGCTGCAGACTGCAGCCGGCCGCGGCCAGCGCCTGCACGAGCCGGGCGGCATAGGGCGCTCCGCTCGCGCCGCTCACGCCGACGAACACGCTCTGTGGTGGAGTCCCGTTCATGCCTGATGCTCCCCTCGCGGGGTCATCCGCCGGCCGGCCTTCAGTTGATCGAGCCGGCGTGGCACTGGCCGCCGTAGCAGCCGCGAGGCCCGGTGCCGCCGTTGCCGTGGCACTTCATGCAGACGCTGCCCTGGTTGTACGTATGGTTCGGATGGTCCGCGATGAAGCCGCCGCTGTGCGGCAGCTCGACGCCGTGGCAGCCGATGCAGAACGAGCTGCTGTGGCACTTGTTGCACAGGCTGGAGTTGCCGAGAGCGACGCTCGAGTGCTGCGACATCCAGCCGGACGGGTGCGGCATCTGCAGGCCGTGGCACTTGATGCAGCTGTCCTCGCCGTGGCACTTCACGCACTTCTTCTCGTTGTCGCCCTTGAGCGCGAAGCTGCCGTGGCTCGTCTGCCAGCTGCCCGGATGCGGCATCTGCAGGCCGTGACAATCGATGCAGAACTTCGGGTCTTCCTTGAGGTGGCAGGACGCGCAGATGCTCTTGCCGCGGTCGACGACCACCGGGCCGTGCTCCTGCGTCCAGCGCTCCGGATGCGGCATCTGAAGACCGTTGTGGCACTCGGTGCAGAAGACCTTCTGCTGATGGCACCCGGTGCACTGGCCCGGCGTCATGTGCAACGGCATCTTGACCTTGGGAGCGTTGGCCGGCACACCGCCGACGTGGCAGATGTCGCAGTCGTCCGGCAGCTTCTTGCCGTCGTGACAGCGCGCGCAGATCGACATCTTGTTCTGACTGGCGCGCGCGACCGCCGGCCGGGTGCCGGGGTGCGAGATGTTGGCGTGGCAGGTGAGGCACTGATAGCCGTCCTGGCGCAGACCGGTGTGGTTGACGCGGATGTTGCCGACGATGATGTCCTTCTCGATCTCGCTGTTCGGGTGACACTGCGTGCAGTTGTCGGCGCCGACGAAGGTGGTGATGGGGCGCTGATACGTGTCGGAGACGTACAGGATGAGGTTCGTGACACCCTGGATGTTGCGGATGAAGTAGTTGAAGACGCCCGGCTTGGTGTGGCACTTCTGGCAGCCGACGCCGGCGCGATAGTGCGCCGACTGCTTGTACGTGGCCACCTCGGGCTTGATGATGTGGCACGTCTCGCACGTGTCGATGCGGTTGACGGCCGAGAAGCCGATGACGGCGGCGACGAACAGCACGCCGAGCGCCACCAGCACGCCGAGGATCCACTTGCCGGGGATGTGGACGTCCAGCAGGACCTTGCTCTTGAGTGGCTTCTTGTCGGCCATCATCCACCCGCCCCGATGGCAGTGGACGACGGCGACGCCGGCGGCAGCTGGTACTCGACGCCCTTGAAGAGCTGGTGGGCGCGCGGGTCGCCGCCGTTGTGCTCCTCATGGCACGCCTGGCAGTTCGCGACCAGATGGCAGTTGAAGCAGGTGCCGGTGCCGACGCGCTCGGCCACCTCGGGATGCGTGCCGACGTAATCGGCGGGATGCGGCATCTTCACCTGGTGACAGGTCTCGCAGTACTCCTTGGTGTCGTGGCACTGGCCGCAGGCCTGCCTGCCGGTCGCGTTGACGCGCTCGCCGTGCTGCGAGATCCAGGCGTCGTCGTGCGGCATGACGATGCCGTTGTGGCACTTGGAGCACGCGTCCTTCTTCACGTGGCAGGCGCTGCAGGTGGAGAGGATGCCGATCGAGCCGTGGTTGTCGATCCACGAGGGGGTCTCGTGCGACACGGGGACGGCGCCGTAGTCAGGCTTGGTGTGGCAGAGGTCGCAGCGGGACGACGCGACCTGGCCGCCCGCGGTCGTGTACTCGTTGTTGTGGCACAGCAGGCACTGGTCCATGGACGGGTAGGTGCGCGACCCCGGCGGCACCGCATCCCCGTGCGCCTGTGTGGAGTGGCAGCGCATGCAGAGGAAGCCGGCGTCGATGAGGTGCCGGTGCTGGACCCTGATGCCGTTCTTGGACACCGGGTTGTAGAGGATGTCGTTGCTGTGACAGCGGCGGCACGACTGGTTGAGCACGGCGCCGAGGATGGGCTTCTCGTAGTCGCCGGTGAGCTCATGGATCGGCTGCTGGAGCGCCTCGAGCTTCGCGGTGAGGAAGAAGAACGGACCCGGCTTGGTATGGCACTGCTCGCAGTTCACGCCGTCGTGCGCCGACAGGCGCCACTCATCCACGTAGGGGACGTGGCTCTTGCACGTGGAGCAGAACTGCGGCGTGGACGACGCGGCGAGCGCCACGCCGATGCCGATGACGACGATCGTCAGGACGATCGCCCCCACCGTGACGCCGCGCTTCGTGAGCCGGAACCGCACTGCCTACCTCACAGGTTGACGGGCTTGGGCCGCTGGTTGTGGATCGCGCTCCGATGGCAGAGCGTGCACTGGAAACCGTCGTCGTGACGCTTGGCGATGCTATGGCACCGCGTGCACGTGGCCTTACCCGGCGTCCGCTGCGCCGCGTGGTACCGGCCGCTGTGGCACGTGCGGCAGTTCTTGACCGCCTTGCTCACGGAACGCGCGTGCAGCCTCTTGTTGTGACAGCCGGAGCACACGAACTTCCTGGTGACCGACGCGGAGTGCTGCGCCGGCCGGCCACCGGTGCCCTTGTGGCAGGCGGCGCACTTGCCGGTCGCGACCCTCTTGCCGGCGTGCCGCATGGAGTGGCAGCTGCCGCAATTCTTGAAGCCGGGATTGTCGGCCTGGTAGAGATGGAAGGCGGTGGCGTTCGCGTGGCACGAGGCGCAGGCGACCTTGCCGGCGTGCTGCTGCGGCGACGAGTGGCACGCGCCGCACTGGTTGAACCCGGGGGCCGTGCCCTGATGGTGCGGGCTGGAGCCCGGATCGCCGATGCTCACGCTCGTCGGGTGGCAGCCGAGGCAGGCGCTCGAGGACCCGAGGTGCGGATTGGCGCCGTGCGTGGTGGGGATGATGTACTGCTTCTGCACCGCGTTCCAGAGGTGACATTCCTGGCTGCAGGCCGAGCTCGGCGTGGACAGCGTCGACGTGTCCTGGCCGGGCTCGTGGCAGGACCAGCAGGTCATGCCCGGGTAGCTCTTGAAGCCCGAGTGGCACGCGGTGCACGTCGCGTCGGTCGGCGTGCCCAGGTCGTGGCAGGAACACCCCAGGGCGCCGTCGTGCGCCCACTGCGAGTACGCCGACGCCGGCGGGGCCGAGAACGCGAGCGCCAGGACGACGGCCGCGAGCACCGCCACGGTCACCGCGACCGCGGGTACGACCCTTCGGAGCTGACCCTTCACCGAACCCACCTCCTCGCCGCCGGACCGGCGACGTGCAGCCACTCTGTCACTCACTCCCGCCATGATCAGTCGAACACCGACCAGATGATGAACGCCGTCATCATAAGTGCGCTCGCCCCAGCGATGAGGGTGATGATCCACCACACTACGTCGGCGGCATAGGTCTTCCAGGTGATCCGTCTCTCGATCAGGACCTCGTCGAGCGTGCCCTCACGCACTCTGCGCGCGTACTCCAGCGGACGCTCGGCCTTGTAGTGGTCGACCGGCAGGCTGCCCGTGAAGATGACCTTGTCCAGCGGGAAGCTCTCCGGCTTGAGGTGCGCACTGAAGAAGTGGACGAAAATGAAGATGACGCCCATGGCCAGCAGCGCCTCGTTGGAGTGGATGACCAGCGCGACGTTGAGCCAGTAGCCGGGCAGGACCTTCGTGAACTCCAGGGGGAACCACATCATGAAGCCGGTCATGCCGATGATGACCGTGCCGGCGACCAGCGAGAGGTAGTCGAACTTCTCCCAATAGGTGTAGCGGTCGAACTGCGGCTTGGGACCCCTGCCGAAGAACCAGGCGAACATGCCGATGATGTCTTGCAGGTCCTTGCCGTTGAACATGAGCGGCATGCGGCTCTTCATCTTCCCGCGCGCCTTGAGCACCATGATGACCATGACGATCATCTCGGCGGTCCAGTAGAAGACCGTGACGATGGCGGCGATGCGGTGATACACGCCCGCGGCGGTGACCCCGCCGAACAGGTCCATGAACCAGCGCGCCCACTCGGTGTCCTTGTACTTGAGCGGCATGCCCGTGAACACGAGCACCGTGAAGCTACAGAAGACGAGGAAGTGCATCCAGCGGTGGAACACCGTGAACCGCCGGTACTCGATGCGCGTGCGCACCTGCTTCTTGGGGCGCTCGGCCGCGGTTGTCGGCTGCTCAGTGATGGTTTCTCTTGTAGAGGCCATCTTTGAACCCCCGATAGATGTACAGGCCGGAGTGCACGAATCCGAACGTGAAGACGACGCCGATCAACAGGATGTACGCCGCGTAGAAGGTCCAGACGAGGAACGAGGAGCTCGGGCTCTTCGGATCGACGTGGACCATGAACTGGACGAAGTTGTCGTTGGCGCCGGGGTGGCACTGACCGCAGGTCTGGATCAGGTTGGCCTCGTTGACCGAGCTGTTGGGGTCGGACGGCGCGAGGATGCGGTGACCGCCGTGGCAGTCGGTGCAGACGGCGGTCTTGAGGTCGCCGAGATAGAAGGCCTTGCCGTGATAGCTGTCGAGGTAGGTCTCGAGCGCGTCCGCGTGGCAGTTGGCGCACAGGGTGTCGATCTGCGCCCGGAACTCCTGCGACTCGGGCGGCATGATGTTGTGCGCCTCGTGGCAGTCGGCGCAGACGGGCGCCTTGCCGCTCGACTCACCGAACACCAGGTTGCCGTGGAACGAGCCCCGGTACATGTCGAACACGTCGGCGTGACACTCGCGACAGGCGCCGATCTTGGCGGTCGCGAGCCAGTTCTGCGTCTGCTCGGCATCGTGCGGGCCGGGCTTGAAGCCGAGATGGCAGCTGGTGCAGGCGAGCTTGCCGTGTCGGGACTGCTCGTAGATGGCGCGATCGACGTAGATGCTCTTCTGTACGCCCTTGACGTCGATGGTCTCGCCCTTGACGTCCGCCGAGCCGTGACACTTGAAGCACTCGTCGTTGGTCGGCGCGTTGAGGGGATCGGTGGCGGTCGCGGGAGAGGCGACGGCGGAGCCGGCGAGGCCGAGCGCCGCCACGCTCAGGGCCACGACCAGCAGCAGCATCAGGCGCAGGCGCGTCATGGGACCTTCACTCCCTCGGCCTCATGGCAGCGGTCGCACATGCTCCGCGGGTGACAGACCATGCAGGCGTCGCCGCTCCTGGCTGCGATGGGGCCGTGCGTCTGGATCCAGTCGCTCGGATGCTGCACGCGGTGGCACTGCTCGCAGAACGTGTCGTTGTCGTGACACCCGGTGCAGCCGAGCGGGTCCTTCGTGGCCGTGGTGCCGTGCGTGTAGCGCCACGTACCCGAGAAGTGGTCGGGCGTCGGTTTGGCGTGGCACGGATCGCAGAAGGACGCCTTGCTGTGGTGGCAGCGCAGGCAGGACTCGGGATCGGCGAGCGCCTGCTCGCCGTGCGTCTGGATGTAGTCCTGGGGATGCACGTCCTCGGCCTGCGGCTCGATGTGACAGAACTCGCACTGGTCGGGCTGGGCCGTCTCCTCGTGGCACATGGAGCACACCGCCATCGAGACCTCGGTGCCCGTGTTGCCCGGCTTGGGGTGCGCGACCTGGTTGTGGCAGTCGGCGCAGGTGAGGTTGCGCAGATCGACGTGGGCCTCATGCGGCATGCGGACGATGTCGTTCTGCGCGGGGATGTTCTGCACGTCGTGACACTGCAGGCAGTTCGCGTTGCTCGGGCGCTGGCCGCGGTTGGCGACCTGAGGGACGTTGAGGTAGTCGGCCCAGATGTTCAGCCACTCGCGCGTGCGCCACTTGACCGCGCCGGCGATGCCCGGCGGCACGTGGCACTCGGTGCACGAGACGGTGGAGTGTGGCGAGCGCTCCCACGACCTCCCCGCCGCCTCGGTGGCCTTGCACGAGGAGCAGTAGCTCGGCGTGCTCGTGGCCCACACGGGGATGACGACGACGACCGCGACGACGACGACGAACGCGACGACGACGAGCGTGGCGAACCACGTGGTGCGATACCACCGTCGTGGCCCGGGCTGATAGCGATGGCGCTGGCGGCCTTCGGTCAAGCTCCCGTTTCCCCTCGGCTCCCTGCACTGACGTTGCCGCCAGACCTCTGAGTCCCCACTCTGAGGCCGGGCGCGCTCGATTGTACCATCCCGGGTATCCGCTCGCGAGCAGAATCACAAGCTTTCTCGAGGCTGCGACGGCCGGGTGCAGACCCTTCCTACCCGATGACGGTCGCCAGTACAACGATGGCGCCGTAGAGGAGCCCCACGGCGCCGTTCACGGACATGAAGCTCATACCGACCTCACGTAATCCGCGACGGGCGATGTCCACGTGTGGCCAAGCCAGCAGCGCGGTCACCGCGACCAGGCCGGCCCAGTAGATCCAGTCAAGGCCGGCCAGCGCGCCGACGGCGGCGAGCAGCGCGATCGTGAGCACGTGAGAGAGCGCGGCCACGAGCACGGAGCCGCGCTCGCCGATCGACACCGGCAGCGAGTGCAGACCCTGGGCGCGGTCGAACTCGAGGTCGAACACCGCGTACAGCACGTCGAAGCCGCCGACCCAGAGTCCGACGGCGAAGAAGAGAAGCCACGCCTCGAGCGCCACCTCGCCGGTGACGGCGATCCAGGCGGCGGCCGGCGCGAGCCCGAGGGTGAGGCCGAGGAAGTAGTGGCAGAGCCACGTGAAGCGCTTGGTGTACGGATACAGCACGAAAGCCGCCAGCGGGATGGGCCACAGGTACCGGCACGGCTCCGAAAGGTTGAAGGCGGCCACGACCAGCAGGGCGACGGAGACGATGGTGAAGACCACGACCTCCCGGCGCCCCAGGCGTCCCGCCGGCAGCTCGCGCGTCGCGGTGCGGGGGTTGCGCGCGTCGATGCCGGCGTCGATGAGGCGGTTGAGCGCCATGGCGGCGCTGCGCGCTCCGACCATGGCCAGCGTGATCCAGACGAGCTGGCTCACGGTGGGCCAGCCGCCGGCCGCAAGGAAGGCGCCGGCATAGGCGAACGGCAGCGCGTAGACGCTGTGCTCGATCTTGACGAGTCTCGCGAAGAGCGCCGGCCGTGAGGCGGCGCGGGCGCCGCCGGAGGACGCCACCTGCGGCGTCAGGCGCCGGGTCCGGCCTTGTCGGCCGGAGGCTCGACGGCCTCGGGAGCGCCGGCGTCGGCGGTGGCCGCGGCGACCGCCGGCATCGGCTCGGTGCCGAAGTCGGCCAGCACGAACGAGCCGACGGCCACGATCACGGCGAACAGGCCGACGACGAAGAGGACGGTGTAGACGATGAGGTTGGTCGGCCTCGCCGTGCCGAGATAGGCGCTGATCGTCCAGCAGACGATCGCGATGGCCCAGTTCACCAGGGAGAGGACGAGCAGATGGCGATGGACGTTGCCGTGGAACACAGTCGCCTCCTCAGGTGGTCGCTGGCGTCGTCACGGACGCGCCCAGTGTAGAAGCGCGCCGCCCCGGCGTAAAGCGATGGGCGGCGCGGGCCGGCCGGCGAAGCTGCACCGGCCTTCACGAGAACGGCAGCCCGAACTCCTTCCAGCGCTCATTCACCCGCCTGACGACGCCCGGATCCATGGCGAGCTCGTCCGGCCACTCGCGCGTGTGCCCTTCGTCGGGCCACGACTTGGTGGCGTCGATGCCCATCTTGGCGCCGTAGCGCGCGGTCGGGCTCGAGTGGTCGAGGACGTCGAGGGGGCCCCTCTGGATGACGCAGTCGCGCTCGGGGTCGACGTTGTTGAACACCCGCCAGGTGACCTCGCTGTAGTCGTGCACGTCGACGTGCTCGTCGACCACGACCACGAATTTGGTGAACATCATCTGCCCCATGCCCCACACCGCGTTCATGATCTTGCGCGCGTGGCCCGGGTACTCCTTGCGGATGCTGATGATGGCGCAATCGTGGAAGACGCCCTCGATCGGCAGGTCCATGTCGACGATCTCGGGCTGGACGAGCTGCAGAAGCGGCAGGAAGAGGCGCTCCGTCGCCTTGCCCAGATACGCATCTTCCATCGGCGGCTTGCCGACGATGGTGGCCGGATAGACGGGGTCGCGGCGATGACTCATGGCGGTGAGGTGGAACAGCGGGTACTGGTCGGCGAGCGAGTAGTAGCCCGTGTGGTCGCCGAACGGGCCCTCGAGACGCGTGTCACCCTTCTCGACGTAGCCCTCGAGGACGATCTCGGCGTCGGCGGGCACCTGGAGGTCGACCGTGGCACACTGCGCCATGTCGACGGGCTCGCCGCGCAGGAAGCCGGCGAACATGAACTCGCTGATGCCCGGAGGGAGCGGCGCCGTAGCGGCGTACGTGACCGCCGGGTCGGTGCCCAGGGCGACCGCCACTTCCATCCTGTCGCCCGCCTCGCGGAAGTTGGCCGCGCCGTCGTGGTGGATGTGGATGTGCATGCCGGTCGTCTGGCCGTCGAAGACCTGGAGGCGGTACATGCCGGCGTTCTGGCGGCCCTGCTGGTCCTTGGTGACGACGATCGGCAGCGTGATGAACGGCCCGCCGTCGCCCGGCCACGTGGTGAGCACCGGCAGACGCGTCAGGTCCGGCGGGTCGACGACCACCTCGCGGAACAGGGCCTTCTTGCCGTACCGGGGGCCGTAGGAGGCGAGTTCCTTGAGCTGGCCGAGCGCCTTGACCTTGCCGACGAGGCCGCTCGGCACCTGCAACTCGAGCAGGCCGCCGATGCGTTTGGCGATGTCGTCGAGCGGCGCGCCGAGCGCCAGCTCGAGACGGCGGTAGGAGCCGAGCTGGTTCATGAGGACCGGCACGGCGGGCTGCCCTGCCGACCGCTTGGGCTGTTCGAACAGGATCGCCGGCCCGTGCGCCTTGCTGGCGCGATCGGCGATCTCCGCCATCTCGAGGTACGGATCCACTTCGGGGCGCACGCGGGCCAGCTCGCCCTCGCGTTCCAGCAGACTGATGAAGGCGCGCAGGTCCACGGTCACCTCCCGGTGTCGGCGTCGAGCTCGCGGAGCAGCGGCGCGGGGTCGGTCAGGGTCAGACGGGCGGCCGCCTCGCGCACCGCCGCCGGCACGTCGGCCGTCGGCGAGGCGTGGAAGCCGGCGTCGACGGCGTCGAAGAGCGCCGCCACCGACGCCGGGGCGGCGCCGGCGTGCTGCGCGACGAGCCCCGCCGTCGCATACGCCCAGAGGGCGTCGTCGGCGGCGAACGGCGCGCCCGCGCCGCGCAGGTACGAGCACGCCGCCATGAGGCGGGCGAGCAGGCCGACGGCGTCGGCGTCCCCGCGCGCGGCGATGCCGCGCAGGCCGCGCGCGTAGTAGCAGTCCCCGGCGAGCAGCCGGGTCTCCAGATCGTCGGCCGCGAGCGCCACGGCGCGGCTCTCGCGGTAGTGCAGCAGGTAGCCCTCGTAGATGAGCTCGATATCGGTGGCGAACGCCTCGTCCGCGCCGGCGTCGAGCTCCATGTACAGCGCACCCCACCGCGGCTCGGGCGTGGCGGCCGGCGCCGGGCCGAAGGCCTCCCCGGCCGCCGCGAGCGCCGCGCCCACGCCGGCGACGAGGTCCACTGCTACTCCGTCCCCCGGGGAGCCTTCGGCCCCGGAGGCCGCTCACTAGCGCTCCGTCCTCCGCGTGACTCTACGGGCATCAGTCTTGCTCCTTGTCCAGGTAGAACGACAGCGACATGAGCTCGCTGGAGAGGTCGACCTGGCGGACCAGCACGCCCTCGGGAGCGTGCACCTTGATCGGGGCGAAGTTCAGGATCGCCTTGACCCCGGCCGCCCCCAGGCGCCGCACCGTGTTCTCGGCCTCGCCGGCCGGCACGGTGATCATGGCGATGTCGACGCGCTCCTTGCGGCAGAACTCGTCCAGCTCGTGCACGCTGCGCACGCGGCTGTCGTCCCCGGACCCGAAGCGGGCGCCGATCACGCTCGCGGAACTGTCGAACATGCCCACCAGACGGAAGCCCTGCTCGCCGAACCCGCGGTAGCGCGCCAGCGCGGTGCCCAGCAGACCGGCGCCCACGATGACCACGTTCCACGTGTGGTCGAGGCCCAGACAGCGCGTGATCTCGTCGACGAGCACGGGCACCTCGTAACCCACGCCGCGGGTGCCGAACTCGCCGAAGTACGAGAAGTCCTTGCGGATCTGCGCGGCGTTGAGGTCGATCATCTCCGCGAGGTCCTTGGACGAGACCCTGTCGACGCCGCGCGCGCGGAGCTCGCGAAGCTTGCGCAGGTAGAGCGCGAGCCGCGGGACGGTGACGCTGGGTACGTCGTTCTTGTCGACGCCGCGCACCGTCAGACCCCCGCTCCGGCGAACCAGTCGTTCGCGGCCGCCGCGGCCTTGTCGAGGTCCGCGTCTGTGAGCGCCAGCGAGATCATCGCCGCCTCGAACTGCGACGGCGCGAGGTACACGCCGGCCTCCAGCATGTGTCGCCAGTAGGCGGCGTAGGCGGCGGTGTCGGCCGCCTTGGCGTCGGCGAAGCTGTGCACCGGGCCCGCGCAGAAGAACATCGTGAGCATGGGCCCGACCCGGTTGATGGTGACGGCGCGGCCCGCGGAATCGGCGGCCGCGCGCAGGCTCTCCTCGACGCGCGCTCCGGCGGCCTCGAGCTGCTCGTACACGCCCGGCTCCGAGAGCACCCGCAACGTGGCCGCGCCGGCGGCCATGGCGAGTGGGTTCCCGGAGAGCGTGCCGGCCTGGTAGGTCGAGCCGAGCGGCGCCACCGTCTCCATGATGTCGCGGCGGCCGCCGAACGCGCCGACGGGCAGGCCGCCGCCGATGATCTTGCCGAGCGTGGTGAGGTCGGGCATCACGCCGTAGCGCTCCTGGGCGCCGCCCCAGCCGACGCGGAAGCCGGTGATGACCTCGTCGAAGATGAGCACCGCGCCGTGCTTCGTGCACAGCTCGCGGCAGGCCTCGAGGAAGCCCGGCTGCGGCGGCACGACGCCCATGTTGCCGGCGACCGGCTCGACGATGAGCGCCGCGATCTCCTCGCCGCGCTCCTCGAACACCTCGGTCAGCGCGGCGACGTCGTTGTACTCGACCAGGAGCGTGTCGGCGGTGGTGCCCTTGGTGACGCCGGGGCTGTCGGGCAGCGCGAGCGTCAGCACGCCGCTGCCGGCCGCGGCCAGGAAGCCGTCCGAGTGGCCGTGGTAGCAGCCGATGAACTTCACGATCTTCTCGCGCCCGGTGAAGCCGCGGGCGACGCGCACGGCGCTCATCGTCGCCTCGGTGCCCGAGTTGACCATGCGCACGAGCTCCACCGACGGCACCGCCTCGCACACGAGGCGCGCCAGCTCGACCTCGAGCTCCGTGGGGGCGCCGTAGCTGGTGCCGCGGTCGACCTGCTCCTTGAGCCGGCCGACGACCTCGGGGTGCCCCCAGCCGAGGATCATGGGGCCCCACGAAGAGACGAAGTCGACGAACTCGTTGCCGTCGGCGTCCCAGATGTGGGAGCGCTCCGCGCGCGAGATGAACAGCGGGTGCGGCATGCCGACGCCCTTCATGGCGCGGACGGGCGAGTTGACCCCGCCGGGGATGTACTGAAGCGCCTCCCGGAAGAGGCGCGCGGACGTCTCGGTGTTCACTCGGGTCCTCCCTGCGAGTGCTGGAACTGCAAAGGTGGCACTATACTACGCGCCGCCGCGCGGCATGTGTCTCGCTACACAACCTACCCGCAATCGCGGGAAAGGCAGGCATGACGCGGCTCGCGCCGAACGGCAGCACGAGAGGAGCCCCGGCCCGAGGAGCACGCCATGCCAGTGACCATCCGCCACGCCGGCCCCGGAGACGAGGCCGACATCGTCCGCCTCGTCAAGGAGATGGCCGAGGGTGAGGGCGACGTCTCCGCCATCGACGAGCACTACGTCCGGCACTTTCTGGCGTCACCGGTCAGCGGCGCGTTGCTGGCCCATGACGGTGACGACGCGGTCGGGCTCCTGAGCTACGCGATCGTACCGGGCCTCTTCCACACGGCGGATTCGGGCCTCATCGAGCTGCTCGTGGTGGCCGGCCCGAGGCGCGGCGAAGGCATCGGTCGACGGCTCGTCGAGACGGCGCTGCGCGTGTTCGAAGAGGCCGGCTGCGCCGAAGCTTCGGTGAGCACCGGCGCAGAGAACGAGACGGCGCAGAAGTTGTACGCCGACGCCGGCCTCCACGAAGCTTCGGTGCTGCTCGAGACGCACTTCGCGAAGTGACCAGACGCTGAAGGAGGCTGCCGTGAGCCTTCGCCCGGCGACGCCTGAGGACGAGCCGTTCATCGCGGCCATGCTGGCGGAGGCCGCGAGCTGGGAGCGCTCTCCCGGTGAGGATCCCTTCCCGCTCGACGACCTCCTCGCGATCCCGGAGATCGCCGACTACGTCGCGGGCTGGGGGCGAGAGGGTGACGCCGGCATCATCGCCGAAGTCGACGGCGAGCCGGCCGGAGCCTGCTGGCTCCGCCGGTTCACGGCCGAGCACCCGGGCTACGGGTTCATCGACGAGGACGTGCCCGGCGTGGGACTCGGGGTCGACCCGGCGTTCCGGGGACGCGGCCTGGGGACCGCGCTGCTCGCGGCCACGGTGCAGCTGGCCCGCGAACGGGGCGCCGGCGCGCTCAGCCTGAGCGTGTCGGAGAGGAACGAGGCCGCCCGCCGTCTCTACGAGCGGGCGGGCTTCACCGTGGTCGGACGCGAGGGAGACGGGCTCACGATGCGCCTGGGCCTCTCCGAGAGCGCGGAAGAAGTCTAAGTCTTGACTTGAGGGTGAGAGTCTGGCCTGCGGAGGGCGCAGCCGGAGAGAGACGCGCCGGGAGGCGTCAGCCGACGCCCGGCGCGCACCAGCCCTTGGGCACGTAGGCGCAGTAGGGCTCCTCGGCCATGTAGTCGCCGGTCGCCTCGTAGGCTCGCGCGCGGCAGCCGCCGCAGACCTTCTTGAACTCGCAGGCGCCGCACTTGCCCTTGAGGCCGTCGAAGTCGCGGAGCTCGTTGAAGAGCGGCGAGTCGCGCCACACCTCGGGGAACGTCTGCTTGCGCACGTCGCCGGCGACCTTGTCGAAGTAGCCGCAGCCCTGGACCTCGCCGATGTGGCTGATGAAGCAGAAGCCGATGCCGGCGAGGCAGCCGCGGCTGAGAGTGTTCATGCCGCCGTGGCTGTGCGGGTGCACCTCGAGCTTGCGACCCTGCGCCTTGGCGCGCTGCCGCATGACGCGCCAGTAGTGCGGCACGTCCGTGGGCTTCATGAACAGGTCGCTCTCCTGCTGCGCGTCGTACATCCACTCGAGCGCCTTCTCGTACTCGTCCGGCGGCAGTTCCTGCTCCTCGAGTTCCTTGCCGCGTCCCGTGGGGACCAGCATGAACGGGTGGAAACTCACAGCGCCGAGGTCATCGGCGAGTTGCAGGAGGGCCGGCAGGTAGTGCGCGTTCAGCTTGGTGATGGTGCTGTTGATCTGCACCTCCACTCCCGCGGCGAGGCAGTTCTGGATGCCGCGGACCGCGCCGTCGAAGGCGCCGGGGACGCCGCGGAACTCGTCGTGCTCCGCGGCGGTCGGGAAGTCGATGGAGATGCTGACGCGGGCGATGCCGACGTCGTGCATGCGCTGCGCCACCTCGGGAGTGACCAGCGTGCCGTTCGGCGACATCACGGTGCGCAAGCCCTTGCCGATGGCGTACTCGGCGATGTCGAAGATGTCGGCGCGCATGAGCGGGTCGCCACCGGTGAGGATGAGGATCGGGTTGGCGAACGAGGCGATCTCGTCGACGAGCTTGAACGCCTCGGCGGTACTCAGCTCGCCCTCGTACGGACCGTGGACCGCGGACGCCCGGCAGTGCACGCAGGCCAGGTTGCAGCTGCGCGTGACCTCCCAGGCGATGACGCGCGGAGGTGCGACGCCGTCCCCGGCGTCGCCGGGCCGCGCGTGCATTCCGTGAGGGTTTTCAGCGTGAGGATGGTGCAAACCGACTCCAGTGTGCCAGAGACGGGCGGGCGGCGCAACGCGCAGATGGGTGCGCCGCCCGACCCTCTCCTGCAGCCGCCCCTGTGAGGAGCGGACGGCCACCTTACAGCGACGGGCCTTCGATCGCCACTGTTGCGGTGTCCGGCCGGGCGCTCTCCGGCCGTCTCGACGTCATCCCAGCCAGGTGGCGAGATCCTTGGCGTGATAGGTGATGATGAGGTCGGCCCCGGCGCGCTTGATGCCGGTGACGGCCTCGAGCACGGCGCGCTGCTCGTCGAGCCAGCCATTGGCCGCCGCGGCCTTGATCATCGCGTACTCGCCGCTGACGTTGTAGGCGGCGAGCGGGAACTTGGTCTCCTGCTTGACGGCGTGGATGACGTCGAGGAACGGGATCGCCGGCTTCACCATGATCATGTCGGCGCCCTCCTCGATGTCGAGCAGGGACTCGCGCACGGCCTCCTCGAGGTTGGCCGGGTCCATCTGGTAGGTCTTGCGGTCGCCGAACGCCGGAGCGGATTCGGCCGCCTCCCGGAACGGGCCGTAGAACGCCGAGGCGAACTTGCTCGAGTACGACAGCAGGATCGTGTCGGTGAGGCCCTCGTCGTCGAGCGCGTTGCGGATGGCGGCGACGTGGCCGTCCATCATGTCGCTCGGGGCGACCATGTCGGCGCCGCACTCCGCGTGCGTGACCGCCATCTTCGCGAGCAGCTCGAGGGTGACGTCGTTGAGCACCTCACCCTCCTGGACCACGCCGCAATGGCCGTGGTCCGTGTACTCGCAGAGGCACACGTCGGTGATGATCACGAGGTCGGGGAACTCGTCCTTGATGGCGCGGACGGCCATCTGGACGATGCCCTCGTGATCGTACGCGCCGGTGGCGGCCGGGTCCTTGTGCGCCGGGATGCCGAACAGCAGGATCGCCTTGATGCCGAGCTTGACGATCTCGCGCACCTCAGGCAGCACGTTGCCGATGGAGAGCTGGTAGCAGCCCGGCATCGACGAGATGGGGTTCTTGATGTTCTCGCCGGCGATGACGAACAGCGGATAGACCAGGTCGTCGAGCTGGAGCTTCGTCTCGCGCACCAGGTCCCGGATCGCGGGGGTGCGGCGGAGGCGTCTCATGCGGTAGCTGGGGTAGTACATGCGGTGGTGTCCTTTCTTGTCGCGCGGGTGATCAATCTTCGCGCCGCGGAGCGGCGAAGACAAGCGGAGGGCGGCGTTGGACGGGGCTGCGGCGCGGGGTGATGGGACGGCGGCGCGACGGCGGCGCCTCAGGCGCCGCGTTTCACCGCCGCCAGTTCCAGCGCCGCCTTGACCACGCTCGCGCAGGATTCGCGGTCGCGCAGGTGGCAGGGCAGCACCAGTGTCTTGGCGTCGAGACCGAGAGCCTTCGCGACCTGTTTGGCCGACATCTCGTCGCCGGTCATCGACATGTAGGTGGCGACGACGTAGGGGACCTTGTCGAGCCCCTTGACGAACTCGAGGTCCGCGCGTGTTGACCGGAGGCTGTCGACATCGTTCGCGTTGGCCAGCAGGATCCACGCCGAACTCTCGCCGGCGAGCCTGAGCCAGGCCTGCTCGGGGCAGCTGGAAGCGGCGGTGAAGACGAGGATGTCCTCGGCCGGCGGCGCACCTTCGGTGTCCTCGCCGCCGTGCCCGTTGCCGTTGCCGTTGGCCGGCAGTTGCCCGGCGACCACGGGGATCTCCACTTCCTTCTCGTCGATCAGCTCGACGCGCAGCTGCTTCACGACGTTCGAGTCGGTCAGTGTGTTGAGGAACACCTCGTTGTAGATGTCGATAGGACCGCGGATGGCCACGCTCGTCCCCTTGCCGATGGCCTCGAGCACCGGCTCGGTCACGGTGATGAGGCCGCTGGAGAACAGGCTGTAGATGACCTTCGCGCCGTGGAACCGGTCCAGGCCGGAGTCGCGCAGGATGGTGTTGATGTCGGCGCGGCCGTCGATGTGGACGACGACGCGCCACTCTTCGGCCGTGAGCGTGAGGCTGCCCTCGTCGTCCACGTGGTCGCCGTAGGCGAGGTGCGGGACGCGCTCCAGCGAGCCGAGCTGCTCGAAGATCAGCGCCCACTCGTCGATGCGGCGGCAGCCCTCCATGATGACCGTCTCGACGTTCATCTCGACGAGGATGTCCTCCTCGGGAGGACTGTCGCCGGCGCCGAACTCGAACTCGCCGTCGGTCCAGCTGAAGAAGTTGAAGGCGGTGTCCTGGATCTGCTCGCGCACCGCCGCCTCGAGCGTCCCTCGGTCGAGGCGACCTTGCTCCAGGAGGATGTTCCCGAGACGCGCTCCGTCGGAGGCCTTCTTCTGCGCGGCGAGCGCCTGCTTGAGCTGCGCGTGGCTGATCGCCCCGGCCTTGACGAGCCGCTCGCCGAGCGGCAGCAGCTGCGGCGAGGAGTAGGCGTACGTGATCATCCCGTTGCGGAAGAAGACCCTGCCCGATTCGCCGTCCCTGCGGATGGTGAGGGCGCCGCTCTTCGCGCTCATCTTCACGAGCTGGAAGATGTTGGGCAGACTGAACTCCTGCAGGTTCCCCTGAAGAAGCACCGTGCTCCTTTCGCCGATCGCCTCACGGCGGGGCCACGCGGGTCGAGCGGCCCCGTAACCTACATCGGCAACGCGGCGAGCGACTTGAGACGCGGGCCGCCTACTTGCGGCCGGCGGCCGCGGCGCGCGCGCCGACCTCGACCGCTTCGCCGAGGGCGTCGCCGGGCGCCGGTCCGTCAGGCAGGCAGACCGGCGCCTCGCAGCTGCCCTCTTCGACGATCCCGCGGTGCCGCAGGGCCAGCAGGGCGCCCGCGGCCGTCGCCAGTGCGGCGACGCCGCCGATGCCGATGGCCCAGCGCACTCCGAGCCCACGCACCAGCAGGCCGGTGATCGGCCCGCCGATGGGCGTGCTGCCGAGGAAGACGATCGACCAGAGAGCCATCACGCGGCCGCGCATCGCGTCCGCCGCGTTCAGCTGCAGCAACGCGTTCGTCGTGCTGATGAACAGGACGCCGGCGCCCCCCAGCAGCACGAGCAGCCCGAGCCCGGCGTAGTAGCCGGGGACGAGCGCGAGCGCGATGGTGACTCCGCCGAAGGCGAAGGCGGCGCCGACGAGCAGGCGGCGCGACGGCCTTCCCCGGCTCGCCATGAGCAGGGCGCCGGCGAGCGCCCCGACGCCCATGGCCGCCGAGAGGATCCCGTAGGAGCCTCCGCCGCGGCCGAACACGCTCTTGGTCAACAGCGGCAGCACCACCGAGTAGTTGTAGGCCAGCGTGCTGATGACGGCCAGCATGACCAGCGGGATGCGCAGCGCCGGGGTGCGCCATGCGTAGCGGAGGCCGGCGCGGACCTGTCCGGGCTCGCGCGCGACCTTCCTGCCCCCCCGCAGTTCGCCGGTCCGCATGATCGCCAGAGCGCCGATCACGGCGATGAACGACACGGCGTTCAGGAAGAAGCAGGGAGCCACGCCGGCCCCGGCGATGAGCAGCGCGCCGATCGCCGGGCCGATGATCCGCGACGAGTTGATCACGACCGAGTTGAGACCGACGGCGTTGGCGATGTCGTCCGGCCCCACCATCTCGAACACGAAGCTCTGCTGCGACGGGATGCCCAGCGCCATGGTGATGCCCGTGAGGCCGGTGAGCACCCAGATCATCCACACGGTGACGACGTCGGTGACGACGAGGACGGCCAGCACCAGGGCGAGGACCGCGGCAGCCGACTGCGTCGCCATCAGGAGCTTGCGCTTGTCGACGCGGTCGGCGAGGGCCCCTCCCCACGCCCCGAGGAACAGGACCGGCCCGAACTGCAGGCCGACAGTGATCCCCAGGTCGACAGAGCTCCCCGTGAGGCTCAGCACCAGCCAGTTCTGGGCGACCGACTGCATCCACGTGCCGCTCATCGAGATCACCTGGCTGATGAAGAACAGGCGGAAGTTGTAGGTGCGCAGCGAGCGGAACGTGCGGCGCAGGAGCCCGGAGCCGGGCGCGGAAGACGTGACGGTCATGGACGGAGTGTACCGGGGGACGGCCGGGCCGACACGCACCGGAGTCGCCGGACCTTACCTCGGTCCGTCTAGGCAAACGTACCTGGTGCCGCTAGACACACGTCCCATCGCCGAACGGGCGCGGATGCCCGACCATCAGATACGAGCAAAGTGGTGACGCCGCGCGTGGAGAGACGCCGGCGATCTGGCAACGGTGGGCTCGCCCCCACTGGACGAGGAGACAGGACGTGAAGAGGACTACTCACAGAATCGCCGGGGGCGCAGTGGCGCTCGTCGCGCTGCTCCTCCTGCTGGTCGCGCCCACGGCGGCGCTCGCCGCCGACGCGCCTTGGGCCGCACAGGTCTCCGGGACCACGCAGCCGCTCTACGGCGTCTCGTTCGTCAACGAGAGCGCCGGCTGGGCAGTGGGCGGCGGCGGCACGATCCTCCGCACCACGGACGGCGGCGAGACCTGGAAGGCCCAGGCGTCCGGCACGACCCAGACTCTCGACGCGGTCGTCTTCATCGACGCCGCCACCGGCTGGGCAGTGGGCGGCGGCGGCACCATCCTCCGAACGACCAACGGCGGCGGCACCTGGGCCGCCCAGAAGTCCGGAACGAACCAGGCGCTCAACGCGGTGACCTTCGCGAACGCCAAGACCGGCTGGGCGGTGGGCGGGCGCGGCACCGTGCTGCGCACCACCAACGGCGGCATGACCTGGGCGGCTCAGCGGTCCGGCACGACGTGGGCGCTGTACGGCGTCGCCTGCGCCGACACCTCCAACTGCTGGGTCGTCGGCAACAAGGGCACGATCCGGCACACGACCGACGGCGGCGCCACCTGGATCGGCCAGTCCGCCGGCACGAAGTCGAGCCTGAACGCCATCGGCTGCAGCGGCGCTGCGACCGCCTGGATCGCCGGCAACGGCGGTCTGATCCGCGGCACCACCAACGGCGGCGGCACCTGGGTCCCACAGAAGTCCGGGACGACCCAGACGCTGCGCGCGCTGACCGTGATCGACGCGAGCCGCGTCAGGGTCGCCGGCTCGTACGGGACCGTCCGCGTGACCGCCAACGGCGGCGGCTCGTGGGCCGCCGAGGCCACGGTCACCACCCAGACCCTCAACGGTATCGCCTGGCGCGGCGGCTCCGGCTGGGCCGTCGGAGGCGGCGGCACGATCCTCGCCGACCGCCCCGACACGAGCGCTCCCGTGACCACGGCGACCGGTCTTCAGGCCGACGACCTCAGCGGCTGGACCAACGCGGCCGTGACGGTGACACTCTCGGCCACGGACGTCGGGAACGCCGGCGTGGCGGCCACGTACTACGCGGTCGACCACGGCGCCACGCAGACCTACACCAAGGCCTTCGTCGTGTCCGGCGTCGGCCAGCACCCGGTCACCTACTGGTCGGTGGACAAGGTCGGCAACGTCGAGGCCACCCGCACGGGCTGGGTCAACATCTCCGACCCGTACGCGCAGGCCGAGGGCCTGGCTGCGACCCTCGATTCCCACTGGCGGAACGGCACCACGACGGTGAAGATCACCGGTCGCGGCAACCCCGGCCCGATCACCATCCGCTACCAACTCGACGGTGGATCCTGGCTCGAGGTCTCGAGCCCCGCCACGTTCGACGTGTCGGGCGCCGGCCATCACACGGTGAGCTTCTACGCGAAGAACGGCAAGGGCTTCGAGAGCGTGCACCAGACAGGCTACGTCAACATCGACGTGGTCGCCCCGGTCACGACGACCCAGGTGAGCGCTCCGCGGGGCTGGATCAACCACGGCGTGACCCTGGTGTTCCTGGCGAGCGACGACGCCTCCGGCATCGCCGGGACGTTCAGCGCCCTCGACGGGGGCGCCGAGGTCGAGGGGACGGCGCGCGAAGTCGCGGCCCCGGCCGACCACACAGGCGACGGCGTACACACGGTGACCTACTGGTCGACCGACGCGGCCGGCAACGCGGGAGCCGCGGCCTCCGCCGTCGTCCGTATCGACACGCGCAAGCCGACGACGCGGGCGCCGTACTCCGCTGCTGTGACCCGCGGCAAGACCGTCAAGCTGCGCTTCGTGGTCGCCGATCAAGCGCCGTGTGCGGGTACCGCTTCGGCGAAGATCGTCGTGAAGAACGCCCGCGGCCGCACCGTGAAGACCGTGAAGGCCGCGAGAGTCACGGCCGGCGCCACCTCGACGGTCAAGTTCCGCTGCAAGCTGGCCAAGGGCAAGTACCGGTTCTTCGTCTCCGCGAGGGACGCCGCCGGGAACCCGCAGAGCAAGATCGCCTCCAACCGGCTGACCGTGCGCTGACGCCGCGTCTCAGCGTGCGCTGACGGCGGCGGGCGCCGTGCAGCGCGCTGGCGGGCGGCCCGCCGCTTCTGTGGAGCGGCGGCGGGTCGCCCGCCGCACTCGTCTCAGACCCTCTGCAGGTAGACCTGGTTGGCGCGCACGATGACCTTGACCTGCGCGCCCGACGTCGTGACCGCCTTGCGCAGGCCGACGTTGACCGAATTGGCCTTGCGCCCCGGCACCTCGACGAGCGCCGACTCGACTCCGGAGGCGACGAAGTCGGCGACGATCTCGGCGTAGATGCCGCCGCGCCTCCCCGCCGGCTTGGGGACTTCGGCGGGAACCAGTCGGTAAGGCTTCGCGGTGCGCGGCATCGACGACACCTCCAGTCGGTCTGGTCGCCGCTCCACGGGCGGCGTGTGCTCCTGAGTCTACGTCACTCCCGCGCGCGTGGCACTGAAGGCGCCACGACGCGGGGCGGAGAGCCAGCGGTGGGGGCCCTTGACTGGCGCAGCCGGGCGACGAACGATGGTCGCGTGACCGTGAAGCCGCCGGCCCGACCCGGCGGCCGCAGTGGAGGGGGCAGCGATGAAGAAGCTCATCAATCGGCCGGAGGACGTCGTCAGGGAGGAGCTCGCCGGCATCGCCCTGGCACATGCCGGCCGCCTGGTCGTCCACACCGATCCGCACTGGATCGCGCGCGCCGACGCGCCCGTGACCGGAAAGGTGGCGATCGTGTCCGGCGGCGGATCGGGGCACGAGCCGATGCACGGCGGGTTCGTCGGCCCGGGCATGCTCGACGCGGCCTGCCCGGGCGAGGTCTTCACCTCGCCGACGCCGGACCAGATGCTGGCCGCGACGCAGGCCGTGGACGGCGGCGCCGGCACCCTGCACATCGTCAAGAACTACACCGGCGACGTCATGAACTTCGAGATGGCCGCCGACCTCGCCCGCGACGAAGGCCTCACCGTCGAGCAGGTCGTGATCGACGACGATGTCGCCGTCAAGGACAGCCTGTACACGGCCGGGCGCCGCGGCGTCGGCGCGACCGTGCTCGCGGAGAAGATCTGCGGCGCGGCGGCGGACGAGGGCCGGCCGCTCGCAGAGGTGGCCGGCCTCTGCCGCCTGGTCAACGAGCGCAGCCGCAGCATGGGCGTGGCGCTGACCTCGTGCACCACGCCCATGGCCGGCAAGCCGACCTTCGACCTCGGCGACGACGAGATGGAGGTCGGCGTGGGCATCCACGGCGAGCCGGGGCGCGAGCGGCGACCGGTGGCCGCGGCTCGCGAGGTCGTCGCCACGCTCGCCGACGCGATCGTCGAGGACCTCCCCTTCGACCGCGGCGACCAGGTGCTCGCCTTCGTCAACGGCATGGGCGGCACGCCCCTCATGGAGCTGTACGTCGTCTACGCCGAACTGCACCGCTTCCTGGAGGAGCGCGGCATCGCGGTCGCGCGCAACCTCGTCGGCTCCTACATGACCGCGCTGGACATGGCCGGGTGCTCGATCACGCTGCTGCGGCTGGACGACGAGCTGACGCGCCTGTGGGACGCGCCCGTCGACACGCCCGGCCTGCGGTGGGGCGCATGAGCGCCGCGCCCGTCACGGTCGACGCCGCGGCGGCCGCCGCCTGGCTCCGGGCGTTCGCGACCGAGGTCGCGGCGCGGCGCGACGAGCTGACGGAGCTCGACGCCGCCATCGGCGACGCCGACCACGGCGTCAACATGGACCGCGGGATGCAGGCGGTGGCCGCGAAGCTGGCGGACGGCCGCGCAGGGACAAGCGGAGGACGTCCCGCTGGGACCGTTCTTCAAGACCGTGGGCATGACGCTCGTATCGACGGTCGGCGGCGCGGCCGGGCCGCTGTACGGGACGTTCTTCCTCGAGATGGGCAAGGCGGCCGCGGAGAGGACCACCCTGACGGCGGCCGAATGGGCGGGCGTCGTGAGCGCGGGCGTCGCCGGAGTGCAGATGCGCGGCAAGGCGGAGCCGGGTGACAAGACGATGGTGGACGCGCTGCTGCCGGGGGCTGCGGCGCTCCGTGAGGCCGCCGGCGCCGGCGCCGACCTGCCGGCGGCGTGCCGCGCCGCCGCGGACGCGGCGGCCGAGGGCATGCGCGCGACGATACCGCTGGTCGCGCGCAAGGGCCGCGCCAGCTACCTGGGCGAGCGCAGCGCCGGGCACCAGGATCCCGGCGCGACCTCGTCGTGGCTGCTGCTCGAGACCGCCGCGGCAGTCTTCGGCGGCGGCGCGGGAGCCTGACCCCCATGGTCGGACTCGTCGTCGTCAGCCACAGCGCCCGGCTCGCCGAGGGCGTCGTCGAGCTCGCCGCCCAGATGGCCGGGCCGGAGGCGCGCATCGGCGCCGCCGGCGGGCTGGACGAGCCCGGCGGCGCGCTCGGCACCGACGCCGCCAGGGTGCTGCGGGCCATCGACGACGTGTGGTCGGAGGACGGCGTGCTGGTCCTGATGGACCTCGGCAGCGCCGTCCTCTCCGCCGAGCTGGCGCTCGACCTCCTCGACGACGAGCGGCGGGAGCGGGTGCGGCTGACGGCCGCTCCGCTCGTGGAGGGCGCGGTCGCGGCGGCGGTCGCCGCCGGCGTGGGCGATCCGCTCGAGGCCGTTGCCGCCGCCGCGCGCGGCGGTCTCGCCGCCAAGCAGTCGCAGCTCGGAGAGGGCGAGAGCGAGGGCGAGGTGAGGCGAGGTGGAGGCGACGGCTGAGGCGACCGAAGCGGGCGCTCCGGAGTCGCATGAGCAGACGCTCACGGTGACCGTGCTCAACCCCCTCGGCCTGCACGCCCGCCCGGCCGCGCTTCTGGTGCGCACCGCGGCCGGCTTCGACGCCCGCATCCGGGTCGCGGACGCGACCAACGGCCGCGGCCCCGTGAGCGCGCGCAGCCTCAACGGCGTCGCCACGCTGGGCGCCCGGCGGGGCGACGAGCTCGTGCTGACGGCGAGCGGCCGCGAGGCGGCGGCGGCGCTTGCCGCCCTCCGCCGCCTCGCGGCCGACGGGTTCGGAGAGCTCGACGAGGCCTCGGGCGTGGCCGGCTCCGCGGCGGACGAGCCTCCGGGCCGGGCCGCGGCGCCGGAACCGCCGGCGGCGGCGACTCCGGAGGCCCCCGCGGCCGCACCGGCCGCCGGCACGGTGCTCGAGGGACTGCCGGCCGGGCCGGGGGTAGCGGCCGGACCCGCGCTGCTCCTGCGCAGGGCGAAGCAGGCGCTTCCCGAGAGTCCCGCGGCCGATCCCGCGGCCGAATGGTCGGCGCTGGAGCGGGCGCTGGCGGCCACGGCGACCGAGATCCGAGGCGCGCAGTCAGGGCTCGCCGGCCGCGCCGCCGACGGAGACGCGGCCATCTTCGACGCCCACCTGCTGTTCCTCGAAGACGAGGCCCTCCTCGAGCCGGCCCGCGAAGCCGTCTTCTCACGCGGGCAGCCCGCGGCGCGGGCCTGGGCGGAGGCGGTCGCCGACGCCGCGGCCCGCTGGGACACCCTGGAGGACGCGTACCAGCGCGCGAGGGCCGCGGACCTGCGCGCCGTGGGCGACCAGGTCCTCGCGAACCTGACGGCGGGAATCGGCGGCGGGGAGGCCGGGTCTGGCGCCGGGGAAGCCGAGACCGGCGCCGGGAAAGCTGGTCCGAGCGCCGACGACACTGACGCGGCCGAGCCGGCCGCCGGCGCAGCGGACGCGGCCCGGCCGGTCCCGGCTCCCGGGATCCTCGTGGCGCCCGACCTCAGCCCGGCCGACGTTGCCGGCCTCGACCCGGACGCCGTGGCCGGCGTCGCCTGCGCGTTCGGCGGGCCGACGTCGCACGCCGTGATCCTGGCCCGCGCGCTCGGCCTGCCGGCCGTCGTCGGCGCGGGCGCGGAGCTCCTCGCGGTCCCGGAGGGGACGCTCCTCGCGGTGGACGGCGATGCGGGCACGGTGACGGTCGCGCCGTCGGATGAGTCGCTGGCGGCGGTGGAGCGGCGGCGGCGCGCGCAAGCGCGCGAGGTCGCCGCCGCCGTGGAGGCCGCCGCCGCATCCGCCGTCACCCTTGACGGCGTGACCGTGCGCGTCGAGGCCAACATCGCCGGCGCGCAGGACGTCCCCGGCGCCGTGGCCGCCGGCGCGGACGGCGTCGGTCTGCTGCGCACGGAGTTCCTCTTTCTGGGCGCCGCCGCCATGCCGGACGAAGACGAACAAGCGGCGGCCTACGAGGCCGTCGCCGCCGCCCTCCGCGGCCGCCCGCTCACGATCCGCACGCTGGACGCGGGCGCCGACAAGCCTCTCCCCTACCTGCCGCTGGCGGCAGAGGCGAACCCGTTCCTCGGCGTGCGCGGCCTGCGGCTCAGCCTGAAGCATCCCGAGCAGCTCCGCCGCCAGTTCCGCGCCCTCCTTCGCGTCGCGGCCACGCGGCCGCTGCGGGTGATGCTCCCGATGGTGAGCACGGCTGAGGAGGTCGAGCGCGCCCGCGAGCTCCTGGCGGAGGCGCGCGCGTCACTGGAGACGCGCGGCGTCGCCGTGCCCGCGCGCCTCGAGCTCGGGATCATGGTGGAGGTCCCGGCGGCGGCGCTGGTCGCGGACCATCTCGCGCCGCTCGTGGACTTCTTCTCCATCGGGACCAACGACCTGACGCAGTACGCGATGGCGGCGGAGCGCGGCAACAGCGCGGTCGCCGCGCTCGCCGACCCGCTCCACCCCGCCGTGCTGCGCCTGATCGAACGCGCTGCCTCCGCCGCCGCGGCCGCGAACCGCCCCGTGGCGGTCTGCGGCGAGGTCGCCGGCGACCGCCTCGCCGTGCCGCTGCTCGTGGGGCTCGGGGTCCGGGAGCTCTCGATGAGCCCCGCCCTCATCCCGGCGGCCAAGCAGGCCGTCCGCGCTACCGACGCTCGCGCCGCCGCCCGCCTCGCGCGGGCGGCGCTGGCCGCGGACTCCGCCGCCGCGGTGCGGCGCCTCCTTGCCGCCGCGGCGCCGATGGCGCAGACTGCCGCGACAGACGCAGCGAGCGACGAGAAGGGGCCGTGAGATGACGAGCGTGGCCGACGACACCCTGCAGATCCTGGCCATGGTGGGCAGCCTCCGCCGCGGTTCGTACAACCGGATGCTGTACGACGCGGCCGTGGAGCTCGCCCCGGAGGCATGACGTTCCGCGAGGCCGACCTCCGCAGCCTGCCGCTCTACGACGACGACCTGCGCCTGGAGCAGGACTACCCGGAGCCGGCGCGCCGCCTGCGCGCGGACATCGCCGCGGCCGACGGACTCCTCATCGTCTCGCCCGAGTACAACCACACCGTGCCCGGCGTGCTGCAGAACGCGATCGACTGGGCGTCGCGACCGCCCGACCAGCCGTTCAAGGACAAGCCGGTGGCGATCATGGGCGCGTCGACGGGCCGGCTCGGCACGGTGCGGATGCAGCACGGCCTGCGGGCCAGCCTCGAGTCACTCGAGGCCCACGCCCTCCTCAAGCCCGAGGTGATGATCGGGAACGCGCGGGAGGCGTTCGACGACGCGGGCCTGGTGGACGCGAAGGCCCGCGAGATCGTGGAGCGGCAGCTCGCCGCCTTCGCGACGTGGATCGGGCGCGTGCGCGTGCGGGAGGCCGAGCTCGGCTGACGGGCCGCGAGCTCGGCTGACGGGCCGGCCGGTCGGCCGCGGCCGCGGCCACTTGAAGGCGCCGCCGCAAGGTGCGAGGGTTTGCGGCGGTGGCGGCTCGCCGCACCGGCCCTCTGAGACCCGACCGCTGGAGTGACACCATGGCGATCCTGCTCGATTCGGCGTCCCTGGACGACGCGGCCGCGGCCGCGAAGCTCGGCTTCGTCCGCGGCATCACCACCAACCCGGCGCTGATGGCGCGAGAGACGAAGGAGCCGCTCGCGCACCTCGCCCGGCTGCTCGAGGCGTTTCCCGCCGGGCCGATCTGCTATCAGCCGACGCGCAGCACCTACGAGGAGATGGAGGAGCAGGCGCGGACCGCGGCCGCCCTCGCGCCCGACCGCGTCGTCGCCAAGCTGCCGGCCACGCTCGAGGCGATCACCCTGGCGACCGTGCTGCACAAGGACGGCATCGACAGCGCGCTGACGGCCGTCTACTCGCCGGCGCAGGCGCTGCTCGCGCACGAGGCCGGCTGCCTCTGGATCATCCCCTACGTGGACCGCGCCGCCCGGCACTCGGCCGGCGCGGTCGTCCTGGAACAGGCGGCGATCCTGGAGCAGCTGGACAGCCCGACGCGCATCCTCGCCGCCAGCCTCAAGACGGCGCCGCAGGTCGTGGAGTCCATCCTCGATGGAGCCCACGACGTCACGGCGCCGCTCGACGTCCTCCGCGCGCTGCCCGCGCACCCGCTCACGGAGTCGGCGGTGCGCGAGTTCGCGGCGCACTGGGAGTAGAAGGCTAGCCCTCTCCGGCGAGGCGTTTCGCGGCCGCGCGCTCCACGGCGAGACCAAGCTCGTTGGGGTCGCCGTGACGAGCGCGCCCGTCGGGCAGACGCGCACGCAGGCGGGCTCGAGCCCCGCCTGGACCCGGTCGGCGCACAGGTCGCACTTCTGCATCCTGCCGTCGGCGCCGAAGCGCGGCACGCCGTAAGGGACAGGCGATGGCGCAGCCGTGGCAGCCGATGCACAGGCCGCCGTCGACGCGCACGACCGGCGGCTCCCCCGTGAGCTGAAGCGCCGTCGGTCGGACAGGCCAGCACGCACGGCGCGTCCTCACAGTGCATGCAGGCGAGCGAGACGTAGCGCACGCTCGCCTCCGGGTACTCCCCGCTCTCGACCGTGAACACGGTGCGCCAGGCATGCGCGGCGTCCACATCTCGAGGTCGTTCTGGTCCATGCAGGCGACCGCACAGGCGTAGCAGCCGATGCAGCGGTCGATGTCCAGCGAGAAGGCGTCGCTCACGACGGCACCTCCTCGGCCCGGGCCTTGTCGATCCTGCAGGGCACCGAGCGATAGGCCGGGAAGCCGAGATGGGGTCGAGCTCGTCGGGGTCCAGCAAGAGGTTCACATCGGCCTCGGGATGGCCGTGATACATGTGCACGACGCCCGGCTGCACAAGCGCCGTGAGGTTGGCGAGCACGCGGATGGACCCGGCGGCGTGCTCAGCTCGATCCGGTCGTCCTGGGCGATGCCCAGCGCCCGGGCGTCGGCCGGGTTCAGGTCGGCCGCCGGCCGCGGCCGCAGACCGCGGGTCCAGGAGAGCCGATAGGTCCGCGAGTGGATGAACATCGGCAGGCGCGAGCCGGAGTTCAGGATGAACGGGTAGTCGCGGGCCGGCTCGGCGCCGGCCGCGGCGTGCCAGCCCGGCGGCCGCCAGGTCGGGAGGGCGTCGGCGCCGATCTCCGGGCCGAGCCGCTCGAGCACCGACGAGACGAACTCCATCTTGCCCGAGGGCGTCGGGAAGCCGCGCTCGAGATACTGCCGGTCCGGCGTCATAGCGGGCCCGGACCGGCATGCCGCCCGGGTGCTTCGCCAGCTCGGCCATCGTCATGCCGCTCGGCTCGAAGACCCAGTCGACGGCCGCCGAGAAGGTGACCGCCGGATCGGCTCCGCCGTCCGGCGCCGGGTTGAGCAGCGGGTCGTCGAGCCCGAGCCGCCGCGCCAGGTCGAACACGATGTCTGTGTCCGAACGGGCCTCACCGAGCGGGGCTATCGCCGGCTCGGTGAGCGTCACGTACTTCTCCGGGTAGCAGCGCACCTCACTGCGTTCGACAGAGCTGCAGGCGGGAAGCACGATGTCGGCGTAGCGCGAGGCGTCGGTGGCGAAGAGGTCCACGTCGCAGATGAAGTCGAGCTGCTGGATGGCCTCGAGGAACTTGTCGGGAGCCGGGAACATGCGGTGGTTGAGGCCGAAGGCGACCAGCGCGCGCAGCGGGTACGGGTCGCCGGTGCGGATCTGCCGCGGGAGGTCCATGGCCTGCGCCTGGTCGACGAGCTCGGCCCACACGGGGAAGCGACCGGCGCCGACCCGCGGAGGCAGGTCGTCCCAGCTTCGCGGCAGCTCGAACTCGTGCTGCCGGGTGACGAAGCCTGCCCCGGCGATCTCCAGCCAGCTCGGCCGCGCGGGCTTGTTGCCGCCGGCCACGTCGAAGTTCCCGGTGAGGCCGATGAGCGCGAAGACGGCGCGCGAGTTCTGCACGCCGTTGGCGTGGTGCACCACCGGCGCCGCGCTGAACATCAGCGCCGCCGGCTTCGTGGTCGCGTACAGCCTCGCGGCCGCGCGGGTCTTCTCCGCCGGGACTCCGGTGATGCCCTCGACCCGCTCCGGGTCGAACTGCCGCACGTACTCGCGGTACTCGGCGAACCCCCTGGTGTGTGCGGCGACGAACCCGGTGTCGTACAGGCCCTCCTCGAGGATGACGTGCGCGACGCCGAGCGCGAGCGCACCGTCGGTGCCCGGCCGCAGCTGCAGGTGCAGGTCGGCCCTGGCGGCGAGCTGCGTGCGCCGCGGGTCGACGACGACCAGCTTGATGCCGCGGTCCAGCGCGTCCATGAGGTGGCCGGCGGCCGGCGTGTTCGCGTGGAAGGGGTTGGAGCTCCAGACCAGCGGGCAGCTCGTGTTCCGCATGTCCGGACCGGCCATCTGCCCGTAGAGCGAGATGGAACGCCATCGCGGTCGCCGTGAAGCAGGAGCTCGACTCGGTGCAGAAGTTGGGCGAGCCGTACTCCAGCGCCAGGCGCTGGACGAACGGGCGCAGCTGCTTGGGATAGCCGACGTAGAAGACGGCCGACTCGGGGCCGCTCTCGGCCTTGACGCGCTCGAGGTTGGCGACGACCTCGTCGAGCGCCTCCTCCCACGAGATCGGCGCGAACTCGCCGGAGCCGCGGGGCCCGATGCGCCGCAGCGGCGTGAGCAGCCGGTCCTCGTGGTAGACGTACTGGCGGGTCGCGGCGCCCTTGGCGCAGAGCGCGCCGCGGCTGTGAGGGTTCTCGCGCGAGCCCTCGACCTTGACGATGCGGCCGTCGCGCACGGAGAGGTCGAGGCCGCACTGGGTAGTGGGGTCGCAGATGGCGCAGACCGACTTGCGCACTTCGATCCCCGTGTCGGCGCCGGGGAGCTTGGCCTTCAGACGGCGTTCGGTAGCGTCCACGTCCTCCCCTCCCTACCGCCGCGAGCGCGGCGGCCGCGCTCACGCGGCGCGCCCGCCGCCGGATGGCGGGCCACGCGGCCGAGCGCCCCTGCCAGCAGTCCGGCCCGGCGCACGTCCCCCAGCAGGTTGAAGCCTACCAGCCGGCGGCCGGAGAAGCCGAGCACCGCGACGGCGCCGGCGCGCTCGTCGACGTCGAGCGGGTCCGCCGCCGCCAGAGAACCGCCGCTCGCGAACAGCAGCTCGCCGGCGTGCTGGATGTTGCAGGGACGTCCCGGGGCACGACGCGCTCAGCCCGGCCATCGTGAGACCGGCCGTCCGTCCCTGCCTGCGCGCGCTCGACCACAGGGGACGACCAGGCGTTCGCCGCTCACGGGATCGAGCGGTGCGGGCGACGTCGCCGGCGGCGAACAGCCCGGGCGCGGCGGTGCGGCAGCGGTCGTCGACGTCGAGGGCTCCGCCGGTCGTGAGGCCACTCGCTTCGAGCAGGCCGAGGTTGGCGCGCGATCCGGTGCAGACGACGACCAGGTCGAAGGCCTCCGTGCCGGCCTCGAGCGTCACCAGCAGGCGCCCGTCGTGACGCTCGACGAGGCTCGCCGACACGCCGAGCCTGAGATCGAGGCCGCGGGCGCGGAGGCGCCTCTCGACGACCTCGGCGCACGCCGGGTGCGCCACACGGGGCAGCACCGAGGCCTGGGGCTCGACGATGGTGACCTCGAGCCCCAGCCGGCGCAGGACGCTCGCGGTCTCGACGCCGGCGAACGACGCGCCAAGGACCAGCGCGCGCGGCGGGACTCCGCCGGCCGCGCGCACCTTCGCGGCCGTGACGGCGCCGCGCAGCAGCACGGCGTCGTCGAACGAGCGAAGGACGAAGACGCCGGGGCCGGTCGAGGCCGGGCACCGGCGGGACGGCCGTCGACGCCCCCGTGGCGACCAGGCACTGGTCGTACGAGAAGCGCTCCCCGGTCGCAGTGGCCAGCAGGCGAGCCTCCGGATCGATGTGCGCGACCGGAGTGGCCGCATGGAAGCGCACCCGGTGCGGACGTAGAAGGGTCGTCCCCAAACGGGAAGCAGCGGCGTCCCCCGATCGCCCCGGAGACGTAGGAGCTCCCGAGCATGGGGTTGTACGGTGGACGCCGCCCGTGGGCGAAGAGGTCGATCGCGCCGCGGAACCCTCCCCGGCGAAGGGCGAGCACCGCCTCGGCGGCAGCCGCGCCGTTCCCCACGATGACGCGATCGAGGATGCTGGTCACCCGGCGATTGTAGTGACGGCCGGGCGCCCGGTCCACGGCGGCCCGGGCGGCGGACGCGCGTCCCGGGCCGGCGGCGCCCCGGGAAGCGCCGGCGGCCGCCTCCTGCTACCGTTGACCGCCATGAACGTCGCGCGCACAAGCCGGGCCAGGCCGCTCGTCGTCCTGACGAGCCTGGCCCTCCTGCTCTTCCTCCTCGTTCCCTCGGTCGCGACCGCCGGGCTCAGGAGCAGGATCACCGCCACCCTCTCCCGCTACGGCATGGGCGGCGCCGGCACCTCGGTCGCCGTGTACGACCTCACCGCCAAACGTTCCGTGTACCAGCTGCGGCAGGACGAGCCGCGCGTGCCGGCCTCCAACGAGAAGCTCGTCACCTCGGCCGCGGCCCTGGCCGGCTGGACGGCCGAGTTCCGTTTCAGCACGGAGCTCTTCATCGACGCCCCGGGACCCGACGCGAACGGCGTCGTCGACGGGGACGTGTACCTGCGCGGCCTCGGCGACCCGACGCTGTCCACGGAGTCGTTCCAGAAGCGCCACTACGGCATGGAGACGGGGGACATCCACGATCTCGTCGTCGGCCTGCAGGACCTCGGCGTGACCCGCGTCACCGGCCGGGTGATCGCCGACGACGGCTACTTCGACGCGGCGCGCGGGGTCGCCAACTGGCGGCCGAGCGTGACCGCGTACTGCGGTCCGCTCTCGGCGCTGACGCTCAACGAGAGCATCGCGAGCCACGGAGGCTACGTCGCCGATCCGTCGCTGGCCGCGGCGAGCGCGCTGACGAAGCAGCTGCGCGCGGCGGGCATCCGTGTCGCGCACGCGCCCCTCCGCGGCGTGGCGCCCATCACCGCGACGCTCGCGTGCACCGAGCCCTCGGCCCCGCTCGGCCGCGTGCTCGCGGCGATGAACAAGCCGAGCGACAACTTCCTCGCCGAGGAGCTCCTCAAGGGCCTCGGCGCCGGCCTCGGCGCCGCCGGTACCACCAGGGCCGGCGCCGACGTCGCCGAGGATTTCCTGCGGAGCATCGGCGTGAGCGACGGCGTCCGCGTCCGCGACGGCTCCGGGCTCAGCTACCAGGACAGGCTGACGGCGCGCGCCGTGCTCAAGATCCTCGGCGCCATGGCGAAGCGCCCGGATTTCCCCGTGTTCCGCCGTTCGCTGGCGATCGCCGGCGTGGACGGCACGCTGAAGGACCGCATGCGCGGCACCGCGGCGGCCGGCAACGTCCGCGCCAAGACCGGCACGCTGAACGTCGCCAGCAGCCTCTCCGGCTACGTGACCGCGGCCAACGGGCACACGCTCACCTTCTCCCTGCTGATGAACGGCGGGTCCGTGCCGAGCGACAGGGCGCACGCCGCCCAGGACGCCGTGGCCATCCTGCTCGCCCGCTCGACGCCCTGACGCCGCGGCGCGGGAGCGGCTCCGCCGCCCGCGCCCGCCCGGTCCGCCAGCGCCTCCGTGTTACCCGAGTCCGCCGGCGGGGCACCCCTAGACCATGGCACGACCACTCTGGAAAGGCGCGATCAGCTTCGGGCTCGTCACCATACCGGTGAACGTCTATTCGGCGACGCGGCGCGACGAGCTCCGCTTCCGGCAGCTCGACCGCAGGGACAAGTCGCCGATCCGCGAGAAGCGGGTGAACGTGGAGACCGGCGCCGAGGTGCCCTGGGAGGAGATCGTCAAGGGATTCGAGTACGAGGAGGGGTCCTTCGTCGTGCTCGACCAGGACGACTTCACCAAGGCCAATCTGAAGGCGACGGAGACCATCGACATCGTCCAGGCGGTGCCGCTGGGCGCAGTGCCGCCGGAGTACTTCGAGAAGCCGCTCTATCTGGTGCCCGCCAAGGTCGGCGTGAAGCCGTACCACATCCTGCGCGAGACCCTGCGGCGCACCGGCAGGGTGGCTGTGGCGACCATCGTGATGCGCGGCCGCCAGCATCTGGCCGCGCTCATCGCCGACGAGAGGATCATCACTCTCGAGCTGCTGCGATTCGCGCACGAGATCAAGGCCGTGGACGAGCTCGAGGCCGGCGAGGCCCTGGAGACCCCCGAGGTCAAGGACAAGGAGATCGAGCTCGCGGAGCAGCTGGTCGCGGCGCTCGATGAGCCGTGGGCGCCCGAGCAGTTCCGCGACCAGTACCGCGACGATCTGCTCGAGCTCATCGAGACGAAGGCGAGGACCGGCCGCACGCCGGTCGACCGCGGCGCACCGGCGCGACAAGGCGGAGAAGTCGTCGACATGATGGAGCTCCTCAAGAAGAGCGTCGGTGAGGCCAAGGGACGCAAGGGTCAGCGGCGCAAGGCGGGCTGAGGCCATGGCCGACCTGCGCAGCTATCGCCGCAAGCGCGACTTCACGAAGACGGCCGAGCCGGAGGGGACGAAGAAGCAGGGTGGGAAGGCCGCCGGCGCCGAGCGCCTCTCAGGCGGCCTCTTCTGCATCCAGAAGCACGCCGCAAGCCGCCTGCACCACGACCTGCGGCTCGAGCTCGACGGCGTCCTCATGAGCTGGGCCGTCCCCAAGGGGCCCAGCCTGGACCCCAAGGTGCGGCGTCTCGCCGTCCAGGTGGAGGACCACCCCATCGAGTACGGGGACTTCGAGGGCACGATCCCCAAAGGCGAGTACGGCGGCGGCACCGTGATGCTGTGGGACATCGGCAGCTGGGAGCCGGTGGGCGATGCGCGGGCAGGTCTCGAGAAGGGCGAGCTGAAGCTCCGCCTGGCCGGCGAGCGCTTGAACGGCGGCTGGGTGCTGGTCCACACGCGCGGTATGAGCGACGAAGACGAGAACCAGTGGCTGCTGATCAAGGAGCGGGACCCGGAGGCGCGGCCCGGCGAGCCCGACCCGTGGGGACCGGACGATCGCAGTGTCTCCACGGGACGCACCATGGACGAGATCGCCGCCGGCGCGGAGTCACGCGAGCGGCCGGCGGCAGAGACCCGCCCCGTCCCGTCGACGGTGCCGTTGACGCTGGCCACGCTTGACTCGCGGACGCCCGACTCCGGTGACTGGATCCACGAGATCAAGTACGACGGGTACCGCATCGCCGCCCGCGTGGACCGCGGCGGCGTCCACCTCCTTTCGCGCAACGGGCTGGACTGGACGGGGCGCTTCACGGGAGTCGCACAGGCGCTCGGCGCCCTGCCGACCTCCGGCACGTGGCTGGACGGGGAGGCGGTCGTCTTCGACGAGCGCGGCGTGAGCGACTTCGGCGCGCTGCAGCGCGTGCTCAAGAAGGGGCGTCCCGACGACGTCGTCTACGTCGTCTTCGACCTCTTGTTCGAGGGCGGCGAAGACCTGCGCGAGCTGCCGCTCACCGAGCGCAAGCTCCGGCTGGAGAGGCTGCTCGCGCGCGGCGGACGCGGCCTTCACGGCGTGGTCCGGTACGGCGACCACATCGAGGGGCGCGGAGACTCCGTCTTCGAGGAGGCCTGCCTCCAGGGCCTCGAGGGCCTTGTGTCCAAGCGCGCCCACAGCGTCTATCCGGGCCGGCGCACGCGCTCGTGGCTGAAGACCAAGTGCGGCCGCCGCCAGGAGTTCGTCGTCGGCGGCTTCACCGAGCCGTCGGGAGCGCGTCACGGGTTCGGCGCCCTCCTGCTCGGCGTCCACGACAAGGCGGGCGCCCTGCGCTACGCCGGCCGCGTCGGCAGCGGGTTCGACGAGGACACGCTGGCGCGGCTGGCGAAGCGTCTCCGCGCGCTCGAGCGGCAGACGCCGCCGTTCTCCGACCCGCCCAAGGGCGCCCAGACGCGCGGCGTGCACTGGACCTCGCCCTCTCTGGTCGCCGAGGTGGCCTTCAGCGAGTGGACCGGCGACGGCCAGCTGCGGCACCCGGTGTTCAAGGGCCTGCGGGAGGACAAGCCGGCCGCCGAGATCGTGCGCGAGCTCGAGAAGGACGCCCCGGCCGCCACTCCCCCGGACGCCGCTCCCCCGCTCGCCGAAGCCAAGCCTGTCGTGGGCGGGGTCGCCATCACTCACCCGGACCGGGTCGTCTTCCCCGACCCCGGGCTGACGAAGCTCGACGTCGCCGACTACTACGAGGCGGTCGCCGGTCTCATGATCCCCTACCTGGCGCAGCGCGCTCTCACCGTCATCCGCTGCCCCGACGGGATCGGCTCGCAGTGCTTCTTCCAGAAGAACGTCACGCCGTCGGTCCCTCGCTCCGTGTCCAAGGTGCGCGTGCGCGGCGCCGACGAGAAGACGGTCGTCTACCCCGTGGTCGACACGGCCGAAGGCCTGCTCGCGATGGTCCAGAACGGCGCGGTGGAGTTCCACGTGTGGGGCTCCAGGGTGGGATCGATCGAGTCTCCCGACATCCTCGTCTTCGATCTCGACCCCGACCCGGAACTGCCGTGGCGCCGCGTGCGCGAGGCCGCGCGCGCCTTGCGTGAGGAGCTTGCCGCGCGTGGGCTGCAGAGCTACGTCAGGACGTCCGGGGGCAAGGGGCTCCACGTGGTCGTGCCGCTCAAGCCCAGCGCGCGCTGGCCCCGAGTGGGTGCCTTCGCGCGCGAAGTGGTCGAGACGCTGGCGGATCGTGAGCCGGACAAGTACACGGCGACGATGTCCAAGGCGAAGCGCGCCGGCAAGGTGTTCGTGGACCACTTCCGCAACGGCCGCGGCGCGACGTCCGTGACGTCGTACTCGCTGCGCGCCCGTGCCGGCTCCCCGGTCGCCCTGCCCATCAGCTGGGACGAGTTGGGCAGGACTCAGAGCGGCGCCGACTGGACGGCCGCGAAGGTGCTGCGCCGCCTGAGGACGCACGCCGCCGATCCATGGGCCGACTTCTTCGAGACCGGCGGGCGACAGAAGCTCCCCGGCGCCGGCTGACCGGGGGCTCGAGATGCCGCACGGCAAGACAGACGAACGGCCGCAGGCGCCGTCTCCGGTCATCCGGCTGAAGCGCGCCTACGACGACCCCTCCCCGGCCGACGGCGTCAGGGTCCTCGTGGAGCGCCTGTGGCCGCGCGGACTCACCAAGGAGCGCGCGGCCGCGGACCTCTGGTTGAAGGAGGTGGCGCCCAGCACGGAGCTGCGGAAGTGGTTCGGCCACGATCCGGCGAAGTGGCCGGAGTTCCGCCGCCGCTACCGCGACGAGCTGCGCGGCAGGCCGGCGGAGCTGGAACAGCTGCGCCGGCTCGCCGGCGAAGGCACCGTGACCTTCGTGTACGGCTCCAGAGACACCGAGCACAACTCCGCGGCCGTGCTCCGCGAGGTCGTGGAGCAGCAGCGCGGCGGCGCAGCCGCCTGACGGCCACCGCGCCGCCCGAGCACATCGGCGCTCACCCTTCCCCCTCGCGGGGAATACCAGAGCCACACTGCCTCCGAAAGGAGCTCCGATGTTCACGCAAAGCCCCGCGTTCTCCGGGTATTCGGTCGACGACATCGCCCGTGCCCGAGCCTTCTACTCCGGGACCCTCGGCCTCGAGGTGAGCGAAGCCAACGGCATGCTGACCCTCCACCTCGCCGGCGGCGGCAGGGTCCTGATCTACCCGAAGGAAGGTCACGAGCCGGCGACGTTCACCGTGCTCAACCTGCCCGTGGACGACATCGACGCCGCCGTGGAGGAGCTCGCGGCGGCCGGCGTGAGCTTCGAGCGCTACGAAGGCATGCCGCACGACGATCGGGGGATCGTCCGGCCGCCTGACCCGGACTACGGCCCGCCGATCGCCTGGTTCAAGGACCCGGCCGGCAACATCCTCTCGGTGCTGCAGACGGGCGCGCACGAAGCCACGGAGACCGGCTCGCCGGCGGACACGGTGAACCTGCAGCTCTCGGTCTATCCCCTGCGGCAACCGCACCTGCGCCCGGCGATCGAGGCGGCCCTGAAGGCGGCGGCCGGCGAGGGCGTCGAGATCACCGTCGGCCGCCTGAGCACCTTCGTGCGCGGCGACGAGCCGGCCGTGTTCGCCGCCCTGCGGGCGGCGTTCCGCGCGGCCGGCTCGTCCGGCTCCACCGTCATGGTCGCGACGCTGGCGAACGGAGCGCCGAGCGACGACACGGTGGCGGGCATCCAGGACGCCGCCGGATCCACCGACCCGGGCTGACGCCCGCGAGCGCCCCACGCCTCGACTGACCCGTCCGCGGGAGCCGTCGGCCTCGGTCATCCGGCCGTGGCCGGGTCGGTCAGGCGACCCCTGTACGAGCGAAGCGGGCGCGCCTAGACTCACGGAAGCGCCTGCGCTCGCCGGTTCCAGGCCGGGATCACGGCGTCACCGATCCATCGGTGCGGGCGTTTCGGTGACGGAGGAGGGTGGTCACGTGCGCGAAGGCAATCAGATCGCCGGCGACCGTCCATCCGCGGTCGTCGCGGCCATGTCCTGGCTGCGACGGCGGCGCACGCTCTCTCTCACGCTGGCGCTTCTCGGCCTCGTGGCCATCCTCTTCGTGGATGTGCTCGTTTCCGGTTACACCGTCGCCGCGGCGTACCTCGTGCTCGTGGTCTTCGCGGCCATCGCCCTCCCGCAGGGCACGGCGATCGTCATCGGCTCGGCCGGCCTGGCCCTCACTCTCACGGTCATGGCCATCCAGGGCCGCATGGACGGCGAGAACCTGCTCCTCGTCGGGTTCGGCGCGCTCGCCGGTGCAGGGATGCTCGCGTTCGTCTCCCTCTCCAACAGCGTCGAGAAGGTGTACACGGAACAGCGGAAGAGCCTGGAGAGGGGATCCTTCCTCGTGCGTCTGGTAGATGCGCTGCTGCCGCTGGACGACCCCCTCGAGGTCGAGGAGACCACCGTCCGGCTCGTGATGGAGCAGCTCGCGGCCGCGCGGGTCGCCTTCTTCGAAGTCGACGAGGCCGGCCGGCTCGTCGAGCGACGCAGCTGTGCGCAAGAGGACTCGCCGGCCCCGCCGGACCTGGGCGCGTTCGCCGCGGATCTCGCAGAGGCGGCTGATGGCCGCGCGCTGGTGCTGCCGGCGGCGGCCCAAGGAGGCCCGGCGGAGCGGAAGGGAGCCGCGCCGGACGCGACCGGCCCGGGCTCCTGGCTCGCCGCCCCCATCAGTGAGGACGGCGGGCTGGTCGCTGCAGTCGGGGCCTTCGGCCCGGTCCCGCGCGACTGGACGGAGGCCGAGGCCCGACTCCTCGAAGAGAGCGTCGTCAGAGCCTGGGCGGAGGTCCGACGGGCGCGCGCGGACGCGGCCCTGCGCGCGACCGAGAGCAGCCTCCGCGACACGCTGGACAGCGCCGTGGACGGCCTCTACCGTCTGAACCTCCGTACCGGGCGCTTCGACTACATCAGTCCCTCGGCGACGGCCATCACCGGCGTCCCGCTGGAGGAACTGCGCAAGATGGACGGCCCTCTCGCGCAGACGCACATCCACCCGGACGACCGGGCCGAAGCAGCTCGCGCAGCCGTCGACCTCGAGCGAGACGGCGTGGCAGGACTCGACTGCCGATGGGCCGCCGGGGGGACCTACCGCTGGTACTCGGGCGTCATGCGTCTGACGAGAGACGAGCACGGGGAGCCGTTGTTCCGCACCGGCACGTTCAGGGATGTGACGGCGCACAAGCGGCGCGAGCAGAACGCGGCGCTCATCGCCGAGGTGCAGGACGAGCTCGCACAGGTCACCTCAGCTCAGGGCGTCATCGACGCGACTGGGGCGCGTCTCGGCGCATACCTCGGAGTGGCGTTGGTGTCCCTCACTCAGATCGACCCTGAACGCGGGGCCGGGACCGTCTACGTGATGTGGAGTGATGGGCAGAGCGCACCGCCCCCCACCGACCTGCGCTTCGCCGACTTCGTCACCGGCCAGGTGCTCGCCGACCTGGAGGCCGGCGAGATCGTCGTCTGCCGCGACGTCGAGAGCGACCCGCGGACCTCTGCCGGCGCCCACAGCGACATCGGCGTTCGGTCCTGGGTGATGGTCCCGTTACGGCGCGACGGCGACCTGACGTTCGCCTTCACCGTCACCGATCATCAGCCTCGGGACTGGCGCGACGACGAGATCGAGCTCCTCCGCGACGTCGCCGTCCGCGTTCTGCCGCGCCTCGAGCACGCGCGCGCCGAGGAGGCCCTGGTCCTCGAGGCCGCGAGACTCCGGGCCATCGTCGAGGCCGCCCCGGTCGGACTCGGGATCGTGGCGGCGGACGGCGAAGTGATCATGCGCAACGACATCCTGCGCAGCATCTGGGTGGGCGAGGCGCCGGTGTACTCCATCGACGAGTTCGAAGCCTACAAGGCGTACTGGCCTGAGACCGGCGAGCCGCTCAAGCCGGAGGACTGGCCGGCGGCGCAGGCGTTGCAGCACGGCGAGTCGTTCGCCGACGTGGTCGTGGACATCGACAGATTCGACGGCACCCGAGGGACGATCGTGCTCTCCACGGCGCCCATCCAGCACGAAGGCGTCCTCCTCGGCGCCGTCACGATCGTCCAGGACATCACGCGCGTGCGAGAAGCCGAGAAAGCTCTGCGGTTCCTGACCGAGGAGGTCCGTGCCCTTCACGAAGCGGTCGTGCTCGACCCGGCGGCCTCCCCCGCCGAGCTGGCCCGCATCGTGGTCACCCAGGGGGGACTGCTCGCCGGCAGCGACGGAAGCAGCATCTTCCTTCTCAGCGAAGACGGATCATTGCGGCGCATCGCCGGCATCGGTGTGCCCGGCGACGAGGGGATCGACGACATCGTCGCCCAGTCGATCGGCGAGCAGTCGGCGACGGTCCAGCCGCTTCCACGAGGCGGGCCGACGGACGCCGAGTCGCCGGGAAGCGTCGTGCTCGCCGTCCCCTTGATGATCCGCGGAGAGGTCTTCGGGGCGATGGTCTTCACCTACAGGAACCGGCGGACACTCGACGACGACCAGGTCCGCATCGCGCGCGCGTTCGCCGATCAGGCGGCCCTGGCGATCGAGAACGCGCGGCTCAGGGCGCGCATCGAGGAGACCGCGGTCGAAGCGGAACGGACGCGTCTCGCCAGGGACCTGCACGACTCGGTGACGCAGTCGCTGTTCGCGGCGAGCCTCAAGGCGGAGGCGCTCGCCGACCTGCTGGACGACCCGCCGAAGGCTCGCGGCGCCGTCGAGGAGCTGCGCCGGCTGACCCGCGGCTCTCTCGCCGGCATGCGCACCATGCTGCTCGAGATGCGCGGTGACGCGCTTGAGCAGACCCCCCTCCCGGAACTGCTGCGGCACCTCGTCGAAGCGAGCGGCGGCCGCATCGGCGCCGACGTCGGACTGAGCGCCCGGGGGCGCCGACAGCAACTGCCCCCGGACGTGCAGACCGCGATGTATCGCATCGCCCAGGAGGCGCTCAACAACGTGGCGCGCCACGCCAAGGCCTCCGAAGTCTGGGTCGACCTCGAGCAGCACGACGACGGCGTCAGGCTGGAGGTCGGGGATGACGGCCGCGGCTTCGATCTGGGCTCCGTGTCGGCGGACCATTTCGGCCTGCAGAACATGCGCGAACGGGCGGAAGCCATCGGCGCCGGGTTCAGCATCTCCGGCGGCGCCGGCAATGGTACCGTTGTCACCGTCGAGTGGCCTTCGCGGGAAGGAGATGGGGAACGTGGCTGACAAGAGCGCGCAGCTGCCCGCGATCAGGGTCGTGATCGTCGACGACCACGAGCTCGTCCGCGGCGGGCTCGCGACCATCCTCGGGTTGTTCGACGACATCACCCTGGTCGGCGAGGCCGAGTCCGGGGATGCGGCGGTCGGCATGTGCGTGGACGCGCAGCCCGACGTCGTCCTCATGGACCTCGTGCTGCCCGGGGGCATGGACGGGGTGGAGGCGACGCGGGAGATCGTCCGCACCTGCCCCCACGCCAAGGTCCTGGCGCTCACGAGCTTCTCGGATCCCGAGCTCATCCAGCGCGTCCTGCGCGCCGGCGCGCTGGGCTGTCTGCTCAAGAACGTCAGCGGCAAGGAGCTGGCCGAGGCGATCCGCAGGGCGAACATGGGCACCGCTACCCTGGCGCCGGAGGCAGCCGACGCGCTCGTCCACGCCATCTCCTCACCCATCGAAGCCCGAGCCGCTCTCACCCGACGCGAGCGCGACGTCCTCTCCCTCATGGTCGACGGCCTCACCAACGCCGAGATCGCCGGGCAGCTCGTCGTGAGCCTCTCCACCGTGAAGACGCACGTGAGCAGCATCATCGCCAAGCTCGGAGCCTCCTCACGCACGGAGGCGGCAGCCATCGCCGTGCGCGAACACCTGGCCTGACCCGCTCGGCCGCATCGGTCATCTGGCCATGAAAAGACCATCCTGCTGACCACCGGCAAGTCCGTCCCCCCGCCCGATGCGCGCGCGGGCCTCGCCCCCTAGTCTGGTCGTGGCGGCCGGCACGACCGATCTCGCGTCGGCCGTCCTCGACCCGTCGGGTGGGATCGACGAAGACAGGGAGGGCTGGCAGTGGATGCGGAGACACAGGCGCTGAGCCGTGACGAGGTCGTGAAGTTCGAGCGCCGGGCCTGGGCGGATGCGGACCGCGAGGAAGGCCGCACCTACTTCTACGACGGCATCGGCTTCTGGTACCAGCGAGGGCGGAGCGACCCTCTGCCGGTCGAGCCGTGGCGAACTCCTCAGGCAGGCTGGCGCCATCGCGCGGGCTGCAACTGCGGAAGGTGTACGTCATGACCACACGGATCACAGGCACGCTCAACCCGTGGGGACCGGTCTCGCAGGCCAACCGTGTGCGTTCGTATCAGAGTGGCCGCGTGTGCGCCTGTGCCGACTGCGACACGATCCTCTCGATCTACAACCCATCGAGGTTCTGCACCGTCCACTCCGGTATCGCGGCGGGCGGGCGGCGACGTGGTGCGCCACGCACCGTGAGAGAAGTGACGTGCGAGCAGTGCGGCACGGTGTTCGAGACCGGCAACCAGGCGCGCAAGTTCTGCAGCGACCGGTGCCGGATGGCGGCCTTCGCGCGGCGCAAGCGCGCCGCACTGCGCGCGGAGAACCGCCTGCAGAAGGCGCAGTCCCTCCACCAGGCGGCGGCCCCCTCACCCGACGGGTGCGAGTCCGTCGGGAGCGCCGCCTGATCGCGCGGCGGGCGGTGCGATGCGGGTGAGCGCGGTCGTAGTCCTCGTGCTCACCCTCGGTTTCGTCGCGTTCCCCGCCGCCCCGCGTCGCCGCATCCGCCGCCGCTGAGTCCCACGGCCCCGAGGACCCGCGGCGGGTGCGGCGGCCGACGCTGCTCAGGCGGCCGCCGCGAGCCGGCGTGCCTGCACCGCGGCGTTCACTGCGGCGATGACGGCGGCCGGGTCGGGGACCTCGAGCACCAACCGCTGGTACGGCTCGTCGACAAGGTCGATGGTCACGGCGCGCTCCGGGTCGTGGACGTCCCAGAACTCGCGCCTGCCGTGCACCAGCATCGGCCCCGCAGCCACGGCGTAGCCCAGGAGTGAGTCCGCGCGGCCGGCGCCCAGCCAAGGGCCTTCCGCCGGCAGATGCGGGTCGCGCCGCGCGCCCTGGACGTGGTCGAGCGGCAGCACCAGCCGGGTCTTGAACGCCCAGAGCACGTCGATGCCGCGGATGCTCACGCGCAGTCGATCGTGGGTGAGAGTCACATCAGCCATCATGGGGAGAGTGTTCCCCTCGCCGGCACTACGGTAGCGGGCCGACCGTGAAGACTTGTGAACGTCAGCAGCGGTTGCGCGCGGTCGCGCGCGCCGTCACGCCGGGCACTTGGCGCAGATGGAACGGAACTGCATGGTGCTGAGGTAGCGGTCGCCGCGGTCCGGGAGCAGCACGACGATGGTGCCCTCGTCGATCTCGGCGGCGATCTGGAGCGCCACGGCGACGGCGGCGCCGCTCGAGGAGCCCACGAACAGGCCCTCGCGGCGCGCCAGCATCTTCGTGACGTCGAACGCCTCGTCGTCGTCGACGAGGCGCCGGTCGTCGAGTTCCGCGGCCGCGAAGATCCCCGGCACCATGGACTCGGTCATGTTCTTGAGGCCCTGGATGGCGTGGCCCATGACCGGCTCCACGCCGACGATCCGCACCTCGGGCTTGACCGACTTCAGGTACCGCCCGGTGCCCATGAGCGTGCCGGTGGTGCCCATGCCGGCGACGAAGTAGTCGACCTCGCCGGCGGTCTGCTCCCAGATCTCCGGACCCGTGCTCTCGACGTGCGCGAGGATGTTGTCGGGGTTCTCGTACTGGTTGGGCATGTAGTAGCGCTCGGGCGCGCTCTCGAGCAGGCGATGCGCCTCATGGATGGCGCCGTCGATGCCCTCGCGGGCCGGGGTGAGCGACAGCTCGGCGCCGAGCCCCTGCAGGATCTGGACCCGCTCGGCGCTCGCGCACTCCGGCATGCACAGGCGCACGCGATAGCCCTTCGCGGCCCCGATCATGGCGATGGCGATGCCGGTGTTGCCCGAGGTGGGCTCGAGGATCGTCCTGCCCGGCGTGAGGTCGCCGCGCGCCTCGGCCTTGGCGATCATGCTGAGCGCCGGGCGGTCCTTGACCGAGCCTCCGGGGTTGCTGCCCTCGAGCTTGCAGAGGACGTGCACGCCCGGCTTCGAGTCCACGTTCATGAGCTCGACGAGGGGCGTGCCCCCGATGGCCTGCAGCAGGTTCATTCTCCGGTCCTCCGTCCACATCGAATCGGCCGCCCACGGGCGCCGGGCGCCTGCGGCCCGGCGCCCGGATGATACGCGAGATGGACGGCCTCCGCTCCGCCCCTCCGAGGCTGTTGTCCCGCCGTCGCCGCCTCGGCTAGAGTCACCACGGGGAGTCACGACGAGGAACCTCACCACGAAAGGGTACAAGCCGAGCGAGGTCGCAGACCCGAAGTACCGCGGGCCGTACGCCCAGTTCAGCGCCTACACGATGCGGCACATCCTGCCCGGCTACAAGCCGTGAGCAGGGGCCGGCGCCCGGCTGTTCGCCGGGCGCCGGCCCCTGCTCAGGCAGCCTTCGTCCCGGCCGCCTCGCGGCCGACCGACGCTATGACCTCGTAGACCCTGAAGGTGGGCTCAGGAAGGCCCGCCGACCGGCTCGCCTCCCGGCGGATGCTGTCCGCCTTCGCCTGGCTGTCGTGCAAGGCCTGCTCGCTCTCGAACATGGTGATGCCCAGCACCCGGCCGGTCTCGCGCTCGGCGAGCCAGTAGCCGCCGGCAAACCCGTCGAGCTTCTCGGCCCTGGGGATGACGGTGTCGCGGATCATGCGGTTGAACCTGTCCAGATCGCCGGGGCCGATCTGCCCCGACATCACGCGTGCGTACATCGCTCTCTTCCTCTTGACGGCGGACGCGCCGGTAAGATGCGTCCGCGTTCGCTCCATGAGAGAGTCTTGCCCCGGTCGCGCCGGCCCAGACGCGCGACCGTCCGCGGGCGCAGACCAGGCCGGGCCGGACGATGCGAGTCGTCAGCGACTCTCGAGCGTGAACGTCGACTCCACGGGCACGCCCCGGCGAAGCGTGTCGAGGATCACGCAGTAGCGCTCCGCGCTGCGCAGCAGGCGCTCGGCCCGCTCCCCGCGCTCGTCCTTCGCGCACGACGACGCGGGTGTGGGCGCGGATGCCGGTCAGCCCGATCGGGAACTCCCTGCCCATAGCGAGGGTGCCGCGCGGGTCCCAGTCTCCGTCCACCGTCACCTCGAGCTCCTCGAGCTCGATGCCCATGTTCGCGGCGACCATGCGCAGCGTGACCTCCTGGCAGGCGGCCAGGGCCGCGAGCAGGAGGTCCGCCGAGCAGGGAGCGTCGTCGTCCCCACCGACCGCGGCGTGGGCGCCGGACCGGAACTCGACCCCCGGCGAGGAGTCCGGCGTGACCGTGACGTGCAGGGGGTCGCTGAGGTCGGAGGAGCCGCCGCGCACCCGCAGCGTGCGCGGCGCGCTGCCCGGGTCGTCGGAATAGGCCTGCCGGATGGGCGCCTGTCGCGCCCGGATGTCCACCTTGGAGCCGGGCATGGAGATCCTCCTGTACTCTGCGGGTCACCACGAGTGTGCCCCGACGGCGGACCGGCTATCCGGCGTCCGGCTCGTCGGCGGACGCGAGGACGCACTGGAGCAGCACGTTGGCGCCCGCCTCGCAGTCGTCCCAGCTGGTCTCCTCGACCTCGACGTGGCTGCGTCCGCCGACGCTGGGGACGAAGACCATGGCCGCCGGACCCACGGTGGCCAGGTGACTCGCGTCGTGGCCGGCGCCGCTCTCCAGCGTCAGACTCGAGTACCCGAGCCGCTCCGCCGTCTCGCGCACCCGCGCGACCAGCCCCGGCGCGAACTCGTTGTGCTGCACGCGCCACGTCTCCTCGATGCGGATGCCGCAGCCGTGTCGCCCAGCGATGGCGCGGAACTCCGCCTGCAGCGCATCCCAGGCGCGGAGCGCGAGCTCGTCGTCCCACGAGCGGATGTCCACGGTGAAGTGCGCGCCGCCGGGCACGACGTTGCGCGAGTTGGGGTGCAGGGTCAGCTCGCCGACGGTGGCCACCAGGCCGCCGCCCATCCGCGCCGGCAGGTCCCGGACCTCGAGGACCATCTCGGCGGCGGTGACGAGCGCGTCGCTGCGTCCCTCCATCGGCGTCGGGCCGACCTGGTTGGCGACGCCCTCGAGGTAGACGTCGTACCAGTGCAGGCAGACGATGCCGCGAGGCACGCCGATCGTCACGCCTTCCCGCTCCAGGCGCGGGCCTTGCTCGATGTGGAGCTCGTAGTAGGCGTGGAACGGACGGCGCACGCACGGCGCGGCGCCCCGGTAGCCGATGCGCGCGAGCTCGTCGCCGAAGCGGAAGCCCTCGGCGTCGGTGCGCGCCCACGCCCAGTCGCGGTCGAGGGCGCCCGCCCAGACGCCGGAGGCCAGCATGGCGGGCGCGAACCGGGACCCCTCTTCGTTGGTCCAGTCGACGAGCTCGACGGAGCGGAGCGTCTCGACGCCGTGGTCGGCGAGGGTGCGCAGCACCTCGAGCGCGCCCATCACTCCGAGGACGCCGTCGAAGCGCCCACCGCGGGGCTGGGTGTCGAGGTGGGAGCCGGTGATGACCGGCGGCAGCGCGGCGTCCCGGCCGGGCCGCCGCCCGAAGATGTCGCCCATCTCGTCGACCTCGACCCGCGCGCCGAGCTCGTCCAGCCACGAGACCAGCAGGTCCCGCGCGCGCCGGTCGTCGTCGCTCAGCGTGAGCCGGTGCATCCCGCCGCCCGGCGTCGCCCCGATCTCGGCCATCGCCTCGAGGCTGCGCCGGAGGCGAGTGCCGTCGACGCGCAACCCGTCGAGGCCTGCGCTCATGTCAGGCCGCTGAGGACGATCTTGCCCAGCTTGCCGCCGGCGGCGAAGCGCTCGTAGGCCGCCGCCGCGTCCGAGAGAGGGTACGTCGCCGCCACCGGCACGCGCAGCCGCCCGCCGGCCAGCGCCGGCACGAGCAGAGAGCCGAGCGTGGCGATGAGGACGGCCTTCTCGCCGCTGGAGCGCGACCGCAGATTCGAGGCGGCGATGCGGCCGCGCCGGCGCATCAGCTCCATGAGGTCGACCTCCACCAGGGCGCCGCTGCCGACGCCGATGACGACGACGCGCCCACGCACGGCGAGCGCCGCCAGCGCCGACGGCAGACTGGCGGCGCCGACGAGCTCGAGGACGACGTCGTAGGGTCCGCGATCGGCCACTGCGGCGGGCTCCACGACCTCGGCCGCGCCGAGCGCGGCGACCGCCTCGCGCTGGGCGGGGTCGCGCACGGACGCGACGACGTGGGCGCCGGCCAGCGCCGCCAGCTGCACCGCGGCCGAGCCGACGCCCCCGGCCGCGCCGGTGACGAGGACGCGGTCGCCGAGCGTCAGGCCCGCCTGCGCGAAGAGGGCATCGTAGGCGGTCGCATACGCCTCCATGAAGCCGCCGGCCTCCGGCCAGCTCAGGCCGGCGGGCACACCGAGCGCGTGCGCTTCGTCCACCACGGCCAGCTCGGCCTGGGCGCCGCCGCCGACGAGCGCCATCACCCGGTCGCCGACGGCGAACCGGGTCACACGCGCGCCCACGGCGGCCACCTCGCCGGCCATCTCGAGGCCCGGGACGTCCTGCGGCCACCCGGGCGGCGCCGGGTACCGGCCGTCTCGCTGCGACAGGTCGGCGCCGTTCACGCCGGCCGCCCGGACCGCCACGACGATGTCGTGGTCGCCGGGCTCCGGGTCCGGGCGCTCCAGCCACTGAAGCTGTCCCTCCACGATCACCACTGCGTGCACGTCGACCTCCTGGTCTGCAGCCTCAAGCCCGCGAGCCGCTCAGCCCCTCTCCTCTTCGGCTTCGACCCGCCGGCGCCGAAGCAGCCACACGATCACCACCAGCGCGACCACGCCGGCCGCCGCCGCCGCCCAGACCCACGCGGTTCTGCCGCCGCTCGCGGCCTCTGAGGCGACCGGCTTGAGGTCGATGTACGACTGAGGGTAGCCGGTCGTCAGGAACGCGGGGCCCGTGCCGTTGAACATCCGCGTCCAGCCGGTCCACTTCGCGTCGTTGTACGCCTGCAGGTACTGCGGATAGGTGAGCACGACCCATGGCGTCTGCTCGTACATGATCTGCTGCATCCGGTCGATGAGCGCCTTGCGCCTGGTGCTGTCCAGCTCAGACGCCTGCTGGCCGTTGAGCTTGTCGTACTCGGCGTTCGACCAGCAGGGCTCGTTGGTGTTGCCGATCTGGCTGGTGATGTTCGCGGAGAGCGTCTGCCCCGGGTCCGAGTAGCCCGCCCACTCCCAGATGTAGAGGTCGAAGTCGGGAACGTAGGTGGAGCCCTCGAAGTTCCAGATGCGGTCCTGCAGCGCGCCCGTGTCCAGGACCGCCACCTCGATCTGCAGCCCCAGCTTCTTCAGCCAGCCTGCGGTCAGCTTGAGGCTCGTCTGCGCCGGCGCCGACTCGTTGGTGGTCCAGAGGCGCAGCTTGATCGGGCGGCCGCGATACAGGCGCAGCCCGTCCGGCCCGACGCTGTAGCCCGCGTCGTCCAGCAGCTGCCCTGCCTTGGCGAGATCGAAGCCGAACGCCTGGTCCGCGGGCGGCTGCCAGTGGTAGTCGGGATCGGACCACATGCCGGGAGGCAGGATGGTCGTCCCCGGCGCGGCCTTGCCTATGTAGGCGATGTCGCACAGCGCCTGCCTGTCGACCGCGTAGTTGAGCGCGTTGCGGAAGCGCTCATCCCGGAGCACCGGGTTCCCCAGCGACTTGCCCTCGTAGCAGTTCATCGAGAGGTAGTCCCAGTTGAAGAAGTTGTAGGCCACGGGCTGGATGCCCTGCGCCGAGGCCAGAGAGTCGAACTGCGCCTCCGGGATCCCCCAGGCGGCGTCGATCGCGCCCGACTTGAGGTCGGCGGTCATGGTGTCGCCGTTGGTGTAGAAGAGGAAGAAGAGCTGGTCGAGCGCCGGCTTCGCGCCCCAGAAGTAGGGGTTGCGCTCCATCTTCACGAAGCTGCCCTTCTTGAACTCGGTGGTGATGAACGGGCCGGTGCCGACGATCGGCGGCGTGTTCACGTAGCTGGTCTGCGCCTTCTGCGGGTCCACCTTCTCCCACACGTGCCTGGGCAGGATCGGCAGGAAGATGTGCATCATGTCGGCCTTGGGCTTGCTGCAGGTGATCTGCACCACGTCGGGCGCGAGCGCCCTGGCCTCCTTGATGCCGACCGTGGCGATAGCCATCGTCATCATCCCGTTCTTGACGATGTAGTTGTACGTGAAGGCCACGTCGTCGGCCGAGAACGGCTGCCCGTCCGACCACTTGACGCCGGTACGCAGCTTGATCGTCCACACCTTGCCGTCGGGCGAGATGCCGCCGTTCTCCTTGGTCGGGAACTCGCGCGCCAGGTCGAGCGTCGGGCTGTTGTCGTTGCCGAACCCGAAGAGGAAGCCGTAGTTGACCGACCAGATCTCGTAGGTGACGTTCTGCCACCCGATGAAGGGGTTGAGGTTGTCGGGCTGCGAGGTCCAGCCGATGCGCAGCGCCAGCGTGCCAGGGCTGGCCGACGAGGGGGCGGGGCTATCCGCCCGCGCAGGGGCGAGTCCGGCGACGAGCGCGGCGATCACCGCGATGGCGACAACGGCCACGAGGGCCGGCCAGAAGCGCCTTGTGCGTTGCAGGGGGCTCATGCGGAGCTCCTTTCCAGAGCGGGGCGCGTGGAAGCATCGGCGAACCAGGGACGCGCCGCGACGAACGCCGCCGCGGCGCGGAACACGGCGACGTCGTCGTAGGTGCGGCCGACGATCTGGATGCCCATGGGGACGCCGTCGCTCGAGCGCCCGCACGGCACGACCAGCACCGGGCAGCGGCTGCACATGTTGAAGATGAGGGTGAGCCCCCGGCGGTAGATGACCTCGATGTCGTAGTCGGCGTACGACGCCGGGAGGGCGGGCACTCCGAAGACCGGGGCGATGAGCAGGTCGTGCTCTTCAAGTACGTCGGCGACCCGCCCGTAGACCTCGCCCTCGATCTCAAGCGAGCGGTAGAAGCCGACGTTCGGCTTGGCCGCGTCCTCGGCGAACTCGATTGCGTAGGGGGTCATGACGTCGCGGTGCTCCGGCAGTACCTGCCCGATGAGGCTGCCGAAGACGGCGGCGAAGTGGCCGCGGGCAGCGTCGCGCACGTCGTCCATGGCGAGCTCGAGGCCGGCGTCCTCGATCTCGGCCCCCAGGCCGCGGAACACGGCCGCGGCCTCGCGCACGTTCTTCCGGACCTCGTCGGTCACGTCGAAGCCGCCGAGATCGGGGCTCACGGCGATCTTCCAGCCCTCGACGCCCGGCAGCTCGTCCGGGATCGTGAGCTTGGGCCGCAGCGAGACGATGTCCTCCCGGTGCGGCCCCGCCATGACGTTCTCGAGCAGGCGGCAGTCCTCCACGCTGCGAGCCATGGGCCCGTCGTGGCAGTAGTGGTCGAGGTTGAAGGGCGGCGCCTGAGGCACGCGGCCATACGGCGGTTTGAAGCCGACCACCCCGCAGAACGAGGCGGGGATGCGGATCGAACCGCCGATGTCGGACCCCGTCGCAAGGCTCGCCATGCCGGCGGCGAGGGCGGCTCCAGAGCCTCCGGACGAGCCGCCCGGACTGTAGTCGAGGTTCCACGGGTTGTGCGTGGCGCCCCATATCCGCGAGTCGGTGATCGCGGCGCAGCAGAACTCGGGCGTGGCCGAGCGGGCGTGGATGATGCCGCCGGCGTCGATGATCCGCTGAACGCACGCCGCCGTTTGGCTGGATACGTGGTCCTTGAAGATCAGCGAGCCCTCCGTGCACGGCTGGCCGGCGACGTCCACCTCGTCCTTGACGGCCACCGGAAGACCCTCCAGTGGCCGCGGCGCGAGGCCGCCTCGGCCGCTGTAGCGGGCCTCGGCCTCTCGCGCCGCCGCCAGCGCGGCGGCGAAGAATCTGATCGGCAGCGCGTTCACCATCGGATCGACCGCCTCGATACGGTCGACGGTCGCCTGCATCAACTCCACCGGCGAGAGCTCCCGGCGGCGGAACAGGGCCAGCGCCTCGGCAGCCGGCAGGTAGCACAGATCGTCGTGCACGCGATCCCCCTCTCGCCGTGAACGGCCTGACTTCTGGCCACATGATGGACCCTTGCCCCGGGAGAAGGTCAAGGGTCTCGCGCAGATGAATCGCCGGCGGACGGCCGCGCGGCCGCGCCGGCGCCCTCCCGGGCTACGCCCAGGCGTGCAGGTCGTGCGGCTCCTCGTCGTTCCAGCGGTGCGGGATCCAGAGCGGCACCGAGTCCCTGTCGGTGCAGCCGACGAGGTCGTAGGTCTCCTCCCCATCGAAGACGGAGAAGTGCGCCGGCAGGTCGGCGCCGTGCTCCTCGCAGACGGCGAACTCGACGCGCCAGCGCTCGTCCAGGAGCGCGCCCTTGACGACGTCGCTCCCGAGCAGCTGGGCCGCGCCGCCGAGGAGGCAACCGAGACACGGCAGCGGACTGGACTTGACGGCCGCCCCCAGCGAAGCCGAGTAGGCGGCCTCGGCCAGGGCGGCCTTCATCATGCACGAGTACACGCGGATCAGAGCCGTCCTCGGGCGGCACGTACAGCCCGGTCCCGGCGGGATAGACGGGCAGGGCGTGCGCGCCGGCCAGGGCCTCCGTCTCGCCGGCGAGCCACCAGTAGTCGAGCGGCGTGACCGGCCCGGGGTGGTCGTCCGACGCCAGGTCGGCGCCGGTCTCGCGGCGGGCCCAGTCGGCGAACGAGGGCCAGCGTCCCAGGTGCGACAGGCGCTGCTCCAGAAAGCGGGCCGCCCGGCCGACGAAGTCGTCCAGCCGGGCGTCGTCCACCGTCGTCCACCACACGCCGTCCCGGCCTCTGCCGAGCCTGCCCTCGGCGTCGCGCGTCCACTCCGGGATGGCGTCGCCGGCGCAGTAGTGCCCCACGATCGACGGCACCTCGCTCGGTAGTCTTACCCTCTACTTCAGCTTGAGACTGCAGCTCCGCCAGCGCCTCCGGGCTCTCCACCACGGCCGAGAGCTGGGGCTCGCCCATCAAGATGGAGAACGAGAGGCCGGGGCCGGTCTTGCGGAACGCGGTGAACGCGCCCTCGATCCAGGCGCTGTTCTCCAGCCCGGTCTCCGGGCTCGCGGCCAGCGCCTCGCGGCTCAGGATCAGGGACGCGCCGGGGTCGTCGCCGGGCTGCGGAGGAACGGGTGCCATGGAGATCGGAGTCCTTTCGTCGGTCGCGCCAGTCTGTCAGGCCGGCGGCGGCGACGGCAAGCTCAGCGAGCGCCCGGACTCTCCGCCGCCGGGACCTTCGGCTCGGCGGCGCGCAGCGCGGCCGCCGCCTTCCTGCTGCGCCCGGCGAGCTCGGCGAGCGTCATGTCCTGGGCGCTCATGGCCGCGAGCCCGGCGACGATGCCGACGACGAGCTGCAGCGCCTGAAGGCCGAGCGCGTAGGCGAGCGCCGGGCCGGCGGCGACGCCGTAGGTGGCGAGGGCCGCCACGGCGGCCACCTGGAACGTTCCGACGTTGCCGGGCGTCGCCGGCACCAGACTGATCAGGTTGGTGAGGACGATGACGAGGGCGGCTCCGCTCAGTCCGGCCGCCCCCAGATGGAACGCCCAGAGCATGGCGACGGCCGCGGCGAGCTGGACGATCCAGGCCAGCACCTGCGTCCCGGACACGGCGAGCGCGGCGAGCGGCCTGTCCCAGATGCGCTGGCTCTGGATGAGCTGCGGCAGCCAGCGCCCCATCCGCCGGACCCTGGGTCCGCCGCGCTCGCACGCCTCGGCGACCTGCCGCCGGCGGCGGTTGAGGATGAACCCTCCCACGAGCGGCACGGCGATGAGCCCCGCGCTCACGTAGAGGACATGGACGGCCCAGGACGGCGCGGAGAGCGTCGAGAGGAAGACGAGCGCCATCACGAGGAACGTCACGATCGCGAACATCCGCTCGGTGAGCGTGATCCCGAGCGCCGTCGGGAACGGCAGATGCTCCCGCCGCCGGCGCAGCAGCACGTACAGCACGTAGGGCGACAGCACCGTCCCCACGCGCACCGGGATCAGGGAGTTGGCCAGCAGCCCGATGCTCGTCGCGGAGAAGGAGTCGGTGAAGCGGGAGTGGACGCCGGCGACCGCATCGACGATGAGCTGCAGCGAGAGGCTGCGCAGCGCCAGCGACGCCAGCATGAGCGCGATCGCCGCAACAGCCCAACGCCAGTCGGCGTGGGCGAAGGACCGCACCATGAGAGCCAGGTCGTCGCGTCCCAGCACGGCGAACGCGAGGAAGATGAGGGCCGCCGCTCCGATCCACCAGCGGCGCCCGGAAGAAGTGGCGACCCTGCGGAAGGAACGGACCAGCCTCGAAGGAGCGCGGCCGGTCTTCTGGGGGTCGCTCATCATTTCAAGAGTATGGGCCGAGGAATCGTTGGCCACAACCCACTAATAGCGCCGCAGTCGTCCGATGGCAGGCGGCGTCGCCTGATCAGCCGGCCCGCGCCGCCTGACTCAGGGGTTCCTTGAGGTACTGATGCACGAAGGCGATGGCCATGCTACCCTCGCCCACCGCTGCGGCGACGCGCTTGACCGGGCCCGAGCGCACGTCCCCACAGGCGAAGACGCCGGGGACGCTCGTCTCCAGCAGGTAAGGATCGCGGTCGAGCGGCCATGCGCCCGCGGCGGTCACGTCGGAGCCCGTGAGTACGTAGCCGCGGTGGTCGAGGGCGATCTCCGGGGGCAGCCAGGCCGTCTCGGCGTCCGCCCCGATGAAGATGAAGAGGCCGCCGGACTCGAGCCGCGACGTCTCCCCCGTCCGGTTGTCGCGTATGTCGATGGCCTCGAGCGCGGTCTCGCCGTGGGCGACTTCGACCTCGGCGTGCAGCACGACTCGGATGTTGGGACGCGCGGCGATCTGGTCGATCAGGTAGCGCGACATGCTCTTCTCGATGCCGTCGCCACGGTACAGGATGGTCACGCTGCGCGCGTGCGTGGAGAAGAACATGGCCGCCTGTCCGGCTGAGTTGCCGGCGCCGATGATGTGCACGTCGAGGCCGTGCGTGTTCTGCGCCTCGCTGCGCGCAGCGCCATAGAAGATCCCCTTGCCGGCGAGGCGATCGAAGCCCTCGATGTCGAGACGGCGCCACGAGACGCCGCAGGCCAGGATGATCGTCTTGGCGCGCAGGACGTCACCACCGTCCAGGCGCACTTCGTGAGAGGCCGGCTCGATGCGGGTGATCTCCCGGGTGACGAGGATCTCGGCGCCCAGCCTGCGGGCCTGCTGCAGTGCACGGCTCGAGAGCTCTTCGCCGGAGACACCGGAGGGGAAGCCGAGGTAGTTCTCGATGCGCGACGACGTACCCGCCTGACCGCCCGGCGCCTCCCGCTCGACCACGATCGTCCTCAAGCCCTCCGAGGCGCCGTACACAGCGGCCGCCAGGCCAGAGGGGCCGGCGCCCACGACGACGGTGTCGTACTCGGCGGCGGTGGCCTCCGTGCCCAGCGCCAGAAGCTCCGCGACGCGGCGCAATTGAGGCTTCACCACGGTCTTGCCGCCGACGAACCGGATGATCGGGCAGTCGCCGTCCTCCGGCAGCGGACCGCCCCATTGCGCGGCGGCGTCCGGCGCGTCTGGGACCACCCACCGGTACGACACCTGGTTGCGTTCGAGGAAGTGGCGGAGCCCGGCGCACTCGGCGTCCGCGCGCCGGCCGAATATTACGGCGCGCGGCGGGTGTGGCTCGGCGGCGAGGCCCTGCAGGCCTCGCGCTCCGCTTATCCTCTTTGCCGCCAGCTTGCCGACTTCCTGGGCGACGTCCGGCGCGACGGCGGCGACTTCGAAGTAGTCCCGAGGCTCGATCCGCAGTACACGCGACATCTCTGCGGCCCTGAAGCCGGCCGGATGGGTCGTCCCGAGGGTCATCGACACCTCGCCGAAGATGTCGCCCGGCCGTCTTTCGCCGACCACGCGGTCCACTCCGTCGATCGCCTTCACCGCTTCGACGCGACCATCGAGCAGCGCGAAGAGCGCCCGTTCGTCGCCCTCCTGCACCGCGTACTCGCCGGGCAGGAGCGTGATGTCCGCCGCCGCGCGGGCGAGCCGCTCGCGATCGGCCTCAGCCAGGTCCGCGAAGATCGTGACCCTCGCGACCTCGTCCGCCGTGACCATGTCCGGAACCCCCGTGGAGAAGGGATTGGTGAGACTTTGCGCCACAGAGCGCAGCACTCTGCTTCTACCGCACGCCAAACGACTTCAACCTGCGGACCGCTGCGGTCCGCCGCTCCCCTGTCGGGAATGGCGACGGCGGCGCAAGGCTCCTAGTCCAGCGCGCGACCCGGCAGTGACTCGGCCGTCAGTCTCGCTTCCAGTTCCGGGTAGGCGCCGACCACCATGTCGACGAGCCGCGCGACGGGGCGCGTCAGCGCATCGGTCGCCGGGATCCCCAGCTCGAGTTCGTAGAGGATGATCGCGGCGCTCACCTCCGCGTCGGTCATGTCCTCGTGGTTGATGGTGAGGCCGATGACCTCGACGCCGGCGAAGGCCCGCAGCAAGGCGATCTCGCTCAGCGGCGTCGGCGTGGGCACGTCCGGGAAGTCGCCCAGCATGCGGCGCGCCGGCGCGTGCTGCAGGATCGCGGCGGTCGGCCGTGCACCTCGCAGGATGAACGTCGACGAGAGGTACGCGGGATGGCTGAGCGCGCCCTGCCCCTCGACGATGATCACGTCGGGGTCCTCGGCCTCGAAGGCCTCCACGACGACGGCCTCCATCTCGCCCGAGCAGAACTGGCAGGGGATGGCGTCGAGCGCGACGCCGTAGCGGGCGCCCTGGATGAGGCCGGTCTGGCCGGTGCCGACCATGACAGCCCTGATCCCGCGCTCGTTGAGCGCCTGCGTCAGGATGGTCGCGGTCGTGCGCTTGCCGATGGCGCCGTCGGTGCCGAGCACGGCGATGCGCGGGCAGGTCACGTCGTCGATGCGGCCCGTGAACATGCGCAGGTCCTTCTTGGCGCGCGGGCGGCGCACGTCGAGGAGTCTCACGCCGTTCGTCGCCGCGGCGGCCGTGAACTCGAGGTCGTCGTTCAGGAACTCGTGCAGGCCGTTGACGATGCTCATCCCGCGCCCCATGGCTCCGAGCACCACGCCGCGCTCGCGCTGAGAGAGCAGGCCGCTGAGCGGCGCGACGCCGATGATGAAGAAGTCGGGGACGTAGCCGCAGAGCGCGACCGCCGCGGCGAGGTCGGTGCAGATCGGGATCCCGTTCGGCCGCTCGTCGAGGTGGTCCCCGGCGTCCAGCCCGTTCTTGGTGCTGTCGATCACCGCGAGGATCTCGTACTTCTCCGAGTGACGCACGAGGCCGTTGGCGGTCTTGCCGTCCGGCGTGCCGAAGAACGCCTCCGCATAGACCACTGCCGTCCGTCGCTTCATGACGATCCTCCCGGCCGCGGCCGTCTCCCGTCGTCGAAGACGGGGGTGATGTTCAGCAGGTCCGAGATATCGAGGCCCTCCATGAAGGTGAGGCCTCCGGCGCGCTGGAACAGGCGGGCGCGGCCGGTGACCTCCGCCCGCTCCCCGCTGACGCGCAGCCACGAGCCCTCGTACAGGCCCAGGACGGGACACGCGTTCTCCTCGAGGAACTCGGTGATGCGCTCCGCGCGGGTCTCGCCCATGAACGTCGACGCCGGGTCCGGGTCGATGTAGTGGAGGTTGATCTGGAACGGCACCAGCCCCAGAGCGTCGAAGCTCGGCGGCCGGCAGATCGGCATGTCGTTGGTGGTCCGGATGGTGGGGCAGGCGACGTTCGTGCCCGCGGAGGCGCCCACGTAGCGGGTCGCGCCTTCGCGCACGTTGCGGCTGAGCTCCTCGACCACGCCGAGGGCGTACAGGGAGTCGAGCAGCCGGAAGGTGTTGCCGCCGCCCATCATCACGACGTCCGCCTCGAGGATCGCCCGCTCCGGGGCGCCGGACCGATGGGCGGAGACGACCTCGACCCCGAACGCGCCGAGCGCGGCCGCGGCCCTGTCCGCGTAGGCGTCCCAGTCGGCCAGCGCGTAGGGGACGAACGTCACCACGTCGCCGGCGGAGACGGAGGCGAACGTATCGGCGGCATGCGAGAACATGGTGCCGCCGTAGTTGGTGGAGTTGGAGAGCAAGAGGAGCTCCATGACCGCCATCCTGATAGGCCGGCCAGGGGAGATCCCGAGCAAGCGATGGGCGCTTCACGGCGGCGGATGTCGCAGGCCGTGAGCGCCGATTCCGCGCAGAGGTCGACGACCTGGTCCGCGGCGAGGGGATTGCGTGCCCGAGGGAGAACGGCGACACGTCGTACTCCTACAGTGGCAGGTACCCCGGCTCCGGTCAACGTGCGCAGCGGCGGCGACCGGCATAGAGTCGAGAAAGACGGGCAGAAGGAGGCAGGTGAGCGCGGAGCCACAGTGGAGGCGCAAGACGGAGCCGGAGTCGCGCCGGCCCGTGTTCGTGGCGGCGCTGGTGATCATCGCCGGCCAGGCGTGGGTGGCGAACAGCCTGCGCCTCGGCCCCTTCTGGCTGCTCCCGCTGATCTCCACGGCGTTGCTGGTCGCCTCCATCGCCGTGTACGAGGGCCGCAACGAGCCGGGGCTGCCCGCCAGGATCCTGTCGTTCGCGCTGGGCGCCGTCCTCATCGCGGCGAACGCCGTGAGCCTGGTCCTGCTGGTCCGCGGTGTCTTCGTCGGCTCGGGCCTGCGAGCGCCTCAGTTGCTCTTCACGGGACTCGCCCTGTGGCTCGTCAACGTCGCCGTCTTCGCCCTGCTCTACTGGGAGCTCGACGGGGGCGGGCCGGAGGCGAGAGCCGACGGCTATCAGGGTCGATATCCCGACCTGGTCTTCCCGCAACAGCAGGCCGACCAGCAGGGGCTCGTGCCGCCGAGCTGGAAGCCGAGCTTCTACGACTACGCCTACGTCTCGTTCACGGCCTCGATCGCGTTCTCTCCCACCGACGCGATGCCGTATTCCAGATGGGCGAAACTGGTGATGGGGATCGAGAGCGTGCTGTCGTTCGCGATCCTGGCCGTGCTCGTGGCTCGCGCGGTCAACATCGCTCACGGCTGAAAGGCGCGCCGGGAGGGCCGGCGGCCGCGGCAGGCGCCGGTGGCCGCTCCGCGTGCCGGCGCCCGGGCGGTCTCAGCCCTGCTGAGGCTTGCGACGTCCCCGCTGGCCCAGGGGGCGCGGCTTGTCCCACTCCGCCGGATTCCCGTGGCCGTGCTTCTGCTGATGCGCGAAGAGGTCGCTGCGGCGCTCGAACGCCTCGCCGCAGGTGATGCAGCGGAAGGTGATGGCGGCGCCGAGGCGCGCCTCACCGCAATCGTCGTGCCTCAGGCACATGTGGTTGTCGAGGTCCCGCTGCGACTTGAGGGCAGCGTGGCAGATGGTGCAGTCGTAGGTCTTGGGGGTGGTGGCTGCAGGCATACGGCATCGTCCTCTCGACGACGGGCCGCGTCCACGACGGTGGGATTGTTCGCCACGGGTGATGCCACGGCAATTTGACCGAGCAAAGAATTGTTCCCCGTCGGCGGCAAGGGCACACCTGCTCCCGGCACGATGCCGGCCGGCGGCCGTCAGTCGGGCCAGACGACCTCGAGCATCTCGCCGTCGCTTGTCTCCGGCTTGGGTCCGCCGATGGCGACGATGTCCATGCCGTCGGGACCGGCCGCGAACGCGCGCACGACCGGCGGCGCGACACGCACGACGTCCCACTGGCGCAGCTCGTGCACCTCATCGTCGAGCAGGACCTTCCCCGACCCGGAGACGACGATGTACGCCTCTTCCTGCACGCCGTGGCGGTGCCCCCTGGCGGACCGCACGCCCGGCGCGTAGCGCCAGTGGCTCACGCCGAGGTCGCGCGAGTCGAGCTGCGCCCGGGCGAAACGGCCTTCGAGCCCTTCGGTGCGACCCGACACGACGTCGTCCAGTTCGAGCAGATTGACGATGGCGAACGGTTCCATGGATGCCTTTCGAGAGTGAGCGACGGGAGAGGCGGGGGCGCTAGCGAAGCAGTTCGATCTGGTCCCACTCAGATTCGGGGATCGTCACGGAACGGCTCGGCGCGCCGGCCACGGCACGGATGCTCATCACGACGGAGGCCTCCGCGTCGGCGTGACCCTCGATGATGCGTCCCTCCTCGCCCTTGTAGCGGACGTGCCTCCCGAGCAGGTCTTCGAGCCTCATGCGGCCTCCGTGTCGAGTGAAACGAGCTGCCGTCTACCGTAACACTTGCGGCGCCTGCCCTCAGTCCTCCGGCCCGCCGTCATGGTAGAAGGCATGGGGATCCCACGGCGGGATCGCGTAGAGGCCGACGCTGACGTACTTCTCCCCCAGCCCCACTCCCTGCCCGAGGACCAGCTTTGGGACGTACTCGTTGCGCAGGCCCAGCAGCACCGCCTGCGGCCCCCAGACGTCCGCGTCCCAGCCGTCCTCCCGGTACCGCCCGCTGGATGAGCCGCACCGGCAGGCGCGCCTCTCACCGGTCACCAGCGCCACGACGTCGTGGCAGCCGCTGCAGAGAAGGAGCTTCATCCGGACGGCACGGCCAACGGCGAGGAGGGCTCAACCCGCCGCCGCTCGGCGGCGGGCGTGGTGACGTAGACCGCGGCGCGCTCATGGGCGGGCATCCCCTCGGCCGCCAGCGGCATCCTCTCGGCGATCGTCGGCGCCCGCTCGAACAGCTCGGAGCGCCGCAGGGCCGAGAGCGCGTGCGGGTTCAGGTAGACGACGGCGGCGTGCCGAGGCGACTCCCCGAGGCTGGCCTCCAGGTTCGCCACGACCCGTTCCAGGACGGCGCCGGGGAACGGGTTGTAGAGGTAGACGACGAGCGGGTCCGCCGGGAACGCGAAGTCCGCGGCGTCCTGGACGTGGAACTCGACCCGCGCCGGATCGATCCTGTCCGGCCCGTACCCGGCGACGTTCCGCCTCGCCACGGCGATGCAGGCCGGCGAGACGTCCACCCCGATCAGCCTCCGGAACGGATACGAGGCGGCGACCATGAGCGGCTTGCCCTTGCCGCAGCCGAGGTCGACGAAGACCGAGCGCGAGAAGTCGGCGCCGAGGCCGTCGAGCGCCAGCCTGATCGCGGCCTCGCTGGTCGTCTCGTAGGGGATCACGAGGTGCCCGGCGCGAGTGACGCAGGGCCCGAGCTCGCGCCCGGCCAGGATGCCGGCGGTGTCCGTGCCGTGCGCCGCATCGAACCCGTCCCGCGAGAGCTCCGCGAGCTTGCGCCGCTTGAGCCGCCGCATCGCCAGCGGCGTGAGCAGCAGGCCGGGAAGCTGGTCCACCGTGGCGGCCAGGCCGAGATCCCTGACAGACGCGGTGAGGAGACTGAGAGTCCTCATGTCGGCTCCCATCCTACGCGACTTCACGGCGATCCGACGGTCGCGCGCAGCGGCGTCGCGGCGCCACGGTAGAGTAGTCGCATGCCCACGCCACACCGGCTCGACCCCGCGCGCGTCGCCGAGTTCCTCCCGGCCCTCTATCGGGCCGCCCGCGCGTGGACGCGGACGCGCGAGGAGGCCGAGGACCTCGTCCAGGAGGTCTGCGCGCAGGTGCTCGCGCGCCCGCGCCTCGTCCTCGGCGAGGACCTCGGCTACCTCATGCGCGCGATGCACAACACGCTGACCAGCCAGCGGCGCGCCGCGGCACGCCGCCCCCAGACGGTGGAGCTCGAGGAGGACCTGGACGCGGACGCGCGCGGCTGGGGCGATCCGGAGGCGGCGGCGGAGAACGAGGAGGTCCTCGCCGCCATCGCCGAGCTGCCGGACGACTTCCGCGACGCGCTCGTCGCGGTCGATGTCGCGGGGCTGCCGTATCAGGAGGCCGCGCGCCTGCTCGGGCTGCCGGAGGGCACCGTCACGAGCCGGCTGTTCCGCGCTCGCGACCGGGTGGCGCGCCGGCTCGGCGAGCGCTGACCGGCGCGACGAACGTCGTCCGACTCGGCGAGTGCTGACCGGCGCGGCTCAGTAGCTCGTCGCGCCGGCCCCGCCCCAGCTCGCGAGATCGACGAGCTCGCCGGCGGGCACGGGCCCGACCATGACGCAGGTCCGTCCGCCGCTCCGCCAGGTGACGACCTGCTGTCCCTGCTGCGCCAGCGTCTGGTACTGGACGCCGGAGCGCGTGGTGCTCGCGGCAGCCTGCGGCCGCGCGAGCGCCGGGCCGGCCACGATCGCGTAGCCCACGCGCTGCCCGTCCTTCTCGTAGTACACGACGGTGGCCGCGCGGCCACCGACTTCTCCCCGGCGCATCCCGGCCGGCCGCCAGCCGTACTCGGCCTGGAAGTCGGGGAACACGACGCCCCCGACGTTCGCGGCCAGCTTGCCGGTGCCGGCGACCGCCGGCGGCGGTGCGTTGGGGATCTGCATCGCCAGTTCCGCGGCGGCGGCCACGGACGGCGCCGCGGGACCACTGCTCACGCTGAGGACCACCACGGCGATGGCCACGGCGGCGAGCACGCCGGCGGCCGAGAGCATGAGGCCGAGCCGCCGGCGCGGCCGGGCCGCCCGCCGCGGCAGCAGGCCCTCGACCGACGCCGTCAGCGACGACGGCACCGGCTCATCGGCGAGCGCCTGCGTCGCCACCAGCGCCCGCCGCTGCCGCGCCACCAGCGCGGTCAGCTCCGGCGAGGCGGCGACGCGCGCCTCCACCTCAGCCCGACGCTCCGCCGGCAGCGAGCCGTCGGCGAACGCACAGAGGTCGGCCGCCTCCTGGTCACTCAGTCTGGAGATCACGTCGTCCATGTCGGTCCGTCCCCATCGCGTGCTTCGGCCGGTGGCGGCCTTCACACAGGAAGACGCCGGGCGCCCCCGATTCCTTCCCGTACCTGCAACGGCAGGGAGGCGCGGACAGGAACAGGGCGAGAGCGGAGGGAAGCCCGGCGTGGGCTGCCGTCCGCTCCCGCCCGGCGCTCCCGCCCGGCGTTCGCGCGAGAGCCTACTGCACGACGACCTTGGCGTGCATGGACGCCATGGTCGCGTGGATGGTGCACTCGTAGTAGTACGTGCCGGCCTTGGTGAACGTGAAGCTGAACGAATCGCCCGAGGCCATCTGGCCGCTGTCGAACTGCGCTGTGGTCGCTGCGCCGGTCGATGGGCCATCGGTGGAGGTGACCGTGTGCGGGGCGGAATCGTTGTTGGTCCAGGTCACCTTGGTGCCCGCCTTGACCGTCAGGGTCTGCGGGGCGAAGGCGAAGTTCTGGATGGTGACGGTGTCTCCGGTCGCCGGAGCCACCGCGGCGCCGGCGGTGGACATCGGCGTGGACTTGGGAGTGGCGCCGCCGCCGTACGAGTTGCTGATGGTGCCGCACCCGGCGAGCGCCACGACGGCGACCACCCCGAGGACGGCGGGTGAAAGGACTCGACGCAGGTTCATGAGAACCTCCCGAACGGCTGATGAAGGCGTTGACCCCGCATCAGCCGGGATCGTTGTTCGTGCCGTACATCAGCAAGGACGCCGGGAAGGTCCTGTTTCTTCCCGGCGAGCTCAGAAGGCTGGAGGATGTGGACTCAGGTGGCGGCCGGGGGGCGGCCGTCGAGGGAGCGCTGCAGGCTCTCCCGGCGCTTCTTCAGGGCCTCGCGGTGTCCCTTGATGCCCTGGTCCTGGCAGTCCAGGAGGCCGAGCGACGCGGCGCAGTCGATCTCCTCGAGCGCCTCTCCCGGCAGACCCGCGCGCTTGAGCACCACGCTCAGCCGGTCGAAGATCTGCAGGAGGTCGCGACGCACGCCCTCGTGGTCCAGCGGGTCCGCCGCCGACTCCAGGAGGCCGATGATCGCCTCCCGGTACAACGCCGCCGACCGGAGGGGCTCCGTCTTCTCGAGCCGCTCGGCCTCGACCATGGGGAGCGACGCCTCGCGACGCCGTCGCGTCGCCGCGGTCTCAGGGACGCGCGGCGGGCCCTCGGCCGCGCCGGGGGCCTGCGTCTCGACCGTCGTTGCCGCCGGAGCGGCCTGCGGCGCGACGGGGGCCGGCGCGGCCGGCTCAGCGGGAGCCTCCGATGGCGCAACTGGAGCCTCCGCGGCCGGCTCGACGGACGCCTCCGGCGCCGGTACTGCGTCCGGCTCAGGCGCGAGCGCCTGACCCATGTCTTCCGCCGCATCGGCGCGCGCGCCGCACACGGCGCAGAAGGTCGCCGTTTCGCTGATCGACAAGCCGCACTGCGTACACGCTCGCATCGCCCCTCCCCTGGTGCTTCCGAGCTGCCCAGTACTTATCGGCAGAATCCGCGTCGACTACAGAGAGGCGCGGAGACTGCAGCAGAGCGCCGCCCCTGGAGGGCATCGCACCCGTCGACGATACAATACGGCAATCGATGCGCCAGGGGGATTCCAATGCAGGGACCGGAGCAGTTCGCGACCAAAGGGGTGAACGGCACGATCTTCGTGACGCCGGACCGCATCGTCGTCAGGCGCAAGTGGGGGCTGCTGGCGATCATGAGCCAGGGCCTCAAGAGGACGACCGAGAAGGCGATCCCGTTCGACCAGGTCGCCGACGTCCAGCTCAAGCCGGCGACCGCCTTCGTCAACGGCTACGTCCGGCTCTCGATCCTGGGGCAGGCCGAGCCCGAGGGCGGCGGCCTCGACGCCGCCCAGGACGAGAACGCCGTCATGTTCAACCTGAAGCAGCAGCCGGGGTTCGAGTGGGCGAAAGAGCTCGCCGACCGCTACCGCGAGGCCGCGCGAGGGGACACCCCGACGACGCTCGAGTGACGCCCGCCCGGGCGTCCGTCCCGACCGGCCGGTCTATCGACCGAAATGGGCCGCGTGGCGCGCGCGGCAGAACTCGCGGTAGTCGCCCAGGAACTCAAAGTCGGCGTAGTCGATGCGCGTGACGCGACCGCGGTGCAGGACCAGCTGCGGATTCGCCTCGTTCAACTGGGAAACGAGCGCGGCCTCCGAGGCGCTCAAGGGACCCAGCACGGCGCCGAGATGGAGCGCCCACACCGGCGACGCATCCGGATCGAACTCGGGCGGCAGGAAGACGTGGTCGAACGTCGCCGAGCCGCCCTCGTGGCGGTACTCTGCCTGCGCCGCGCCGTCGCCCGCCGTCGCCAGCGTGACCGGGATCACCGTGTGCGAGAGCAGCCAGCACGAGATCGAGGAGACGTGACGCGAGTGCGACGGCAGTGACTGGGCGGCGAGCTGCCAGTGGTAGCTCGAGGCGTTGCAGCGCAGGACGTGCTCGCGCTCGATGGTCGCCTCCGCGCCCGCCTCCGCCATCCAGCCGGTGAAGTCGGCCAGACCGTGAAAGGGCGTGTCCGTGGCCTCGAAGATCGCGAGCACCGGCGCGTAGTCGGCCACCTCGTCCGGCGTCAGGCCGCGGAGGTACTCGAACACCTGCCGCTCCTCGTCGTTCGTCACCGGACAGGGGCAGCTCAGCACGATCCTGAGCGCCAGCTCGAGCGCCTCGCCTCTGATCTTCATCCTGTTCGCCCTCCCGTTGTCCCTCGCCGGCACGCGCGGCACGACCCATCGGTCGGGGCGAGTCTATCCCCGAGGTCGGCGACGTGCCGCCGTGGGTTCACGAGACCGTGACCCACGCCAAGGCCGCGACGCCGACCAGGATCAAGACGACGCCGGCCAGCTGCAGCCGGGTCAACCGCTCGCGCAGGAGCACGTAGGCAGCCACGCCGGCGACGACGGCGAACTGAGACCCGAGGACGGCGGCGATGGCGACCGACTCACGCGCGCCGACGGCGAAGCAGACGAACCCGAGCACCTCGGCGAGCCCCGTGAACACCACGAGTGGGAGCACGGATCGGGAGAGCCTGAGTCGCCGGGACAGCGCCAGCGGGATCGTGACGATCGCCACGCCGACGAGGCGCGGCGGCAGCACCGCCCAGCCGACAGGGAGGGACGCGCTGAGATGACCCGTCGCATAGATGCCGATGCCGAAGGACAGCGCCGCCAGCACTGCCAGCCAGAAGGCGCCCGACTTGCGCTGCTCAAGCGTCGGCGCATCGGGGGCCACCCCAGCCAGGACGATACCCAGCGCGATGATCGCCAGCAGCCCGGCCGGCGCGACGCCGAGAGCCTCGCCGGCCGCCACGGCCAGCACCGCCGCGATGGCGCCCTCGGTGGAGGTCACCGGCGTGACGATGCCGACCTTGCCGCGCCGGAGCGCCGTGTACTCCAGGAGCAGCCCCACGGCATTGCCGAGGCCGGACACGAGCATCCAGGCGAGGTCGGCGGCGCCGAGGGAGCCGGGCCGGGGGCCGACGGCGATCACCACGAGGTTCGCGACCAGCCCGAAGAGCATCACCCAGGCCACCACGGACCAGGCGCCGATCATGCGGCTGGAGCGGGCCGAGAAGAAGGTGCCCACCCCCCACGCCAGGGCAGCCCCAAGCCCGCCCAGCAGGGCGATCAAGCGTCAGACACGACGCACGAGCCGACGATCCCGCGAAGCACCACGCCCTCCTCCCTGAGTCCGCGGACTACCCTACTCGAAGCGCCGTCTCGTGGAGCCGGGCCGCGAGAAGTGGAGCCTGTCGCAGGTCTCAGACACGGGGTCGTGGGCCGGGTCGCGCTGCCGATCGCCCGGACACGAGAGCGCTCGGTCGGGCGAAGGCTCAGTTCCCGGTGCCCCCGGCTGGAAACGGACCAGCGACCGGATGAGCAGAGAGGGGCCAGGCAGAGAAGGGGCGGGCCGAATGGCCCGCCCCTTCTCGTTCGCAGCCTTGCCGACGTGTGCGCGCTATCTCACGATCAGCTTCGCCCTCCCGGTCACGCTGGCCGCGTTGCCAGCCAGGTCCTGCCCGGTGACGACGATGAAGTAGGTGCCCGCTCTGAGCTTGCAGCGGTAGTTGACGTACCACCACGAACCGGGACTCCGCACCTTGTCGTAGCCCCACGCCCAGGACTTCTTCGTGGCGCCACCACGAGTGGTGATCCGCAGTCTGCAGGTCGCCTGGGGACTCAGCGTATCGCGTACGGCGAAGTACAGCCTTACTCTCGCGCCGTGCCTGACGCTGGCCCGCTTCGCGGCGCACGTGGGACCCGTGGTGTCGATGTTCACGCTGAGGGTCTTGGCCGTCTCCTTGTTGTTGGCCTTGTCGGAGGCGTAGTAGCTCAGGGTCGTCACCCCGTCGTTGCTGTGGTCGCTCGACGCGGAGATCGTCGCCACGGCGCTGTCGCCGGGGACTTCGCTCCAGGTCGCGCCGCCATCGAAGCTGCCGAAGATCGAGGCAACGCCCGACCCCCCCGCTTCGTCGGTGGCGGTGAGGTCGACCCGCACATCCCGGTTGTGCCAGAGGTCGTCATTCCCAGAGACCGTGGTGACGGGAGCCTTGAGGTCGGTGCCGGGCGGCGGCGCGGCTCCGCCGACCCCGGCCGTGAACGTCATCGAGGCACCCGCGGCGGGGATGTCCCGCACGACGACGCTGCTGGCCGTGCCGTCGTACTTCTTGGAGTTCGGGTTGCTGGTGTCGGTGAACGTCTTGCCGCTCGTGTAGTAGTCACTCGCGTGGACCCAGTAGTCGGGCACGGTCTCGATCTCGTTGAGGCCGTCGGCCTCCATCAGGCGCAGCAGCTTGTGCGCGGTGTAGGAGTTGTTCGAGATGTAGTCGTCGCCGTACTGCGTCGACTGCAGTCGCGCATCGACATGCCACACGAGGAGGCCGTCGTTCGGCAGATTGTAGTTGGGGTTCGAGGCGCGATCGCTGTTGTTGCCGTTCCGCTCGCGGTTCTCGACGACGAAGTACTCCGCGAAGGGATTGCTCGAGCTGGCCCCCGGCATGACCACCAGCGCCTGGTTGGTGGTGCCCGAGGACGTCAGGGCGACACTCTGCGGCGAGCCGGTCACGACCTGCGGCGTGATCCAGTCGAGCACCCACTTGCTGAAGGAGTTGTGGTCGCCCCAGTTGGCGTCCATCATGTCCATCTGGCCGACGCCGCCGTCGGGGCCGACATCGGGGTCGTAGTCGTAGTAGTCGGGCAGCCCCAGGGCGTGACCGGTCTCGTGCATGACCACGACCTGGTCGTAGACGCCGTCGGTCGCGCCGCCGTTGTACCGGCACTCCCACTGCCACGAGTACTTGGCCAGGGTCTTGCCGTCGAGGGTGGGGGAGGCGGTGTAGTACCAGCTCGTCTGGTAGCCCCACCAGTTGCTGCTCCAGCCCTGGTCGGGGCCGGTCCAGACGACGACGAAGTAGTCGATCTTGCCGTCGTTGTTGTTGTCGTACTGCGCGAAGTCGTGTCCCTGGGTGTTGTAGTAGTTGAGCGCTTGCGCGATGAGCGTCTCACGCGCGGTGTCGCTGAGGCTGCCCAAGCTGGCGCGCGTGTAGGCCGGCCGGTACCAGCCGAGCACGTTGCCGCTGAGGTTGAGCTGGTTGTACGAGGAGCGCACGTAGTAGTTGTGCAGGCTCTCGTAGGGGAAGTCGGCGGCGTTCGCCCCGCCGCCGAACAGCTTGGCATTGATGGTCGCCGCTTCGTTGTAGTGCGGGTAGTCGGAGAAATCGATGAGAAGCGTCAGGATCTTGACGCTGCCTTTGGTCGGCATGCCGGCCCAGCGTCCCGGCGGGGTCAGGACCGGCGGGAGCCCGAGCTCGGCGCGCTGCGCCTTGCTCACGGCGTACTGCAGGAGCGCCGGATCGAGCCTGTAGTTGCCGAGCGCCTTGGCGTGCGCGAGCGCCTCGTCGAGCTTGCCCTGCTTCTCGAGTCGTGCCAATTCCCCGGGCCGCGGCCGCTCGAGCGCCAGAGCGGCCGGCACCATCAACAGCAGGAGCACCCCGAGTGCGAGGAACGCGACCGACCTGGACAGGAATCTGCCACTACCGTACGGACCCATGATGCCCCCTCCAGTCTACGTACCCCGGCCCTCACCCCGGAGGGCCGGCGATACCCGCGGTGCACCTTCGACGGCCCTGTACATATCCCCGCCGGCTGCGCCATGTTCGCCTCTACGTCTCCGGCGTCAATAGTAGTCCACGTCCAGGTTCGGGCCGCCGTCGATGTGCAGCCACGTGCCGTTTGATTAGGGGGTGATCCAGTAGGAGCACTCGACGTCCGAGAGTGAACCCCCACTCCACCGATCGAAGAGAAGGAGCAGCTTGGAGCTCGCGCCTTGATACGCGGCGTACAGCCCATCCTCCCTGACTGTGGTGGATCCATCCGAGACGAGATACGTGTAGGTGCCGTCCGCCCGGAACTTCCACGACTCGACCCAGTCAGTACTCGGGGGTCGTGCACCAGAAGCCGACCAGCCCGCCCGTGAAGTCCGGCGCCTGCGTGAGGGTGCCGAGGATGTTGACCGCGTCCAGGTTGATCTTGCCGGCGGCCCGTCTCGATGACCAGCCTGTGGGCCGCGTCAGTCAGTCCGGTCTTGCTGAAGACCACCTGCTGGTACTTCGCGGAGGCTGCGCTGAGGTCGACGTTGGGCTGCGCGGCGCCGTCGAGAGTCACGCTCATGGTGCCGTAGCCGGGGCCCTTGCTCGCGACCACATAGGCCTGCGTTCCGGTGAAGTCGATGACCGCGGCGCCGGGAACATTGACGGTCCTCTGTGCGCCGCCCGAGCAGCTCGCGTTGCTCTCGCTGGTCCAGGCGCCGAATGTAGCGCAGACGCGAATCGGATTCCTGGTAGGCCGTGCCCGGCAGCACAGTGGGCGCCACCGTCGGCGTCGGAGTGGGCGTCGGGTAGGACGTCGGCACCCGGATCAGCCGGCCCTGGATGCCGAGAGCATCGAGGTCGATCGTCCTGCCCGAGGCGGCTGCGACCTTCTTGCCGGCCCATGCCAACTTGAGTATGTGCGTTCCGTTGGCCAAGCCCGTCCTGGAGAAGGCCTTCCGCTTGTAGGCATTGGCCGCGGCGTAGAGACTGACGCTCTTCTGGGCGACCCCGTCGAGGGTCACGTTCATGATGCCGTAGGCCGGCCCCTTGGTGACGTAGACACTCACGCCCGTGCCGGTGAACGCCGCCGTCACCGAGCCGGCCCCGGAGCGCTTGCGCATCAAGCCGTTGAAGCACTTGGCGTTTCTCACCGCCTTCCAGGCGGGGCTGTAGACCAGCTTGGCATTGTTCTCCTGGTACATACTCGTCGCCGACCTGGTGGATCCGGGATCCGGCCGGGCCAGCACCTGCGACGCCACCACGGCGGCGCCCAGGAGGACCAGAATGATCAGGAGATGCGAGCAGGTGATTCGGTGCGGAATGAATGTGCGACGCTGCATGGGTCCCCTCCTCGTCAGCCCCAGTACGACGAGAAACATACCCCCGGTGCAACGGCGCTAGTGGCGTTGCCGGTGTCGCGTCTTCCGACCTGACAACACCCGAGCCGATGCCCATGTGGTCCTCATCGAGTCACGCCAGGACGGCTCGCTCCGGCCAGGCGTCTCGCTGTGACGCACCCCAGAGCTTGCTGACGTAGTCGATCGACAGCAGGTCCTCGCACGCGTGAAGCCAGAAGGCCCCTCGATCCGACAACTCGATGCGCTCGCCGTCGTCCTGCAGAAGACCGAGCCGGCTCATGGGTCTCAGATACCTGCCGTACGCTCCGTCGAGCTCCTCGCCGAACCGCTCCAGGTAGTCGGCCCTGCGGAGGCGGGTCTCGTAGATCCGCCAGTACAGCCAGCCGGCACGCTGCATGGCCTCCGTGAGATCGATCGACAGCGCGACGCCCATGCGGCCGGCGTCCAGGGCCTTCACGTACTCGGCCACGCTGAAGGTGTTGAGGTAGAACACGTCCCTGAGATACGACCCGCCGCTGGCTCCAAGACCCAGGTAGAGCGGCACCGTCACCGAGCAGAACCGGGGCGCAGCCCGCTTCGTGAACGCCCACACCGAAGTCCTCTCGTAGCCGGCCTGGGAGAAGATCCCCTCGAGAAGGCTCATCATCTCCCGTCTCTTGAGGCTCTGCCGGATGACGTTTCCCCGCGCGCCGCTCGTCCTGCCCATGGGCGTGTACGGGAAGAGGAACAACGGATAGGCCGCCACCTGGTCCACTCCCAGCCTCACGAGCTCGTGCCCGGTGTCTTCGATCTCCCGGCAGGTCTGGCCGGGCAGGGCGAACATCACGTCCACGTTCACGCACTTGAAACCGCGGGAGACCGCCCGCGCAACGGCCTCCTTGACCTCGCTGGCGGTATACGGCCGACGCAGCGTCCTCAGATGCCGGTCCGCCAGCGCCTCCACCCCGATGCTCAGATGCTGGACTCCCAGCGACTCGATCGCGCTCAGATTGGCGGCGCTCAGGTGGTTGGGATGGCTTTCCATGTGGATGTCGCAGCGAAGATCGAACGTCTGACGCACGTGCTCGATGATCTCCGCCAGACCGCTGTGCAGCATCGTGGTGGGAGTCCCCCCGCCGATGTAGAACGACGTGATGGGCCTGTCGGCCACGATATCGGAGTAGAGGTCGATCTCTCTCTTGAGGGCTCTCACGTACCCCTCGGCCAGGTCGCTGCGGTAGAGCTCCTTGTTGTAGGGGCAGTACGGGCAGATCTGCTCGCAGAACGGGATGTGGACGTAGAGCCCGAGCGCATCGATCTCCTCGAACTTCCTGCGCAGCTCACCGGGCGAGGGGACCAACCTCGTCAGGCGGATCTCGCGCTCGCCTGTGAGGCGTCTCAGGAGCGAGCGTCGCATGAGCCGCTCTATCGCCGGCGCTCCCGGGAGCAGACCGCGAGCGCCATCACGTCCTTGGGTCAAGGCGACCCCCGATACGACATCCTCAGAAGTACTTGAGGGCATTGGCGACGGCAGAGGGCTTCAGCTTCAGGACCTGGTCGATCTCGGCGTAGCTCAGGTACCCGCACTTCCGGCACAGGTCGGGGTCGCCCGGATACCTGCAGCACTCATGGACGCGGCCCTTCTCGTAGACGGAACAGATCGTCATCGGCCGCGCCCAGTCGTTCCTCAGCGCCGATCGCAGTCCCGCGGTGGAATTGAGGATCCGGTACTGCCCGCGGAGAGAGAGGAGTTCGTTCAAGACGCGTTGCCGCTCTGCGGCGTCGAGCTCGAGTGCGTCGTGGCCGTAGTAGGGCGTGTGGAGGTAGAAGAAGACGCCACGGATGTTGTGCACGCCCTCGACGTAGTCACAGAACGCGCCAACGTCGTCCTTGTTGCGGGAGTTCACCGTGTAGTTGATGAAGAGCGACCCGTGCGCCGACTCCTGGATGTTCTTCAGGATGCGGTCGAACGATGCTCCGCGAAGGGCGTCGTGGGTGGGGCCAAGCCCATCCACGCTGACGAACACCGTGTCGGCCGACGTGCGGAGGGGAAGCGTGCCGTTGGTGTAGACGACGACGGTCATGTACCCGAGGCCGTGGGCGTACTCGACGACGTCGTCGAGCCGGCGAGGCCCATCATGCCAGAGGAAGGGTTCGCCCCCCTCCAGGTAGAGGCAACGGCCGCCCTCACGGTAGAAGGCGTCGACGGCGGCCGTCACCTCCCCGAAGTCAAGGTCCTGTGGCCCGCGCGTCGCCACGGTGCAGTGCCGGCAGTGCAGATTGCAGCGGTTGGTGAGGACGAGCCCGCGGATGAGGGGCGTCTTCTTGCGGAGAAGGTGGTAGTCGACGAGGTATCTCAGGCCGTACCGTGGGGCTCTGAGAGCGGCTCGGGCGCTATGCACACCTACGTGGGCGGTCATGGATCCCCCCATGACACTCGTCTACCCAGTGGCGCCGAATGCTCACGCGTTGGGTCGCGCCCGACGGTACGGCGTCACTCTGACCGATGTGGGAGGTCACCAGGGACCGCGGCCGGCGCGCTCGCCCTCTGAACGGCCTCGAGCTCCGCCGAGAGTCGCTCCTCCAGCGCCGTCAGCAACTCGACCGCCTCGGCGCTCCGACCCGGCTGCGCAGCGCGCTCGCGCATGAGTGCGATGAGGTCGGTGAGAGCGGCGACGCGGTCCGCGGCCCCCGGCGTGCGCAGGGCGAAGGCAAGGATACCGTCGACCACGCGGGCGTAGATCCGGTCGGTCCCGATGGCGGTGAGCACGCCGGCGCGATCCAGAAGGTCCCGCGTATCGGGCCGCAGGTGGCTCAGCCAGAGCTCGATGCCGTCGCCGGCCAGGCGCTCGCGCAGATGCTCAAGAGCCTCGACCACGGGGACGTCGACCTCTGGGGTGAGCCCCAGATCGAGGAGGACGACCGACGGGTGCGGATCGGCGTCCGCGACGGCCTCCACGATCCCGTCGCGCACCGAGGCGACATTGGCGAAGAAGAGCATCTCGTCGGGGCGCACGACGAGCAGTCCCGGGATCGCCGCGTCCGGCGCGGAGCGCAGGTCCACCGGCTCGAGGCCGCCGCGCGCCCGGCCCAGGAAGGTCAGGCGTGCCTGACTCGCGCGCCAGATGAGCATGCCGAGCGAGACGACGACGGCCAGCGCGAGCGCCGGCAGCGTCGGCATGACCAGCACGCCGGCCAGGGCGATCACGGCGAGCCAGAAGTCCGCGCGGCGCAGCCGCCACAGCCGCTGCATCTTGCCGACCTTCATCATCCCGGCCACGGCGACGACGACGATGGCTCCGAGCGTCGCCTCCGGGAGCGGCTCGAACAGCGGCGTCAGGAACAGGGCCACCAGGGCGGTCGCCGCGGCCGCTGTGATCAGCGAGGCCGGCGTCTTGGCTCCGGCGCGGTCGTTGGCGGCCGACTTCGAGAGCGACGACCCGATGGGGAACCCCGAGAAGAGGCCGGCGCCCGTGTTCGCGGCACCGAGGGCGATCAGCTCGCGACTCGGGTCGATCTTCCCGCCGTGCTCGCGCGCGAACTCCTCTGCCGGACCGATCGCCTCGGCAAAGGCGACCAGGGCGATGGCAAGGGCGCCTACGAACAGTTGCGGGACGGCGTCCCACCCGACGCCCGGCAGCGAGGGGCCCGCGAGGCCCGCGGGCAGCTCGCCGACGACGGCGACGCCCCGGGCCTCGAGGCCGAGAGCGGCCGAGGCCGCGATGGACCCGAGAAGCACGATCAGCGCGGCCGGCACGCGAGGCACGAGCCGCTCCAGGACGATCATCCCCGCTATGCCCCCGGCGCCGACCGCCAAGGTCAGCAGATCGGTCTCGCTCAGGTGCGGAAGCATGTCCCGGATCAGGGCGATCGCCGTGTCGCCGTGGGCTTCGACGCCGAGGAGCTTGGGGATCTGCTTGACGGTGATCAGCAGCGCCAGCCCGAACACGAAGCCCAGGAGGACGGACTCCGAGAAGAACTGGGCGATCCGTCCGAGCCTGAGGACTCCGGCCGTGATCGAGACGAGGCCGGCGAGGATCGCCAGGGCAGCCGTCAGGGCGACGTACTCGGCGCTGCCGGCATCTGCGAGCTCCGAGATCGTCGCGGCCGACATGATCGCGACCGCCGAGGACACGGCCACGACGAGCTGGCGGGAACTGCCGAGCAACGCGTAGGCGAGCAGCCCGATCGGCGCCGCGTAGAAGGCGTACTCCGGCGGCACGCCGGCGAGCTGCGCGTAGGCCATGCCCTCCGGGACGAGGATGCCGCACACCGTGAGCCCGGCGACGAGGTCGAACCGGAGCCAGCTCCTCTGGTAGCCGGGCAGCCACGACAGGACCGGCCAGGTATGTCCCGTCGCTCGCCGTGCCGCAGGTTCCGTCATCGGCGTCCCCGATCGCCCGCCGAGTCCTTGGTCCTCTCATTCATGAAAGGCCAGCCTTGCGACGTCACGCAGGACCTCGACCATCGCGGCCTCGACGCGGTCGTCGGGCTCGGTGTCCAGGCCGACGCCGTGCCGGATGTACCGGCCGAGCAGCGCATAACCCGCGGTGGCTGAGCTGAGACAGGCGACGATGATGCGAGGGTCGTGCCGCCCGCGGACGGCCCCGCTCTCGAGCTCCGAGCGAAACCGCTCCAGCAGCCCGACCATTGCCGGGCTCGTGGCCGGCACCCCGTCGAAGACGCCGTCCAGCGTCGCGCGCGCGAGAGCGGCGATGAACTCGCGCTCCTGGAGCGTGGCGTGGACGACGGCCGCCGCCCCTTCGATCACGTCGGGCATCTCCTGCACGGTAGCCGCAACATGGCGCTGCGCCCGTTCCATGGCGGCGCGCATCAGGTCGTGCTTCGAGCCGAAGTAGCGATGGACGAAGGTCGGGTTCACATCGGCCCTGGCGGCGATGTCGCGCACCGTGACGCGGCCGGACGGGCGCTCGGCGAAGAGCGCCGCCGCCGCGTCGATCAGGGCCTGACTGACCTCCTCGCGCGACCGCCGTGGCCGCCGGCGGCGGGCAGCCGCCTCTTCCCCTTGCTCCATCGTCTGCTCCGGCTCCGTCGCGTCGGCAGAAACGGGACTCCCCCTTAACGCTGGGATAGTACCACCGTTGCGGCATAATGTAGTCGTTCGTGTACTTCTCCGACGCAGCCGCCGTCTGCGATCGGAGAAATGCTCCGTGACCGGAGGGACTCGATGAAGGACGACGCGACTCTCCCCAGCTGGAACGACGGACCCGCAAAGTCCGCCATCCTCGAGTTCGTGCGCTCGGTGACGGCAGCCGGAGACTCGTACGTACCTGTGCCCGAGCGGATCGCGGCCTTCGACAACGACGGCACGCTCTGGTGTGAGAAGCCCATGTACGTCCAGGCCGATTTCGTCTCTCGTCGCTGGAAGGACATGGTCAGAGAGGATCCGCGGCGAGCCACCGAGCAACCCTACAAGGCGCTCGTCGAGGGCGACGCCGAATGGTTCGCGGACGTCTACGCACACGCGCCGGAGCTGATCAAGGGCGTCGCCGAGGCCTACGAGGGCATCACGACGGAGGCATTCGACGCGGCGGCGCGCGACTTCTTCGCGTCCGCCACACATCCGACCCTCGGCGTCCCGTATGTCGACACCGCCTACCGGCCGATGCGCGAGCTGATCGAGTTGCTGGAAGCGAACGCTTTTCGGGTCTACATCTGCTCGGCGGGCGGTCGCGACTTCGTCCGTGCGGTGAGTGAGCGGATCTACGGCCTGCCTCGGGACCGCGTGATCGGCTCGGCAGCGACCCTGGAGTATCGCGACGGCGACCTGTATCGCACGGCGGGCGTCGAGCAGCCCATCGACGACGGACCCGGCAAGGTCGTCCACATCTGGACGCGCACTGGAGCCAAGCCCCTGCTCGCCGGCGGCAACGCGGACGGGGACGTCCCGATGCTGGCTGCCGCGCGCTTCGCGCTCCTCGTTCACCACGATGACGACGACGCGCGAGTTCGCCTACGACGAGGGCGCCGAGGCGGCGCTCGCCGCGGCCGAAGCGCGCGGCTGGACCGTGGTCAGCGTGAAAGAGGACTTCAGGACGGTCTTCTGACCGGTCTGACCGGGGCGGGCGCAGGAGCCGGCCCGCCACGACACAGGAGGAGTGATGGGAAATGCCTGAGCCATTCAAGGGCGTCATCGACGTCGACATCCGCGACTCGACGCCGGACTGGGCGCCGTTCGAGGCGCGGAAGGCGCCGGACGGCGCCCCCAGCGTCGTCTACATCGTGCTCGACGACGTCGGCTTCTCGGCGATATCGTGCTACGGCGGCCCGATCCCAACGCCGAACATCGACAGGATCGCCGCCGAGGGCGTGCGCTACGCGCAGTGGCACACCACAGCGCTCTGCTCGCCGACGCGCTCCTGCCTGCTGACCGGGCGCAACCACAGCCGCAACAGCATGGCCTGCATCACCGAGGGCGCGATCGGGTTCCCGAACGGGAGCGGGACGGTCCCGCCCGAGAACGGCATGCTCTCTGAGGTCCTCGGCGAGCTCGGCTGGAACACCTACATGGTCGGCAAGTGGCACCTCTGCCCCACCCACGAGATGAACCTGGCCGCGCCGCGGCGCAACTGGCCCAGCGGCCGCGGCTTCGAGCGCTGGTACGGGTTCCTGGGAGCCGAGACCAACCAGTGGTATCCCGAGTTGGTCTACGACAACCACCCCGTCGACCAGCCGAAGTCGCCGGAGGACGGCTACCACCTCACCGAGGACATCACCGACAAGGCGCTCGAGTTCATCAAGGACGCCAAGGCGATCGCCCCGGACAAGCCCTTCTTCCTCTACTACGCTCCCGGCGCCTGCCACGCGCCGCACCACGCCCCCAAGGAGTGGATCGACAAGTTCAGGGGCCAGTTCGACATGGGCTACGAGGCGATGCGCGAGCAGACCCTCGCGCGCCAGAAGGAGTTGGGGCTGGTCCCGCCCGACACCGAGCTGCCGCCGGTCAACCCCATCGGCACGCCGGCGACGCACACGGGACCGAAGGGACAGCCCTTCGCGCAGTACGACGAGACGAAGCCATGGGACACCCTGTCGGAGGGTGAGAAGCGGCTCTTCTCGCGCATGGCCGAGGTCTACGCCGGCTTCCTCGCGCACACCGACCACCACATCGGGAGACTCCTCGACTACCTGGAGGAGACCGGGCAGCGCGACAACACCATCGTCCTCCTGGTCTCCGACAACGGAGCCAGCGGCGAGGGCGGCCCCGTCGGATCGGTGAACGAGAACCTGCTGTTCAACGGCATGCCGGACGATCTCGAGACCAACCTGGCGATGCTGGACGAGCTGGGCGGCATCAAGACCTACGGCCACTACCCGAACGGCTGGGCGATGGCCTTCAACACGCCGTTCAAGCTTTGGAAGCGCTACAACTTCAACGGCGGCACGGCCGACCCGTGCCTCATCTCCTGGCCTGCCGGCATGAAGGCCAAGGGCGAGATCAGGGAGCAGTATCACCACGCCGTCGATCTCGTGCCGACGATCCTCGACTGCCTCGGCGTCGAGGCTCCGGAGACCATCAAGGGCCACGTACAGAGCCACTTCGACGGCGTCAGCATGCGCTACAGCTTCGACGACGCCGGCGCGGAGGGGGCGCGCAAGACGCAGTTCTACTCGATGCTCGGCCAGCGCGGCATCTGGCACGAGGGCTGGAAAGCTGTCACCACTCACCCGCCGCTCAGCGGCTGGGGCGAGTTCAACGCCGACGTGTGGGAGCTCTACAACACCGACGTCGACCGCGCCGAGCTGCACGACCTCGCGGCGGAGCGGCCCGACAAGGTGCGCGAACTCGTGAACCTCTGGTTCGCCGAGGCCGGGCGCAACGACGCCTTCCCGCTCGACGACCGCGTCCTGCTCGAGATCGCGCTCACGGAGCGGCCGCAGCTGGCGGCGCCGCGCGAGAAGTACGTCTACTACCCGGACGGCGCCGAGGTCCCCGAGAAGCAGTCGGTCAACATCCGCAATCGCTCGTACTCCCTCGGCGCGCTCGTCGACATCCCGGCGCCGGGTGCCGAGGGCGTGCTGTTCGCCCACGGCGCGCGCTTCGGCGGGCACGCCCTCTACGTGAAGGACGAGCGGCTGCACTACGTCTACAGCTTCGTGGGCTTGATGGAGCAGAAGATCGACGCCAGCGAGGACGTCCCCACCGGCGAGAACGTGATCCTGTCCGCCTCTTTCGAGAAGGACGGCGAGGACCCGCCCGGCGTCGCCACCGGCATCCTGTCCCTGTACTACGGCGACAGGAAGGTGGGCGAGGGGCGCATCAAGACCCAGCCCGGCGAGTTCGCCATCGCCGGTGAGGGGCTCTGCGTCGGACGCGACAGCGGCGCGCCGGTCACCGACGACTACCCCGGCGCATCCCCGTATCGGTTCACGGGAGGCGTCATCCAGCAGGTGAGAGTGAACGTGAGCGGCGCGCCATACCTCGACCTGGAGCGCGAGGCCATGGCGATGCTCCTGCGGGAGTGAGGGCGAGTCTGCCCCAGACTGCTGATTCTGGGCCGAGCAAGGGAGCACACGAAGGAGGGAGCCCCATGACCACCCATCCGGCACGCCAGGCCGACAGGCCCGAGGACTATGCGCGCCTCAAGCTCGAGAGACGCCTCATCAAGCCGTGGGAGGACGGCATCCGCATCGACACCGCCGCGCCCAACCTGGAGTGGTGGTACATCGATGCGGACCTGGACGACGGCACCGGGCTGTGCATGATCTTCGCGACCAAGGACGGCACCCGGCCTCACCAGCCTCTGGGGCCGCAGATCGAGATCGACATCACCAAGCCCGACGGTACGCGCATGGTGCGGTCCTGGTATCCCAAGATCGAGGAGTTCAGCGCGTCCAAGGACGGCTGCGACGTCCGCATGGGCGACTGCCGCTTCACCGGCGACCTGCACGAGTACAGGGTCACGGGGCACGCCGAGGAGCTCTCGGCCGACATCCGGCTCGAGGGGGTCACGGAGCCGTGGCGCCCGGAGAGCGGTCTTCTGCTCTTCGGGCCCAAGGATGAGCACTTCTTCGGCTGGACGCCCTTCGTGCCGTTCGGCAAGGTGACGGCCACCTACAAGATCGGCGACGAGGTCCACGAGGCCACCGGCAGGGGCTATCACGACCACAACTGGACGAACACCGATCTCGGGCACCTGATCGACCACTGGTGGTGGGCGCGAGGGGAGGTCGGTCCGTACACGTTCCTCGCGGCACACATCGTGGCCACCGAGAAATACGGCTACACGCCGTTCCACTGGTACATGCTGGCGCGCGACGGCAAGGTGATCGCGGACGACGGCTCCAAGATGACCTTCGCGACGCACGGCGCCGAGATCAACGAGAAGACCGGGAAGCCCGAGCCGGACGCCGTCTCGTTCGACTACGAGGACGGAGACACGCGCTACGAGCTGACCCTCACGCGCCAGAAGACGCTCGTGGCCTACACGTGGATCGACTTCGCCAAGGGCTGGGAGAAGGAACTGATGAAGCTGATCCGCTACCCGGGCGGCTACATGCGCTTCCTGGCGGCCACCAGCCTGGACTGCTACAAGGCCGGCGAGCGCGTCGAGCACTACGAGAAGACCGGGGCGTTCGAGCAGATCTTCTACCAGCGCAAGATCCACGAAGCGTCGCTGGAGCACGACATGGCCGAGAAGCACTAGGAAGGAGTGGTGCCCCCGGCTGGAATCGAACCGGCGACACCAGGTCCAGGAAACGCGCGGCGGGCCTGATCGGCCGTAGTGCCGCGCGCTGGAAGGTGCTGCACAGTCCGAGGTTCTGCAGAGCCTTGGTGACGAGCCGTGCTCAGGCGTGCTGGGCCATAGTGAGGCATCTCGTCGGCAGCCCGTCGGCAGCGAGGACCCCCGCCAGGCTGCTGCCGATGGGGGTCCTTGTCGCGTCCGCTCCGCTTTGCTCGCTCGAACTACTTGAGCTTGAAAGCGAGCCACTTCGTCGTGACGAGTGGGGTCGGTCGCCTTCGCTAGGCGGATCCGATCTGCCGCAGGAGTTCATCCGTCTCGGCCAGCGCCGGCTTGGCCCCTAGCCGCGCGAAGATCTCGCGGGCGGTAGCGAGCGGCGCTGCCGCCTCGGGCGCCCTGCCGAGTGCCACAAGGCAGCGCCCCTGCCCGAGCAGCGCCTGTGCCTCCTCATAGGGCACGCCGAAGTCGTGCCAGCGGCTGGCGGAGCCAGAGAAGTCGGCCGCGGCCGTTTCGTACTCGGCGCGTGTCTCCGCAAGCAGCGCCGCAACGCTCGCCAATGCGATCTGCACGGCCGGGAGCCCTCTGGGCACGAGACCGGAGATGTGCTCCGCAAGCGCGGCGTCGCCGCAGTGTAGTGCGACGCGGACCGCCTCGGGCAGAACTTGGAAAAGGTAGGCGTCGCCGCCGCTCGGCACGGTCGAAACCATCTCCCGGAGCAACCTGTGAGCCCCGTCCAGATCGTGGTCTGCGGTCGCAATCGCGGCGAACATCAGGACCCAGCAGGCATCCCAGGCCGAGGGGCTGCGGCGCGCCTCGTCCAACGCGGCCGCGGGTCCCTCGCGCACGTCCGCGCCACGCCACATCAGCGGTAGGGATCCGATGAGGCGCACTATGAGCAGATCCGAGGCGTTGCCGGCCAACGTCGCAAACTCGCGCTCGACTGCGGCCGTCTCGCGCAGTGCTTCGTCCCACTCGCCTGCAAAGACCAGTGAAGTGACGCGGTTGGCTCGCTGGAAGGCGGCGTGCTCGACCAATCCGCGTGAGGCCGCGAAGTCCATCATCAGCGCATGCTCCTCGAGGGAGCGCCGGGGTCCTTCGACGAAGTCGATGTCATTCGCGTAGTTGCCCCAGATCCGCGCCCGATCGCTCCCGAGATCCTGCGCTTCGGCAAGCTCGAGGGCGCGGCGGTAGTCATCGATGAAGCCCGGATCGCCAAGACCCGCGCGGACGGCACCACGTAGGCACAGAGCAAGGGGCGGCTCCGGCGCTCCGAACTCGCGCGCAGCCTCCAGGGCACGCTCGAGCGCGGCCAGCGCCGGCACGGGACGCCCCAAGTTCGAGAGCTCGCGACCCCATTCGGTCAGAACGGTGACTCGCGCGTCCGACGGACCGTCGTCATCGAGGAGTGCGACTGCCTCACGGTACAGTCTTTCACCGGCATCAGGATCCGCGCCGAGATTGTGACGGGTTCGCGCCAACCGCGCCATGGCGACCGCAGCCGAACGCTTGTCCCCGGCCGCCCCCAGGGCCTCGACCGCGCGCTGCAAGGGTCCGACTGCCTCCGCGCTGCGTCCGCCCCAGAGCGCCGTTTCGCCGAGCTTCAGATCCAGGCGGGCGCGCTCGGGGCCGCCCGCGGGGGACAGTCTCTGCGCCGCCGCATAGAACCGTTCGGCGGCACCCAGGTCGAGGTTCAGGGCACGGTCGCCGGCGAGGGTGAGGAAGCGGACCGAAGGTCCCTCGAGCTGTGCCACAAGCTCGTCCTCGCCGGCGGCCCGGGCCAGGTCGAGCGCGGTCGCAAAGTGGTGCGCCAGGAGCTCGGCGATGTCCTCAGGGTGACCCTCCGCCTTCGCCTCGAGCCAGCGGGCAACAGCGCCGTGCCTGCGGGCGCGCGCGGCGCGCGGCAACTGCCGGTAGGCGACCTCGCGGGCGAGCGCGTGCACGAAGGCGAACTCGCGCTCGCCCTGCATCGACGACTCGCGGATCCGCCGAACCAACTGACGTTCCAGCAGTCCGGACAGGGTTGCATCGACCTCGCTTGAGTCGCGCGAGCCCATCGCCGCCAGCACCCCGTCCCAAAAGACGCTGCCGACCACGGCGGCGTCCGCAAGGAGCACCTTCTCCTCCGTGGGAAGGGTATCCAGGCGGGCAGCGATGACTGCCTGCACCGACTCGGGCAAGGCGGCACCCACGGCAAGGTCACTCAGCAGCCGCACGGACTGCTCGGCGAAGAAGGGGTTGCCGTCACAGCGTTCGACCACCTGGTCGATAGCAGAGGCGTGGTCGACCGGTTCGCCCAGCAAGCTGCTGACGAGTCGCCCCGTCTCGGCCGCCGACAGCGGCCCCAGTTCCAGGCGATTGACGCGGCCGCCTGTCGCGAAGTCCGGGCGTCGCTCAAAGAGCTCAGGCCGCGCCGTCCCGACGACCATCAAGGGGACCGAAGCCAGGTGAGTGGACAGGTACTCCACAAAGGCCAGCATCGCCTCGTCGGCCCAATGCAGGTCCTCGAAGACCAGCACAGTCGGTCGAGCGGCCGCCACGTCCTCGAAGAACCGCAGCCAGGCGGCGAAGTTCTCCTCACGCGGCGCCTCCGGCGCTGGGAGCCCCAAGAGTGCTCGCAAACGCTGACGGAACCAGTCGCGGTCACTAGCTGCGGGCAGCACGGACTCAAGCTTGGCCTCGACCGCTGCGACGCCGTCGCTGTCGCGGATGCCGGCGTGACCCTTGACGACCTCGGCGAGCGCCCAGTAGGTGATGCTCTCGCCGAACGGTGGGCAGTAGCCCTGTCGCCAGGTGGTCATCTCCGGTCGTGCGTCGACGTAGGCAAAGAGCTCTGCCACGAGGCGGCTCTTGCCGATGCCGGGCTCGCCCACGATGAGCGCGAACTGAGGCGTCGCCGAGGCGGCCTTGCCGAAGATGGCACACAGGTAGGCCACTTCGATCTCGCGGCCCACGAGCGGAGTGAGCTGGCCGCTGCGCACGTCGATACCGCGGCGGGCGCGCGTCGCAAGCGCCCGCCAAGCCGCGACCGGCTCAGCTTTGCCCTTCGCGACGACCGGCGGCAGTTCTTCGTAGACGATGGCGCGGGAGGTGAGCTCGTGGGTGAGGGCACCGACGGTCACGCCGCCCGACGGCGCTGCGGCCTGCAGCCGCGCGGCAGTGTTGACCGCATCTCCGGCGAGGAAGCCGCGGCCTGACAACGGGTCGACGTCGAGGCGAACCAGCGTCTCGCCGGTGTTGACACCGACGCGCGCCTGGAGCGGGCTGCCGTCTGTGCGGGTCATGCCCTCCAGGGCCTCGACGATGCGTAGCCCGGCGCGCACCGCGCGTTCGGGATCGTCCTCGTGTACGGTCGGCACGCCGAAGACGCCGACCACGGCGTCGCCGATGAACTTCTCGACCGTGCCGCCGTGGGACTCGATGACGCGCGTGGCCTGGGCGAAGTACTCGCCAAGGACGCGGTCGACGTCCTCAGGATCCGCCGCCTCGCTCATCGCCGTGAAGGCGACGAGGTCGCAGAAGAGGGTGGTGACGGTCTTGCGCTCCTCGGCGAGAGAGGGCGGCGGGGCGGTGAGAGGCGAAGCGCACTGGCCACAGAACTTGAACCCGTCCGGGCTCTCGGCGCCGCAGGCAGGGCAGACGATCACCACCGACCCTCCGCGCCCTTGGCGACAGCCGAGCAGTGCACCCGCATCAGTCCCCCTTCCGCAGTTGATACTACTCCCGCCGCGAGACGCTCAGGAAAGGCTGCGTTTGTCGGTCATGCCGGGGCGGTGACGTCGCATATGGAGCGGTGCGGGCTGGTGCGCCCGCGTCTCGTCGGCAGAATGTCGGCAGTCTTGCCGATTCGGAAGGAATGCTGCCGAACGCCGCATCACGAAAGCGCACTGTGCAGCATCAAAGTGGCGCCCCCGGCTGGAATCGAACCAGCGACACCAGGTTTAGGAAACCTGTGCTCTATCCACTGAGCTACGAGGGCATTGTGCCGATTTGCAGGGGTTTTTCCTCTGCGACAGCCGGACCAGAATACCAGAGTTGCGAAAAAGTTGCGAAATCTGCAGGAAACCTGCGGCAACAATTGCGGGCAGCCGGTCTCAGGCAGCCATTCTGCTCCAACGATCCCCCGGTGCTAGGGTGTCGCCGGACGAGCTCCAGGAAGCTCAACGAATCGCTCCGCAGCGTGAGGCGGCCCGGGAGGATGGCCGCGGAGGAGGATGCGCAGCTGGAATCGCCCACAGGGTTCACCGGCAACCCACCTGGAGGTGCAGCGATGAAGACCGCCTTGGTCACGGGAGCGTCCAGCGGCGTCGGCGCCGACGCCGCTCGCCATCTCTCCGCTCGCGGGTACCGGGTGCTGCTCGTCGCCCGCGGGGCGGCGGCGCTCGAGCGCGTCGCCGAGAGCATCGGCGCCAGCGCAGCCGTCGAGGTGTGCGATGCCTCGTCCGGTGAGGCCGTGGCGGCCCTCGCGGAGCGCGTGCGACGCGACTACGGCGTCCCCGACGTCATCGTCAACTGCGCCGGCGCGGGGCAGTGGAAGCTGATCGAGGACACCGCCTGCGAGGAGGCGCTCGCCATGATGCAGGTGCCCTACCTGGCGGCCTTCAATATGTCGCACGCCTTCATGCGCGAGATGCTCGCGCGCCGTTCGGGCGTGATCATCCACGTCAACTCGCCGGCGTCGATCTTCCCCTGGCCTTCCTGCGTCGGCTACGCGGCGGCGCGCTGGGCGCTCCGCGGCCTCCATATGTCCCTGCGCCAGGACCTTGCCGGCACCGGCGTGACCAGCTGCCACGTGGTCTTCGGGCGCGTGGACAGCCCGTACTTCGACAACAACCCCGGCACCGCCGAGAAGATCCCCTGGATCTCCCGCACCATACGGACCCTGTCCACGGACGAGTGCGGCCGCGTGATCGCCGACCTCGCGGAGAAGCCGCGGCCCGAGCTGCTGCACCCGTCGATGCTCCGCGCGCAGGGGTGGATGTTTCGCCTGACGCCGGGACTCGTGCTCTGGCTGCTCCGGGCCACCGGGGCGAAGCGCCGCTGACGTACCACGCACTGGGTCGCTGACGTGGCCCGGAACCACGGCGCTCCGGTCAGGCTCATGCCCCACTTGGGTAGGTTTGCCCCAGGGCGGAGACCACCGTCCGCGCAACGAAGGAGTGAAGCCATGGCGGATCCGATGGAAGAGGCCAAGCGCGAGGCCGAGGCTGACGCAGCAGACGAGAGGCTCAACAGGTTCATGGAGTCCCTGGGAGGCACCGCCTCCGCCAAGGCGGTGTTCGGCGAGCCCGTCGAGAAGGACGGCGTGACCATCGTGCCCGTCGCCCGGGTGCGGTACGGCGGAGGCGGCGGCGGGGGCCGTGGAGCGGGACGCAAGAAGAAGGGCGACGCCGGCGACGCAGACCAGGTCGGCTTTGGCCACGGCGGCGGCGTGCAGGCCGCACCTGTCGGCTACATCGAGCTGTCGGGCGGCCAGGCCACGTACAAGCGCATCGCCGACCCGGCACGCCCCATGGCTATCGCCTTGCTGTTCCCGCTCGTGGGGGCGATCGCGGTCGCCATCGTGGCGCTCTCGTCGCGGCTCAAGTCGCGGGGCTGAGGTCGCCGCGCCGGCCGCGCTGGTTTCAGCCCTGCGCGGCGTCCCGCATCAGAAGTCCGGGTCGGGGAACGTCGGCTCGCGGCCTTCGGTGAAGGCCTTGATGCCCTCTACGCGGTCGGGATTGACGACCGAGCGCCAGTGCTCGTCCATCATGATCGCGATGGCTTGCTCCACGGGCTCGCCCTGTCCGTTCTGCACCGCGCGCTTGACGGACTGCACCGCGGTCGGCGAGTTGTCGGCGATCTTGCCGGCGATGGCCAGGGCGGCGTCCATCAGGTCAGCGCGGGGATGGACCTCGTTGACCATTCCGAGCCGGTGCGCCTCCTGGGCCGTGATCGGCTCTCCCGTCATCAGCATCTGCATGGCCCTGCCGGGAGGAAGCAGCCGGGGCAGGAAGACCGGTGAGCCGCCTCCGGCGGAGAGGCCGACCATCGCCTCGGGCTGCCCGAACCGGGCGTCGTCGGATGCGATGATGAAGTCGGTGCTGATGGCCATCTCGCAGCCGCCGCCGTAGGCCATCCCGTGGACCGCGGTGAAGATCGGCCTGCGCAGCTGCCGCAGGTTGTAGAGGACGCGGTCGAAGACCTGGCGCTGGCGCAGCCACTCCTCCTTGGTCATCTGCTTGCGCTCGTACAGGTCCCCGCCGACCGAGAAGGCGCGGTCGCCCGCCGAGGTGAGGATGGCGACGCGCACGGAGGGACGGGCCGCGATGGTCTCGAGGATCTCGATGAGCTGCGCCGCGAGCGCGGTCGTGACGGCGTTGTCGGCGTGCGGCCGGTTGAGCGTGATGACGGCGATGCGGCCGTCGGAGACGTAGTCGACGAGCACGAGCTGCTCGGGCTCGGCCTGGTCCAGCGGCGGACGGTAGCCGATCCGCTTCATGCGCGTGTCGTTGCTCTCGGACATTCGGTCTCCAATCCACTCAAAGAGTATGGCTGCTCTCGTCCCCAGTGCTGCCGCCGGCGGCGAGCGCTGATCTGGCAAGGCGGACAAGCGCCATCTTGTCGGCGGGGTGCCGCGAGAGAAGAGTAGTACGGGGCGGGAGCCCTGTGACCTCGGGATTCTACGGGCTCCGGGCTCGAGAATTACGAGTACGCGACTTCCGAAAGTCCGGGCGAACCCGGCCTGGCGGCGAAGCTGATCACGACCGTCGCCTCGGGATCCGCGTGGCCTTCGATGACGCGCCCCACCTCGCCCTGGTAGCGGATCCGCCTTCCGAGCATGTCCTCGAACAGGCGCCGAGCGCCTGCGGACTGTCGCCAAACGACCCCAATTCACCCTCGAAGTACCCCGATTGACACCCTAGAGTGCGGATTTAGGAAACCTGTGCTCTATCCACTGAGCTACGAGGGCATTGTGCCGATTTGCAGGGGTTTTGCCTCTGCGACAGCCGGACCAGACTACCAGAGTTGCGAAAAAGTTGCGAAATCTGCAGCAAACTCGCGGCGATGATCGCGGCCAGCCGTTCCGAGGCAGCCGCTCTGCTCCTCCGATCGCCGGGGTGCTAGGGTGTCGACGAACGGGGACGCGGCGGGGCCGAGGGCGACGACGGGAGGGGCGAGGATGGCGCACCGACACTACTGGTGGGCGATCGGCCTGGCGGCCGTCGCCGTCGTCCTGATCGCCGCGACCTTGACTGCCTGCGGCGCCGACGATCCCTACAGCGGCACGTGGACCGGCGACAAGGGGAACGGCACGTTCACCATCAAGATCGAGAAGGCGAACAAGGGCTGGTGGAAGATCGACGTCGCTCCCGAGGAGATCCAGACGTACGGGGCGGAGATCGACGGCGGACTCCAGACGATGAACGGCGGCGTGACCTTCAAGAGGTCCGGCGATCACCTCGAGGAGACAGACGCCGCACACCCTGGAGCCGAGCCGAGTGTCCTGACGAGGCAGTGATCCTGCGCCTGCTTGACCCCGTAGGTCTCGTAGACCCAGGTGCCGAAGGAGTCGCGCAGGCCGTAGATCGGCAGGTGCGGGTCGATCCTCTGGCGGGCGACCCAGTTCCACCACTGGCTCTTGAGCGTCGAGGGCGCCATCTGCGTGCCGTCCTTCTTGGGAACACACGACCGGCCCAGCCGACCTCTGCGCTGCGTGCGCGAAGCGTGAGTCGCCGAGGAACGACTGGCGCGTCCTGGAGCCCGAGGATCTCGTCCTGGCCGTGGCCGGCGTTCTCGCCAGCTACGCCGCCGACCGGCCGGACGAGCGCGTCCACGTCAGGGCAGCGCTCGAAGCGCGGGGGATCCTCACCGACAGCGTCGACGTACATCTGGCGGTAGAGAAGCTGCGGCGGCGCTACGGATGGCGAGTCGACGCCATCGAGGGTAGGCCGGGATACCGGCTGATGGCCTGGCCTTTCGTTTTAGACGTCAAACAGCGCGTCAGCTCTTCCTTGTCACAGTCGGTTGGGGGTGTAAGCTTGCTCCGATTTCGGTGGACCCGACCGGGCCCCAGTCGTCGCTGGCCGGCAGCCACTTCCCTATCAGACCGGAGGGGAACAGTGACGGACAGAACCCCGGGCGCGCCCGGCACGCTCGCCAAGGTCCCCACCGGAATCCAGGGCTTGGACGAGATCACCGAAGGCGGCCTGCCCAAGGGTCGCGTCTCACTCGTCGCCGGCGCCGCCGGCAGCGGCAAGACCGTCTTCGCCATGGGCTTCCTCGTCAACGGCGCCGAGAAGTACGGGGACCACGGCCTCTTCGTGAGCTTCGAGGAGAGCTCGCGCGACCTCGAGGTCAACTTCGCCTCCCAGGGCTTCGACCTCAAGGGACTACAGGAGCAGGGCCTGGTCGCCCTCGACCACATCCGCGTCGAGCGCACCGAGATGGAGGAGACGGGCGAGTACGACCTCGAGGGCCTGTTCGTGCGCCTCGGCGCCGAGATCGACGCGATCGGCGCCAAGCGCGTCGTGCTCGACACCATCGAGGTGCTGTTCTCGGCGTTCAAGGATGAGATCATCATCCGCGCCGAGGTCAAGCGCCTCTTCCAGTGGCTCGCCGACCGCGGCGTCACGGCGATCGTGACCGGGGAGAGCGGCGAGAAGGCCATCACCCGCCACGGCCTCGAGGAGTACGTCGCCGACTTCGTCGTCGTCTTCAACCATCTCGTCGACGATGAGACCGCCACGCGGCGCCTGCGCATCGTCAAGTACCGCGGCTCGGCCCACGGCACCAACGAGTTCTCGTTCCTCATCGACCAGCGCGGCATCTCCGTGCTGCCGATCAGCTCCATGGGGCTCAGGCACAGCGCGCCGACAGAGCGTGTGTCCTTCGGCATCGCCTCCCTCGACCAGATGTTCGGCGGCGAAGGCCCCTACCGCGGCAGCAGCATCCTCGTCAGCGGCACGGCAGGGACAGGCAAGACCAGCATCGCCGCCAGCTTCGTCGAGGCCGCCTGCCGCCGCGGCGAGAAGGCGCTCTACTTCGCCTTCGAGGAGTCTCCCGAGCAGATCATGAGGAACATGCGCTCCATCGGCATCGACCTGAGGAAATGGGTCGATGCCGGTCTGCTCCGCATCCACGCCGAGCGGCCGCAGAACACCGGCCTCGAGATGCATCTGGTCAGGATGAACCGCGAGGTCGAGGAGTTCTCTCCCGCGGTCACGGTCATCGACCCCATCACCAACCTCACCACCATCGGCACCCCCTCGTCCATTCGCGCTACCCTGACGCGCCTCATCGACGCTATGAAATCACGGGAGATCACCGCGCTCTTCACGAGCCTGTCTGAGGGCGGCGAGCACCCCGAGAAGACCGACGTCGGCATCTCCTCTCTGATGGACACCTGGATCCTGGTGCGGAACCTCGAGGTCGAGGGCATGCGCACCCGCGGCCTCTACGTGCTCAAGTCGCGCGGCGTCGCGCACTCGAACGAGATCCGGGAGCTCGTGCTCTCGGACCACGGAGTCGACCTGTGTGAGCTTCCCGGCGACTGCGCTCCGCCGCGGACGACGGCGAAAGCGCGGCCGTGAGCGCCGGCGCCGAACCCAACGGGACTGCGCCGCAGACCTGGAAGCTCAAGCTCTACATCGCCGGGCAGACGCCTCGCTCCGTGGCCGCGCTCTCGAACCTCAAGAAGATCGTTGACGAGCATCTCGACGGCCGCTACCAGATCGAGGTCATCGACCTGCTCGAGAACCCGCAGCTCGCCAAAGGCGACCAGATTCTCGCCGTACCGACGCTGGTCAAGGACCTGCCGCTCCCCCTGCGCAAGATCATCGGCGACCTGTCCAACACCGAGCGGGTGCTCATCGGGCTCGACCTCAAGCCGGCGTGATGGCGGATCAGCCCACACCGGGCGAGGGCAAGTCTTTCGAGGAGCACCTCGCGGAGGCGGCCGGCGGCGACGAGACCTACGTCCTTCGCCTCTACGTCACCGGGCAGACGCCGCGCTCGCTGCTCGCCATCGAGAACATCAAGCGCATCTGCGACGAGCACCTCAGCGGCCGCTACGACCTTGAGGTGATCGACATCTACAAGCACCCCAGCCTGGCAGCAGGCGAGCGCGTGATCGCGGCGCCCACGCTGGTCAAGAGCCTGCCGGCGCCGATCAGGCGCTTCGTCGGCGACCTCTCGGATACGGAGAAAGTGCTCTTCGGCCTCGACCTCGTGCCGACGCCCCCTTCGAACGAGCACTGACCGACCGGTTCGTGGGAGACGAAATGCGCGATAGCGAGGGACTGCTTCATGAGATCGAGGAGCTGACCCTCAGGCTTCGCGAGTCCGAGGAGACTCTCGAGGCGATCCGCAGCGGAGCGGTCGACGCTCTCGTCGTGGCCGCGCCCGGTGGCGAGGCGCAGCTGTTCACGCTCGAGGGGGCCGACCACGTCTACCGCACCTTCCTCGAGTCGATCGCGGAAGGTGCGCTCACGCTGAGTGGCCAGGGGGTCGTGCTCTACGCGAATGACGCCGCCGACCGCCTCTTGACGCGAAGGAAGAGCAGCCTGCTTGGAGAGCACCTCAGGAGCAGCGTGCGCAAGGACCATCGCGAGCGCTTCGACGCCCTCTTCGAGAGAGCGCGGCATCAGCAGTCCGGCGCAGAGATCCGGCTGCGCGGCCCAGCAGGGGGGCGTCCGGTCCATCTGTCGCTCCGGCCGCTGGATGGCAGCGCGGACGAGATCGTCACCGGAATCGTCACCGATCTGACAGAGCGGAAGAAGACCGAGAAGACCCTTGAAGCGGAGCGTCTGGCGAGCTCCATCCTCGATCAGACGAGCGAGGCCATCGTCGTGTGCGACACGAAGGGCGTGATCATCCGCGCCAGCCGCACAGTACGGAGCCTGGTCGGCGGCGACCCCCTCCTCCGCGTCCGGGCGGAGGTTCTGCCGCTTCGAACCGCAGATGGCAGGGCGTGGCTTCTGGAGAGTGGGGACCGCTTCAAGCCCGTCAAGGGCCTCGAGGTGGAGGTCGACGGAGCCGGCGGGTCTGTTCGTCACTTGATCATGAACGTCGATCCCCTCAGCACCCGCAAAGAGGGATTCATCGGCTCGGTCATGACCTTCACGGATATCACTGACCGCAAGCAGATGGAGGAGGACCTGCGTAAGCAGACGGAGCGCTTCCGACTCCTTTTCGAGAACTCGCGCGATTCGATCTCAATCCAGGACCGGGACCTGCGCTACGAGTGGGTGGTCAATCCGGCGCTCGGCCTGAACCCGGACGACCTCATCGGCAAGACGGATGCGGATATCGTCGACGCCGAGCAGTTCGAGGCCTTGCGCGCCCTCAAGGAACGGGTGATGGAGAGCGGCGAGGAGTTGCAGCTCGAGGTGCCGCTCACCGACCCCTTGGGCATCGCGACCATCTGGGAGGGCACCTATGCCCCGCGGCGCGACGACAAGGGCAACGTCACGGGCGTGTACAGCTACTTCAAGGACGTCACCGAGCGCCGGCAGGCCGAGGAGGCGGCGCGCCGTGCCGACGCCGAGAGTACGGCGGAGGCGGAGCGCTCGCGTCTGGCCCGCGACCTGCACGACTCGGTGACGCAGGCGCTCTTCGCGGCGAGCCTCAAGGCGGAAGCTCTGACCGTCGAAGGCGAGGTCTCAGGCAAGGCCCGCGACGTGGTGGACGAGCTCGCCCGCCTCACGCGCGGCGCCCTCGCCCAGATGCGCACGATGCTGCTGGAGCTGCGCGGAGAACCCGTCGAAGACGTGCCGATCCGGCAGCTCCTGCGCACTGCGGCGGAGGCGACGGAGGGGCGCTCCAGCGTCCGGGTGAGCCTGACGACCGACGGTGACGCCGAGCTGCCCAAGGCCCTGCACGTTGCCGTGTACCGGATCACTCAGGAGGCGCTCAACAACGTCGCCAAACACGCCCGGGCTGAGAACGCCTGGGTGCGGCTGGACCTGGGCCAGTCCCTCGTGAGGCTCGTCGTCGGAGACGACGGCTGCGGGTACGAGCCTTCCGGCGTTGACCCGAGCCACATGGGACTCTCGTCGATGAGGGAGCGGGCCCAGGAGGCTGGGGCCGAGCTGGTGATCAACACGACTCTGGGCGAGGGGACGGTCCTCCGGATGACCTGGCAACGACCTGCCTGACGCAGGTCGAGGGGCGGCAGGGGTCCGCCGCGCAGAAGGCCGCGGGGTCGCCGGCAAGTTGCGAAGAAGTTGCGAAATCTGCGGGAAACGTGCGGGGCGCGATCATTGGGGACCGTGGCTGCGATGCGATCGAGCCGAGCTGTCTTCGCCGGGAGGCGGCAAGAACGACCAGCGACGATTCTCGCGTCCCAGAGCCCCAGGCGCGCTACGCGGTAGCTGTGTCTTGCGCTGAGGGCTCCTTGAGTTTGGCGAGTCGTCCGCGGGTCTTCATGCCGAGTGCGGCGGCCACCCCGACCCCGAGGATGACCGAGAGCACCCAGTCGAGCCCGGTGAAGAATCCCGTCGCCACGAGCAGCGTGAGCATGCCGTACGGCAACAGCAGGAACGAGTTGGTGATGAGCCCCGGGTTGTATCGCGGCTTGGCGGGCTGGAAGAGGATGGTGTGCATCGCGTTGTTGAGGATGAGCTCGAACCAGATCATCGAGAAGCCGATCCAGGGCGCGACGTTCGCCAGGATCGCACCGAGGATGACGAGCGGGTAGGCGATCATGATGTTCACCTGGAAGACGTAGGCGTCGTCCAGCGGGAAGTTGGGATCGGTCTTCGACCCGTACGGGCCCTTGAGGTTGAAGAACTCCTTGAAGCTGAGCGGCGCGAGCACGTACTCCTCGGACTCGTGGAACATCAGCAGCGGCAGGTGCAGGCACAGGAGCCACTGGTAGAGGCTCAGGTCCGACCTGTACCAGATGAGAAGGACGACGAGCAGTGGGGCGATGAAGAGCGTCGCTGATTGCCAGACGCGGTTGACGGCTGGGTAGTTCATCTAGAGCCTCCCCCCTGTCTTGACGGCCGCTGTCATGGCGAGGCGACCCGTCTTCAGAAACGTACCATCTGAAGGGCGGCCGACTCAATAAGCTAGTACTGTTTGGATAGCCGGTCGAGGTCATTAGTCTGACCCCCACAGTGACCGCGTCACGCCAGAAGTTGAGCCCATGGGCACTCTCCGTCCCGATCGCAGCGTTCGTGGGTGGTTGGCTGCTGGCCAGACGCGCGCCACTCAGCGTCGCCAGAAGCGTGATTGACTGAGGCAAGCGCCGCGGGCCCCCGGCAAGTTGCGAAGAAGTTGCCAAATCTGCAGGGAACTGCAGGCCCGCACATGCTCGGGACGCTGGCGGCCCGTCGCCAAACGCCCCCAAGTCACCCTCGAACTACCCCGATTAGCACCCCAGGCTGCGGACTTGGGAAACCTGTGCTCTATCCACTGAGCTACGAGGGCATTATGCCGATTCGCAGGGCCGGATGTTGGCTGGTCGCGCAGACCACCCATCGTCCGCCAAGCGTGGAAGGCCGCAGAGGCCGCGCAGCTCTTGGCAGAAGGCGCATTCATGGGATATCAACGGCTCGATGGATTGCGCGTCGCCGGCTCATGACAAGGAGGCACTACCGTGATCGGTCGGAAGATCGCTCTGCTGGATGGCAGGCAGGCCGGCGACGAGGACCTGGCGCCGGCCTCTGAGGTCTTGAGCGACCTGCTCGAGCAGGCTGGGGCGGAGGTGCGCACCTTCTCCCTGCGCGAGCTCAAGCTGACCCACTGCATCGGCTGCTTCGGCTGCTGGCTGGAGACTCCGGGGGTGTGCCGCTTCCGCGACGCGGGCCGAGAGATCGCACAGGCGGTCATGGAGTGTGACACGGTCATCCTTCTCGCCCCGGTGTCGTTCGGTGGCTACGCGCCGCAGCTCAAGGTGATGGTGGACCGCTTCCTGCCCACGCTGCTCCCCTACTTCGGCGTCTATCACGGAGAGGTCCACCACCGCCCGCGCTATGCCCGGTACCCGAGATGGGTGGGCATCGGCGTGCAGCGCGTCCCCGATGCAGAAGAGGCCCGCATCTACAAGCTGGTGGTGGCCAGGAACGCGATCAACTTCCACGCCCCCAGCTACGCCGCTGAGGTGGTGCAGAGCACAGACGATCAGGCCCGGCTGCAGGAGGCCTTGCGCTCGGCGCTGGAGAGGCAGGACCCCTTCCCCTGGCGCGAGCCGGTCAGGTCCATGCTGCCGGCGGGGGAGCCCCTGCCGGTCGGCAGCGATGCTGAAGCCGACCGCCGGGCGCTGCTCATCGTGGGCAGCCCCAAGATCAAGAGCCCCAGCACCTCGGGCGTCCTGGGCGAGGAGCTCCTGGGTCGCCTGGCGGAGGCGGGGTGGCAGACCGAGTCGCTCACCCTCAAGCCGAGCACCTTCAGGGAGCCGGGGCAGACCGAGTTCCTGGCCGCGGTGGACCGGGCCGACCTGATCCTGGTGGCCTTCCCGCTCTACATCGATGTGCTCGCGTACCTCCCGACCAAAGCCCTCGAGGTCATCGCCGAGCACCGGCAGACCGCGGGCGACGGCGCCCGGCCGCAGGGCCTGTTCGGCCTGGCCAACAACGGGTTTCCGGAGGCGCACCAGAACAACCTGGCGCTTTCCATCTTGCGCCGCTTCGCCGCACGAAGCGGCATGACCTGGCTGGGCGGGATGGCCTTGGGCGCCGGAGAGGGGATCCTTGGCGGACGTCCGCTCGAGGCGAAGGGCGCCAGCGGTATCCCGCTCTTCCGCATCAGCCAGGCGCTGGACGCGGCCGGGGCGGCACTGGCCCGGGGCGAGGCCCTCCCGGCGGAGGCCTCGCAGGGGATGGCCAGCGTGCCGATCCCCCACATGCCCCGCTTCATCTGGCACCAGATGTTCATGAGAGGCGCGGCCTCGCATTGGCAGGCGCAGGCGGCAAGCCACGGCGTCTCCAAACCCGACATGCTGGCCGCCCCTCACGGCGCGCCGGCCCGGTAGCCGGCGCCGCAGGCGTCTTCGCGACCCGGCGAGGCCGCCGGCCCGCCACGGAGACGAGAGGCGCCCGCCCGTCTGACCGGCGGCGACCGCACGGCTCAGCACAGACGCGCCGTGTCGAGGCGCGGGCCGGGCTTCACCGCAGGGCGGCAGTAGGGCGATTCAGCGCAGAGCACGTCGGGCCGCGAGGGCTTGCACGGTCATGGCGAGCGCGACGGGGGCGAAGGAGGTCTCGGGGTCGGCTCACCTGTGCCGGCATGTGCGTGCCAGCGCACGTGCGTAGCCCCGTCCGGCACCTCCTCCACGAACATCACCTCCCCTTTGGCCCGTGTCCAGGTCCGGTGCTGTGCCCGCATCAACACCGCAAGGCTCGCGAACCCAGCCGGTACGCCGAACACAAGGGCGTAGAACAGAGAATGGCTGGAGACCGCGGCTGCAAGCAAGGCGACGGCCGAACCGGCGAGCACCGAGGTGATCACGGCCACCATGCCTGCGACGGTCAGCAGATCCTGCGATCGGCCCCCATGCAGCCCCTGCATCTGGAGACGGCCCTCGGGGGGGACGCTGAACAGGTAGCGGGTCAGCCCTGGGGAGCGGTCGAAGTAGTAGCTACGCAGCTGAGCGATGCGGCGTCCGTAGAAATGGTCCTCGATGCCCGACCGCAGCACCCGCTCGAAGGTGACCAGGCCGAGGAAGGAAAGCGTCGGCAAGAGGACGAGGCCGAACGCCGTGAACGCCGATCCGAACCCTGCGGCGCTGGCGATCAGGCCAAGAGCGACCAGGCCGCCCGATACCGCGCCCAGGAACACGTTGGCCCGACCGGTGGACTCTGCGATCGTGGCGGAGCGCGCACTCTGCAGAGCGAAATGCTCGGTGGTCACCATGCTGACTTCGGCCGCCCGATGCTCGGCGTCCGTGCCTTGCGGCTTCTCAGTCATGGCCGCGGCATCACCAGCTACCTGCAGAGGAGCAGGTGAGTGGCGGGACTCGGAGTCATGAGGCAGTCGGGTCATCGCGATGGTGGGGAGGTCAGCTGAACATGCTCTCTAGGGCGGGGCAGATTCGCGTCGAGGAAGGCGGTGATCTTCTCGGCCATCGCCCTTGACTGGGTCCAGTGCAGGTAGTGCCCGCCGTCGAGCACCACGACTTCGTGGTGCTGGACGTTGCGCAGTTGGTCGTCGTGCTGCTGGGCCCAGTTCGGGTCGGTTGTCACACTCTCCGAGGCGAGGAGGTCAAGGACGGGCAGGCGGTCGGGGTAGGTGACTCCCCTGAGCGCCGCGGCGTTGCTACCCATCCGGTTGGTCTCGTCGGAAACCGCAGCGTTGCCGAAGTTCCAGATCGACATGGCTCGGATCTGTGCCCGCTTGGCGTTCGTATAGGCGTTCCCCTTGGGCTCGGCGAGGCCGGGAGACAGCGTGAACGCGGCGCGCACGAGCCCGCTGGCCGCCAGAGCCGCTCCCACCGCGTGGAAGGGCAGACCGGACGTCCCGCCAGGCCCGACCTTCGCCGCCGGCACGGTCGGGTCGATGCCGACCACGGCGGAGACTTCCTGCGGGTACCGATGCGCGTAGGCGAGGGTGTAGAAGCCGGCGATCGAGTGCCCGACGAGGATGTAGGGCTTCGGTGCGCCGAGCTTCGCCAGCGCGTCGTGCAGCTCGGCGGTGATGTTCTGCACGGTCCGGGGCCGGGCGCTCATGTCACTGTAGCCGTAGCCGAACCCCTCGACGACGATGACGTCGTAGGCCCCGAGCTGCCTGATCAGGGGGGCGAAGTCGAGTGCGGGTGCGGCCGTGCCAAGCCCGCTCAGCAGCACCATCGTCGGGCCGGCGTGCCCGTTCCGCCAGACGTTCATCGATCCGCCATCGACCGACACCCGCTGGCCATAGGGAACGAATCTCGACTTCTCCCGCTTGGTCAGGACGAGGTTGACAGACGCGGACACGATCAGCAGGGCCACGAAGACGAGAGCCACGATGCCGAGGACCCTGCCGACTCCCCGCAGGCGTCGGCCAGAACGCGATGAGCCGCCAGACGACCCTTTGCGGACTGTCATGCTGCCTCTCTTCGTCCTGGTCATTCCGTCCCTCGGTGGCTCGATGCTCGTGAGGACCGCCGGCGGAACGGGTCCCTGAAGGCGATACGTTAGGCAAGCCTAACGATGCGTATAAGGTGTCCCTCCAAGCGCACGATGTAACCGATGAGCGTCAAGGGGCGTGTCGATGAGACTAGGGGACCAGACGGCGTGCCGGTCGTCCGCGCAGCGTGCCAGCCACGACGGCTGGCGCTCGTTCGAGCGAGTGCTGTCTTAGTGCGCGGTAAGCACTCTCACGCATCGCGACCATGCCGGGCAAGGTCATCGTTCAGGAACCCCAGTCGACCTCGGCCCGAGCAGCGTACTCGGCTGCGCACCGACGCGCAGCGACAGCGAACAGCGGAGACGCTGGGATGGAACTAGCGGGGGAGCAGGAGAACCCTAGGCAATGTCGCCACTTCTATGGAAGTCGCGGGGAACCGAGTACCGACCAGGTCGATCAGTCGACTCGATCGAGAACCGATGCACCAAGAGGTGAGTGCCATGAAGGCGATCGTTCAGGACAGATACGGGTCGTTCGAGGCCCTGGAGACGCAGAGAGATCGCTAAGCCGCAGATCGGTGATGGCGAGGTGCTGGTGCGCGTCCATGCGGCGGGTCTCAACATCGGCGTGGCGTTCGCCGTCAAGGGCGCGCCCCTGCCCATGCGCCTGGAGAGCGGCCTGCTCCGTCCCAAGTACGGCGTGCCGGGCTACGACTTCGCGGGTCAGGTCGAGGCGGTCGGGAGCGCCGTGACCCACTTCGGGTCCGGCGATGAGGTCTACGGCGTGGCAAACGGCACCTGCGCCGAGTACGTGCGCGCCTCGGAGGACAAGCTCGCTCTCAAGCCGGTCAACCTCACCTACGACGAGGCGGCCGCCCTCCCCGTCTCTGCGCTCGCCGCCCTGCACGGGCTGCGTGACGCCGGCAAGCTGCGGCCGGGGCAGAAGGTCCTCATCAACGGCGCGTCGGGAGGCGTGGGCAGCTTCGCCGTGCAGATCGCCAAGGCCCTTGGGGCCGAGGTGACCGGCGTGACCAGTACGCGCAACGTGGAGATGGTGCGCGCGCTCGGCGCCGACCACGTGATCGACTACACGCGGGAAGACTTCACCAAGGGCGGGCCGCGCTACGACCTCATCTTCGACAACGTGGAGAACCGGTCTGTGGGCGACTGCAGACGGGCGCTCACACCCACTGGGACTCTCGTCCTGAACAGCGGCACGGGCGCCCGCGGTCTCACCATGCTCGTGCGCCTCGCCCGGCCTTTCGTGCTGTCGCCGTTCGTGCGCCAGGACCTGCGCCGCTTTCTGTCACATCCCAACCGCGCCGACCTGGACGTTCCTGACAGGGCTGGTCGAAGAGGGGAAACTCAGGCCGGTCATCGACACCACCTATGCGCTGGGAGACGTCCCTGCGGCGCTTCGGCAGATCGAAGCAGGGCACGTTCGGGGCAGGGTCGTCGTCACCGTGACAGAGGCCGACGCTCGCGAGGAGGACTGGGCTCTGAGCGCATGAGAGCGGTCCCAAAGACGAGTCTCGAGTCCAAGGACCACAAGAAGCCCATGAGGTCTGCCGCGACGCGCCCTGCGTCTTCCCAGTAGAAGGCATGGCCGCCGCCCTCGTAGACCAGGAGCCGTGCTCCTCGGATCCCCGTCGCGAGGGCTTCTTGGTCGCTGCGCGGCAGGATGGCGTCCTGGTCGCCCCAGACCACGAGCGTCGGCGCCGCGACGTCCCCGAGCTGGGGCGAGAGATCGTCCTCGAGCAAGGCCGCGATCGTCGCCTTCCACACGAACGCCGGCACCCTCAGGCTCTCCTGCACCAGGTTCTCGACAACGTCCGCGGGCACGGGCCGCACGACCGTCGACGCGATGAAGTCGCGCACGAAGCCAGGATCGATGGGGTCCTTCAGCAGGGAGAACGTAGAGTCCCACGCCTCGACCACGGCGGGCTTGTCGCTCAGCCTGAGCGGTGAGCCGAGGAGCACGAGGCCGAGGATGCGCTCGGGGCAGTCGAGGGCGAGCCGCAGGGCGACCTGACCGCCACTGGAGGCCCCGACCACGACGGCCGCCTCGATGCGCAGCGCATCCATGAGCGCCGCGAGGTCGCCGGCGAAGTCGGCTGACCGATAGCCAGATTCCGGGCGACTGGCGCTGCCGTGGCCTCGCAGCGTCGGGGCGACGGCGCGGACGGAGTCGGGCAGGTGCGCGAGCAGCGCCTCGAAGGCTCGCCCAGAGTCGCCGACGCCGTGCACCAACAGGACGGTAGGTGCCGTTGGATCGCCCTGCTCGATGCAGGGCATCCGCACCCCGTTGGGCAGCTCGACGGTCAAGGTGCGCCTCATGGTCACCGCCTCGCTCGACACGGACGCAGATGTCCTGTTCGATTCCCCGCGCGGCTCGCGCGGACACACGGACAGACCTTCTTCAGCTGCCTGCCGGGCATGGCTCGCTCAGGCACCCCCGGCGACCGCGAGCCTGACAGCGATCTGGACGAGCGGTCGACGGCGGCGGCAACGGCGATTTGTTGCCAACCGTTTTGTGCGGGGAAGCACTCTAATCATGATGACTACCGGCCAGGTCGCTCGCTCGACTCGAGCATAGACCTGGCCTTAGAGCAGAAGGAGGGCATCATGAGCTTCACCAGAAAGGTCTCCCTGATCACGGGCGTGGCCTTCATCATCACCTTCGTCGCCTCGATCCCGGCGGCGTTCTACTTCTACAGCCCCGTGCTGAACAACGCCGACTACATCCTCGGCGCCGGCGCCGACACGCGGATCGGCTGGGGCGCGTTCCTCGAGGTCATCCTCGTGGTCGCCAACGTCGCCACGGCCGTCGCGCTGTTCCCCGTCATGAAGCGGCAGAATGAAGGCGTCGCTCTCGGCTACGTGGCCGCGCGCACCTTCGAGTCGGCCATGATCGCCGTCGGCATCATCGCCATGCTCGCCGTGGTGACGCTCAGGCAAGAAGTTGCCGGAGCCGCCGACGCCGCCGCTTCCGTCGCTCTCGGGCAGTCGCTCGTCGCGGTCCACGACTGGACGTTCCTGCTCGGGCCGGGCATCCTGCCGGGCATCGGGAACGGCCTGCTGCTGGGCTACCTCTTCTACCGCTCCGAGCTCGTGCCGCGAGGCATGGCCGTGGTGGGAATGATCGGCGGCACCCTGCTGATCGCCTCGGCGGTCCCCATCCTGCTCGGCGTGTACGAAGCCGGTTCCGCCCCGCAGGTCATCGCGACGGTCCCTGAGTTCATCTGGGAGGCGTTCCTGGGCATCTACCTCACGTTCTGGGGGTTCAGGAAGGCCGGTCTGCGCAAGCTCGGTTTCGAGACGGACGAGTCCGCCTCCGCGACCGCTCCTGTGAGCGAGCTGCGGCCGGCGGCGTGACGATCGCTGGGGCGCGGGCCACGAGGCCGTTCGTCTTGTCCGTGGCCTGAGAGCCCGGCCACTGAGAGACGGCTGAGGCCGAGGGTGCGGGAACCATGGAGCACCCTCGGCCTCAGCACCGGGCGCACGATGATCCTCAGAGGCACCGGTGGAGAGCAAGTCTTCCGGGATGGCGTCGCCACGGACTACGGGCCGCGAGTGGGCTGGCCCGAGGACAGGGACACCACCCACGGAGAGTCCGGCGACCGGAGGGCAGGCACACCGCCAGCCGCTCGGCGCTACTTGACCGACCCGGCCAGCAGCCCCTGCACGAAGTACCGCTGGAAGGCGAAGAACACCACCAGTGGGATCGCCAGCGACAGGAACGCGGCCGGCGCGATCACATCGATGTTGGCGCCGAACTGCCGCAGTTGCGTGAAGATCGCCACGGTGATCGGCTGGGTGTTGCGCGCCAGCGAAAGCGCGACGATCAGGTCGTTCCAGGTCCAGAGGAACTGGAAGATCGCGAGAGAGGCGACCGCCGGCCAGCTCAGGGGCAGCACCAGGCGTGTGAAGATGCGGATCTCCGACGCCCCATCGATGCGCGCCGCCTCCAGCAGCTCACCCGGGATCCCGACGAAGAAGTTGCGTAACAGGAAGATCGCCAGCGGCAAGCCGAAGGCGGTGTGGAAGAGGATCAGCCCCGGGATGGTGTCGAACAGGTGCAGCCGGTCGTAGAGCGAGAAGATCGGGATGAGCGCCATCTGCAGCGGCACCACGATCATCGCGACCACGCCGAGGAAGAGCCAATCCCGACCGGGGAACTCCATCCAGGCGAACGCATAGCCTGCCAGGGCCGCGACGATGATCGGCAGGATGGTGGCCCCGATGGCGATCCAGACGGTCGTGACCAGCGCGCTCGTGATCGCCTGGTCGGAGAAGATGCCGCGGTAGTTGTCGAGCGTCATCAAGCCTGGGTGTGTGATCGCCGTCCACCAGCCCCGCGACGCGATGAGCTGCGCCGGGAGCAGTGAGGTGAACAGCAGGCCGAGGGTCGGGATCAGCCACGCGATCCCGATGATGGCCAGAACGATGTTGACCGGCGCGTGGCTGAGCGCGCGGGTGATGCTCCGCCCCACGCCCTCGCGGGGCGCCGCCTCGACCGGCCGCGCCAGCGGCTCGTTCAGATGTCTGGTCGCGGTAGCCATCAGGCCTCCCTCCGGAAGCGGCGCACGTTGAGCAGCAGCACCGGGATGACGAGGATGAAGAGGAACACGGCGATCGCCGAGCCGAGCCCGAAGTCGTTGACCCCGCCGAAGGCTGTGCGCCACATGGCGAGGGCGATCACGTTGGCGTCGTCCTGCACCGAGGCCGGAGCCACGGAGAGCACGATGTCGAACACCTTGAGCACGTTGATGATCATCGTGATGAACACGACACTGAGCACGGGCGCGAGGAGCGGGACGGTCACGCGCCGGAACACCTGCCACTCGGTGGCGCCGTCGGTCCGGGCCGCCTCGAGCACGTCGCGTGGGATCGAGGCCAGACCTGCCGCGATCACGACCATGGCGAACCCGGCCCACACCCAGGTGTAGGCGATGATGATCGAAGGCGTGATGAGGCTCGCTCCGAGCCACGGCACGCCTGCGTACGGCTGCTGGAATGTCTTGGCCGCGATGTCGACGCGGTACGTGCCCTGGGACAGGGACGGGAAGGCGAACGACCCGTCGGCCTGGGTGGTCGTGGTGGCCACCTGCTTGCCGCCCGCGTCCAGCAGCGCCAGAGTCACGCCCGGGATGCCGGTCTCGCCCTGCTCGACCTTGCCCGGCTTGCCGCCTCCGGGCTTGAAGTCGCGCCAGACCACGCCGGTGATGGTGCCCTGCTGCTGCGACGGCGCAGCGGCCTGCTGCCCGCCCTTGACATCACTCGGCGGGATGCCGGTGAGGCCGAGCACGGCCACCTGGCCGGGCTGGACGCCCTTCGCCATGGCGAAGCCCTCCTTGGGGGACCCCTTGAGGATGTCCGTGGACGGGGTCGCCCCGGAAAGCACACCGGGTGGATTGACTGCGTCCTTGACGACCCGAACGGCCGCGTTGAGCGTGCCCTGGCTCGGGTCCTGCGTGTACATGATGTGCCAGATCACGCCGGCGGCGAACAGCGAGATCGCCATCGGCATGAACACCGCCGTCTTGAAGGCGACCGACCAGCGGATGCGCTCCGTGAGCACGGCGAAGATCAGGCCGATGGCCGTGACCAGCGCGGGCACGACGAGCACCCAGATGGCGTTGTTCTTGATCGCCGTCAGCAGGACGTCGGTGGTGAACAGGGCCTTGTAGTTGTCGATGCCGACGAACGACGTGCCCCGGGCGTCATAGAAGCTGCGGATCACCGTGTAGATCGTCGGATAGACGACCCAGACGCCCAGGAACACGAGGGCCGGGAGCAGGAAGCCGGCCGCCACGAGGTACCTGCGGCGGCGGCCGGGGTCCTTCTCGGCCGGTGGGCCGGCGGGCGGGGCCCCTAGATCCGAGGGCCCCGCCGCGATAAATGAACCGCCGGCCATGACGTCACTTCCCGAAGGCCTTGGCCGCAGCCTGCTCCAGAGCCTGCTGCGTCCCCTTGACGTCCTGCGGGTTCTTGAGGAAGTCCTGCAGGATCTTCCACTCGCCCTGTCCGACCGTGCCTCCGAAGGCGGCCGGCGCGAGGTCACTCATGTCGAAGCGGAAGGTCTCCGCCTGCGCGAGCGCCGTGGCCGTGGCCTTGGAGATCGCGTCGGGGTACATGCTCGGGTCGACGTTCTTGTTCGGCGAGGCGTAGCCGCCCAGCTTGGCCCAGATCTCGCCGGCCTGCGGCGTCGCGAGGTACTCGACGAAGGCGCGCGTGGCGGCGTCGTCAGCGAAGGTCACGACGGTGTCGCCGCCACCGACCACCGTCGGCCCGGAGCCGTCGACGGACGGGAAGGCGAACTGGTTGAAGCCCGCCTCGGGCTGCGCCGTCGTGGAGCTGGTGATCACGCCCTGGACGAAGTCGCCCTCGAACACCATCGCCGCCTTGGGCGGGTCGGTGAAGACGTTGCTCACGGAGGTCGGGAAGTCGGTCTGCAGCGCACCCGAGGTGCCGCCGGCGATGTTGCCGGTGTCACCGAAGATCTGGGCCATGTCCTGCAGCGCCGTCGTCACCGACGGGTCGGTCCACGGGATGTCGTGGTTGGCCAGCTTGTCGTACATGTCCGGCCCCGCCGTGCGCAGGTAGATGTTCTCGAAGAGGTCAGTCAGCGTCCAGCCGTCGGCGCCGCCGATGGAGTACGCCTTGACGCCCGACGCCTTGAGGGTCTTGGCCCCCGCGAGCAGGTCCTGCCACGTCGCGGGCGGCTTCACGCCGGCGTCGTTGAACGCCTTGACGTTGTACCAGACGGTCGACTTGTTGGCGCCCTTGAAGACGAAGCCGTACAACTTGCCGTTCACGCTCCCGAGGTCGACCCAGTCCTTGGCGAAGTTCTGTTCGACCACGCTGCGCGCGTACTCGATGGGCTTGAGCGCTCCCCGGTCGACGAAGTCCTTCATGAGACCGGGCTGAGCGACGAAAGCGACGCTCGGCGGGTTGCCACCCTGCACCGCCGTCGACAGCACGGTCGGCAGCTGGTCCCCGGCGGACGTGTACTTGACGGTGACGTTCGGGTACTGCTGCATGAAGCCGTCGATGACCCGCTTGAAGGCCTTCTGTTCGGCGCCGCTCCACACCCCCATCACCGAGACGTTGCCGGATACGCTCGCGTTGGCCGAGGCAGACGGCGACCCGGCGTTTGCGTTGGTGGGACTCTTGCCGCAGCCGGCGGCGATCGCGGCGATGGCTGCGATGACGACGAGGCTAAGCAGAAGATACGTGCGGTGTCTGAGGTTGTACATCGTGATCCTCCTGGCGACCGGCGGCGACAAGGGTCCTGTCGTCGCGGCGCGCATCAAGGGACACGGGACCGTCGTAGATCCCGAGCCCTGAATCGATATCGAAGAAGTGCAGCGCGCGGGTGTCGACGGCGATGTCGACGACGTCGCCCGACTGCACCCGCGTGTGTGGGTCGAAGCGGCCTACGAGCTTGGAAGTCTGACTTCCCCGTTTCTCGTTGGCCTCGTGGTGATGACCGGTGCCGATGTCCTCGGCCAGCTCCTTGGTGTCCTCGGTGAGAACCGGCGGCGCGTCGATCTCGACGTGCGCGTTGACCTCGGACCCGAGGGCCTCTCGGAGCACCAGCTTGCCGCGGAGACGCTGGTCCTCAGGCGTCTCCGGTTTGAGCTCGGCATCCTCCATGTCCTCGGGGCGGATGCCAACGACCACGCGCCTGCCGACGTACCCTCGGAGCGCCGGATGGGCCTGCACGGCCTCCGCCGCCAGCGCGAGCCGCCGGCTGCCGATCTGGACGAACAGCCTGTCGCCGTCCTTCTCCACCTCGGCCTCGAACATGTTCATGGTGGGGCTGCCGATGAAGCCGGCCACGAACAGGCTCACCGGCCGGTCGTACAGCTCCTGCGGTGGGGCGACCTGCTGCAGCTCGCCCTTGCGCATCACGGCCACCCGGTCGCCCATCGTCATGGCCTCGACCTGGTCGTGGGTCACGTAGAGAGTGGTGACGCCGAGGTCGCGCTGCAGGGCGCCGATCTCCGACCGCATCTGCACGCGCAGCTTGGCGTCCAGGTTGGAGAGCGGCTCGTCCATGAGGAACGCCTGGGGCTCACGCACGATGGCGCGCCCCATGGCGACCCGTTGGCGCTGGCCGCCGGAGAGGGCGCGCGGCTTGCGGTCGAGGAAGTCCTCGAGGCCGAGCACCTCAGCGGCGTGACGCACGCGTTTGTCGATCTCGTCCTTCGGGACCTTGCGCAAGCGCAGGCCGAAGGCGATGTTGTCGTACACTTTGAGGTGCGGGTACAGAGCGTAGTTCTGGAACACCATGGCGATGTCGCGGTCGCGCGGTGCGACGTGGTTCACGACCTTGTCGCCGATGGCGACGGTGCCCGAGGTGATGGTCTCGAGGCCGGCAAGCATGCGGAGGGCCGTCGTCTTGCCGCAGCCCGAAGGCCCCACAAGTACGACGAACTCCCCATCGCCGATCTCCAGGTCCATGTCCGAGACGGCGCGCGCGCCACCCGCGAAGACTTTGGTGACCCCCCGAAAGGCTACAACTGCCATCTTCCGCCTCCTGGACTGACGACCGATACCCCTTTGGGTACCGGGGCCTCTCATCAACCGGGGTTCCCGGGCCTGCGGGGGACTAACAGTTGCTCGCCGATGAGGGCCTCCAACGCCGGCGCCGCCGGCATGCAGGGCGCGCTCGGGTCGTAGCTGGGAGGTCAGGCGGAACCCACGGACTCACGACTCATCCCGCCACGGCGCAGCGATCCACGGGCTGGACTTAGGCCGGGTCGAGCAGCCCCCGCACCTGGTGGGCCATCTGCGCATCTTCGCGCGAGGCCACCACGAGCGTGTGGGCGGAGCTGCCCGCGGCGCTCACATCGCGGTCGCCGGCGGCGCTTTCGTTGAGCTGCCCGTCGACGCTCGCACCCAGGAAGCCGAGGCGCTCGACCGCCATGCGGCGCACGACCGGCGAGTTCTCGCCGACGCCGCCGGTAAACACGATGGCGTCCACGCCATTCAGCGCGGCGGCCATCGCCGCGATGCTGTAGCCACGGATGCCAAGGTTGCGGGCACGCTCCTGGAATTCCTTCTTCGTGTGCCCGTAGTAGTCGATGCCGCCGTAGGTCTTGCCCCTGCCCGCGCGGGCCTCTTCCGTCGACATGGTGGAGCGCGGGTCGGAGGGACCCTTCTCGTCCTTGGGCACCCAGCGGTCGCCCTGCTTTTCGTAGGTGTGCTTGAGCGCCGCGAACGCGGTGCGATGGGCGCGCTCGCCGTCGCCGTACTCCTCTACGGCGTTGTCGTGCGTCTCCTTCCAGGTCCGTTGGGCCTTCTCATCAGAGCGGGCCACCGTGCTCGGCATCTCGGAGTCGCCACCGGATCGCGAACCCTGCTTCTGTTCTCTGGACCTGGGCATTGTCGTCTCCTCTACGCCGCCACGCGGCGTCGTTTGAGTGGAGGGTCGGCCCCAGGCCGGCCGCGTCGATTCAGGCTGCCTCCTGATGCTTCTCCTTGCTGTCTCCCTCGTCCGGGACACGCGCGGTCGCGGGTTCCGTGCCAGTCGCGCCCACCGCGCCCGACGAGACCGAACCGAGGGCCGCACCCGTCTCCTCGACATGGGTCCGGCCGAACAAGGCCACGAGCGCCGGCACGAGCAAGGAACGCACCACGAACGAGTCGATCAGCACGCCCACGGCAAGCAAGAAGGCGAGCTGGCGGAACGCGCCGAGGCTGACGATCGCCAGCAAGGAGAAGCTGAGCGCGAGCGTGAGCGCGGCGACCGAGATCGCGTGCCGGGCGCTGGGCACGGCGGTCTCGATGGCGCTGCGCAGGGGACGGGCGCGACGCTCCTGCCAGATCCGTCCCACGAGGAAGATGCTGTAGTCGCTGCCCAATGAGACGAGCAGCACGGAGGCGGCGAACGGTACGTAGTAGGCGATGTCCTCGTTGCCGAGCACCACCCCGAACAGGTACGTGGTGACCCCAAGGGCGGCCGCCAGTGCGAGCACGCTCGCCGCCAGGAGGTAGAACGGTGCCACCAGAGCGCGCAGGAAGATCATCATGAGCAGCAGGTCGACGATGGCGACGACGATGGCGACGCGGCCCAGGTCGCCGACCGTCTTCTGCACGGTGAAGGCCGCGAGAGCCGTGTCGCCGCCGTACTGCGCCGAGGCGCCGCTGAGGCCGGAGCGGGCCAGGAGGCCGGGCATCGCGCCGGTCAGCGCGTCGTAGTCCGCGATCCCGGCGCTCCCCAGCGGGTCACTACGGAACACGACCAGGTACCGTACGGCGCCGCCGCCGGGGGCCACGGCGAAGTCGACGCCCGGCACGGCCTGTTGCTCGAGCGGGCCCAGGACACCGGCCACGCCCCGTCGACCGCGCAGGCTCTGCTCGAGCTGCACGGCGCCCGGGGCCGAGCCGACGCCCGGGCGCTGCACGAGGACCTCCGTCGGCGAGAGAACGCCCGGCCAGAACCCGGCCGCGGCCGCGTCCGCCGCACGCCGGACCTCGGACCCGGCGGGCAGGCTGCTGATGAAGTCGAGGCCCAGGTGCGTGCGGCGCAAGCCGCTCGCCGCCGCGAGCAGAAGAGCCACGCAGACCACGACGCTCACAAGCGCGAAGGCCCGGTGCGTCGTCAGGTGCGAAAGGCGTCTGGCGAAGGATCGCGACGGCGCCGGTCCGCCGCTCGTGCCCGCGCGAAGCGGCGCGGCGTCCACCGACTCCGGCGACACCTGCGCAGGCGCCTCGGCCACGCCGCGCGGCCAGAACAGTGCCCGTCCGAAGATCGAGAGCAGCGCCGGCAGCAGAGTGACGGCGACGATCAGGCCGAGGAGCACCGTGATCGCCATCCCGGGGCCGAAGTCGCGGAAGAACTGCTGGGATGCCACGGTGAGGGCCGCCGTGCCCGCCGCCACCATGAGGCCGGCGGCGACGATCAGCGGTGTGTACTGCGCGGTCGTGCGGCGCGCAGCGGGACCCCGGCGTGCGTCGCCGGCCAGCTCCCTGCGCATCCCCGTGAGGTAGAAGATCGCGTAGTCCGTGACGATGCCGAACAGCAGCACGACGATGATCGGTTCGAGCTCGGGCGGCGGCGACGCCCCCATGCGGCCGCCGAGCCAGGCCACGATGCGCAGCGCGACCTCGTAGGCGAGACCGGCGGTGAACAGCGTGACGAGGGGCGCGAGAAACGATCCGAAGGCCAGACCGATGATCAGGGCGACCAGGACGACGGTGGCGATCTCCACGTATGGGAGCGCGGCGGCGATGCGATCGATCTGCTCGAGCCTGGCGGGGATCGACCCCGTGACGCCGACCACCGAGGCGCCCGGATCGGTCAGGTACCTCGCGGCGTACTGATGCGCGAGCTGGTCCTGCGTCGACCACGGAAGCGTGGGGTCGAAGTACAGATAGGTGATGGCAGTCGTGCCGTGTTCGCCGGTGTTCCGGAAGGCAGGCGCAACGTTGACGATGGGGAGCGCGCCGAGCAGTCCCGGCGGCGCCGGCGTGATCTTGCGGTCGATGTCGGTCGCGGCCGTGACGGTCTGAGCCATCGCGCTCTGCGAGAGACCGGACGGATCCCGCTGCACCACGGCGACCCGGCTCAATCCGGGCAGAGCGAACAGCTTCGCGGTCGCGGTCTCGGTCTTGAGCGCGGGCGCGCCGGACGGCGTGATGTCGCTCGACTGACCGCCGGGAAACGACGGCAGGTAGAGGACCAGCAGGACCAACGCGCCGATCCAGAGGAGCGGGATGAGGATCGCGGCCGGTCCGGCCGTCACCCACGCGTACGCCTTGCTCAGCGAACTGACGGGCGGCTCCGTACCAGGGATCTTGCCGGGCGTTTCGTCCATGGTTGATTCGTACCCGCAGCTTTCGGCGGCTGGTCGTCGAGCGTTCAGCCGTCGAACAGCAGGCCGTCCAGCGGGCCAAGAACGCGCCGCAGCGCGTCTCGAACACTGCCCTCGGCCATCGCCACCCTCCCCTAGGCCGCGTGCCTCGACCGCCCCTGGACGCCTGAGTGAGCGACCTCGTCGCCGCGGACCTCTGCGTCGTCCTCGCTCAGCGGCACGGGACCTTCCTCCGGTGTCTCTTCGGTGATGACCTCCGCGAGGTCGGCGAGGTCTTCCACTCCCCTTGCTGCGCAGGAGCTCTCCCACGGCGATCGCCCAGCGCTGGCGAGAGGAATGGCGATGAGGACGCCCACGATCCCTCCGAGCACGGCGCCGGCGAGCGAGACCAGCAGCACCGTCAGCGGCGACATCGCCACCGTGCGCGAGTAGATCACCGGCGCCAGGAATGGTTCTCTATCTGCTGGTAGACGACGAAGTAGACGATGAGGATGACGGCTGCCGGCCAGCCGACCGACAGGGCCACGAACGCGGACAGCGCGGCGCCGAGGATCGCGCCGACGAGAGGGACAGGTCCAGCAGGCCCACCGCCACCGCGAGCGGCAACGCGAAGGGCACGTGAGGATCGTCATCGCGATGAACGCGCCGGCGCCGGCGAGGAGGCTGACCAGAAGGTTGCCGCGCACGTAGCCGGCGACAGAGCGCTGCATGCGGTCGGCAACATCGCCGAGCTGCTCCCGCGAGGCCCCGAGCGACTCGATGAACGCCTTCCAGGCGCGCGGGCCCTCCACGAGCAGCATCACCGTGATCGTGACGATCGTCACCACCGCGGCGACGATCTCCGCCGTGCGCGTGAACAGGGAGACGAGCGAGCGCGGTCCTGCGACAAGATCGAACAGACGACCGGGCGTGATGACGCCGATGCGGCGCTCGATGTGGAACCGTCGGTCCGCGAAGGCCAGCGGTCCGCCCGGCTTGAACAGGTCGTGAGCGAGGTGCGGCAGGTTGCCGAGCAGGTCGCGGGACTGGCTGACGAGCGGGACCGCGACCGCTATCAGGAGCGCGCCGAGCGCGAACGCGGCGGCGAGCGTGACGAGGCTGGCGCCGAGCCAGCGCGGCACGCGCCGTCGTTCGAGCCAGGCGACGGCGGGGGCGACGGTCACGGCGAACATGCCGGCGATGAGCAGCCACAGAAGGATGGTCCGCAGTTCGTAGACGAGGAGGCGATCAGCAGGCTGCCGCCGGCCACCGCGATGATGACCGCCGTGCGCCGCGCCACGTCGGCCAGGCTGAGATGCTCGCGCCCGTTCCGCTTGTCAGCTCAGATACCCGGCGGGCGGCAGCGCATCGGAACGCCGTTTCGCCGCGTGATCCGAGCCCCCCCATCACAGCCATCGACGCAGCCGCATCGTGAGGAGGAGTCCGCCGGCGACGGCGAGCATGAGCACGAGCGCCGCTCCGAAAACCCAAGGATGCATCAGAGACTTCGGGAGCATGTTCATGCCCAGGATGCCGGCGATCAGCGTGGCGGGCAGCAGAGTCAGCGACACGATGGTCAGCACCCGCATGATGTTGTTGGTGCGCTGGGCGGTCTGGGTCATGAACACGTCGAAAGCGCCGACGATCATCTCGCGCGTCGAATCGACCGCCTGCACCGCCATCTCCAGGCGGTCTACGAGAATCCCGAAGTCGCGCGAGGCCGAACTGCTGGAGATGACGTCAAAGCTGGGATGCGCGAGCGTCGCGAAGACCTGGCGGTGCGGCGAGAGCCGGCGGCGGAGGCGACTGATATCGTGGCGCAGCTCGACCAGCTGCCCGACGGGGTCGTTCCCGGCGCCGCCGCGCAGGATCGACACTTCGAGGTCGTCGACCGCCTGCTGCAAGCCGTCAAGGTGGTCGAGGTACGCGTTGATGACCCACTCGAGCACCCGCGCCAGAAAGCTCGGCGCGTCGAGGCGGCCCTGGGCGGAGTCGCCGTGCAGATGGTCGGCGAACCCTGCAGCAGACGCGATCTCGCCGATGTGCACGGTCACGAGCCAGCTGTGGCCCACACGCAGACGAGCATTCCGGTCCCGGGCTCGACCTCACTGGGATCCGACGCCAGTGTCAGCACGCCGAGAACGAACGAGTCGCCGTAGTCGTCGATGAACGGCTTGCGTGCGACGTCCGAGAACAGAGACGGGCCCTCCGCCGGTATGACGGCGTCAGCGCCTCGATCGCGCCTGCCTGCGAGAGTCGACGTCGACCCAGAGCAGGTCGGCATCGGCCAGCCGTCCACGAGCGCCGTTCCAGGGTCACCTCGCGGTCCTCGCCGTCCGCGTCGTAGAGGAACGCGCTGATCCCCTCGCCTGTCAGGACCGGTGCGTTTCTCTCGGCGTCGGCGGCGGCGGCGTGACCGCCACGCCTGGACGCTTCTCGAAGCTGCGTACCCTCTCCAGCCTCCGGCGTGGATTGATGTGACTCCCGCGCCAACTACCGCCTCCTTCAGCCGCTCCTCACGCCTGCGAGGCCCAGGGCGTTACGACCGGATGGGGCCACTCGCCAGACCGGCCTCCCAATTGAATGCCCCGGCCTGCCGGCCCATAAACCGAGCACCGCCACGGCGCGCCATCGTGAAGACCCACACTCCGTCACCGACCTGAGAGATGCGAAGTCGAGGCAGTGGTTCCGACCAGACGCCCCTGCGGGGGTCAGTCTCGCGCTGGGACGCGCGGTGAGGGATGCCCCGACTCGGCCTCGAGGACCTTGAGCAGGGCCCTGCTGGCAAGATCGAGGTGCTCGGAGCACGGCTCGCGAGTCGTCAGCACCCTCTGCAGGCTCTTGCCGCCGAACAGCACGGCTCGTCCGAGCGGCGATCGCGGCGAGCGTTCGACCAGGCGGAACACCTCCAACGCGATGGCGATCACCAGGACGGCCGCGGCCAGGGAGGCCGCCTGCCCGAGAGCGCTGTCACCCATCGGCAAGCACAGGAGGGCCAGGGCGAAGACGATCGGCACGAGGGTGCGCATGTCCCCGGCCGGCCGCGACCGGATCCGACGGTGGGTCACCTACGTGAACGCACCAAAGTTCTCCTCCAAGGCATCGGGGAACAAGGGAGCCAGCCGGCAAGGATCCGGCACTGCCCCCCAGGAGGCTCAAATGGGAATCGGCATCAGCATCTTCCTCATCGCGCTCGGCGCGATACTCCGCTTCGCGGTCACGGCCACGGTAGCGGGACTGAACATACACACGGTCGGCGTCATCCTCATGATCGTGGGTGTCATAGGTCTGGTCCTATCGCTCTTGTTCTGGGCGACGATGGGCTCGTGGTACCCAGGGCGCACGCGGGCGACGCGCACCGAAGACTGCTCGGACGGGCACTGCATGGCCTGACAGCCTGTCGCAATCTGGATGGACCCGCCGACTTGCCAATCCGGCGGAACGGCGCGAAGGGAGGCGGACATGTACATAGGCGGGGGAGTCATTCTCCTCATCATCATCATCATCGTGATCGTCCTGCTGTTGCGGCGATAGCCACGCAACGTGCTGGATGGCGAATCTCGAGGCGCCCGGAGGCGCGATGACCGGTCTTCAACGGTCCCTCTCCGGACGCCTCGTCCGTCGCGACTGCCGGCGTCTACGGTGATGAGCCCGTCGGACCGGGAAACTGAATCCTGAACGACTCAGAAAGGAAGTGGTCTCCATGGCCATGGTCAGCAACATCAGGACCGTCGGAAAGGCCGCCGGCATGGCTGCGGCTGCCGCTCCCGTTGCGCGGAGACTCATGCAGGACACCGAGTTGCACTCGGGCATCCGGCAGTTGGTGCAGTCGGTCAACGAGCTCTACGACCGGCTCTCCGGCGACGGCGGGCTGCACAGGCTCATCACCGACGACAAGGTGCGGCAAGACCTCGATCGGATCATCGAGTCACTCCAGAGCAGCGCCCGCTCTGTGACGCGAGACACACGCAGGCGTTCAAGCCGCAGAGCCCTGCTGATCGGCGTCGGGCTCGGGGTTGCCGCGTCGGGCGTGGCCCTCGCGGCACTCTATCCACGGATCCGGCGAAGCATCCTGAGCCGCGCGGAGGATGCGCGAGAGGATCTCGGCGACCGTGGATGACGCTCGAGGGAGGGTCGCGGCATCAGCGGACGATGTCCGCGAAAAGGCATCCGTCACCGTGGACGAACTCCGGGAGAGGGCCTCGAAGACCGCGAGCGACGTTCGCGGCAAGGTATCCGAGGTCGTCGACGGCTCGCGCAAGAAGGCGTCCGATGTCCTGGACGACGCCGGACAGAAGCTCTCCCACGGCGCCGATGAGGCCACGGAGGGCGTGTCTGATGCGGCCGAGGACGTGCGCCGCGCCGTCTGAGCAAGCAGCGCGGCCAAGGCGCGTTGCGCACGGCGCAGCCGAGAGGGCGCGCCAAACGGCGGCGAAGTGAGCTTCCAGCCGCTGATCGGCCTCAGCGCGGCCGCACATCCGGTAGATCACCCTGTGCGGCGCGACTCGACGTCCGGTCCCGCCCGCTTCCCCTGAGGATCCAGGCGGCGCCGACGGCGAGCAGTGCCCCGACGACCGGGCCGAGGGCGTAGATCCAGTACTGACTGAAGTCGGCGAGCACGACGTCGGGGCCGAAGCTCCGGGCCGGGTTCATCGACGCCCCGCTGACGGGGCTCGCCCACAGACCGGCAAGCACGATGTACGCGCCCACGCCCACTGCCGACAGGGGCCCAAGGTTCTGGGCACCCGACGCGGTGCCCAGGATCACGCTCACGAGGCCGAACGTGAGGACGATCTCGATGACGAACGCCGCGGCACCGCTGTAGCCGGGGCCGGGCTCCGTCGCGCCGAGGCCGGCGGCCTTGCCGAGGAGCGCCCACAAGAGCAGACAGGCGAGGCCGGCTCCGGCCAGCTGCGCGATCACGTAACCCGGCACCCGTCGCCAGGGGAAGTCACGGCGCATGGCGAAGGCGACGGTCACGGCGGGGTTGAGATGGGCGCCCGAGACGGCGCCCATGAAGAGGATCGTGGCCAGAACCATGAGTCCGGGCGCCGTCACCGCAGCGATGCGGCCGACGTCGGAGTGGTCGGCGTCGAGGATCACCGCGCCTCCTGCCGCCACGAGCACGAGGAAGAACGTGCCGAGGAGCTCGGCGAACAAGCGCCGCCATTCGAGCTTGGGGTCGTCGAACTCCCTCGCCGGCGGCTCGAGCGCGGCGAGCGGCTCGAGCGCCGACCCCTCGCGGTCGTGCTCGGCGCCGCCCCTGCCCGCCGCGTCTGTCGGTCGATCGCTCACAGAGGCCTCCAGCCCGCAGCCGGTTCGAAGGCTAGGCGGCCTTCCTGAACGGAGCCTCTTCCCCCATCTTGTCGTAATAGCGCTCGACGCTCCGCTTCACCGAGGCCATGTCCTTCCCAGGCAGATCGACGCCGCCGCGCGCGCCCTCCAGTACCTGCGCGGCGGCCGTCACCGCGCGCGGCACGGCCTTGAGCTCGCCGTCGATCACGTCGGCGATCGGCAACTTGTACGCGGTGAATTCGTCGGCCTTGTCGGCGTCGTACCAGAGGAAGGCCCTGCGGTATCGCTCGTTGGGCGCGTCCTCGGCCTCGGCCCAGCGGCGCACGCGACCCTCGGCCGCGTCCCTGTCCCAGCTTCGCTCGCGGTCAGCGAGCGGCAGGTCTTGAAAGCGCACACTCGTCATCGCAATCTCTCCTTCCCCACGTCTCAACCCGGATGTTCCCGGCACCTGCTTTCGCGTTCCCGGCCTCGCGGCGGCCAAACGCCCCCACTGCAGCCGGCCGGGCGGGAGCCCTCGCCGCACTTGGCTTCTGAGGCCGCCACAACGGTGACGACGTGTAGGCGGTCGCCGGCGTGGAACCTCATGGCCGTAAGGAAGGCAGGCGCCTCAGCGGACCTCCGTCTCACGTCTTCACGGCGCGCCGGCCCGGTAGCCGGCGCCGCAGGCGTCTTCGCGACCCGGCGAGGCCGCCGGCCCGCCACGGAGACGAGAGGCGTCCGGCCCGTCTGACCGGCGGCGACTGCACGGCTCAGCACAGACGCGCCGTGTCGAGGCGCGGGCCGGGCTGCACCGGAGGACGGCAGTAGGGCGATTCACCGGCGTGGAGGCGTGCCGCCGGGCAGGCTGCCAAGAAGTCGCCGAGTCTGCGGGAAACCGCAGGCTCGACCTCGGAACGGCGGCCATGCGAACGCCCCGGAATGCCCCGATTCACCCTCGAACGGCGGCCCGTTCTGGCACCCTCCCAGCCCTTTGGGAAGCCTGTGCTCTGTTCACTGAGTCACCCGGTCAGTATGCCGATTTACAGGTACTTTACGTGCCTGCGGCCCGGCAAGGATTCCACGAGTCACTCATAGGTTGCCAAGGCCGAGGGAAGACTGGCAGTACGTCAGGCCCTGGAAGTACAGAGAGGAGGACGTGATGAGCAACGAGAAGTCGGCACCCGAGACGAAGGGTGTCACGGTGGAGCTGCTTACAGCGGTCGACCTTGGCCCTGAGATCGAGGGCATGGCCGGACGCCAGCTCCGCATGCGCATGGTGACGATCGAGCCCGGAGGCGTCTTCGGCCCGATCCACGACCACAAGGGCAGACCAGGCACCGTCTACATCCTGCAAGGGACGATCACCGACCACCGGGATGGCGTCGCCACGGACTACGGGCCGGGAGTGGGCTGGCCCGAGGACAGGGACACCACACACTGGCTCGAGAACAGAGGCACGATTCCGGCGATCGAGATCTCAGTCGACATCGTCGGGCAAGAGTAGGCACGCGCAAGAGTAGGCACATCTCCGCGGTACCCCCCGCGGTATACTGACGTCTGGCCGGCGGCCGTCGCGCAGCCGGCCCCTTCAAGCCAGCAGGGCGACGCGAGCAGGAGGCCGACGGTGCCCTCTCGAGACCGCATCTTCAGCCGCAGCTTCTCCCTCGCCATCCTGGCGAACCTCTTCTCGTTCACCAGCATGTACCTGCTGCTGGCGACGCTGCCGCTCTACGTGGTGGCCATCGGCGGCAACGTGTCGGACGCGGGGATCGTGCTCGCCTGCTTCACGCTCACCGCCGTCATCGTCCGACCGTGGATCGGGCGCCTCTCGGACCGCCGGGCCAAGAAGGCGATCATGCTGGCCGGGCGCCGTCATCACGGCGGCCAGCTCACTGCTCTACGAGCCCGCCCACACCGTGCCGCTGTTGATGGCCGTGCGCATCCTGCACGGCGTCGGCTGGGCGGCCTTCGGCACCGCGGCGAGCGCGCTCGCCGCGGACCTCGCCCCGCTCTCCCGCCGCGGCGAGGCGATGGGCTACTTCGGCGTCGGCATGAACGTCGCCATGGCCATCGGCCCGGCGCTCGGCGTCTTCCTGGTCGGCCAGAGCGGCTACGGGGCCCTGTTCCTCGACGGCCATGGTGCTCTCGGCCGCGGCGGCGTTGACGACCCTCGGCATCGCCGACCCGGGCCGCAAGCCCGGCGGCGCGCCCGTCCAGCGCGGCTGGCGGAGCTTCATCCTGCCCTCCGCGCTCTTCCCCTCCGCCGTGCTGTTCACCAACGCGCTCACGTACGCGTCGGTGGTCGCCCTGCTCCCGCTGTTCGCCGAGGAGGCCGAGCTCGGCAACGCGGGCCTCTTCTTCACCGTCTTCTCGGTGGTCGTGCTGGTCCTTCGCGGCCCGCTCGGGCGGCGTGTCGGACCGGCGCGGGAGGGTCGCGGTCATCGCGCCGGGCCTGCTGTTCACCTTCGTCGCGCTGCTCGTGCTCTCGCAGGCGGAGAGCATGGCCGCGCTGCTCGTCGTCGCCGTGCTCTACGCGGTCGGCGTCGGCGCCGCCCAGCCGACGCTCATGGCGATGACGGTCGACCGCGCCGGGCCGCAGGAGCGCGGCGCGGCGATGGGCACCTTCACCACCGCCATGGACCTCGGCATCGGCGTCGGGTCGGTCGTGTGGGGCGTGACGGCCGAGGCCTTCGGCTTCTCGACCATGTACGTGGCCGCCAGCCTGATGGGGCTCGTTGGAGTGGCGGTGCTGCTCGGCGGGACGATCGGGCGGAGCAGGCGCCCCGCGGCCGGCGAGCTCGAGGAGAAGAGCGCCGGCTAGCCGCTCAGGCCGGCTCGGAGTCGCCCGGCGCCGGCGCCGCGGCCGAGCGGCGCCTCAGTCGTCGATCGCCTCGACGCCCTCCTGCTTCAGGCGCTCCAGGTTGTCCTTCATGGCCTTGAGCGCCTCGGGCGGGTGCCCCTGCCAGTCGGTGAGCTCACCCGTGACCCGCAGCGGCTCCCGGGAGCGGTACGACCTGGTCGGGTTCCCCGGGAACTTCTTGTCCGTCAGATTGGGGTCGTCCTCGATCGGGCCGGTCGGCTCCACCACGTAGATCCTGCCGGGACCGTCGCCGGCCGCCAACTCCGCCCCCCAGGTGGCGGCGTCCAGGGTGCCGGTCAGGTAGACGAAGCTCGCCTGCTTCCGTGTGCCGAAGTTGGAGCTGAAGCCGGCCTCGATCAGGTCGCCCGGCCTCAGGTCGGCCTTGGTGCCGTGGAACAGTCGCTGCGCACCGCTGCCATGGCAGGCGGCGCAAGGTTGCCCGTCGACGGTGCCCTGCCCTCGGCAGACGGGGCACGGCTCCGACACGACGAATGGGCCTTCGTTGGTGGACGCCATGGGCTCGCTCCTCAGCAGTTGGTACCGAACTTTCCCGCTCGCGGCTGTCGAGTATGCGGCATGACCCGGGCCTTGCCGCAAGCCCCCACCTGCTCGGCGCGGAGCCACCACGGCCACCCCACCGCCGCGCCGCATCACCACGCGGGCGAGGTTGACCCGCTGAGGCCGGTCACCAGCGCCGCGTCACACGCTGCGCCGCGACGGCCTCCTCGTCGAGTTCGATGCCGAGCCCCGGTCCCTCGGGGAGCAGCATGGTCGACACGCCGTCGCGCACTTCGCCCCTCAGCCCACGGCCGATGTCGCGCTTGAGTCCCCCCGGTCGCCAGGGCAGGTCGGCGTCCCAGTGGTCGACGTTCGCCAGCGCGATGCTGACGTGGAGGTGGGCCGCGAGCCCGAGCGAGCTCTCCCCCATGTTGCCCATCGTCACGGGGATGCCGGCGGCCTCGGCGATCGCGTTGACCTTCAGGGCGCCCAGGATGCCGCCCGTCTTCATGAGCTTGATCACGAAGATGTCGCACGCCCCGGCCTTGACGCAGGCGAGCGCTTCGCGCGGCCCCCGCACACTCTCGTCGAGCGCGATGGGCACGTTCGCGCGCTCGCGCACGAACCGTGCCGCCTCCAGGTCGTCCATGCGCACCGGCTGCTCCACGAACGCGAGGTTGTAGGGCTCCAGCAGCTTGATCCCGCGTACGGCCGTCGCCGCGTCCCACCAGCCCTGGTTGACGTCGACGGTGATGCGCGCGTCCGGGCCGGCCGCTTCGCGGACGGCGGCGACGCGCTGCTCGTCACGTTCGGGCGCGTCGCCGGCCTTGACCTTGAACGCGGTGACGCCCTCGGCGCGCATGCGGCGTGTCTTCTCGGCCAGGGCCTCCGGCGTGTCCCACGCCCAGGTGACCTCCTCGACGAGCCCGTCTCGGGCGCGGCCTCCGATGAGATCACACAGCGGCCGCCCGAGCGCCTTGCCCTGCAGGTCCCAGAGAGCCATCTCGAGACCTGCCCGGGCCGCCTGATTGCCGACGGTGAACAGCTCGCGCTCCCAGCAGCGGACGATCGCCTCGACGTCGAAGGGGTCGCGGCCGATCACGGAGGGTCCGAGGTACTCGCCGATGACGTCCTGCACCGACCACAGCGTGTCGCCGGTGAACTCGTAGGCCGGGACCGCCTCGCCGAAGCCGGTCAGCCCCTCATCGGTCTCCACGCGCACCAGGTCGCAGGGGTTGGCGGCGAGCGCCGACGAGGCGATGACGAAGGGCGCTTCGAACGGGATCTCGAGGGTCTCGACGCGCACGGCGGTGATCTTCATGGGGCGCTCTCCTCCTGCCGGCCGCGACCGCCTCACGCGTGGCTCTCGTCGGCGATCGACCGATTTGGCTGTTGTACCCTCTCCGGGCCCGCCGTATTATGCGCTCACCGAGTCGGCGCCAGGGGGTCTTCATGGCTGCGGCCGCCTCGGGGGGCATCGCCAGGGGGTCTGTCGACACGACACCCAGACCCCATCCGGGGCACGAGGCAAGGGGGAACGTATGTACGGCAGAGCTGTATCCACACGAGAGAGCCGCCACCGCGCTGGGGGTGGTCCTGATCTTCGTACTCGCCGTCGCCCTGCTGGCTTCGGGCTGCGGCAGCTCCGAAACGGAGACGACCGCGTCGGGCTCGCCCGCCGCCTCCGGGTCGGACATCCTGCGCGTCGCTTCGCTCTACAGCATCACCACGTGGGACCCAAGCGCCAGCTACAGCACGGAGGTCATGTACATGGCCAACTGCTATGAGCCGCTGGTGTACGCGAACCCGGCCGGCAGCGCAGAGCCGTTCTCGCCGGGTCTGGCCACGGAGTGGACCGCCGCCGCCGACGGCCTCTCGTGGACGTTCAAGCTCCGCGAGGGCGTCACGTTCCACGACGGGACGCCGTTCAACGCGGACGCCGTGAAGTACTCCATCGACCGCACGATGAAGCTCAATCTGGGCGCTGCCTACCTGCTGAGCCAGATCAAGAAAGTCGAGGTCGTCGACGACTACACCGTGAAGTTCGTGCTCTCGGATCCCGCACCGATCGACCGCATCATGTCCGGGGACTACGCCGTCTGGATGTTCAGCCCCGCTACCGAGGGCAAGGACCAGGCGTGGTGGGACAAGGGCAACGAGGCCGGGACCGGGCCCTACGTGCTCGACTCCTACACCGCCGACCAGGAGGCCGTGTTCACGGCGAACCCAGACTGGTGGGGCGGTTGGAAGGACAACCAGTTCAAGAAGGTCGTCGTCCAGTTCGTGGGTGACGCCGGCACGCAGCGCCAACTGCTGGAGTCCGGCGCGGTCGACACCATCAACCAAGTCGCTCGCGACCAGGTCGACGCTCTCAAGGCGAACCCAGAGCTCGTGGTCTACACCGGCCCGAGCCTCAACTCGTACCTCATGTTCTTCAACACGCAGCGAAAGCCGCTCGACAACGAGAAGGTACGCCAGGCGCTCTCGTACGCCGTCCCGTACGCGGACCTCATCACCGTCGGCGCCGGGGGCTACGGCACGCAGTCCAGGGGCCCCGTCCCGATCGACCTGTGGCCGAACACGGACGGCACGGTGCGTCAGTACAGCACCGACTTCGAGAAGGCCAAGCAGCTCCTCTCCGAGGCCGGGTACCCGGGCGGCGGCTTCACGCTCGAGCTCACCTACACCTCCGAGAACTCCAACGAGGCCGCCTACACGCCGCTGATCAAGGAGGCGTTCGCCAAGGTCGGGGTGACGGTCAACATCAAGGCCCTGCTCAACACCGCGGACGCCGCGAAAGCGCGCGGAAACCCGGCCGATCGCCAGGACCTGGCCATCCAGCTCTGGTGGCCGAGCTACCCGGACGGCGTCGACAACCTGGTGCCCATGTTCGGCTCCGAGGAAGAAGTGGGCTACAACTGGTCCTACTGGTACAACGAGGAGTTCGACAAGCTCGTGGCCGAGGGGTTCAAGCTGAGCGCCACGGATCCCGAGGCGGCGCTCGTGCCCTACGACAAGGCGCAGAACATGCTCGTCGACCAGGCGATCGCCGCGTTCCTCTTCGACGACCAGACCGTTGCCGCGCACCTCGCGACGGTCAAGTACAGCGACTCCGCGATCAACTTCAACTATCCGCAGGTGCAGTTCTGGACGCAGATCACCAAGTGACGACCTGATTCTCATGGGCGGCGGCCAGCCTGTCTCTCGCGCCGGCCGCCGCCCATCGTCTTGCTTTCACGGTAGAACCACTGACCCTGAGAGGATGGGCCGGGTTTGACGATCAGGGCCTATGTAGTCCGCCGACTGGCGCTCGCGATCTTCGTGCTCCTCGGCATCGCGTCGATCACCTTCGTGATGGCGCGGATCGTCCCGTCGAACGTCGCGCAGACCTATGTGGGCGCCAACGCCCGCCCGGAGCAGATCGCCCAGGCGACGAAGATCCTGGGCCTCGACAAGCCGCTCTACGAGCAGTACGCGATCTACATGAAGGGCCTGGTCACCGGCGACTGGGGCGAGTCGCTGCGCACCAAGCGGCCGGTGCTGAACGACATCATCCACTTCTTCCCCGCCACGCTCGAACTCGTGGTGGCGGCCCTGATCGTGGCGACGTTCTTCGGGATCATCCTCGGGGTGACCACGGCTCACATGAGAGGCGGCTGGCTGGACCATTCCATGCGTCTGTTCTCGACCGCCGGAGTCTCGATCGCGTCCTTCTGGCTGGCGCTGATGCTGCAGATCCTGTTCTTCCGCATGCTCCACTTACTTCCGGTGGCCGGCCAGACCAGCATCGCCGTCGCCCAGGCCCACCCCATCACCGTCGTTACCGGGATGCCGGTAGTGGACGCGCTGATCACCGGCAACTGGGTCGCCTTCTGGGATGCAGGCAGGCACTTCATCCTGCCGGTCATCACGCTCGCGGCGTACCCGATGGGCGTCATCATGCGCATGACGCGCTCCTCGATGCTGGAGGCCATGGGCCTGGACTACATCCGCATGGCGAGGGCGATGGGCGTGCCGCCGCGGAGCCTGCTCTACAAAGCAGCGCTGAAGAACGCCCTCGGGCCTGTGTTCACGGTCGTCGGCCTGACCTTCGCCAACGCCTTGACGGGCACGTTCTTCGTCGAGTTGATCTTCGCCTGGCCGGGCCTGGGCTACTACGCGACCACGTCCATTCTGGGCGCCGACTACCCCGCCATCGTGGGCGTCACGGTCATGATCGCCTTCGTGTACGTGATCGCCAACCTGATCGTCGACATAGCCCAGGCCATCGTCGACCCGCGGATCGCGCTGAGATAGGAGCAGGAGCATGGAGGTCGCTCAGACAGCACGACTGGCCGACTGGCGGGTACGCCACCAGTCGTCGCTCGACGAGGCACGCTACAACGTCCGCGTGTTCTTCAAGGACAAGCTGGCCGTCGCCGGCCTGGTCATCATCCTGTTCGCCATCACCATCGCCCTCATCGGGCCCTGGATCGCGCCGTACCCGGCGCAGGGCCGCGGAGACTCCAACCTCGTGGAGCGGCTCCAGGCGCCGAGCGCCAAGCATCTCCTCGGGACCGACAACTACGGGCGCGACATCCTCAGCCGCGTGATCTACGGCGCGCGCATCCCGCTGGTGATCTCCTTCATCACCACAGCCGCCATCGTGCTCATCGGCGTGCCCATCGGAGGCATCGCCGGCTACTTCGGGGGCAGATTCGACGAGGTGGTGATGAGGATCTGCGATGTGTTCCTCGCGTTCCCGTCGCTGATCCTCGCCATCGTGTTCGTGGCGTTCCTCGGGCCCAGCATCCGCAACGCGATGATCGCCATCGTCCTCTCGTGGTGGCCCTGGTACACGAGGCTCGTGCGCGGCATGGCCGTGTCTCTGCGCGAGCGGCCGTACATCGAAGCAGCGAAGACGATGGGCGTCGGTGACTTCACCATCATCGCGCGTCACATCCTCCCCAACTCCTTCGGGCCGGTCATCGTGCAGATGACGCTCGACATCGGCACGGTCATCCTGGCGGCCGCCGGCCTGAGCTTCATCGGGCTGGGCGCCCAGCCGCCCGTCGCCGAGTGGGGCCTGATGATCTCGGAGGGGCGCGACTACATCCTCGACCAGTGGTGGATCGGCGCCTTCGCCGGTCTGGCCATCCTGATCCTGGTGCTGGCCTTCAACCTCGTCGGCGACGGCCTGCGCGACGTTCTCGATCCGCGCTCGAAGAGGTAGGGGGCGTGGCGGACGAACTCCTCAGGGTGCGCGGCCTCAAGCTGCAGTTCCGCAGCATGCGCGGCGTGGTCAAGGCGCTGGACGGCGTCGACATCAGCGTGCACGACCGCGAGATCCTCGGCCTCGTGGGCGAGTCCGGCTGCGGCAAGACCATCACCGGGCTCGCCATCCTCGGCCTGCTGCAGAAGCCCCAGGCCGAGATCACGGGCGGCGAGATCAGCTACCGGGGCCAGGACCTCCTGGCCAAGAGCGACAAGGAGATGCAGGATCTCCGCGGTCGCGAGATCTCCATGGTGTTCCAGGACCCGCTGGCGTCGCTCAACCCCGTGTTCCAGGTCGGTCACCAGATCGAAGACGTCGTCCGCATCCACAAGGGCGTGTCGAGGAAGGAGTCGCGGGAGACCACACTCCGGGCGCTGGCCGAGGTCGGGCTTCCGGCCAGCGACGAGACGCTCAAGCGCTACCCGCACCAGTTCAGCGGCGGCATGAGACAGCGGGTCTGCATGGCGATGGCTCTCGCGTGTGGTTCGCCCCTGCTCATCGCCGACGAGCCGACCACCGCACTCGACGTGACCATCCAGGCCCAGATCCTCAACCTGCTCCTCAGGTTGCGCGAGGAACTGGGCGTCGCCCAGGTGATCATCACGCACAACGTCGGCGTGGCCGCGCAGACCTGCGACCGCATCGCCGTGATGTACGCCGGCAGTGTGGTCGAGGAGGGGCCGGTGGTCGAAGTCCTCAGCCGGCCGCGGCACCCCTACACCATCGCGCTCTACCAGTGTCTGCCTCACGGCCACACCGCCTCGGAGCTGCAGACCATCCCGGGTACGGTCCCCGATCTCATCTCTCCGCCCACCGGGTGTCGCTTCCACCCGCGCTGCAAGCACGTCATGGACGTGTGTCCGACCGCCAAGCCACAGCCAGTGCAGGTGGGCGACCGCCACTGGGTCTCCTGCTACTGGGCGACGGGCCGGGACACTGAGGCGCACGGCGGCGAGGCGGCATCGTGAGCCTCCTGCAGGTCGACGACCTCACGGTCCACTTCCACATCCGCCGCGGTCTGAGCAAGAAGACCATCGACACCGTCCACGCCGTGGACGATGTCTCCTTCGCGATCACCGAGGGCGAGACGCTGGCGCTGGTGGGAGAATCGGGGTGCGGCAAGTCCACGGCGGCCCGCGCGGTGCTGCAGCTGGTCAAGCCGACCGCGGGCACCATCCGGTTCCTCGACCAGGACCTCTCCGGCCTCGGCACGCGCCAGCGCCGCAAGGTGATGCGCGATGCCCAGGTGGTGTTCCAGGACCCCTACTCGTCGCTCAACCCGCGCATGACCGTCCACGACCTCGTCGCTGAGCCGCTCCGGGCGCAGTCGCACTTGAGCGGCCGGGAACTGGAGGCGCGCGTCCTCTCCCTGCTGGAGATGGTCGGCCTGGGGACGCAGCACCTGTGGCGCCGCTCGCACGAGTTCAGCGGCGGCCAGTGCCAGCGCATCGCCATCGCGCGGGCCCTGGCGCTGGACCCCAAGCTCGTCGTGCTCGACGAGCCGACCTCCGCGCTCGACGTCTCCGTCCAGGCGCGCATCCTCGTGCTGCTGGACGACCTCCAGCGGCGCCTCGGCCTCACCTATCTGTTCATCGCCCACGATCTCGCGGTCGTCGAGTCCATGGCGCACTCGCTCGCGGTGATGTACCTCGGGCGCATCGTCGAGCAAGGCCCCGCCGCGAAGATCTTCGCGGCCCCGCGCCATCCGTACACCGTCGCCCTGCTGAGGAGCTCGCCGTCTCCCGACCCCGAGGAGCGCGGGACGATGAAGGTGCTCGAGGGCGATGTCCCGAGCGCGGTCAAGCCTCCCGAAGGATGCCGCTTCAATCCGCGCTGCCCGTTCCGCATGGACGTCTGCATCACCGAGTGCCCGCAGCCGCACGCGGTCGACGGACGCCTGGTCTCGTGTCACCTGCCGGACGACTTCGACACGAGCGAGACAGGAACGACGGTGGTCGTGTGACCCGTCAGTATGACCCCATCATCGTGGACGTCTGGCGCGGCCCCTCGGTCGAGAGCCGGCACCAGCTTGTCGCCAGCGTCGTGGACGATCGCGGAGCGGAGGTCGCCCGCTACGGTGACGCCGACTTCTCGACGTACTGGCGCTCGTCCGCCAAGCCGTTCCAGGCGCGTCCGTGGGTCGACGACGGCACGATCGACCACTTCGGCTGGGGAGTCCCGGAGACGGCCATCATCTGCGCCTCGCACGTCGGGGCGCCCATCCACGTCGACCTCGTGCGGCGCATGCTGGCCGAGATCGGCCTGAGCGAAGACGACCTGCGCTGCGACCACAAGCTCAAGGCAGGGCACAACTGCTCGGGGAACCACACCGGGATGCTCGCCGCGTGCGTGTTCCACGGGTGGGACGTCGCCACCTATCAGCGCGCGGGTCATCCCGCCCAGGTGGCCGGCATCGAGTCGGTGGCGGAGGCCACCGGCATCGCCGCCTCCGACATGCCCTGCGGTGTGGACGGCTGCGGCATCGTCGTCTACGCCACGCCGGTCACCGCCATGGCGCGCGGCTACGCGCGGCTGCCGCGTCTCGCGCCGCGCATCGCGGCCGCGATGCTGGCGCACCCGGTGCTCATCGAGGGCGAGGGCGAGGAGGACACGGTGATCATGCAGGCCTTCCCCGGCGTCATCTCCAAGGGCGGCGCCGAAGGATTGTGCTGCGCCGCCCTGCCCGACGGGTGGGGCATGGCCGTGAAGGCTCTGGACGGTGCCAGCCGTGCGCCCGGACTCGGCCTCATCGCGCTGCTGGTCCGGCACCTCGGCCTCTCGGATGTGCCGGAGATCGCCCGGCGCGGAGCCGCCCGCCGGTCTTCGACTCCGCCGGCGACGTCGTGGGCGAGCTGGTGGTGTCCCTGCCCGGCGACTGAGCCGACCCGGGAGCGCGAGGTGACGAGATGACCGCAGGGCAGTATCCACACGTGCGCGTCGAGGGGGAGCCGCTGGAGCGCGGGCGGCAGTACGGAGAGCAGGCGCGAGAGCGCATGCTGCGCTCGCGCGACGCCTACGAGGAGGTGTTCGACCACGTCGCCTCCTGGAGCTGGGGCAAGGTCACGGAAGAGGCCGGGCGCTACGTTCCTGCCATCCGTGCATTCAGGCCGGAGTATCTCGACGAGATGCACGGCATGGCGTCGGGCTCCGGACTCCGCTTCGAAGACGTCCTCGCTCTCAACGTGCGCAGCGAAGTCATGTTCGCAGCGAAGGCCAGAGCACGCGCTCTCTCACCCCGTTCCCGGCGTCGGGGAGTGCACTGCGTTCGCCGCCCTGCCCGAAGGGCCCGGCGGTCAAGTCCTCGTGGGCCAGAACTGGGATTGGCTCATGCACAGCTTCGACACGGTGGTCGTGCTGGAGGCCGTCCAGATCGGCAAGCCCGCCTACGTCACAGTGGTCGAGGCGGGCCTTCTGGCGAAGCTGGGCATGAACTCCGCCGGCATCGGGCTGGTCACGAATGCGCTCGTCACCGATCTCGACCGTGGCGAGCCGGGGATCCCGTTCCACGTGCTGCTGCGCTCCGTCCTCGATGCCGAGACGGTCACGGACGCGCTGGGCGGCCTTCAAGCCGGGTCCAGGTCCTCGTCGGCCAACTACGTTCTGGCGTCCGCTGAAGGGGTCGCGCTCGACGTCGAGGCGGCGCCCGGGGACTTCCGCCGTCTCAGAGTGGCCGCACCTGAGGACGGACTGCTCCTGCACACGAACCACCTGCTGCACGCGCAGCCGGGAGTGACCGACGTTTCGTTGTGGGCCATGCCCGACAGCGCTGTGAGACTGCAGCGGGCCCGCCACGTTGCGCGGCAGGAGCGATCGCTCTCGCGCAGCCCTGACGGCGATGCTGTCCGATCACGCCGATCGGCCGTGGAGCATCTGCGCTCACCCGGACGAGCGCCTGCCCAGGCTCGATCAGGCGGCGACGGTGGCATCTGCCGTCATGGATCTCGGCGAGCGCCGCATGTGGCTCGCCGACGGACAGCCATGCCGGACGCCGTACCGGGAGCTCGACTACGGCGCCTTCCTTGCGGCCCGAGACGAGACGGCTGCGGCGCGTCGCGGGCCCGTGAGTCGAGCTCGGGACGAAGAGACATGACCTGGTTGAGCGCCCCGGAAAGCGCCGGGCACCTGGGTGAGGCGGTGTCGCACTTCAACGAGGCGCTCGACTGGCTGGAGCGAGACGGCACGGAGTCGGAGGCCACACGCTGCCTCTCCGACGCCCTCGGCGAGATCCAGACCGCCTGGTCGCTCTCTGGTGACCGGAAGCCGACAGGCGGAGTCGAGGCCTTCCTGGCGATGCTCACGCAGGAACTGAGCCCCGATGCCCGGACCGAACTCGTCGGCAGCGACGAGGCGCTCGATCTGCGTGGCCTCGACCAGGGGATCCCGGGCCAGGACGATGGGTCGAGGGTGCTTCTGCTCGAGCGACTGGCGATGCTCATCCCCATCGCCGGCTCTGAAGGAGTGCCTGGTGGCAAGCCGCGCGACGCGGAGGTCGGCAGGGCAGTCATCCCAGTCCAGCTTCTCCTCGTGAACCTGCTTCTGGACCGGCCCGATGAGCGGCTGGTCATCTACGGGACGTTGGCGCCGGGCAAGCCGAATCACAACGTGATCGAGGACCTCAGCGGCGAGTACCGTGACTGTACCGTCCACGGTCGGATCAGTGAGGTCGACGGGTTCCCGCACTTCACGTGGGCGCCATCGGACGCCGGCCTCGAAGCTCTGCTGTTCAGTTCGAAGCAGCTACCCGGGAAGTGGGACGAACTGGACCGCTTCGAGGGTGACGGGTACAAGCGGCGCCTGATTCCCGCGACCATCGACAGCGGGCTCTCCATAGCGAGCATCTACCTGGACACGGCCGACGACTGGTGGCTGTCGGGAGAGCGCTGACGCCTTCCCCTGGTGCCTGTGCCCGTCGCAGCTCGCCGGCTCCTCAGGCCAGTTCCCCCAGGTGCGCCGCAAGGCCGGCGAACGCGCTGAGTGTGTCGGCGGCGATCGTCGGGTCGAGCGCGCGCGGCAACGAGGAGAGCTTGGCCAGCACCACGTCCCGCGCCGCGTCCACGTAGACGTACTGCCCATAGATGCCCGAGCCCATCATGACTCCCGACGCTGGGTCCAGTACCCACCACTGATTGCGGTAGTGGCCCAGAGGTGCGCACGCCTGCTGCGCGGGAGAGCCTGCGGCGTGAGCGTCTTCCTGCGCCGCGAGGAAGATCCTACGGCAAGCCTCGTCGGCGAGGCGCGTGTCGGCGACCCAGGCCGCCGGCAGGACCTGCAGGCCGTCCCGGCTCCCCTCGCGGAGGTACAGCTGGCCGAAGCGCGCGAGGTCGCGCAAGGTCACGGAGATGCCCCCGTCGCTCATCGCGTTCCCGTGCCGGTCGACCGTGATCTCGGCATCGTGGTCGGCGCCGATCCGCGACCACAGGAGGCCGCTCATCGCGTCGGCGAACCGCTGCCCTGACGCGCCCTCAAGGACCATCGCCAGGACGTCGGTCAGGATGGAGCGATAGGCGAAGGCTTCGCCGTGAGCGGATCGGTTCGGCAGTCCGCCGATGTACGCCGCCAGATCGACCCCGGCCTCGTCGCCGGCGGCCGGCTGCCAGCCGGCGGCGATCTCGTAGCGCCGCACGTCGGATCCGGGGTCGTCGTAGTCTTCCGAGAACCTCGTACCGGCGGTCATGTCGAGGAGGTGCCGCACGGTCGCGCCCTCGAAGGAGGTGCCCCGGAGCAGGGGCACGTAGTCCGTGACCAGGCCTCCGGGGTCGAGTGCGCCCGACCCCACCAGGGCGCCGGCGAGGGCGCCGGTCAGCGACTTGGACACCGACTGGAGGAGATGGCGCGTGTCCCGCGTCATGCCGTTGCGGTACTCCTCGAAGACGATCCGGCCCTGGTGCAGGGCGAGGAAGCCGTCGGTGTACGAAGCGTCCAGGTGGGCGCCGAGCGTCGACGACGCGCCACCGACGGTGCGAAACGGAAGGTCATCGACTTGCCTTGGCTCGGCGGGCAGCTCAAGCGCAGGTCCATCGCCACGGCTGATCCGCGCCGACGGGATGAGCTGCCCGACGTGCTGGAACGACCAGCGGTTCCAGGGGGGGTCCTGCCAGTTCGAGAGCGTCACGAGTCTGTCCGGAGCCGGCGGGCTGCCGATCATCAGCCCAAGCTCGCGAGCATCAGCCGGCATGATCTGCTGGACTCCGCCTCGCGGCCATCAGCCCGGTTGCCGTCTGCGCGGCCAGGTACATCATCGACCCCTCCGTTCGTCGAAGCTGGGGGACTCCCCACACGGAGAAGCCTACGCCAGTTGCGGTCGAGACGGCGGTCGCCGACCAGCTGCGTGACCCAGAAGCCTCGCCCATCGGCGCCGGCGGACGCACGACGGTGTACTGTTGAGTGCCCCCCGCACCGAGAAGGAGCCCCATGCCACGAGTGGCCCTCGACCTGCCCGCCCCGGAGTTCAGCCTGCCCGACTTCGCCGGGACGCGGGTCTCGCTGTCCGATTTCCGCGACCGCAAGAACGTGCTGCTCGTCTTCAATCGCGGCTTCACCTGACCGTTCTGCCGCCGGCATATGGCGCAGTTGCGCCATGACTACTCCGAGTTCGAGACCCGCGACGTCGCCGTCGTCGCCGTCGGCCCGGAAGACGCAGACGCGTTCGCGAAGTACTGGGAGAAGGAGTCGCTGCCGTTCGTCGGCCTGCCGGACCCGACGCACAGCGTGCTCAAGCTCTACGGCCAGCAGGTGAAGCTGTTCAAGCTCGGGCGGATGCCGGCCCAGGTGCTCATCGACAAGGCCGGCGTGGCGCGCTACGTCCACTACGGCCACAGCATGAGCGACATCCCCGAGAACGCGGAGATCCTGGGGCTCGTCGACGAGCTCAACGCCGCGGTCGTCGGCTGACCCGGCCCCGGCCGGGCGGCCGGGCTCCTGAGGCTCGCCGGTCAGGGCGAGACGTGAGAGAGCGGCGCGTCCTCGGGTATGCTCTGTGTCGTGGACGACGGCCCCGGATCCGGCAGACCCGTCGGCCCGGCGCGGGATGCCTGCTGCAGGCGCGCCGGGCCGGAGCACTCCGGCGGTGGGTGCACGCCCGGTGAGGCCGCATGACCGAGGCTCTCCGCATCATCGGCGCCCTGGTGCTCGTCGGCCTCAACGGCTTCTTCGTCGCCACCGAGTTCGCGATCACCCGCGTGCGTCTGAGCCAGGTGATCGAGCTCGAGAAGCAGGGCAAGCCGGGCGCCAAGGCAGCGCGCCAGGCGGTGGAGCAGATCGACGCCTACCTGGCTGCCTGCCAGCTCGGCATCACCATCGCGAGCATCGGCCTCGGCGCACTGGCCGAGCCGGCCTTCGAGCACCTGCTCGAGCCACTCCTCGGCAGCTTCGCTCCGACCGTGGCCGCCAGCATCAGCTTCATCTTCGCCTTCGGGCTGGTCACCCTGCTGCACGTGGTGCTTGGGGAACTCGCGCCCAAGTCGCTGGCCATCGCCCGCACGACGCCGACCGTCCTGTTCGTCGCGCCTCCGATGCGGGCCTTCTACCTCGTCACGAAGCCCCTCGTCGACGCCTTCAACTATCTGGGCAACCTCGTGCTGAGGCCGTTCGGCATCCCACCCGCGCGCGAGGTCGGTCACGCGCCGCACACCGAAGACGAATTGCGCATGCTCCTCGCGCAGAGCGTGCGTGAGGGGCTGATCGAGACCTACGAGCGCGAGTTCGCCGAGAACGTGCTGGTCTTCGGCGACCTGCGCGCCCGTCAAGTCATGGTGCCGCGCGGCGAGATCGACTACCTCGTCGCGAGTGAGACGATCGGCGAGGCGGTGCAGCGGGCGAGCGGCAGCCTGCACACCCGCCTGCCGCTCTGCGAGGCAGAAGACGGACTCGACGACCCGGTCGGCGTGATCAACTTCAAGGAGCTGCTGCGCCTCGCTCTCGGGGGTGTGGAGACCGACCTCAGGGAGCTTGCCCGCCCGCTCACACGCGTCTCGGAGTCGACCCTCGTCGATCAGGTCCTGCGCGAACTGCGCAGGAAGCGCCAGCACCTGGCGCTGGTCGTGGACGAGTTCGGGACGACCGTCGGCCTGGTGACCCTCGAGGACATCCTCGAGGAGATCGTCGGCGAGTTCGAGGAAGAGGAAGACGGCGAGCACGATAGCGAGATCCGCCGCGAAGACGGCGTGCTCGTGGTCGCCGGGACCGCTCCTCTGGGCGACGTCGAGGACGAGCTCGGCATCGAGCTCGAGAACACCGGCGAGGCGACCATCGGCGGGCATGTCGTCGAGGTCCTCGGGCGCGTGCCCGAAGCGGGCGAGGTCGTCACCATCGAGGGACGCGAGGTCACCGTGACGGCCGTCGACGAGGCGCGCATCGTCGAGCTTCGATTCCCGCCGGAGACGCCGGCTACCTCTGCAGACTGAGCCACCGCCGCACGGCGATCCCACGGGCCGCGGGACGACCGCCGACCGGACGCTTCGTCGGGTTCGTCGTGCGACGAATCGGGAACACTCAGTCATCCCCTAACAAAATAGGAGGCATGCCCCATGCCTACCGTTGAACAGTCAGTCGACGTCGACGTCGACGCGGCCACCGCGTACGGCCAGTGGGCCCGGTTCGAGAGCTTCCCGGAGTGGATGGAGGGAGTCGCGTCGGTCGAGCAGACCGGCGACAGGCGCCTCCACTGGGTCGCCAGGGTCAAGGACGAGGTCGCCAGGTCGAGAACGAGACCCGCGAGTGGGACGCCCGGATCACCGAGCAGATTCGCGACAGGCGCATCGCCTGGGAGAGCGTCGGCGGAGATCCGGACGAGAAGCCGAATGCCGGGGCGCGTCACGCTCGAGCCGCTGGGTGAGTCTCGGCCTGCCGCGTCACCTTCCGCATGGACTGGGAGCCGGAGGCGGCGCTCGCGGCCAGCGAGAGCTACATGATCGATGCCGTGAACCAGGTCGTGGCGGCGGACCTCGCGCGCTTCAAGGACCTCATCGAGGCGGGCGCGGCCACCGGTAAGCGGCGCGGCGAGACGCCGCTGAAGACGAACGCCGCCTAGAGACCGATCGCTCGGCGACACGACGCACACTCGCCGACCAGGTCGCCGCTCGAGGCAGTGAGCCGGAAGCGGCCGGGGCCGGGGCGCGATGCGCCCCGGCCCCGGCCGGAAACCTCACTGCACGGCCCGCTGACGCGGGCCGGGATGACTCTTACTTGCTCTTGCCGATCTTGAACATCTTGGTGCCGCACTCCGGGCACACGCCCTGCGTCGCCGGCTTGCCGTTCTTCATCGTGACGGCCTTCTCGTCCTTCATCGTGCGCTTGGTACGACACTTCACGCAGTAAGCCTCAGTCGCCATGCGGTCTCCTTTCGGGACACATCGCGGGCCCCACGCCCGCCCCCCTGATTTCGCCGGGAGCATACTCCCTCGACCTCGCGCATGCAACGAGTCTGTGTTGAGCCTGCGTTACGCTCGCGCCACGCTCGAAACGCCGGATGGGGGCCCGGGTGCCGCGGAGCGGGTCAGGCCGCCCGTAGGGCGGACCCGGACGAAGCGCGTCGCGAGGGCGTCCGGCTGGGCCAGGAGCGCGGCGGCCGCTTCGCTGCCGGTGAGAGCCGCGTGGTCGGCGAGAAGAGCGGCCAGCTCGGCGACGGCGGCCGCGTCCATGCCGGCGTCGGCGACGGTCTCGTGACCGGCGAGCCAGGCCGGCGGCGCGTCGGCGAGGAAGTAGGCCGTGCCGCCGGTCATGCCGGCGCAGGCGTTGCGGCCGATGGAGCCGAGGACCGCGACGACCCCGCCGGTCATGTACTCGCAGCAGTGGTCGCCGGCGCCCTCGACGACCGCGGTGGCCGCCGAGTTGCGCACGGCGAAGCGCTCGCCGGCGCGGCCGGCGGCGAAGAACCGGCCGCCGGTGGCCCCGTACAGACAGGTGTTGCCGGCGATGACGTTGGCGGAGCCGCCGAGGCGGGGCTCCGCGGGCCGGAGCACGATCTCACCGCCGGCCATGCCCTTGCCCACGTAGTCGTTGGCCTCGCCGGTAAGCTCGATCGCGAGCCCGTCGGTGAGGAACGCGCCGAGGCTCTGGCCGGCGGAGCCGGCCAGCTCCAGGCGCAGCCCGCCGCCGAAGCCGTGGTCGCCGTGCCGCGCGGCGACCTCGCCGGCGAGGCGCGCGCCCACGGCGCGGTCGCGCGTGACCACAGTCGCCGCGCGCGTCACGCGACCGTGACCGGCGATCGCGTCCGCGACCTCGGGGTCGGCGAGCAGGCGGTCGTCGAGCGTGTCGCAGGGACGGCCGGGCGAGACCGGGGGAGCGCAGCCGCGCCCGCCTCCGGGCGCCGGGGCCGGCTGCGGCCGCCGCTGCGCGGCGGCCCTCCCCGGCCCCTCCGCCGGTCCCTCGAACCAGTAGCGGTCGAGCCCGTCCGTCTTGAGGTCCGCTGCCTCGGCCAGCTCGAGCAGGTCGGCACGACCGACGAGCTCGCCCAGCGAGCGCAGCCCGAGGCCGACGAGCAGCCCGCGCACCTCTTCCGCCACGAAGGTGAAGTAGTTGACGATGTGCTCCGGCCGGCCGCCGAACTTCTTGCGCAGCTCCGGGTCCTGGGTGGCCACCCCGACGGGGCACCTGTTCTGGTGGCACACGCGGGCCATCACGCAGCCCTCCGCGAGCAGCACGGCCGTGCCGAAGGCGAACTCGTCCGCGCCCAGCGCCGCCGCCACGACGACGTCGTGGCCGGTGCGCAGGTCGCCGTCCACGCGCAGGGTGACGTGCTCGCGGAAGCCTGCGCCGACGAGGGCGCGGTGCACTTCGGCGAGACCGAGCTCCCACGGCATGCCGGCGTGCTTGATCGAGTTGAGCGAGGCGGCGGCGGTGCCGCCGCCGTGGCCGGAGACGTGGATCACGTCGGCGCCGGCCTTGGCCACGCCGGCGGCGATGGTGCCGATGCCGGTGCCGGCCACCAGCTTCACCGAGATGCCGGCGCGCGGATTCACCATGCGCAGGTCGTAGATGAGCTCCGCGAGGTCCTCGATGGAGTAGATGTCGTGGTGCGGCGGCGGCGAGATGAGCGTGACGCCGGGGGCGGCGCGGCGCAGTCCGGCGATGTACGCGGTGACCTTGTCGCCGGGCAGCTCGCCGCCCTCGCCCGGCTTGGCGCCCTGGGCGATCTTGATCTCGAGCTGGTCGGCGCCGGCCAGGTAGGCCGTCGTGACGCCGAAGCGCCCGGAGGCGACCTGGCGGATCTGCGAGGCGGCCCGGTCGCCGTTCTCGAGCCCCTGCAGGTGCGGGAAGCTCGCCGAGACGCCGTCCGGACCGACGTCGTCGATGGTGACGTCGCGGGCGGCGTCCTCCCCGCCCTCGCCCGAGTTGGCGCGGCCGTGGATGCGCGCCATGGCGACGGCGATGGTCTCGTGCGCCTCGCGCGACAGCGCGCCCAGCGACATGCCGCCGGTGCAGAAGCGCGGCAGGATCGCGGCGACCGGTTCCACGCCGTCCGCGAGCGCCGCGCCCGCGGCCACCCCGACCGTCCGACGCCGCCGCGGACCCGTCGCCGACCAGCCGGAGCAGGTCGCGCAGCACCGTGGGCGGCCGCTGCGAGAGCTTCTCGCTGTAGCTGCGGTACAGGTCCGGCAGGCCCTCGACGCAGGCGCGACGCAGCGTCTTGGCCGCCTCGGGGTTGTTCAGGTGGTACTCGCCGCGCGGCCGGTACCGGACGAAGCCGTAGTTCTGGAGCTTCTCGACGCTGAGCTCCGGGAACGCCTGCTGGTGGATCCACACCGTCTCCTGCGCGAGCTCCTCCACGCTGAGGCCGCCGATGCGCGACGGCGTGCCGAGGAATCCCATCTCGATGAGGTCGGAGCCGAGGCCGACGGCCTCGAACAGCTGGGCGCCGTGGTAGCTGGCCAGCAGCGAGATGCCCATCTTGGAGAGGATCTTCAGCAGGCCCTGCTCGGCGGAGATGCGGTAGTGACGCAGGGCCTCCTCGAGGTCGGCGGGGCCGGCGGGCGCAGCGTCTCCGGCCCCTTCTCCGGCGGCCGGCCCCTCGTCGCTGAGCCGGCCGCGCTCCCAGAGGTCGCGGACCGTCTCGAAGGCCAGATACGGGTGCACCGCCGAGGCGCCGTAGCCGATGAGGCAGGCGAAGTGGTGGACGCTCCAGCACTGCGCCGTCTCCGAGACGAGCGAGGCCCGGCTGCGCAGGCCTCGCCGGATCAGGTCGTGGTGCACTGCGCCGACGGCGAGCAGCGGCGGCACGTGGCTCGCGCCGGGCGTCACCGAGGAGAGCCTGTCGCTGAGGACGATCACCTCCGCGCCGTCGCGCACCGCGGCGGCCGCTTCGCGGCAGACGCGTTCGACGGCTTCACGGAGGCCCCAGGGCCCGCTGGCGACCTCGTAGGAGGTCGAGACCCGGGCCGTCGGCAGCCCGAGGTCCTGCAGCGCGGCCATCTCCGCCTTGTTGACGACCGGCGACGGCAGCTCCACCTGGCGGGCGTGTTCCGGCTCCGCGGTGAGCAGGTCACCGCGCGGCCCCAGCTTGACCGCAAGCGACATGACCAGCCGCTCGCGCAGCGGGTCGATCGCGGGGTTGGTGACCTGGGCGAAGCGCTCGGTGAAGTAGTCGTACAAGACGTGCGGCTTGCCCGAGAGGATCGGCAGCGGAGCATCGTTGCCCATGGAGAACCGCGGCTCCTTGGCCTGACGGGCCATGGGCCTGACGATGAGCTCGACGTCCTCGGCCGTGAACCCGGCCGCCGCCTGCCGGCGAAGCAGGTCACCGGGATCGCACGGGCCGGCGGCCGGCGAGCCCGAGGCGGCGGCGGTCGCGGCGCCCGCGGCGGCCGCGCGGCCTCGCCGCCGCCCTCGCCGCCGCCCTCGCCGCCGACGTCGAACGGCTGCGGCGCCAGGCTGCGGCGCTGCGCGAGCAGCCAGGCGCCGTACGGGCGGCGGGACGCGACGGAGGTCTTGACGACGTCGTCGCGCAGCAGCCGCCCGTGCTCGAGGTCGACGGCGATCATCTGGCCGGGGCCGAGCCGGCCCTTCTCGACGATCTCCTCGCCCGGCAGGTCGACGGCGCCGGCCTCGGAGGCGAGCGCGAGCAGGCCGGAGCGGGTGCGCGCGTAGCGCGCCGGGCGCAGGCCGTTGCGGTCGACGCAGGCGCCGAGGTGGCGGCCGTCGGCGAAGGCGACCAGCGCCGGCCCGTCCCAGGCCTCCTGCACGCCGGCGTAGTAGTCGTAGAAGTCGGTGACCCGCGGGTCGGCGCCCTCGCCCTCTCCGGCGCCGACTCCAGCCCCGGCCGCCTCCTGCTCGTAGGCGGCCGGCATGGTCATCATCAGCGCCTCGAGCGGGCTGCGGCCGCTGCGCACCAGCAGCTCGACCAGCTTGTCGAGCGCGCCCGAGTCGCTGCTGTCGCCGTGCACGGCCGGCAGCAGCTCGGCCATGCGCGCGCCCCACACCGGAGCCGCCAGCTCCGGCTCCCGGGCGCGCATCCAGGCGAGGTTGCCGAGCAGCGTGTTGATCTCGCCGTTGTGCGCCAGCAGCCGCATCGGCTGCGCCAGGCTCCACTTGGGCGCCGTGTTGGTGCTGAAGCGGCGGTGCAGCACCGCATAAGGACTGACGAACGCGGGGTCCTGCAGGTCCGGATAGAACTCGGGCAGCACCTCCGACGTGACCATGCCCTTGTAGACGATGGTCCGCGACGAGAGCGAGCAGATGTAGAGGTCGTCCAGGCGGCGGATGATGGGCTGGCGGATGAGCGCCTTGCCGACGGCCCTGCGGGCCAGCAACAAGGCCCGCTCCAGCTCGTCGCCGGCGAGCATGGGCGACTGCGCCACCACCTGTTCCACGTGCGGGTGGCGCTCGCGCACGCTCGGCGGGAGCGCCTCCGGGCGCAGCGGCACGGGTCGCCAGCCGACCACCACGAGGCCCTCCTCACGGAGCGCCTTGGCGACCAGCTCCTTGGCGAGGTTCCGCTTGCCCTGCTCCCGCGGCAGGAAGACCATGCCGACCGCGGTCGAGAACGGCCGCGGCTCGGCGATGCGCTGGTTGGCGAGCCACGGCTCGAGCACGCGCCAGGGGATCGCCGTGAGGACGCCGGCGCCGTCCGAGGCTTCGCCGTCGGCGCCCACCCCGCCGCGATGCTCCATCGCGGCCAGGGCACCGAGGGCGAGCTCGACGACTTCCCTGCTGGGCTCGCCGGAGATGCGCGCGACGAGGCCGACGCCACAGGCGCTGTGGTCGCGCCCGAAGCCGCCCGCGCTGTGGTCGCGCCCGAAGCCGCCCGCGCTGTTCTCGCGCCCGAAGCCGCCCGCGCCGCGCCCGCGCTCGATCTCGGCGCACGCCGGCGCTTCCCAGGTACCGCGTGGGAGGTGAGCGCGACGGGCCCCGTTGACCGCCACACCCGGGAGGTTCTTCGCAGAGGGCTTATACAAGTGGTCCTACCGGGACGGGATGCGTAGGACATCATAGCCCATCGGACGCTCTCCGGCCAACCGCGAAGGCGATCGCCGTGGCGGTCGCAACCCGGCCGACGGGCCCGCTGCCGCTTGGCTGGCCGCCGCCGGCACGAGGTGGTGTGCGTGCGCCTCGGGACCGTTCGCGGTATCGGCTGTGGCACCGCGGATCCGCCGGCGGCACCGCGGTTTGGCCCCACCGTCGCGGCGAGCGGGCGGCACTCGCCGGCAGGAGCAGATCCGCAGGCAGGACCGAAGATCCGGAGACGGCACCGCCTGCGGCACCGACAAGAAAGGGACTACCTGCCGCGGGCCGCCGGCCGCAGGGTCGCCGGGTCGCCGGATCGCTGGGCCGCCCGCCGCGCAGCCGCAGCACCGACCGAGCCTCGCCCGTCGCACCCGTCTTGTCATGACGCCCAGGACCAGTCAGAATCTACGGCGTCCATACGGCGCAACCCGCCGCCATAAACCCGATTGGCCTGAAAGGATGACTATGACTGATCAGCGCCAGGCCGCAATCGAGAAGCTCGTCAAAGACGAGAACGTGAAACACATCCAACTGTGGTTCACGGACATCCTGGGGAACCTCAAGATGGTCGAGGTCCCCGACCGGCAGCTCCCCAACGTGATCGAGAGCGGCGCTGCCTTCGACGGCTCTTCCATCAGCGGCTACGCCGAGATCGAGGAGAGCGACATCGTCGCCATGCCCGACTGGGACACCTTCACGGTCCTCCCGTGGGCCCAGGGCAGCGAGCGGACCGCGTTCGTCTTCTGCGACGTCCTCGACCGCAACTACAAGCCCTTCGAGGGCGACCCGCGCTGGGTGCTCCGCCGCCAGCTCGAGCGCGCCAAGAAGATGGGCCTCGACTTCTACGTCGGCCCCGAGCTCGAGTACTTCTACTTCACGAACTCGGAGGAGCCGGAGCTCACGGACGAGGGCGGCTACTTCGACGTCCTGCCCGCCGACCTCGGCAACGACCTGCGCAAGCAGACGATGCGCACGCTCGACAAGCTCGGCATCCCCATGGAGGCGAGCCACCACGAGGTCGCCCCGTCGCAGCACGAGATCGACCCGCACTACGACAAGGCGCTCATGATGGCCGACCGCGTCATGATCACCCGCCTGATCGTGAAGGAGGTCGCGGCCCACAACGGCGTCCACGCGACCTTCATGCCCAAGCCCCTGCACGGCCAGAACGGCAGCGGCATGCACGTGCATCAGAGCCTCTTCCGCGGCGACCAGAACGCGATGTTCAGCGAGACGGACCCCGACCACCTGAGCGACATCGCCAAGGGCTTCATCGCCGGGCAGCTCAAGCACATGCGCGAGTTCACCTCGATCCTCAACCAGTACGTGAACAGCTACAAGCGCCTGGTGCCCGGCTACGAAGCTCCCGTCTACATCAGCTGGGCGCACCGCAACCGCACCGCACTCATCCGCGTCCCGCTGTACGTGGAGGGCAAGGAGAGCACCGTGCGCGCCGAGATCCGCAACCCCGACCCGGCGGCGAACCCCTACCTCGCCTTCGCCGTCATGCTCGCCGCCGGCCTCGAGGGCATCGAGCAGGAGTACGAGCTCCCGCCGAGCGTCGAGCCGAACATCTACAAGATGACCTCCGACGAGCGCGACACCATCGGCCTCGGCGCCCTGCCGAACAACCTGTACGAGGCGATCCAGTACACGCAGGAGAGCGAGCTCGTGCGCCGCACGCTCGGCGACCACGTCTTCGAGCGCTTCGTGACCAACAAGCTCAACGAGTGGTACGAGTACCGCGAGCAGGTCACGGACTGGGAGATCCGGAAGTACTACTCCAAGATCTGACCGCTGCGCGTCACCCGAGTGGATCCCGGACGGGGCCGGAGCCTGCAGGCTCCGGCCCCGTCCGTCTTTCTCAGACCCCTCAACTCGAACGGGTTCTCGCCGATACGATGAGTGCAGTCTTCGCCGAGGAGCACGCATGAACCGAAGGACCATTCGCCGGCACCAGCTGCCGGAGCCATCAAGAGCGCGACCGCTGCCGCCACACGGCCGGGCCGCCTCGTCGTAGCCGGCCTGGCGGTCATCACCGTCACCGCCGCCCTGCTGCTCGTGTGGGCGGCGGCGGCGCAGGCATCCGTCTGGGTCATCCCGGCGATGTCGCGCGCCTACCCCACGACCGAGCCGGGGTCCTCCCGGACGATGACCCTGGACGCCGCCGGCAACGAGTACCAGGGTGCTCAGCTGTGCCTGCGCGGCGTCGACCGCAAGGTCCGGATCAGCTGGAGCGCGGACAGCGACCCCCTGATCGTGGGCAACTCGCAGCTCTTCCGCGTCTACTACGTCAAGGTGACGACGCCGACGAGCAAGCTGGGCTCCCGGGCCGGCTGGTATCCGGATCCACTCGTGCCCCGCGCGTTCGGTGAGACCATGAACGTGCCCGGCTCGGAGAACCCCGGGCCGACGACGCCCTTCTACGTCCTCGTGCACGTGCCGCTCGGCACGCCGGCGGGGACGTACTCCGCCGAGCTGGAGATCGAGGACGGCGCCGAGGCCGTCGAGGTCCCGGTGACGCTGCGCGTCTGGGGCTTCGGCTGGGACAGGATCAGCACCCGCACCGCCTTCGCGGTCAGCCAGGACAACCTCAAGCGGAGCCTGCCGGGCAACCGCTCGTTCAACGGCGAGTACAAGGCCGCCGTGCTCGGCAACTTCTACAGGGCCATGCAGCAGCACGGCATCTCCCCCACCGTCGTGCACTACTTGCCGCGGGTGACCAACTCGGGCAACGTGGCCGCGAGCAGCTGGGCCACCACGGTGGCGCCGTACCTCGACGAGGGCAACGGCGCCGTCGGCCTCCAGGACAACCAGGTGCCGCTCCTGCGCTGGTTCCCCTGGAGCCGCAGCCAGAGCCCGCGTTCCTCCTCCGTCTACACCTACCTCAAGCAGATGACGGCCGCCTACAAGGCGCGCGGCTGGGACAGGAAGTCCTACGTCTACGTCCTGGACGAGACCACCAAGACCTTCGAGGAGCGGCAGGCCGAGCGCTACGCCCGCCTGCTGCACAAGGCCGACAACGCCACCGGAGCGCGCGTCAAGTTCCTCCTCACCGACGACCCGCGGCCGCACTCGCTGGGCGGCACCAAGACGGCCAACAAGTTCCTCTACGACGACGTCGACATCTGGGCGCTGCGCTACTACTACTTCTTCGGGCGCATCCCCGCGGTGCGCGAGCGCCAGAACGCCGGCAAGGAGATCTGGTGGTACATCTACACCAACGATTCCGTGGGCAGGACGCCGTCGTACGTGATCGACAAGCCGCACATCGACTCGCGCGCCATGGGATGGCTGATGGCGAAGTGGAACGTCGAAGGCCTCCTCAACTGGGGCTTCAACCGCTGGGGCAAGGCGAGCACCGGCGAGGGCTGGCGCGACCCGTACCGTGACCCGCTGTCGCTCATCAAGGGGCACCTGCGCAGCAACGGCGACACCTGCCTCGTCTACCCGGGCTACTACCCGCGCTACGGTCTGAACGACGAGACCGCCGGGCCGGTCGCGTCCCTGCGCCTCGAGGCGCTGCGCGACGGCCTCGAGGAGCGCGAGTACCTGCGCATCGCCAAGGCGCTGCCCGGTGGCGGGAACAAGACGGAAGCTGCCCTGAGGACGATCATCACCCGCATCCCCAAGGTCCGGCAGGCCAACGTCTTCAACTTCCCCGAGTACACCGCCAACAACGCGACGTTCGACGCAGCCCGCGAGACCCTGGCGGAGTTCATCGAGGCGCAGCAGCAGTGACGCGCTGACGCCCATGAGGGGCCAGAGAGCGGGCCGGCGGACCTGAGCACCCTCCGGCCCGCTCTCGCGTACGGTAGACTCCACTTCCGGAGCCTCCGCATGCAACGACTCGCAGAACATCTGACCGACTGGATCGCCGCCGAGGTGGCCGCCGCCGGCGGCGTCGGCGCCGTCTTCGGCCTCTCCGGCGGCATCGACTCGGCCGTCGTCGCGGCGCTCGCCAAACGAGCCTTCCCGCACCACACGCTGGGCGTCATCATGCCCTGTCACAGCGATCCGCTGGACGCCGAGGACGCCGCCATCGTCGCGCATCACTTCGACGTGCCGTCGACTGCACCGTCGACCTCGCCCCGGTCTACGACCTGCTGCTCGAGGCAGCTCGCCGTCAGCTGCACGGACTTCCCCGACAACCGGCTCGCCACGGCCAACCTCAAGCCGCGGCTGCGCATGACCACCCTGTACGCCTTCGCCAACCAGCTGGACTACCGCGTGCTCGGCACCGGTAACCGCAGCGAGCTGGCGGTCGGCTACTTCACCAAGTACGGCGACGGCGGCGCAGACCTCCTGCCCCTGGGCAGCCTGGTCAAGGGCGAGGTCCGCGACCTCGCCCGCGAGCTCGGCGTGCCCGAGCGCGTCATCACCAAGCCGCCGTCGGCCGGCCTGTGGGCCGACCAGACCGACGAGGCCGAGATGGGCCTCACCTACGAGGAGCTCGATGCCTACTTGCTGACGTCCGAGGCGTCGCCCGCCGTCAAGGCGAAGGTCGACGCCATGAACGCCGCCAGCGAGCACAAGCGCGCGCTCCCCCGCATCGCCCCCAAGCCCGGCGCCTGAGGAGGCGGCCGCCCCGTGGGGCGGCGCGACGCGCCGCCCGGGCGCGGTCTGGTAAACTCATACGCCGTCCTTTTCGGAGGTCTACCTTGTCTGTCGTCGTCCAGAAATATGGTGGTACTTCGGTCGCCGACGCGGCCCGCATCGGCAACGTGGCGCGTCGCATCGTCGCCACGTTCGAGCAGGGCAACAGCGTCTGCGCCGTCGTGAGCGCCCGTGGCGACACCACCGACGAGCTCCTCGAGCTCGCCCGCGAGATCACTCCCGACCCGCCCGAGCGCGAGATGGACATGCTCCTCTCCGCCGGCGAGCGCATCAGCTGCGCCCTGCTCGCCATGGCGATCCACCGCCTCGGCTACGACGCCGTGAGCTACACGGGGTCGCAGGCCGGCATCGTCACCGACACCGTGCACATGAAGGCGCGCATCCTCGACATCCACCCCATGCGCGTCCAGGAAGCCATGAAGGAAGGTCAGATCGTCCTCGTCGCCGGGTTCCAGGGCGTGAGTACCGCCAAGGACGTCACCACCCTCGGCCGCGGCGGCTCGGACACGACGGCCGTGGCGCTCGCACACGCGCTCGAAGCCGCCGTGTGCGAGATCTACACGGACGTGGACGGCGTCTACACCGCCAACCCGAGCCTGGTGGCGAGGGCACGCAAGCTGGACCACATCTCCTACGACGAGATGCTCGAGATGGCGGCCAGCGGAGCGCAGGTCCTCGCCCTCCGCTCGGTCGAGTACGCACGCAAGTACGACATCCCCATCCACGTGCGCTCCAGCTTCACGGACGCGGAGGGCACCTGGGTCACCGACGGAGGCCACGGCATGCACATCGAGCAGCAGCTGGAACAGCCCATCATCAGGGCCGTCAGCTACACCACCGACGAGGCCAAGGTCACGCTGCGCGGCGTCCCCGACAAGCCGGGCGTCGCAGCTCGCGTCTTCAGCGCGCTGGCCGAAGGCCACGTCAACGTCGACACCATCATCCAGAACACCAGCGAGAGCGGCCACAGCGACATCTCGTGCACCATCCCGGTCGAGGACATCCCCGCCGCCGACAAGGCGCTCAAGGACATCGTCAAGGAGCTGGGCGCGCGCGAGTACGACACCGACGCCGACATCGCCAAGATCAGCCTGATCGGCGCCGGCATGCGCAGCCACCCCGGCGTCGCCGCGAAGATGTTCCAGACGCTGGCCGATCTCGGCATCAACCTGGACATGATCGGCACCTCGCCCATCAAGATCTCGTGCGTCATCGCCAAGCAGCACGTCGACGAGGCGGTGCGCGCCCTGCACACCGTGTTCGAGCTCGACGAGGAGTCGATCACCCGCGAGCCCGCCGACAGGGGTGGCTGCTGATGGCCGCCGAGTACACGGTCGCCATCGCCGGCGCCACCGGCGTGGTCGGCGGCACCGTGCGCGCGATCCTCGAGGAGCGGGCGTTCCCCGTCGGGGAACTGCGCCTCCTCGCCAGCGCGCGCTCGGCCGGCCGCAAGCTGCCGTGGCGCGGCGCCGAGATCGAGGTCCAGGAGCTCGGCCCCGGCTCGTTCGACGGCGTCGACCTCGTGTTCTTCGCCGCCGGCGGCTCGGTGAGCAAGGAGTTCGTGCCGCAGGCCGTCGCGGCCGGCGCCACCGTCATCGACAAGTCGAGCATGTTCCGCCAGGACCCCGGCGTGCCGCTCGTCGTGCCGGAGGTGAACGCCGACCACCTGGCGTCGCACACCGGCATCATCGCGACGCCCAACTGCTCCACCATCCAGATGGTCGTCGCGCTCAAGCCCATCTACGACGCCGCCGGCATCGAGCGCGTCGTCGTCAGCACCTACCAGGCCGTCTCCGGCAGCGGGCAGGGCGGCATCGCCGCGCTGGCCGCCCAGGCCGGCCAGTGGGCCGCGGGCGAGCCCGTGGAACAGCAGTTCTACCCGCACCAGATCGCCTTCAACGTGCTGCCGCACATCGACAGCTTCCTGCCATCAGGCAGCACCAAAGAAGAGCAGAAGATGGTCGACGAGACCACCAAGATCTTCGCCGACCCGGACCTCAAGGTCACGGCCACCTGCGTGCGCGTGCCCGTCTTCGGCGCGCACAGTGAGGCCGTGAACGTGCAGACGAAGCGCAAGCTGAGCGCCGCCGAGGCGCGAGAGCTTCTCGCGGCGGCGCCGGGCATCGAGGTCGTCGACGATCCGGCAGAGCTGCAGTACCCCATGCCGCTGCCGGCCGAGGGCAAGGACCCGGTGTACGTCGGCCGCATCCGCGAGGACGCGACCATCGCCAACGGCCTCGACCTCTGGGTCGTCTCGGACAACCTGCGCAAGGGCGCGGCGCTCAACGCGGTCCAGATCGCCGAGGAGCTCGTGTCGCGAGACCTGCTGTAGGAGGGGCGCGGCTGACCGCACGGTCCCCGCGGCCCCGACTGCACTGGCCCGCGCTGGGTATACTCACGCATCATCCGAGCCCCCCGACCAAGCACGTGACGAGGAACCATCCCTATGTCTGAACCTGTGAGCGAGACCGGCGCCGACGTGTTCGACGTCGTCATCGTCGGCGCCGGCCCCGCGGGGCTCACCGCCGGCATCTACGCCAGCCGCGGCCGCCTCAAGACCGCGATCCTCGAGCGCAACATGGCCGGCGGCCAGATCGCGCTGACCGACCTGGTCGAGAACTATCCCGGCTTCCCGGAGGGCATCTCGGGCTTCGACCTCTCCCAGAAGATGAAGGAGCAGGCCGAGAAGTTCGGCGCCGAGACACGCGAGATCGAGGGCGTGAGCGAGCTGCGCAGCGACCCCGAAGGCGGCTACGTCATCGCCAGCGACCGCGGGGAGATCCGCACGCGCGCAGTCATCCTGGCCCCCGGCGTCGAGCCGCGACGCTCCGGCATCCCCGGTGAGGCCGAGTTCATCGGCCGTGGGGTCAGCTGGTGTGCGACCTGCGACGGCGCCCTGTACCGCGGCAGGACCGTCGCCGTCATCGGCGGCGGCGACTCAGCCGTCGAGGAGGGCATGTTCCTCACCAAGTTCGCCGAGAAGGTCTACCTCGTGCACCGGCGCGACGAACTGCGCGCTGCTCCCATCGCCCAGGAGAGAGCCTTCGCGAATCCCAAGTTCGAGTTCGTCTGGGACTCCATCCCCAGGCAGATCGACGGCGCCGAGATGGTCGAGGCCCTCGAGGTGGAGAACGTCAAGACCGGCGAAGGCCGCACGCTCCCGGTCAACGGGGTCTTCATGTACATCGGCCAGATCCCCAACACCGCCTGGCTCAAGGACACGGTCGAGCTGGACGAGTACGGCTACATCGTCACGGACGAGCTGCTGCGCACGAAGCTGCCCGGCGTGTTCGCCTGCGGCGACGCCCACGCCAACCCGCTCAAGCAGATCGTGATGGCGGTCGGCGAGGGAGCGCTCGCGGCGGTCCAGGCCGAGCGCTATCTGGACGCCCTGGAAGGTCCCCAGGAGGGGGCGAAGGACGCGGCCGGCGAAAGCGCCGCCGCGGCCGGCACACAACGCTGACGGAAGTGCCGCGGCGCGCTACGCTGGTGCGCAGCCGCCGGGACACCGCCCGACGCGTCAATCACTGACAGGAGGACGTACGTGGACGCTGTCTCGCAGGACAACTTCGAGGCCGAGGTCATCAAGGCGCCTGGCAAGGTCCTGGTCGATTTCTGGGCCGAGTGGTGCGGCCCGTGCCGCATGATCGGTCCGGTCCTCGAGGAGATGGCGGGCGACTACCCGGACGTCAAGTTCGTGAAGCTCAACGTCGATGAGGCTCCGGCCGTGGCGCAGCAGTTCAGCGTCATGAACATCCCGACGATCCTCGCATTCGACGCCGGCGAGGCCAAGCACCGGATCGTCGGCGCCATGCCCAAGGCCAAGCTCGTCGAGGAGCTCGGAGCCTTCCTGGGCTGAGCCGCCGCCGGCCCCCGGCCCCGGCCGCACTCCGCCGGCCAGGCCCCGCGCCATGCGACCCAGACCTCCGGACGGGGCGGGCACTCCTTGCGAGTGCCCGCCCCGTCCGCGTTGGCTCCCTGGCGAGCGCCCGCCCTACCCGCGTGAGCGGCGAAACGGTCGCCAACCCGGTCCGCGATGCTGGGGGACGGCCCATGTCGCGCGCCGGGTGCGTACGTCCGGACGTACGCAATCGGTCGAAACGCGTACGTCCGGACGTACGTGAGCCCACGCGACATATGTCGGCGCGTTCGAGGTCGGGAGATTGCGAACCTCTGGACTCGTCGTCACCCTCGCCATTGGCGCGAGATGCACGGAGACTGCGAGTGGAGGCGCACAGCGGACAACGGGAGGCATGCAAGATGGCGAGGGGACCGCTCGTGGTCACCGTGAGTGACCTCAGACGACGGCTCGCCGCGCTTATCGATGAGGTCGACAGGCATGGGCACCCTCTCTTCGTCACGCAGTACGGCCTGGTGACCGCGGTGCTCGTCTCCGCCGAACGAGTACGGTACGTGGCGCTCCCTGGATCCGGCCGACCCGGACGAGAGGCACCGCTCGCCCGAGCCTCGGCCGTCGCATCTCAGAATCCCGGCCCTCGCACCGCAGCCCTCGATTGACGCCGCTGCCGACGACGAGGGTGTGGACGCAGTACGGCCGTTGCGACTTCGAGACGGCGCAGGTACTGGCGGAGCAGGGCGTCGAGACCGAGTTGGTCCTGACAGAGGAGGGCTGGCTCCTCGACGACGAGGGCTAGCGTCGGCGCCCTGGGGCCGCCGAGTGCGGGAGCGTCAGTAGGGCAGGCCGGCGTCGGCGCAGAGTTGCGCCAGGCTCACGGCCTTCAGGCCCTTCTTCTTCAGGCCCTTGAGGACGGCCGGGAGGGCGGCATCGCTGTTCCACTGCGTGTGGAAGACGATGATCGCTCCCGGCTTGGCGGCGGCCAGGGCGTTGGCGGCGACCTGCGAGGCGGGAAGGTCGCGCCAGTCGCCGGCGTCGCCGTTCCACATCACGACGTAGCGGTAGCCGGAGTCGCCGGCCGCCTTGACGGTGGTCGCCGTCTGCGACCCGTACGGCGGCCGGAAGAACGGCTGCGGGATGGCCTTGCAGGCCTTCCACCAGGCGTCGGAGTTGCGCTCGAGCTGGCTCACCTGCTCCGAGTAGGAGATGGTGCTGAAGTCGGGGTGGTCGTAGCTGTGGTTGCCGATGGTCTGGCGCTGGTCGACCGCGAGCTGCGCCATGTCGGGATACTTGTCGACGCTGACGCCGGTGCAGAACCAGGTGCCGGCCTGGTCGTGCGAGTAGAGCTCGTTCATCAGGCTGCGCCAGGCGTAGCCCGATCCGCCGTCGAAGGTGAGAGCTACCTCTCTGCCGGCGGCCGGCAGGCTGGTGATGACGCGTGCCTTGACCGGGTGCACGCAGGCGACGGCGGCGCGCTCCTCGGTGACGTTGCCGGCGCGGTCCCTGGCGAGCACCCGGAGCCAGTAGGTGCCGGGGCCGAGGGTCTCGCCGCCTACCTCGGGGATCTGCCACTGCAGGGTGACCGCGCCGGCCGGTGGAGCCGGCGTCCCCTTCTCCCCCACCGGCTTGTCGAGGACGTCGACGACGGCCCACTCCACGGTGACGCCGTCTTCCGCCGGCGCCGTGAACGAAAGCGTCAGGGAGCCCGTGCCGTCGGTGCGTTCGGGGGAGACCTTCGCCGCGGTCACCTCGGGCGGCGTCGTGTCGATGCCGACCTTGACCGACGCGGCGACGTCACCGCCGCCGAGCGGCCGCGCCTCGACCGTGTGCATCCCGTCGCCGCTGTGGTCCTCCGGGGCACGGACGTGCACGCGTCTGCCCTCCTGCCAGGCCCCGCCGTCGATGCGCCAGGAGGCGGCGACGGCCTTGTCGTCGGCGTCGCGGAAGTGGAGCGTCGCGGGGCCGTTGTGCCAGACGTCCTCGGCGCCGACGATGCGCAGCGAGCCGTCGGCGCTGGTCGCGCTGACGGAGCCGTCCGCACCGGTGGACGAGCCACCGGGCCACGACAGCCCCAGGTGGCCGAACCAAGGGCCGGCGATCGCGATCGCGAGCGCGGCGAGCAGCAGGACGACGACGATGCCGAGCAGGGTGAGGAGGCGCCGCCGGCGCACGCGGCGGCGGCGGTCGTCACGCCCAACGCGGTAGTAGGCCGGAGGTGGCGGCGAGCTCACGCCTGTTCGAGCCGGAGTCCCGCGACGTCGTAACTGAAGCTCACGCTCCTGTCGGAGAAGGCCACGTCCATGCGCGCCTGGACCTCGACCGGCAGTATCTTGAAGCGGCCGCGGATGAGCTCCGCCTTCGGCGGCGGCACCGCGGCCGCCTGCAGCCAGTAGTCGAGATCGATGGTGCGCCGCAGGCTGCCCCGCTGCCGCACCGTGAGGCCGGCACGCTGCACGATGTCGTCGAGTTCGTCCACGCGGTAGTGCCGGCGATGCGCCGGCTCGCGCAGACGGGCGATCTCGTTGAACGCCTTGTCTGTCTCCTCGTCCACCACCGGGTCGAGCAGGACGATGCGGCCGCCGGCCGAGAGGACGCGCTGCAGCTCGGCGAGCGCGGTGGCCGGCTCGGGCAGCAGATGGAACGCATTGCGGCAGACGATGAGTGTGAACGCGCCGTCCTTGTACGGAAGCGAGTACAGGTCGACCAGGGTGAATGCGACGTTGACGAGCCCGAGTTCGGCAGCTAGGCGCTTGCCCTCCTCGAGCATCTCCGGCAGCTCGTCGGCGGCCTCGACGGAGGCCACGTCCGGCGCCACGGTGAATCCGGCCATGCCGGCGCCGGTGGCGTAGTCGAGCACGGCATCGTGGGATGTCGGCCGGGCCAGATCGACGAGCAGTTCGAGCGACGCGTCACGCATCTGTTCCACGGCTACTCCCTTCGTCGCCGGCCGGGCCGGAGATGGCCCCGCGGCCGTCTTGCCGGTGCCTCTCGTCAGCCGTAGGTGACGGTGAAGATGGTACCCGTCACGCTGAGTCCGATACCGACCTCGTGGCCGTCGACCCTCGCCGTCTCGCTGTGGTCGCCCGTCGCTTCGGCGAGCGCGAACTCGCTGGCCAGCGTCTCGGCCATGATCGCGCCGCGGTGGCGCTCGGCCGGCGGGCGAAGCTCCTCCGGCACGGCCAGCGTCAGGCTGATGGTGTCCTCGATGCGTAGGTCGGCAGCTTTGCGCGCGAGCTGTACCGCGTGGATGAGCTCGCGCGCCAGGCCTTCTTCGCGCAGCGCGTCGTCGACGTCCGTCTTGAGGGCGACGACGCGGCCCGCCTCGCTCTCGACCCGGTACCCTTCAGGCGAGCCGGTCTCGATGAGGAGGTCGTCCTCGGTGAGACTGATCGCGCCGTCGGGCAGGGTGACCACGACCGTGCCCTCGGCGCGGACCGCGGCCACGAGCGCCCCGGCGTCGGCCTCCTTGAGCGCCGCCTGAAGCAGGCCGAGCTGCTTGCCGAGCTTGGGCCCGAGCACCTTGAGGTTCGGCTTGACGACGTAGGCGACGAGCTCGTCCTCGGAGCGGGCGATGCGCAGGTCCTTGACGTTGAGCTCGTCGAGCACGACGTCGCGGAGCCGCTCGACCGCCTGGACCTCGGCCTCGGGCAGCGCCATGACGACCTCGGCCAGCGGCTGGCGCGTCTTGACGGCCGCGCCGTTGCGCGCGGCGCGGCCCATCTCGACGACGCGCCGCGCCGCCGCCATGTCGAACGACACGCCGGCGTCGATGGCCTGCTCGTCGGCGACGGGCCAGGCGCACAGGTGCACGCTCTCCGGCGCGGACGCATCCACCGAGCGCACCAGGTTCTGGTACAGCTCCTCGGCGACGAACGGCGTGAACGGCGCGAGCAGCTTGGTGACCGTGACGAGCGCCTCGTGGAGCGTGTGGTAGGCGGCGAGCTTGTCGGCGTCGCTCTCGCTCTTCCAGAAGCGACGCCGGCTGCGCCGCACGTACCAGTTGCTGAGGTCGTCGACGAACTGCTGGATGGCGCGGCTGGTGCCGGTGGCGTCGTAGGCCTCGAGGCCCGCGGTGACGTCCTGGACGAGCGTGTTCAGCTCGCCGACCAGCCAGCGGTCGATCAGCGGCCGCTCCTCGAGGGGAGACTCCTGGCGCCGTCGGGTCGAAGCGGTCGATGTTGGCGTAGACCGTGAAGAAGCTGTACGTGTTCCAGAGCGTGAGCAGGAACTTGCGCACGACCTCGTCGACCATCTCGGCGCTGAAGCGCCTGGGGCTCCACGGCTGCTGGCTGGAGAACATGAACCAGCGGAATGCGTCCGCGCCCTGGTGGTCGAGGATGTCGTCGGGCTGCACCACGTTGCCCTTGCTCTTGCTCATCTTCTGGCCCTCGCCGTCGAGGATGTGCCCCAGGCAGAGCACGCGCTTGTAGGAGCTGCGGCCCTCGATGAGCGTGGAGATGGCGAGCAGGCTGTAGAACCAGCCGCGCGTCTGGTCGATCGCCTCGGCGATGAAGTCGGCCGGGAACCGCTCCTCGAAGGTCTCGACGTTCTCGAAGGGGTAGTGCCACTGGGAGAACGGCATGGAGCCCGAGTCGAACCAGGCGTCGATGACCTCCGGGGCGCGGCGCATCTCGCCGCCGCACTCGGGACAGGTGAGGAAGACGTCGTCGACGTAGGGCCGGTGGAGTTCCAGATCCTCTGGAACGGGACCGGCCGCCATCTCCCTGAGCTCCGCGATCGAGCCCACGCAGTGCGTGTGGCCCTCCTCGCAGCGCCAGATGGGCAGCGGCGTGCCCCAGTAGCGGTCGCGGCTCAGCGCCCAGTCGACGTTGCCGGCGAGCCACTCGCCGAAGCGCCCGTGCTTGATGTGCTCCGGGTGCCAGATCACGTCGTCGTTGGCTTTGATGAGCTGGTCCTTGATGGCCGTCGTGCGGATGTACCAGGTGGCCTTGGCGTAGTAGAGCAGCGCCGTGTCGCAGCGCCAGCAGAACGGATAGCTGTGCTCGTAGGGCTCGACGCCGAGCAGCAGGCCGCGCTCCTTGAGGTCGGCGGTGATGGCCGGGTCCGCGTCCTTGACGTAGACGCCGGCCCACGGCGTGACCTCGGCGATGAACCTGCCCTCCGTGTCGACGGCGTTGACGACCGGCAGGTCGTTGTCCGTGCCGACGCGCATGTCGGCCTCGCCGAAGGCGGGGGCGATGTGGACGATGCCGGTGCCGTCGGTGGTGGTGACGTAGTCGTCGCCGATGATGAAGTGGGCGCGCTTGTCGGTGGCCATGAAGCCGAACGGCGCCTCGTAGTCCAGGCCCAGCAGCTCGGCGCCGGGGAACTCGCGCAGCACCTCGGCCTGCTTGCCGAGGACTCTCTCCACGAGGTCGCGGGCGAGGATGAAGCGCTCGCCGCGACTCTCCACGAGCGCGTAGGTGACGTCGGAGCGCACCGCGGCCGCCACGTTGCTGATGAGCGTCCACGGCGTGGTGGTCCAGACGGCGAGCGAGACGGGCTTCGGCTCGCCGTCCGCCCCTCCACCGGCCGCGCCTTCGGACACCTTCGCCGCCGCCTCAGGCGTGAGCGGGAAGCGCACGTAGATGGAGTCCTCGGTGACGTCCTTGTAGCCCTGCGCCACCTCGTGGCTGCTGATCGCCGTGCCGCAGCGCGGGCAGTACGGCACGACCTTGTGGCCCTGGTAGAGCAGGTCCTTGTCCCAGATCCGCCGCAGCAGCGCCCACACCGACTCGATGTAGTCGTTGGTGAACGTGTAGTAGGCGTCGTCCAGGTCGACCCAGAAGCCGATGCGCTCGGTGAAGCGCTCCCACTCCTCCAGATAGGCGGTGACGCTCTCGCGGCACAGCTTGTTGAACTCGGCGACGCCGTAGGCCTCGATCTGCCCCTTGCCGTCGATGCCGAGACGGCGCTCGACCTCGAGCTCCACCGGAAGGCCGTGCGTGTCCCAGCCGGCCTTGCGCGGCACGCGGTAGCCGCGCATGGTCTTGTAGCGCGGGAAGAGGTCCTTGAAGATGCGCGAGATGACGTGATGCGCGCCCGGCCGGCCGTTGGCCGTGGGCGGCCCCTCGTAGAAGACGAAGATGGGGGCGTCGTCACGGCCCTCGAGGCTCTTCTCGAAGATGCCGTGCTCCTTCCAGAACGCGAGGATGCGGGCGTCGAGCGCCGGGAAGTCGACGCGCGCCGAGACGTCCTGGAACCGGGGCTGACTGTCGATCACGAGACTCGCTTTCTGCTGCTTCTGGCCGGGTTGCTGATTCTAGCAGACGCGGACGAACGTCCACCCTCGGACAGTCGAACGTTACCCACGCGGGCCTCCTGGCCCATCGCCTATCGACATTGGACCGGCGACGATGGACGCGTGAGCAGACCGATCGACGACAGGGCACCTCCGCCGGCGCTGGCGCCGACCGCACTTGATGCCGTGCAGAATCGCGCTACACTGTACGGCATGGACGAGACCAAGCTCACGATCCGCATCGAGCGTGCGACGCTCGAGCGCGCCAAGCGCTACGCGCACGAGCACAGCACGTCGCTGACGCGGCTCGTCACCAGCCATCTCGAGCGGCTCGGCGCCGACGACGAGCCCGGAGACCAGGCGCCCGTGACTCACAGGCTCACCGGCGTGCTTCCCGCCGAGGCCTCGCTCGAGGACTACCGGGACCACCTCGAGCGCAAGCATGCCTGACGGCTATCGCGCGCTGCTCGACGTCAACGTGATCCTCGACGTCTTCCAGCGGCGTCAGCCGTTCTACGAAGATTCGGCAGCCGTACTGGCCGCGGCCGAGACGGGCAGGATCGCCGGCCTCGTCGCCGCGCACAGCGTCACCACGCTGTTCTACCTCCTCGCCAAGTACGGCTCGCCGGACACGGCGCGCGTTCACACGCTCGATCTCTTGTCGGTCCTCGCGGTCGCCCCTGTCGACGGCCACGTGCTCGGGCAGGCCCTGGCGCTGCCCTATCGCGATCTTGAGGATGCCGTGCAGATGGCGGCAGCCCGACAGGCCGGCGCGGACTACATCGTCACGAGGGACCGGGCCGGCTACGCCGCCGGCCCCCTCCCCGCGCTTGCGCCGGCGGAGCTTCTGGCGCTCTTGCCCGGGCGCGAAGGGCGAGGCCGCGGATCCTGATCTGAAGCCCGGAGGTCGGGGAACCCCTCGGCAGGCCGCGGGTATGTCCGTTCCGGAGTGACTACACCGGTGGCGTCATGTGTGGCGTCATGTGTGGCGTCATGTGTGGCGTCATGTATGGCGTCACCTCTGACATCATCGTCCAACGCACTCTCTTCGATCTCTCCGGCACCACGATCACGGCGCCCGGCGCTCTCAGCGGACCACTGGTGGTATTCGGGCAACGCACGTCATGCCTCGGGCCCTCGGGACGCGGTTCACGAGCGGCCTATCCGCGCTCGGGCGCGATCGTCCCGCCGGTGGGCGGTGCGCGGTCGGCGGGGACTGCCCGCCCATGTAGACTTTCGCCATGACCGACCGCCAAGCCACCCAGGCCGCCGGCGCGGGCGCCGGGAGCGCCTCCGGCCCGCGCCTCCTCGCCCTCCTCGACTACGACGGCACGATGACGACGCACGAGTGCAACGAGGTCGCGCTGCAGCCGTTCGTCGGCGACCCCTGGTGGGAGCTCGAGGAGGAGTCGTACAACGACCGCATGAGCCACGCGGAGGTGTTCGACCGCCAGATCGCGCTCATCAGGCGCCGCGGGCGGAGCTCATCCGGCGCCTCCTCGAGGTCGCCGAGCCCATGCCGGGCCTGCACGACTTCTTCACTCGCGCTGCAGGCCCGCGGCGGCGAGGCCGCCATCGTCAGCGCCGGCATCCGCGAGGCGATCGAGGCGTTCTGGCAGCGCCTGGACCTGCCGCCCACCGAGCTCTTCGCCAGCGAGCTCGTCGGCGCCGGACCGGACGGCGGACCGCCGTACCACCTGGAGTTCAGCGACGCGCTCGGGGACTGCCCGCGCTGCGGACCCAGGAGCTGCAAGGCGGCGATCCTGCATCGCCTGCGCCGCCCCGGCGACGTCGTGCTGGTGTTCGGCGACGGACCCAGCGACCTCTGCCCCGCGCGGGAGGCCGACCTCGTCTTCGCGCGCGGCCACCTGGCCGAGCGCTGCGAGCAGGAGGGGCTCGAGTGGCGGCCGCTCACGGATTTCGCCGCCGTGCTCGGCGAGGTGGACGCGTGGCTGGCGCGGCGATGAGCGCGAGGCGAGCCGCGGGCGGGCAGGACGAAGAAGGCGCCGGCGGGCAGGGCGAAGAAGGCGCCGGCCGGCGCAGCGGAGCCGGCGCTCCTCGGGCCCGTCTCCAGGCCGGGCGGCGAGACCGCCCTCATCATCGCCGCCGCCGTCGCGTTCCAGATCGTCGTCTGGGCCTTCCTGATCTGGCTGCTGCGCGTCGGCGGGCCCTGGTATTACTTCTTCGACGTCTCCGACATCGGCGTGTACCTCGAGTACGCGCAGAAGGTCAGCGCCGGCATGGGCGTCTACAGGGACTTCTCCTTCGAGTATCCGCCGCTGGCGCTGCCGCTGTTCACGCTGCCGCCGCACGCCGACCCGGCCGCGTACCAGAACTGGTTCGCCGCCGAGATGATCGTGCTCTGCTCGGCGGCGGCGGCGCTCACCGGCGCCACCGCGGCCGCGCTCTGGCGCGGCCTGGGACGTCCGCTGGCGGCGGCCGCCGCCTACGCCGCCGCCGTCCTGGCCGCCGGCGCGATCACCGCCAACCGCTACGACGTGGCGGTGGCGCTCACGCTCGCCGCCTGCCTCTTCTTCCTGGCGCGGCGCTCACACCGCCGCCGCCGGCGCCGCGCTCGGGATCGGCGTCGCGCTCAAGCTCACGCCGGGCCTGCTGCTCCCCCTCGTGCTGATCGTCGCCGAGACCCGCCGGCGGGTCCTCTACGCCCTCGCCGGCTTCCTCGTCTTCATGATCGTGCCGTTCCTGCCGTTCCTCGGCCGCTTCCACGGCCTGACGAACATCATCACGTACCACGCGCAGCGGCCGCTGCAGATCGAGAGCGTGCCGGGCACGCCCTACCTGATCGCCGGCGCCATGGGCAAGTGGGGCATCGGCACCGGCAACTCGTTCGGCTCGCAGTCGCTCGCCGGCCCGGGCAGCCACCTCGTCGCCCGCCTGTCGGTCTGGGTGGGCCTGCTCCTGGTCGCCGGGGTCTACGTGCTGATCTGGCGCCGCCGGACGCTGCTGCGGGCGGCGCCCGAGTTCATCCCTCTCGCCGCCCTCGCCTGCGTCCTCGCCTTCACCGTCTGCAACAAGGTGCTCTCGCCGCAGTTCCTCTGCTGGACCTTCCCGCTGGTCGCGCTGGTCGTGGTCGGCAGGTCGGGGTGGCAGCGCGTGACCGGCATCCTGACGCTGGTCGCGATCGTGCTCACGCAGGTCGAGTTCCCCTACCTGTACTGGCGCATGGTGGATCTCGAGTCCGGCCCCGTGGCCGTGGTCGTCGCCCGCAACGTCGTGCTCGTCGCGGCCGCTGTCGCCGCCGCCGTCTCCGTCTGGAAGCTGCCCGCGACGGCCGGTAAGGAAGAGATCGCCTGACGGCGTCCTCCCCGCGGCCGTTCGCCGGTTTTGGGGCCGCGCGGGCATCACGTATCATGACGAGCGGTCCCGCGGCCGCGCGGCCGGCGCTGCGGCGCCGCGCGGCCGTCCTCCCCATCGCACCAGGTGACCCATGGACGCGCGCCTGCAGGAGAGCGGCAAGCAGTTCGTCAAGTTCGCCGTCGTCGGCGGGTTCGGCACCATCGTCAACCTGGTGGTGCTCAAGGCGACGCTGTTCCTCTGGGGCAGTCTGGTCGGCGACCCGACGTTCGCCGTCGAGATCTTCGCCAGCGGCCTCGCGTTCTGCGTCGCCGTGGTCAACAACTACCTGCTCAACCGCTGGTGGACCTTCCGCTCCACCGGCAGCTTCAGCATGCAGGCCCTCAAGTTCTTCATCGTCAGCTGCGCCGGCCTCGGGCTCAACGAGCTGGCCTTCTGGCTCTTCCGCGGCCAGCTCGACATCGGCGTCCTCGTCAGCCAGTGCCTCGCGATCCTCTGCGTGCTCCCGTTCAACTTCATCGTGAACAAGCTGTGGAGCTTCCGCGAGAAGTGAGCGGTCCGTCTCTCACCCAGACGCCGCCGGCCTCGCCACCGGCCCTCGGCGGCGAGGACGCCGCACCCGTGACCCCCGAGCGGCACGCGCCCAACCCGTGGCTGGCGATGCTCACCGCGGGCTTCCTCACGCTGCTCGTCATGGGCGTGCTGTTCCCCAACCTCTGGTACGGGATGCACGACATCACCGACCTGCCGGTGTACTGGGGCTACGCATCGCGCATCGCCCAGGGCGAGGTCCCCTTCACGTCATCCTTCAAGGTCGAGTACCCGCCGCTCGCCGTCGCCCTGTTCCGCGTTCCCGGCCACACCGGCGACGAGGGCACGTACGGCATCTGGTTCAACATCCTGATGGGGGCGATCACGATGGCCACCGCGGCCGTGACGGCGTTCGTGGCCTGCCGGCTCTGGCCCCGCGGCGGGCGAGCCTACGTCGCCGCGGTCCTCTTCCCCGTCGGCGTCGCGCTCATCGGGACCATCGTCATCAATCGGTACGACGTCGCCGTGGCGCTGCTCATCGCGATCTTCATCCTGTGCCTGTCCGCGCGCTGGTACACCGCCGCCGGGTTCGTCATCGGCATGGGCTTCGCGCTCAAGATCACGCCGCTGGCGCTGCTGCCGCTGGTGCTGCTGCTGGCCGGGCCGCCGCGACGCTGGGCCTGGCCGCTGGTCGCCTTCGGCGCCGCGGCCGTCGCCCCGTTCCTTCCCTACGTGCTCAAGTCGTGGTCGGGCGTCTGGCACGTGTTCCAGTACCACCTCGAGCGGCCGCTGCAGATCGAGAGCGTGCTGGGGACGCCGCAGCTGCTCGGCCAGCTGCTCGGCGCGGACTGGGCGAAGTGGGCCTGGAGCCACGGCTCCCACTCCCTGATCGCCCCCGGCGTCGGCCTCGCCGCCGACATGTCCGGCGGCCTCACGCTGCTCGCCGTCGCCGCCGTGTACCTGTTCGTGTGGCTGCGGCGCCGGCGCCTGCGGGCGGCGCCCGCCGACCAGGCGCTCGTCGTCCTGGCGCTGCTGCTCGCGCTCATGACGTTCGGCAAGGTGCTCTCGCCCCAGTACTTCATCTGGATCCTGCCGGCCTGGGCGCTGGTCGCCGCGCGCGACCGCTGGATCGCCGTGCTGGGCGGCCTCACGCTCGCGCTCACCCAGGCGGAGTTCCCCGCGCTCTACTGGAACCTGCTGGACATGCAGCCGGCGCCGCTGGCGATCGTCGTCGCGCGCAACACGCTGCTGCTGGCGACGTTCGTGGTCACGCTGTGGCGGCTGTGGGCCTTGCCGGCGGACGAGGTCGGGGCCGGGCAGCTGGACTCGCCGGCGCGGACGCCTCAGTCGCGCGGCGTCGGCGGCTCGTAGCGCCGCGGCACGTGGAGATGATCGATGACTTCTTCGCAGGCCTCGCCGGGATCGAACGACTGTAGTTCGGCGTACGGCGACCATGTGTACGGGTGTTCGAACCAGCCCGGCGGGCACGTGAGCTCCGCGACCTGCTTGATCACCCGCGCGGGGTTGCCGGCGACGACGGCGCCGGGAGGCACGTCGTGGACGACGACAGACCCGGCGCCCACCAGCGACCCCTCCCCGATCTCGACCCCCGGCAGGATCGTGCTGTTGGCGCCGATGCGCGCCAGGCGGCGCACCACGGCGCCCCCCTTGCAGTCCTTGTAGCGCGGGCAGCCCATCGGGTGCGGGTCGTCGGTGAAGACGACGTTGGGACCGACGAAGACGTCGTCCTCGATGGTCACGAGCTCGAGGAAGCAGCCGCTGTGGATACGGACGCGGCTGCCGAGCCGGTTGCCGAACTCGAGCACGGCGTTGGTGCCGATGCTGACGTCGTCGCCGAGGGTGTTGTCCTCGCGGATGCTCGCCCCCTGCCCGGTCTGCAGGCGGGCGCCGATCGTGCTCCCGGCATAGATGGTCGTAAACGGCCGTATGACGGCGCCGGCGCCGATAGCGAGCGGAAGCTCGCCTTCCCCGGCGCCGCGCGGCGGCTTGCCGAGGATGCACGGCGGCTGCAGGTCACAGGCTCCGCCAAGGGCGACGTTCGGGGCGATGCAGATCTGGAGGTCGCCCAGCGAATGGGCGGCGGGCGTTGGGGTCACGACCGCGACCCTACTCGCCGATGGGCGGTGCGGGTGCGGGTTCGTCGATGCTCTTGCCCAGCCCCGTGGAAGCCATGCTGCCGATCTGTGAACCACTCCCGCGGTATGAGTAATACTCCTTGTGCTTGACTGGTTCTCCCACTACCACGACGCCGACTTTCCTGCAGGGCAGCGACTGCAGCGCCTCGCGCACATTCCTCAGAATGGGTCGCCGTGCCTTGCCGATGCTGGCGAGCAAGACAAGACCGTCCACGGACGATGCCAGCGCTCCGGCATCGCCCACGACAAGCAGAGGTGGAGCGTCCACAAGGACGTAGTCCACCTCTCGCTGGTGGAGCTGCTCCAGAACGCCTGACATCCGCTTGGATGCAACGAGTTCTCCAGGGTCAGGCGGAAGGGGCCCGGAGGTAAGTACCTGGAGACTGCCCGCGTGGACTGCGCGTTCCGGCGCTTCCTGCTCCGTTCGCACGCGCACATGCGGCCCAGACCCCGTCCAATGCCGATCCGGCGCAAGCTCAAACGTCTGCAGCGCATCGTCAAGTTCAGCCTTGCCGAGAACGACCGAGGTGACACCAACGGCGTTCGGCATCTCGAAGACCCTGTGCAATCGCGGCGCACGCAGGTCACCATCTACGATGACGACCCTGTTGCCGGAGCGCGCGAGCGTCACCGCGAGGTTACTGATGGTCAGGGTCTTGCCCTCTCCCTTCAGGCAGCTTGTGACGAGCAGTGACTTGAGTTCGCTGTCGACGGCAGCCCATTCCAGACTGCTTCGCACCATGCGCAGGGCCTCGCTCACTGGCCCACGGGGCTCCGTGACAGAGACCAGATCGCTAGCTTGCGGCGAGTGCCGAGGAATGCGCGGAATGCGCCCGATGGCGGGAAGACCGACGATCTCGGCGATCTCACTGGACGTACGGACGCGGGTATCCAGCCGGGCGCTCGTGTACGCGACGGCGATGCCGATGAGGATGCCAAGCCCGAGGCCCAGCGCGGCCGACTTCATCGGCTGCGGAGAGATGGGTGACTCCGGCGGCGTGGCGGGGACGATCACCTCGAAATCCCCGGTGGCGGTCGCCTCCGCGATCTGGAGGTTGTGGAGTTGCTGCGTGAGGATCGCGTAGTCGGCCGTCAGCTGGGACTCCGGCGTCGGGTAGAGCTTGAGCTGATCCATGACCACGCGTTGCGCCGCTGCGTAGCGTTCCTGCGTCTCCTCCTTGCGCAGCGCGATGATCGCGGCCGCATAGGCATTCGCCAGGCGAGCCGCACTCGACGGTGATGGCGTCACCGCCGAGATGTCGACCGAACTGAGGAAGTCTGAGCCGGTGGATTGGTCCTCCGGCTGGGCGGGCGCCGCGGTGACTTCGTACTCGGGCGGCAGGCCTGCACCGTCGAGCAGCTCCTTGGCCCGATCACGGACCGCCGGGCTGTCGATGGTGCTGCTCACGCTCTGCAGCTGGATGCTGATGCTCTCCGTGTCGACGGACGAGCGGCTGGAGGTCGGATCGGAGACGTCCGTAGGCTGCTGGTACAGCAGGCGCGCGACGCCTTCGTACTTGCGGCTCTGGCTGTTCGCCACGAGGAACGCCGTCCCGGCACAGACGACGGCGACCAGGACCACCAGCCACAGTCGCCGCCACAGCGCGCCCAGAAGGTCCGGGGGAGCCATCTCCTGAAGCTCATCACTCGGCGACACGATCGACCCCCACCTACGGTTGCCTGTTCGACCCGTGCATTCTACTGCATCGTCACGAAGCGCTGCGGGCTGCAGTCATCGGCGACGCGCATGCCTTCCACGCCGGCCCCACGGCCTTCTTAGGCCCCGGGCATGTCCGACAACTCGATGGGCTGCACGCCGCCGTGGTTGCGCAGTGACCTCTCGGCCGCCTCCAGCGAGGCGACGACCCGAAGACCCGCGACGCCGTCGGTGATCGGCCGCTTGCCGGTGGTGACGCACTCGATGAAGTGGCTCGCCTCGGCGAACAGCGGCTCGACCGTGTCGAGCTTCGGGGCGACGATGTCGCCGGTGCGGTAGGAGAGGTGGAACTCGCCGAACGTCTCCGGGTCCTTGTAGTCCACGCCGTGGTCGAACACCTTGACCTTCTCGACGCTCTCGGTGTCGTCGTAGAGCGCCATGCGCTGGCTGCCGACGATCACCGTGCGGCGCAGCTTGACCGGCGAGAGCCAGGCGATGTCGATGTTGGCGATCACCCCGGACGGGAACCTCAGGTTGACGAAGGCCACGTCGGGGATGTCCGGCACGATGCAGCCGCGGCCGGTGACGTAGACCGTGGAGGCGGCCTCGCCCAGCCAGTAGTACAGGATCGAGAGGTCGTGCGTCGCGAGGTCCCAGACCACGCTCACGTCCTTCTGGTGCAGGCCGAGGTTGACGCGCGACGAGGTGATGAAGTGGATGTCGCCGAGCTTGCCGCGGTGGATGAGGTCGCCGAGCTTGCGCACCGGCGGGCTGAACACGAAGGTGTGGCCCACCATGAGCGTGAGGCCGGTGCGGTGGGCGAGCAGCACGAGCTCCTCGGCGTCGGCCGTCGAGCTCGTCATCGGCTTCTCGACGAACACGTGCTTGCCGGCCTCGAGCGCCGCCTTGGCGAGCGCGAAGTGCGTGGAGATCGGCGTGGCGATGACCACCGCGTCCACGGCCGGGTCGTCGAGCACCTCGTCGTAGCTGTCTGTGGTGGCCTGCGCCGGGTACGCGGCGGCGGACCTTGTCGAGCGCCTCGGGGAGCAGGTCGCAGACCCACTTCACCGAGACGCCCGGCACTTCCAGGTAGTTGCGCAGAAGGTTCGGGCCCCAGTACCCGTGCCCGATGATCGCTACGTTCGTCATGATGCCCCCGCGGGTCGTGCTCACGCGGCTCCGTGGCCCAGCAGAGCCGCCGGCACCGTGCGCAGGCACAGCGAGACGTCCACCAGGGCGTCGCGTGAACAGTCGTACAGGATGTCCTGGAACACCATGTCGTCGAAGCTGACGCGGCTCCGCCCGTCCACCTGCCACACGCCGGTGATGCCGGGCTTGACCTCCAGCCGACGACGGTGCCAGGGCTGGTACGCGGCGACCTCGTAGGGCAGCGGGGGCCGTGGCCCCACGAGGCTCATGTCGCCGATGAACACGTTCCAGAGCTGCGGCAGCTCGTCGAGCGAGTAGCGCCGCAGCAGGCGGCCGACGCTTGGTGATGCGCGGATCGTCGACCAGCTTGAAGACCTCTTCCTCCTCGCCCTCCACCGACTGCGTCTTCGTCTCGGCCTCGCCGTTGATGAGCGCCCGCATGTACTCGCAGTGCGCCGAGGAGTCGGAGCCGTTGCGCATGCTGCGGAACTTGTAGAACTTGAAGGGCCGGCCGTCGAGACCGATGCGCTCCTGCGCGTGGAACACCGGCCCGCGTGACGTGAGCTTCACGGCGAGGGCGATCGCCAGCATGAGCGGGGAGAGCACGCAGCAGCGCCCCGGCCGAGATGACGATGTCGAAGGCGCGCTTGAGCGGAGCCCGTCGGCGCTCGCCGGGGATGCGGTGCGTGCGCACCACGGGCGCCTCGAACAGGTCGATGAGCAGACGCCGGCCGGTGAGCGGGCGCAGGCGGTTGGAGATCACGTACACCGTGGCGCCGTGGCGCCGGCCGACGGCGATGAGGTCGAGCGTCTGGGTGAGGGTGAGGCTGCCGGCGTCGACGAACAGCGACCCGAACGCCGGCCGGCCGGCGTCCGTGCGCTCGCCCAGGTGCTCGGTGACGCGGGCGACGACGCGCTGCTCCCTGCCGCCGTCGACAAGCGTCACGTGGTTGAAGCCTTTGAGCATGGTGAGGCGTTCGCGCAGCGGCTCGGTGCGGTACGGCCAGCCGACGACGAGCGTGCCTCCCATGTCCTCCCGGAACCGCCGTCCCAGGACGCGCGAGAGCAGGAGCGTGCGCACGACCGCGGCGAACAGGAAGAACAGAGTGAACGTGCCCACGACGGTGATGCGGGAGTCGAAGCCGATCGGCAGGTGCAGCAGATACACGACCAGGGCGCTGATGGCCGCCGACCAGAGCATGGCCTTGGCGAGCGTCAGCAGGTGCAGCGCGCGCAGCGCCAGCAGCTCGCGCTCGTAGAGGCCCATGCGCGTAGAAGACGAGGAAGGTGATCGCCAGCGGGACGAGCATGGACCAGCTGGGGCCGAGCGAGACGGCCTCCCCCGCCTCGACGACCTCGCCGCGGAACATGAGCGCGAGCCCGTAGGCGATGAGGCCGAAGCAGAGGTCGGTGAAGAGGAACCAGCGTGCGGGATGCAGGCGCGCCTTGACCGGCGCCCCGGCCTCGCGGTCGACCGCGACGAGACGCATCGGTACGACACAACTGTCCAGCGCCTGCTCTTCAGCGCCAGAGCCCTCATCGCTGTCATCTCTCTCGCCTCCTCTCAGGTCCGTCGGGGCCATCGCCTCGGCCAGAGACGCGCACGTCGAACGTCTGCTCGTCCGCGCTGGGCACCCGCATCGCCGTCATGCTCTTCCCTCCCCTCTCGTCGCAGCGCCGGGCGCCCGGTCAGGCGAGCGCCTGCTCCAGCGCCGCGATGACGTGGTCTCGCTGTGCTGGTGATCTCCGGGAACATGGGCAGCGACAGGATGCGCGCCGCCCGGCGCTCGGCGACCGGGAAGTCGCCCGACGCATAGCCCAGCTCCTCGTAGGCGGGCTGCAGGTGCAGCGGCACCGGGTAGTGGATCCCGGACTCGACGCCCCGCTCTCCCAGTCGCTCCCGCACGCCGTCCCTGTCGTCCACCATCACCACGTACAGGTGATAGACGGCCTCGACGCCTTCCCCCAGCTCCGTGACCGTCACCCCGTGCCTTCCCGCCAGGCCGGAATCGTAGTCGCGGGCGGCCGATGCGCCGGGCCTCGTTCCAGGCGGCCAGATGCGGCAGCTTGACCAGCAGCAGAGCCGCCTGGAGGTTGTGCAGGCGGTCGCAGTAGCCGACCACCCGGTGCGTGTACTTGTCCTCCTGCCCGTGGTTGCGGTACAGGCGCACCGTCTCGGCGGCGGCGGCGTCGTTGGTGGTGACCGCGCCGCCGTCGCCCAGCGCCCCGAGGTTCTTGCCCGGGTAGAAGCTGAAGGCGGCGGTGTCGCCGAGCGAGCCCGCCGGCCGGCCCTTGTAGGTGGCGCCGTGCGCCTGGCAGGCGTCCTCGACGACCGCCAGGCCGTGAGCCGAGGCGACCTCGGCGAGCGCGTCCATGTCCACGGGCTGCCCGTACAGGTGCACGGGCACGACCGCGGTGGTGCGCGGCGTGACCGCGGGCCCGACGGCTGCGGTGTCCATGAGACCGTTGCTCTCGAGGCAGTCCACGAAGACCGGCGTGGCGCCGATGTGGCTCACGGCCTCGGCGGTGGCGATGAACGTGTTGGCCGGGACGATGACCTCGTCGCCGGGCCGCACGCCCGCGGCGATCAGCGCGAGCTTCACGGCGTCGGTGCCCGAGCTCACCCCGACCGCGTGGTCGCAGCCGCAGAAGGCGGCGAAGGCCTCCTCGAACTGCCGCCAGCTCCGGGCCCATGGTGTAGGCGGCCCGCTCGAGGACCGAGCTGAAGGCAGCGTCGAACTCGGCCCGCAACTCGACGCTTGGATCTTGAGGTCGACGAACGGCACGCGCCAGTGGCCAGTCCGTCGCCCCGGTCGGTAGTGGCGCCCGCAATGCCCACTTGGCCCCCCCGGAAGCTGGTCTGTGCGCCTAAGGGTACCCCTCGGGGATGACGGCCAAAAGGGGAACATACGTCTACGAGTTGCCACCTGTGACTACGTTGACGATCCAAAGCGGCGACCCCGCCGGCGCGGCCAAGGCTGGGCGCGCCTCGACGGCCGGCGCGAACGCGGAACGCGCAGAAGCGTAGCCAGAAATGGATACAGTATCGGGCGCCCCGACGACCGCCTCCGGGGCGCTCCGAAGGCGCCGCTCTACTCGCGGCGACCGCCCGCCTGGGCCCGACGGCCCCTCCACTTCGCCTGGGCGCGCTCGTGGGCGGCGATCAGGCGGGGGATCTGGTGCCGCCACTCGAGTGACTCCTCCATGCGGCGGCGCCCGAGACGCCCCATCTCCGCCCTGCGCGCCTCGTCCTCCGCCAGCGCGACGATCTGGCGGGCGAGGTCGCCCTCGTCGTCGGACCGCGCGTACACCGACGCCTCGCCCGCGGAGCGGCGGCCCTCGATCAGGTCGAACTGCACCGACGCCTTGCCCAGCGCCATGTAGTCCATGATCTTGGTCATCGTCGAGGCGTCGTTGAACGGCGTCTCGGGGTCGGGGTTCACGCACACGTCGCAGGTGGAGAGCCGCTGCAGCAGCTCCTCGTCGGGGACGCGCCCGGGGAACTCGACGTAGTCCTCGATGCCCAGCTCGCGGCTGAGGCGGCGCAGGCCCTCGACCGCGGGGCCGCCGCCGATGATCATGAACTAGAAGTCGCTGCGGCCGAGCTCGTGGACGATGGTGCGACCGCGCGCAGCAGGTGGTCGATGCCCTCCTGCTCGCCCATGGTGCCGACGTACCCGACGAGGTAGCGGCGGCCGCGGTTGTACGCGGCGTCGGGCGGCGTCTCGACGAACCGCGAGAGGTCGGGGCCGTTGCGGACGACGAAGACGTCCTCCGGGCGCTTGCGCCCGCGCGTCAGGGCGATCGTCGCGGTAGGACTCGTTGGTGGAGATGACGACGTCGGCCGTGGCGAAGGTGAGCGCGTTCGGCGAGCCGCAGCACGTGGTAGAAGACGTCCCTGCGGCCGTACTTGGCCTCGTAGAGCTCGGGGATGATGTCGTGCTGGTCGAACACCATGCGCGTGCCGTGCACCAGCTTGAACCAGGCCGCCACCAGGAAGAGCAGGTCCGGCGGATTGCACACGTGCACGACGTCGAAGCCGCGGTCACGCAACACGCGCCGCGCCAGGCGCCACTCCCGCCACAGGGCCGCCGCGTACTCGCGGAGGTAGCCCGCGCGGCGAGTCCGCCTCGGGGGGCAGTCGTGGCGGTAGACGTGGACGCCCTCGAGCGTCTCGCGCTCGGCCGTGGCGCCCGCGCCCTTGGGGCAGATCACCGACACCTCGTAGCCCGCCGCCGCGCAGCGCGCGGCACTCCATCCAGACCCGCCGGTCGAACGGGACGGGCAGGTTCTCGACGATGATCAGGAGCGCTACCAGGCGATGCCATGAGTACTCCCGCCCGCGAGGCGTGGTCGCGGAACAGGCCGGCCAGGTCGATCACGCGGCCTGCCGTCGCGCCGGAGAGCGCCTCGACGAAGTCTCCCGAGGCGTAGGTGACGACCACCACGTCCGCCCACGCCACCGCGTCGCCGGCCGACTCCACGAGCAGCGCCTCGAAGTGCGGCAGGTTGGCCCGGATGTAGGCGAGGTTGGTGCCCATGAGGTGCGCGTGGTTCACGTCGCGGTCGTAGATGCGCACCTCGCAGCCCTCGCCCAGCAGGCGCTTCACCAGCGGCACCGCCGGGCTCTCGCGCAGGTCGTCGGTGTCGGGCTTGAAGGCGAGGCCGAACACCCCGACGCGCCGCGGGCTTGAGGCGAGCACCGCCCGGAACGCGAGCTCGATCTGCTGGGCGTTGCTCGCCGGCAGGCTCGCCGAGCAGCGGGACCTGGACATCGTGCCCGCGGGCCAGGTGCGAGCAGCGCCCCGACGTCCTTGGGCAGGCAGGAGCCGCCGTAGGCGAAGCCCGGCCGCAGGTACACCGGCGAGACGTTGAGCTTGGTGTCGCTGGCGAACATGTCCATCACGTCGCGGCCGTCGACGCCGAAGGCCTTGGCCAGCCGGCCCGACCTCGTTGGCGAAGGCGACCTTGGTCGCGTGCCAGGCGTTGCCCACGTACTTGACCATCTCCGCGACCGCGGGCTCGACGACGATCACGGGCGCGTCGACGGCCGCGTAGAGCGCGCGCACCTCGCGCTCGGCGACCGCGTCGGTGGTGCCGATGATGGTGTACGGCGGCGTGTCGTAGTCCCTGATCGCCGACCCCTCGCGCAGGAACTCGGGATTGAAGGCCAGGTGGACGTCGGCGCCCTCCGCGGCGAAGAGCTCGGCGCAGCGCTCCAGCGTGCCCGGCGGCACGGTGCTGCGCAGGACCACCACGTGGGCCTTGCCGAGGACCTTGACCGCCGCCGCCGATCTCGGCGCACACGCGCATGACGAACTCAGGTCGGGCTCGCCGTTGGCGGCGGCGGCGTGCCGACGGTGATCATCGAGACGTCGGTCGCGCCGATCGCCGCGCGCGCGTCGGTGGTGGCGTCGATGCGGCCGTCCGCGCACGGCTCGTCGCCAGCAAGCCGTCCAGCCCCTCCTCGACGATCGGCGAGTCGCCCGGCGGCGACGCCGGCGACCTTGTCGGCGTTGACGTCGACGCCGACCACGTGGTGGCCGTCCCGGGCGAGGCACGCCGCCGTGACGGCGCCCACGTAGCCCAGCCGAAGATGCTGATCCTCATCGTGTCCCGACTCCTTCTCGAGCAGTACAGTGAGCGCGTGCAGCATCGTCGCCTGGCCCCAGTGCAGCATCGGGGTCCGGTTCACGACGAGTGGCCAGCGCTGGAAGTAGAAGTATCCATCGACATCCTGCATGTTCTCGATAGTCCACGCCGCGACCTTCCCGGCCAGGTCCAGCGCACGGTCGTCCCCGCGCTCCTCCGCGATCACGACGAGGCTCTCGATCGCCTGGGCCGCGCACTGGATGTCGACCGGCCACATGCGGTCCCAGTAGTAGCGTGGCGTGCCGTCGGCGAGGAAGAAGTGCTCCGTGAAGAAGTCGGCGCCGCGGGCGTAGGCCTCGCCGTGCTCTTCGTCGCCGCTCGCGCGCATGTACTGCCACAGCGAGTCCAGCACGTAGCCGGTGTGGAAGTTGTCGACCCAGTGCAGGTTGTCCGCCTCGCCGTACCACCAGGAGCCGTCGTCGCGCTGGCAGCCGACCGTGTAGGCGATCGCCGGCACGGCGACCTCCAGGAGCTGCCGTCGCCGCGGGCCGCCGCCGTGCGGGCCAGCGCCGAGGCGGCCAGCACGTTGGCGTTGTGCACACAGCGGTAGGACGACGGGATGTAGCTGATGCAGATGCCCTGTCCCTCGGGGCGGCGTTCCAGGTCGCGAGAATGAACTCGCCACGCTGCCCGCGGCAGCGGCGTACTCCGCCTTCCCCGTAGCTCCCAGGCGTCGAGAAAGGCATGGGCGATGAGGGCGGTCCACACCACGGTGGGCTCGCCCTTGGGCAGGTAGAAGACCCGCGACTGGTAGTCGAAGTGATTGCCCCAACAGAGCCCTGAATAGCCTGGGCTCGCGTTCTCCAGGAGCCAGGCCAGGCACCCCTCCGCGGCCGCCAGGTGGCGAGCTCGCCGCGAAGGCGGTACAGCCTGAGGTAGGCGCGGGCCATGATAGCCGACGGCCTTGGTGCTCGTCGCCGGCTTGATGCCGAGCAGCGGGCGCAGGTTCCAAGGGAACCTGCGCACCCCCTGCTGGAGCAATTGGCGCGAGAACGGAGTGACGGCCAGCGGCCGCACCCACGCGTCGAGGCCGTCGAAGGGGTCGTAGGCGGCGTAGTCGTGGGTCTTCGAGCCAGGAATCGAGGCGGGTGATGCTCTCGGAGAGCAAGCCGACGAGACGCTGGCGTTCATGCCGCGCGACCCTCCACCCGGTGATCCGCGCCGGCGCCGGCACCCGGCGAACCAGTCGGTGTCGGGCGCGATGGCGCCGGCAGGCGTTTCACGCACCTGATCGACGACGGCCAGCAACCGCTCCGCCGCTCGCCGCGGCGTGAAATGGCGCGCGCGCGAAGGCCTGGGCCTGGAGCCCCAGACGACCGGCGCAGGATCGGCGCTCGCTACGAGCGCCTCCAGCCGGTCGGCCAGGACCGAAGGCCGGACGTCGGGGGCACGAAGCCGTGCACGCCGTCCTCGAAGAAGTCCTCCACCCCACCGACACGGCGAGGTGATGACGCTCATGCCGTAGGCCATGGCCTCGAGCACCGTAGCAGGCATGCCCTCCCTGTAGCTCGGAAAGAGGTAGATGTCGCTCGGCGGCCATCAGGCGATGCTTCTGCTTCTCCCCTGACGTCGCCGAGGAAGCGCACGTGCTGCACCCCGCGCTCGTTGACGTGCCGGGCGGCGCCGGCCAGCTCCGGGCCGTCCCCGACGACGCTCATGCGCAGGTCGAGCGCCGCGCCTCTGCGACCATCCGCACGGCCTCGAGTGCCTCGTACACGCCCTTGGTCGACAAAGATCCGAGAGAGGAAGAGGACGTGGGGCGGCCCGGCGTGGCGGACCCGAGGGCCTGGCGCCGGCATCGGCAGCGCCGAGTGCATCGTCAGCCACAGCCGTCGTCGCGGTGTGGACCGGCCCCTGGTAGCCCCACCGCCGAAGCGCCGTGCGGAACCGGCCGGCCAGGACGATGACGGCGTCGGCGCCCACAAGCGGCGCCACGAAGGACCGGCCGACGCGGGTATCGATGGTCCGCTCGGTGTCGTCCTGC